>JBAPYW010000070.1:0-20607 GCA_049284935.1 Xanthobacteraceae bacterium
ATCTTCAGGCGCGTTCGAGCGGAGCGCGTTTCAAGCCTTGCATCGCGGACTGTGCGTGCCATGCCCTGCCCCCGGCTTTCCCCTGTACGGCACAAGTACGGCACGGGTGTAGCCGTACAGGGATGAACGGTCAAGAACAAGAATGTGCGATAAATTCGGTGCTTCTTGCTTCATTGCCGTTCAGTGGGGTTCGCCACAGTACGAGTTTCACCCCTTTCACGGCGGAAACACGGGTTCGATTCCCGTAGGGCGCGCCAATACTCAAGACGCGCGCAACGTTTGATGTTCGCACCCTCAATACCCGTCGGCTATGGATCGATCAGCACGCCGGGATTGAGCAAGTGCCTGCGGATCCAAGATCGCCTTCGCCGCATTCAGCGCCGCCGCGAACAAGGGCGGGCGCTGGCGATCGTACCAACGCCGATGCGCTCCTCCCGCCGCGTTGATCTCGATCAATGAATCTTGCTGGAGCGGTCATAGGCTGCTAGCGAGAGGAACCCTATGTCGGTCAAGCTAATCGAGATTAGCGCCGCAGCACATCCGCTTCTCGTAAACCCGCCCAAGATTTCCGCCGGCCGGCGCCCGTTGCTGGAGCTCATCGATGTCGCAGTGCAATTCGACGGCATCGTCGCCCTCGACGGGGTAACCTTTTCGGTCGACGAACAGCAGATCTGCGGGCTGATCGGACCCAACGGTTCAGGCAAGACCACACTCTTTAACTGCATCAGTCGGATCCATCCTTGTGGCCGCGGCGATCTCAGATTTGCGGGAAAGTCGCTGCTGCGCGAGTCGCGCCACGCCGTCGCCGCACTCGGGATTGGACGCACCTTTCAAGACCTCGGGCTGTTTCGCACCATGTCGGTACTGCAGAACATCCTGCTCGGAGGCCATTGCCGCACGCGGACGGGGTTCGTTGAGAATGCGCTGCGGCTGCCAACGGTGCGCAGCGAGGAGAACATGCTCCACGACCGCGCGGGCTGGCTCTTGGATTTCCTCGACCTGCGCACCATCGCGGATATCTCAGTCCATGATCTCCCGCGCGGCATGCAGAAACGCGTGGAACTGGCGCGGGCTCTGGCATCCGCGCCGAAGCTCCTGCTGCTCGACGAGCCGGCAGCGAGTCTCAACGCTGCCGAGACCGACGAGTTGCGCCGACGAATTATCGAGGTCCGCGACCAGCTCGGCGTGACCGTGCTGCTGATCGAGCATCAAATGGACCTCGTGATGCGTGTCTGCGACAAGGTTGTCGTTCTCAATTTTGGCCGAAAAATCGCCGACGGGACCCCGGCGGAGGTGAGGAGCGAGCCTGAGGTCGTCCGCGCCTATCTCGGGGAGGAAGGCCATGACCTTGCTTCTCGAAGCTAGCGATCTACGAGCTTCCTACGGCTCCACCGAGGTGCTGCACCAGTTGGCCTTCAGCGTCGGCGAGGGCACCATCACCGCACTGCTGGGCGCGAACGGCGCCGGAAAGACAACCACGCTGCGGGCGATCTGCGGGCTGGTGCGCAGTTCCGGTGAGGTGCGCTTTGCCGGCACCCCTATCGGCGGCAGGGCGACCGAAGACATCGTTCGCCTGGGGATCGCTCACGTGCCCGAAGGCCGGGGGACCTTCCTGAGCTTCACGGTCGAGGAGAATCTGCGGCTCGGCGCCCATGTCAGACGTGACCAGAGCCAGCGGCGTTCCGATGTCGACCGACTGTACGGCTATTTTCCCATCCTCGCCGAGCGACGGCGGCAACAGGCCGGTACATTGTCGGGAGGGGAGCAGCAGATGCTGGCGCTGTCGCGGGCGCTCATGTCACGGCCGCGGCTGCTGCTGCTCGATGAGCCGTCGTTAGGGCTCGCGCCGATCGTGGTGCAGGAGATTTTCCGCATCATGCGCCGCATCAATGCCGAAGAAGGCATGAGCATCCTGTTGGTGGAGCAGAACGTCAACCTTGCGCTGGGACTCTCCGATCACGCCTACCTTCTCGAGACTGGCCGCCTCGCGCTCTCCGGACCCAGCAAGGAGCTGCGCAAGCACGAGGCGGTACGCCGGTCGTATTTGGGCTACTGAAGCGGGTCAACCATGAGCGGCCTCTTGCATCAGGTGTTTTCCGGCCTCGCGACCGGTGGAATCTATGCGAGCCTCGCGCTCGCTCTCGTCATGATCTACCGAGCAACCGAGCTTGTGAATTTTGCGCAGGGCGAGATGGCGATGTTTTCGACGTACCTGGCCTGGTCGATGATCAATGCCGGGCTTCCCTACTGGCCGGCGTTCTTGCTCACGATCGGCGTATCGTTCCTGGCCGCAGCCGTCATTGAGCTTGCGATCATCCGGCCGCTCGCGGGCGCCCCCGTTCTCGCCTCCGTCATCGTCTTCATCGGTCTGCTTCTGGTATTCAACAGCATCGCCGGTTGGATATTCGGCTACACCATCAAGACCTTTCCCAGCCCGTTTCCGAGCGAGCCGCTCTGGGCGAACAGCTATATTTCGACCCACGAAGTCGGCGCGATCGGCGTCACCCTCGCCCTTCTCGCGATATTGTTTGCCTTTTTTCGCTGGACGGAACTCGGTCTCACCATGCGGGCGGCAGCCGAGAACCCGGTGTCGAGTCGATTGGTCGGCATCCGCGTCGCGCGCATGGTAGCGCTCGGCTGGGGGCTTGCAGCAGCGCTTGGCGCCGTCGCAGGTATGATGGTGGCGCCAATTATCTTCCTCGACCCCAATATGATGTCGGGCGTGCTGCTCTATGCCTTTGCGGCGGCGCTGCTCGGCGGCATCGACAATCCCTGGGGCGCAGTGTTGGGCGGATTCAGCCTGGGCATCGTGGAGAATTTGCTCGGCGCTTATCTGATCAGCACAGACCTGAAGATGACGGTGGCGCTGGTAATCATCGTTATGGTCCTGGTTGTCAAACCGTCCGGCGTGTTCGGCCGGACCGTGCTCACGCGGGTGTAGCGATGGCATTCGGCGACACCATGCGGCACATTCCGGCCACCCGCCCGGTCGTGTTCCACGCCCGGCTGATCATCGGCGTTTTGCTGCTGCTCGTTGTCGCCATTGCGCTGCCGTTTGTTACGAGCGGTTACTTGGTGTTTCAACTAACCCTCACCTTGGTATACGCGATTGCAATTCTTGGGCTGAACATGCTCACCGGCTACAGCGGGCAGATCTCTCTGGGCCATGGCGCATTTTATGCGATCGGCGCTTACACCACCGCAATTCTCATGACTCGGTTCGGCGTCGATTATTGGTGGACGATCCCGATCTCGGGACTGACCTGCTTGATTGTTGGCTTTCTGTTCGGACTGCCCGCATTGCGGCTCGAGGGCCTCTATCTCGCCCTTGCCACTTTCGCCCTTGCGGCCGCCACACCGCAGATCCTCAAATATAATGGGATCAGTGCTTGGACCGGCGGGGTGCAAGGCATCGTCATCATCAAGCCGGACCCGCCACATGGCTTGCCGGTCAACGCCGACCAGTGGCTCTACCTGTTTACGCTCGCCATCACCCTCGCGATGTTCGTGCTCGCGTGGAACCTGTTACGCGGCCGGATTGGCCGCGCCATGATAGCGATCCGCGATCACCCAATCGCCGCTGCAGCGATGGGGGTCGACATCAGCCTTTTCAAGTCGCTGATGTTCGGCGTGAGCGCGCTCTATACGGGGATTGCCGGCTCGCTGGGCGCGATCACCGTCCAGTTCGTTTCACCCGACGCCTTCAACATTTTGCTGTCGATCAGCCTCTTGCTTGGGGTCGTGGTGGGGGGTCTCGGTTCGATCCCGGGAGTGATTTTTGGCGCGCTGTTCATCGAGTTCGTGCCGGATTTCGCCGGCCAAGTCTCAAAGGCGGCGCCCTGGGCGGTCTACGGCCTGCTGCTGATCGCCTGCATGTACGTCGCGCCGTCGGGAATTGCCGGCCTCGCCCGACGGACGCTCGCGTCCATTCGCAAAGCGGATTGAGCGCGGCCGCTGGCCTGACCGAGGCGGGCGGAAGACGCGCGCGTGCGGCGCTCGCGCAAGTGACGGAATTGATCCACCTCAATGCGGTTCAACGGCTTTTCTGCTAGCCGCACTCTAGGGAATTCCAAAATTTCTGAAATAATGGAGGCGATCATGCGGCACTGGCTCAAAATTTCAGCGCTGGCCGTGGCGACCATGGCGCTCGGGGCGGCCGGTCCGGCTGCGGCACAAAAAAAATACGATCCGGGTGCAAGCGATACCGAGATCAAGGTCGGCAATATCATGCCCTATAGCGGCCCGGCCTCCGCTTACGCCGTGATCGGCACGTCCGAAGCGTCCTATTTCCAGATGATCAACGACCAGGGCGGTATCAACGGGCGCAAGATCAACTTCATCAGCGCGGACGATGGCTATTCGCCGCCCAAGGCGGTCGAGCAGGCTCGCCGGCTCGTCGAGCACGACGAGGTGCTGCTTATCTTCGGCTCGCTCGGCACGCCCTCGAACACGGCGATCCGGCCGTACATGAATTCGAAGAAGGTGCCGCAGCTGTTCGTGTCGAGCGGCGATAGCAAGTTCGCCGATCCGCAGCATTACCCGTGGACGATGGGCTGGAACCCCAGCTACCGGACCGAGGCGCGGATCTACGCCCAATACCTGCTCGAGAACAAGCCGGACGCCAAGATCGGCATCCTGTATCAGAACGACGATTTCGGGAAGGACTATCTCGCCGGCGTCAAGGAGGTGCTCGGCGAGCGGGCCAAGACGATGATCGTCTCGGAGCAGGCCTACGAGGTTACCGATGCGACCGTGGACACGCAGATCATCACCCTGCAGAGTTCCGGTGCGGATGCCTTCATCAACATCACGACCTCGAAATTCGGCGCGCAGGCGATCCGCAAGGCCTACGACATCAACTGGCATCCCCTGCAACTCATCTCCAACAATGCGATCTCCCGGCCGGTGCTGGAGGCGGCGGGCACCGAGAAATCAGTCGGCCTCATTTCTTCCGGCTACCTGCGTGACCAGAACGATCCGCGGTGGGACAACGACCCGGCGTTCCGGGACTTCCGCGCCTTTATGGCCAAATATCAGCCGAAGGCTAACATGGCCGACGGCAATTACCTGTACGGCTACGCGATGGCGCAAACGCTGGTCCAGGTGCTCAAGCAGTGCGGTGACGATCTCACGCGCGAAAACGTCATGCGCCAGGCCGCGAACCTCAATATGCCGATCGGCGTGTTCTATCCGGGGATTAGGGTCACAACGAGCCCGACCGACTTCTCGCCGATCAAACAAATGCAGTTGGAGCGGTTCGACGGCAAGACATGGGGCGAATTTGGCAAAGTCATGATGTATTAGGCCTCTACGCGGTCCGGTCCACGGCCGCTCGCCGTGGACCGGCCATGCCGCCGACGGAGAACGACGATGCCCGAGACCGCACCGGCGATAAGACGATCGGCAATTCCGCGTGACGAGATCAACGACTATACCGCTAAGAACGCGGCGATAAGGCGCGAGTTCATCCGCGAGCAGACCGGAGCGGACCTGCCGCATGTCGCTAAATATTCTTTTGATCCTTCGATCCTGCAGGGGAACATCGAAAACTTCATCGGGGTGGCTCAAGTGCCGATAGGCGTCGCCGGCCCGCTTCGAATTAACGGGGAACATGCGCAAGGAGATTTTTTCATCCCGCTTGCGACCACCGAGGGAACGCTGGTTGCGAGTTATAACCGGGGAATGCGGTTATTGACGGAATGCGGCGGCGTGAGGACGACAGTCGTCGAACAATATATGCAGCGTTCACCCGTCTTCATATTTAAAGACGCCGTAAGCGCCCGGGAATTCGGCCGTTGGATCGATGAAAATTTTGCAGCGATCAAGCGGGAGGCGGATGCAACGACGCACATTGGCAAGCTCGTCAAGATCCAGCAATTCTCCATTGGACCCCTGCGGCATCTGCGATTCAACTATACCACGGGCGATGCGGCCGGGCAGAACATGGTCGGCAAAGCGACTCGCGCGGCTTGCGAGTGGATCAAGAAGAACCATCCCGGCGGTGCACAATATGTCCTGTCCGGAAATATGGATACCGATAAAAAGCACTCCAGGATCAACATGCTGCTAACTCGCGGCAGGCGAGTTGTCGCCGAGGCGGTCATCAGGAACGACATTCTGAAGGATCTCATGGGCGTCAATGCGAAGGAACTGTTCGAGGCGCGTCAGATCTCGACGACGGGCGCCTTTCTTGCCGGGTCGGCGAACAACAGCTCGCATGCACCAAATGGCCTCACCGCGATGTTCATCGCGACTGGCCAGGACGTGGCCGACATCTCCGAGTCCCAGGCCGCGGTTACGTATTCCCAATTGTTGGAGAACGGGGACTATTATTGGTCGGTGACGCTAACTTCGCTCATCGTCGGCACGGTTGGAGGCGGCACCAGCCTTGCGACGCAGAGAGAATGTCTCGAAATGCTGGGCTGTCATGGCCAAGGCAAAGCTGACAAGTTCGCGGAGATTTGCGCGGGAGTAGCGCTCGCGGGCGAAACGTCCCTGGCTGGCGCGGTGTTGCACGGAGATTGGGTATCAAGTCATGATCGGTTTGGGCGTCATCACCCGCGGGTTGCGGGTACGGACCAGCGCCCAATGTCTCAGGGCGAATTAACAGGCGTCACCTTCCGAGCCAATTCCTGATCTGCCTCCCAACGATCGAACGGCTCGAGGTGGGTCGCAGCCAAATGGCCGCCTTCCGACTGCCGTTCGCCTAGCGACAATCCGCCGGGCACTCCCGCTTCCACCAGCCTCTGTCCCTGTTGCGCTAGGGTCTCGCCGGCCGAGGAAAGAACGGCGCAACCAGAGGTCCGGGCCCGAATGGCTTCCATGTGCCGGGGGCCTGCGCCAGCCGGTCGGCGATGACCCACAGCGCAGCCGGATGAAAGCCGAGCCCGGTATGGCTGGTGCGAACCTCGACGTTCTCCCGGTCCGGTCCCTCCTCCTCCCGGCAGGCCCGCCAAGCGACGACACCGTCCGAACGTGAGTAGATCGACGTGCTCGGAACCGGCAGCGGTTCCGCTAGCTGGCGCGATTGCTCCGTTGTCCACGCCGGAAAGTCCAAGCCCGTCGCCCGCCGCCAGACGAAGCCGACATTGCTCGCGTGCGGCGCCGCGAACGGGCTCCCGAGCGTGATCACCAAGCGGACGGCGTGCGGGACCTGCCGCGCCGCCTCGCGCGCGATGATGCCGCCGCGGCTCCAGCCGACCAGACTGACCGGCGACCCGGTCGCGGCGTAGAGTGCGAGGATCTGTGCGACCATCGCCGGCAGATCGGCGCCGGGCGGGCGGATGTTACGGCCGCGCTTCCAGCCGTGCACTTCGTAGCCGAGATAGGAGAGGAAGCGTCGGATCACGACGGTCGACCGGTCGTCGGCGCCGAGCCCAGGCAAGACGATCACGGCATGCCGCGGGCCACGCGGCGCCGCCGCCAGGATTGGTGCGGCCGCAAGTAAAGCCGGAAAGCTCAGCAGCCCGCGAGGCTCGAGCGCGAGGAGGATTGCCGACGGCGGCTTTACCTCAGTGCCGGGTTTTCCCATCGTCCGCCTGCGTTGGCGCGGGCCGGTTGCCAGGCCGACCAGGGATCGCGTCTTTCCTCCGCGCCGCCGGCGTTGCCGCCGACCTTGCGCGGCGCGCCGAGCTGGAGGGTGGAGTTTCCTCCGCGGCCTGCGTCATTGCCGAAGCGGCGAGAGACAATGTCTGTTTCTCAGTTCGCGCGGGTGTCTCAATCGGCTTCGCCGCCGCGACAGGCTCCGCCGCGATGCGCCGCTTGCGTTTGGCCGGCTTCGGACTAGCGGTAGACTCGGGCGCCGCTATCTCGATAACTTCGATCGCGTCGGGCCTGCTGAGCGCATCGTGGGCGCCCCGCATCGCCTTGAAATCCTCGACCAGATAATCGGCGATGAGTTGCACGTCGGGCACCGCCACTCGGCACGCGGTCAATCCGAACTCGAGCGAATCGAGGTAGCTCTGCACGGTGATGTTTAGCGCACAGCCATGAAACGGTATCGACAACGGGAAATAATGCCGCGCCGCAGCGCCGGCGAAGTACATCGGCTGGCGCGGTCCCGGCAAGTTCGAGATGACTACGTTGCACCATACTGGGTAAGTGCGCTGCAGCAGGCGGAAAAACGCGGTCATGACGATCGGCGCGCCGAGCAGCGAGATGTCCGTGCTCAGAAGATCCTTCATGTCAGCGAACAGATCCTTGCCCTCCCTGGCCGCGATCCGCGCTGCCGCAAGCCGCGCCAACGGGTCGGACACGTCAATTGCGAGGCGGCACAGCGAGAACACGACCTGATTGTTCAGCCGGGTATCGCCGGGCGCACGCAGGGAGGCCGGCACGGCGGCAGTCAACCGCAGATCCGGCAGCGACTCGTGCTCAATCAAATAACGACGCAGGGCGCCAGCGCAGAGCGCAAGCACGACGTCATTGATCGTTGCATGGCTCGCCTTCGCCACCGCCTTCACGTCGGACAGCGACACCGACGACGTGCCATAGCTGCGGTGGTTCGAGACCGCAACGTTGAAGCGCGTCCGCGGCGTGTTCCTGGTATAATCGAGTAGATATCGGACGTCCCGGCCAAGATACCGCGACGCTTTCGCCAGCGTCGTCGCCAGGTTCGGCACCGATCTAACGGCGCGCAATCCCTGGCGTAAGAAATCGGCGAACGCCGTGGTGGTCAGCTCGAGGAAATCCGACGGCTGTGCGCTTGACCGAATAGCCTTGCGCACAGGATAGGCCGGCGAGGAGTCAGGCGAGAAATCGTACACCACGTCAAGGGTCGCCATACCGGCTACCCCGTCCATGTCACTATGATGAATCTTGATGTAGACGGCGAAGCCGCCGTCTTCGAGGCCCTCGATCAGATGATATTGCCACAACGGGCGCGTTAGATCGAGCGGGATCGCGTGCAGCCGCGCGACCTGTGCCCGCAGCTGGTCGATCGTGCCCGGCTTCGGCAGCGCGACATGTTGGATGTGATAGTCGAGGTCGACATCGTCGTCGTCCACCCACACGGGATGATCGATGCCGAGCGGCGTCATCTGCAGCCGCCGGCGGTACGACGGGAGCAGCTCAAGCCGTGCCGCGGTTTGATCACGAAAACGCGCGAAAATGTCGTCCGGATTGGCCGGCGGCGCGAAAATAGTCAGGCTGCCGACGTGCATCGGAGTCTCGGGCGTCTCCTGGTAGATGAAGGAAGCGTCCAATGCGGAGAGCCTGTTCATGAGCAACTCCCAGTCGGAGACACTTCAGTCGTTTCGCCTGGTGCGCGGAGGTTTCCGCGGCGTGTCATGCCGCTTCTTGGCGCTGATACCTTTCGCGCAGTACTTTCTTGTCGATCTTACCAACCGTAGTCAGCGGTAGCTCCTTGACGATCATAATCCGCTCAGGCACCGCGAGCTTCGCGATGATGCCTTTGTCCACATAGGACCTCACGTGGTCGCGGATGGCATCTTCTTCGACCTTGCCGGTGAATTCAGGGTCCAAAACGACCAGCGCCATCGGACGTTCGCCCCATTTGGCGTCTCTGATGCCGATGACGGCCGCCCTGAGGATGCCTTTCTTCTCCAAGATGATGTCCTCTAGGTCGATCGACGAGATCCATTCTCCACCGCTCTTGATGATGTCCTTGAGCCGATCGACTATGTGGATGAATCCGTTGGCATCCCAGGTGGCGACGTCGCCGGTGTGTAGGTAACCGCCGGCCCAAAGCTGCTCCGATGCCTCGGCATTGTTGAGATAGCCCATAGTGAGCCAGGGGCCACGCGCGATGATCTCGCCGGGACTTTTGCCGTCACGCGGCACGTCTTGCATATCCGCATCGACAACGCGCAAATCCACCAGCGGTGCCGGCAAGCCGGGGTTGGTGCGATGCTCCACCTGCCGCTCCGGCTCTTCCGAGAGCTGTTTCGTGGTCAGGTGTATAGCGGTCAACATCGGGCACGACTCGGATTGGCCATAGCCGGCGAAGACATCGATACCGCGCGCCAGCGCGGCTCTGGCTAGCGACCGTGGCAGTGCGGAGCCTCCGACCACCATCTTCAGCTTGGATAGATCCACATCCTTGCTGCCGGGCGCGGTGAGCAGCATTTGCAGTATTGTCGGCACGCAATGCGTGAACGTCACACCCTCCTGCGCTATCAATTTCAGGAGGACGTCGGGCGCGTAGCGCCCCGGATAGACTTGTTTCGCGCCCGACAGGGTCGCCGTGTACGGGCAGCCCCAGGCGTGGACGTGAAACATGGGCGTCATCGGCATGTAGACGTCCTCGCGATGAAACCGGCCCTGGCTTGGAGACAACCCGTATTCGACCAACCCGGCCAGCGTGTGCAGCACCAGTTGACGGTGACTGAAATACACCCCTTTCGGCCGGCCGGTCGTGCCCGTCGTATGGAAAGTCGTGGCGCGGGTATTCTCGTCGAAATCCGGGAATTGGAAGAAGGGCGAACTCGATTCCAGCAATTCCTCATATTCGCATTCGATCGGCAGACGCGTGGTCGGCCGCTGCTTGCCGTCGTGCAGCAATACGAATTTGCGCACCGTCTGCAGCTTGTCGGCAAGCTTCTCGACAAGCGGCAGGAAGTCCGAGTTGACCAGCACGGTGGATGGCGCCGCATCATTCAGCACGAATACGAGTTGCTCGGGCGCAAGCGTGAGATTGACCGTCTGCAGCACCGCTCCCATCATGGGCACCGCGAAATAACACTCATGATAGCGGTCGCTGTCCCAATCCAGCACCGCGACAACGTCACCCTGCTTGACGCCGATCTGCGAGAGGCCGCTCGCCAAGCGCCCAATGCGCTCACGGAAAGTCCGGTAGGTGTGCCGCCTCAGGTCGCGGTACACGATCTCCTGCTCTGGCGAGTGGCTCAGCGGATAATGCAGCAGATGCTTGACGAGAAGCGGGTACTGATATGCTGAGGGACTGAATTCGATGAGATTGTTTGACATGGCTGACCTCGCCCGTACGAGAATTTTTTCGAACAAAGCTACGATCTAAATCATTAATCCAATTGATTTAAATCAACGATGTCCAGTCGACATGCTGCAATGGATACCTGCTGCGCCCCCAGCGCGCGATTGAATTGAGCTATCTCAATGCGGATTCTTTGTGAGAAGCTATAATTTAATTTAAAATTTGATCCCCGTTCGACATTCGACAATAGGAGGGATTTTCCATGGTGAAGAAGTTGAACAAGCTGGCGGGCGACGGCGGCCAGTTCGCGGCCGCAGTGCGCGATTCGGCAAATCAAATCTGGCTGGCGGGTCTTGGGGCTTTTGCCACGGCGCAGAAGGAAGGTACCAAAATCTTCGAAGCGCTGGTGAAGGAGGGTGAATCGGCTCAGCACCGGGCCGCCAAGGCAGCCGAGGAATCGTGGGGCAAGCTGGAGAAGGTTTTCGAGGATCGGGTTGGCCGCGCGCTCCACACATTCAGCGTTCCGACCAAGAAGGACATCGACACGCTCTCCCACCGCGTCGCTGAGCTGACGGCCGTGACCAAGAAAATCTCGCGAGAGACTCGTCACCCGCGGGCTTGACGTTCGTCACCGCTGGGCGTCGGCGCTGACGGCCGAGCGAGAGTGTCTCGAAATGCTGGGCTGCTTGGCCCTAAGCTTGCGGAGATCTGCGCTGCGGTGGCGCTCGGGCGAGACGCCGCGCGCAGGCGCGTCATTCGGGAAGGTGACGTGACTCGAGTATCTCACGATCGGCTCGGGTGCCGCCCGCTCTCTCCGTGAATAATCAGCGTCACCTTTCGACCCAATTCCTGATCTGTCCATAAACTTCTTGCCGATCGAGCAGCTCTAGGTGGTTCATCGCATAGCCGATCCATTGCCGGGATTTTGCGAACGACAGAGCGAGGTGGGGTTGCTCATGTTGCCCAAGCGCGCTGCTCAGCGGCACGATCCCGTCCCCGAGGACCCGGTCAAAAACGTCGCCAACCTTGTTGCCGGTCGTTGCCGCGATGGCGAAGCACTGCACTCCCTTCGGGAGAGGCATGGCTTGCCGCGCGTCGCCCGCATGCTCGAAGCGATCACGGCCCTGCCAATCCTGGTCGAGCAAATTGCCGTAGCGAAGGTCGGTGATGCCGGCGCTGCGGATCCTGCCAAGATGCGTGAACGCCACGGTGTACGGGTTCTTCCCGAGGGCGAGCTCGAGCCAATGGCCGCCGCGCTCGAGCGGTGCGCCGTGGTGCGGCGTGCCAAGGAAGATGAGCTTGTCGAGGCGCCGTGGCCAGTCATGTCCTGAAATGGAGCCGTAGTGGTACGCGCTCCGCGACACCAGGCCGCCCATGCTGTGCCCAATGATGATCACTTCCTCCACCGGGACCGGCCACTGCGCGAGCAAGGCCTCGAGCAGCTCCGCAAAGGCACGGCCATTGATGGAAATATGCAACCCTGTATTGTAATGGAGATAGAGTGGCGTGTAGCCGAGGTCGCGGGCGAGTGCGGCACCATGGTCGTGGCCCTTCCGGTTCCAGTGCCGGTCGTTCAGGCCAAGACCGTGCACCAGCACGGCCAACCGACCGCTCGGCCGGGAGATGCTGGCCGCAAGACTGTCTCGGTCCGAACGTAAGAAATGCCCGTTGTGGCGCAGGCGCATCGCAATCGCCAATGGATTGCCCGTTGCAACCAAGTGGTCGCCCAGTACTCCGTTCAACGCCGCAACCACCGCCTCGCGGCCGTGCGAGGGATTTGCCTCGCCGAGCCAGGGGCCGAGTTGCGCGAGAACGGCGTCAATTCCCCCGCCAGCCAGCGTGAACGTACCTCGGACTCCCCGATAGACCAGTCCCGCAATGCCCCTCGCCGGTTCTCGCGACGGACTTCCAAAGAAGCCTGGCAAACGAGCGATGTTGTGGTGCATGGATTCGACTAGGCTGGTCAGCCCCGCGCCAGCGTCAAATGCCAGCTTGGTGAATCCGCGAAGTTCCGACGAAGAAACAGCATTGACCATTGGGACTTCCCCTTGTCCAAAGTCCGTGCGATCGCGCTACAGCCTCCGACAGAATCAATCCGTCTATCTTCGTGCCTAGCAGCCTTAATGCGTAAGGCAACGCAAAGCAATTGAAGGCCGTTATCTCTACGATTCGCAAGGCCGCCCCAACAGCAAACCGCCAGCGCGCGAGCAGAGGCGCCTGCTGCTGGTTCCGGCTTTGCCGCAGGCGCTCTATGTCTTGGCTAGACTTGGCGAGGAAACGCTGCGTCTGAGCGCTCGCCTGGCGGAGGTCGATCCGGCGCGCTCGATTGTGGGCATGGCGCTAGCTGTCGTCTTGAACGGTTCGGCCGCGGAAGGCTTCCCGGCGGCCGAAGTCCTCAGTTTCGCTCGCGCCGGATTGACGCCGGTCGACAACACTGACGGTGCGATTTCGATGGTCTCGATAGCATCCGGCCGACTGAGTGCTTCGTTCGCACGCTTGAGGACTTCGATTTCTTCAACGAGGTAGTCGGCGATCACCTGCACGCGCGGCACCGTCAATCGACACGCGAGCAGCCCGAACTCGAGCTTATCGACGTAGCTTTCGACAGTTATGTTCAACGCACCGCCATGATACGGGATGGAGAGCGGAAAATAGTGCACGGCCGGCGCGCCGGCGACGTACATCGGCGTGCGCGGACCCGGCACGTTGGAAATGACGACATTCGCCACAGGCGGCAGCAGATTGGCGGCGCCCGTCATTCGCCACAGCCAGGACACGCCTGCCACGATCACCGGCGCGCCCAATATCGATATATCGGTCGGCCATACGTCCTTGACGTCGAAGAATACCTCCTTGGCCGCCTGTGTGGCAGCCGCGGTGGCGGCAAACCGCCGGAGCGGATCGGCGATGTCGGTTGCCAGCCTACACAGCGTGAACACCACCTGGTTGTCCAAGCGGTTATCGCCCGGCTCGCGCAGCGAGGCCGGTACGGCGGCTATCAGCGGCTTGTCGGGCAGCGCCTCACGGTCAATCAGGTAACGACGCAGGGCGCCGGCGCAGATGGCCAGCACGACATCGTTGATCGTTGCATGTCTGGCCTTGGCCACCGCCTTGACGTTGGCCAGCGACAGCGAGGACGTGCCGAAGCCGCGCCGTTGCGAGATCGTCGTGTTGAAGATCGTCCTCGGGGCGGCTGCGACCGCGTCGACGAGGTAACCGATGTCGCGAACCGGGTGCCGTCCGATCCTCACTAACGTGCGCACGGCGGTCGGCAAAGATGTGAGCACCCGACGCCCCTGGCGCAGGAAGTCGGCGAACGCCGTGGCCATCATGTCGGGAACGTCAGGCCGTTCCGCTTTCGCGATTCGCATCGTCGGAGTATTGAGCGGAGGCGGATCTTGCTCGAAATCGTAGACGAACGGCAGCGTTGCGATTCCCGCCACTCCGTCCATGTCGGAGTGATGGACCTTGATGTACACGGCGAAACCGCCGTCTTCCAGGCCCTCGATCACGCAGTATTGCCACAGCGGTCGTGAGCGGTCGAGCGGGATCGCGTGCAGGCGCGCGACCAGGGTGCGCAGTTGCTGCATGGTTCCCGGCCGCGGCAGGGCCTCACGGGCGAAGTGGTAATCGAGATCGAGGTCATCCTCGTTCACCCATACTGGATGATCGATGCCAAGCGGCATCGTCTTCACTCGCCGGCGGTAGGACGGCAGCAGATCGAAACGCGCCACCGAGTGATCGCGGAAGCGTCGAAAGACGTCGTCCGGAGTCGGCGGAGCAAAAATCGTCAGACTGCCGACATGCATCGGGGTCTCGGGCGTTTCCAGATAGAGGAAGAGAGCATCCACTGCGGAGAGCCGGTTCATCGTGTCCTCTGGATCGACGGGGCGCCGGCTCGGGCAGCCGACCGGTCCGCACTGCGGCAATGCTCCGCGATCGCATCGACCAGAATGGGTACGAGTCCTCCCGCCAGGTCGTGCCCCATGCCAGGTATGATACGCAATTTGGCGCCGGGAATGTTGGCGGCCGTATCCTTGCCGGCTTCCACCGGTATCAGCGGATCGTCGCCGCCGTGCAGCACCAGCGCCGGCAAGCGAATGCCCCGCAACATCTCAACCCGGCTGCCGGACGTTTGAACGGCGAGGAGGTGTCGCGTGAGCCCCTCCGGATAGTAGCAACGGTTAATGCTGCGCTCCACTTTGGCGCGAAGCTCGACTTCGCTCGTCGGGAACCCTGGGCTCCCTATCAGGTGATAAAGCTCCATCGCCTGCCGGATAGCGCGCTCGCGATTGCGGGGCCGCGGCCGCAACAGCGCCCGTAGCACCTTCGGATCGGGATGCGGGAGAGCCGGATTGCCGCTCGAAGACATGATCGACACCAGGCTCTTGGCCCGGTCCGGATGCTCGGCCGCAATGATCTGCGCGATCATGCCCCCCATCGAGGCGCCGACAATATGCGCCCGCTCGATCCCTAACGCATCCAAGAGGCCTATCGCGTCATTCGCCATGTCACGCAACGTGTAGGGCGCTTTGACCGGCAGCCCTGCCAACGCCCGCGCCAGCGCGGCGGCCAACGCGATTCTGCCCAACGTCACTAGCTTCGTCGATGTGATCTTCGTCGATCCGCCGACGTCGCGATTGTC
This sequence comes from Xanthobacteraceae bacterium, assembly GCA_049284935.1. Lineage (GTDB taxonomy): Bacteria > Pseudomonadota > Alphaproteobacteria > Rhizobiales > Xanthobacteraceae > BOG-931. The sequence continues at coordinate 15,558 of JBAPYW010000070.1, forward strand.
GAACCGGACAACGCGGAACCCGCGCGCGGCCAAACCCTCGCAGAACGCGTCCGGCCAGGCGATGAGCTGCATGCCTAGGCCCATGATCAGTAAAATGACGGGCGCATCCCTGGCGCCGCTCTCGGCGTATTCGATCTCGATTCCGTTCGCCTGCACGCTCGAAGTCGTCGAGTGAAGCGTGTTCTCGTCAAGATGCGGACGGCTGTTTCGGCCGCGCATGCTAGGCTCCTCGGCCCGTCACCAAGCCACCGACCGCGCGCACCAGCAACCGCGGCAGAAACTGAACCCCACGGACCGCGATGTCGTTCGCGACGCCGGGGACACGGATCGTTTCGCCAGCAAGGCAGGCGGTGCAGCCTTCGTTCGCCACTGCCGCCGCGGACATGACCATCACGGAGGGGACCCATCGTGCGAACCTCGACTCGCTCAGCATCGACGTCTGGGTGAAGCCCGGACACAGCGCCGTGGCCGTCACGCCGGTGCCCCGCAGCTCTTCCGACAAGGCTTCGGTCAGCGACAGAACGTAAGCCTTGGCGGCGGCGTAAGTCGCGACGCGCGGGATCGGCATGAAGGCTGCAGTCGACGCCACATTGAGAATGCGCCCGCTGCGGCGCTGCAGCATCGGCGGGAGCAGGAGATGTATCAGCGAAGTTAGCGCCACAATATTAATCTGCAGCAGGCGAAGCTGGTCGTCGAGTGTGACGTCAGCAAAATCGCCTTCACACACCACGCCCGCATTGTTGACCAGGACGTCGACGTCGATGTTCTTTTCCCGAAGGCCGTCGCACACGGCTTGCGGCGTGCCGGGGACGCTCAGATCGGCGGGCAGGATTGTGATCCGGATGCCGTGAGCGACTTTGATCTCCCGCGCTATCTCGCCGAGTTTGTCGCGGCTGCGTGCCAGCAGGACCAAGTCGTAGCCCTTGGCGGCAAAGGCCCTGGCAAGCTCAGCGCCGATTCCCGCCGACGCGCCGCTGACCAGGACGCAACCGCGATGCTTGTGTTCGGCCTGAGCATCTTGCCGGCTGTTCGATTGCATGGCATCGCTCCCACCAGAGCGCGCCGCAACGGCCACGCTGCACAAGGGAAAGGGCCTTGAGAAGATTAGCGGGAACACGCGTACGAACATTGATTTGAGTCAACCGCAACGGAAACGCGTGTGATCGGACCACATTGTCTTCCCGCGGCCGAAATTACATCTGAGGGACGATCACCTCCGAACGTGTCTTTCGAGGCCGGGCTTGCCCGAATAGGGGTCGTGGCCCGGCACGATGCACTTGTTCAAATTCGGGCGGACGGGGTATTCTTTCGCGAATCGAGCGGGCGGGGCCGGGAAGCCATGCAGACCCACGAGATCGAGCCGCCTTCGCGTGCGCTGCTGCTGGCGGAAGCACGGGCGATCTATGAGTTCGGCGCATTCATCGGGGCGCTGCCGTGGCTGCGGAGGTTACCCGCTGGCGACGGGCACCCGGTCATGGTGCTCCCGGGGCTTGGAGCCAGCGACCTATCAACGGCACCCTTGCGCGCCTTTTTGCGCGACCGGGGCTACGCAGCGTACGGTTGGGAGCTGGGCCGCAATTTCGGCGTGCGGCACGGGCTGACCGAGCGTAAGTTGCAACGCTTGCGACACATCCACCGGCACCACGGCCGCAAGGTGAGCCTCATCGGCTGGAGCCTCGGCGGCGTGTTCGCGCGAGAGATCGCCAAAAACGCGCCCGACGACGTCCGCGTGGTCATCACGCTGGGAAGCCCGTTCAAGCACCCGAAGGCAACCCATGCCCAGCGATTCTACGAGCTCCTCGCGGGACATTCGATTGAAAACGCCTGCAGCGGCTTGGAATTGCACGTTCCGCCGCCGGTGCCTACGACCTCGATCTTCAGCCGCAGCGACGGCATCGTCGCATGGCAATCCAGCGTCGAGGATAAGCGTGCCCACACCGAGAGCGTCGAAGTGTGGGCGAGCCACTGCGGCCTCGGGCACAACCCCGCCGCCGTCTACGTCATTGCGGACCGATTGGCACAGCCCGAGGGCAGATGGGCCCATTTCGATCGCAGCGGGCTGCGCAGTCTGATCTACCCTGATCCTTGGCGAGAAGGCGCGCCGCGCTCGAATCGACAGGCCTCTGCGCACGAAGCGGGCAGCGCCAAGGCTGGAACGAACGGAAAGCTCGAACCATCTGCACGAAAGCGAATGCAGCGCCGACGCACCGTCAGATAGCGCCGCTTGGCGCCTGAGACGACCACACGCTATCTCTTCATTCAGGGGCCGCCGGGCAACGGCAAGACCTACATCGCCGCGAGACATGGCTTTTCTCGAAAGAGGTTCTGTCAAGCTCTATTATGAAATCCATGGAGACATGGGTCCGTTCATCGTCTTAACGCATGGATTTTCAGCTACCAGCCAGATGTGGCGCGGTCAGATTGACGCGCTTAGCAAAGATCATCGGCTCGTTTTATGGGACATGCGTGGACACGGTCGCTCCGACTACCCGGATGATCCGAGCGAATATAGTGAGAAGGCAACCGTTGAAGATATAGCTGCTCTCTTGGATGCAGTCGGCGCCAAGAAAGCGATCGTGGGAGGATTATCGCTCGGGGGCTACATGTCTCTGGCCTTCTACTCGGCCTATCCGGATCGGGTCACAGCGCTCCTCATCATCGATACCGGACCCGGGTTCAGGAACGACGAAGCAAGAGAGGCTTGGAACAAGAACGCCCTCGCGACAGCATCCAAGTTGGAGGCCGAGGGCCTTTCGCTTTTGAAGTCGACCTCGCCGGAAAGAGCGACGAGCGAGCATCGCTCATCTCGCGGCCTCGTCAACGCCGCCCGCCGCATGCTCACGCAAAGGAATGCGAATGTGATCAATTCTCTGCCTGGCATCACAGTGCCGTCGCTGGTGATCGTCGGCGCGAACGACGCGCCGTTCCTCAACGCTGCCGACTACATGGCCAAGCGTATTCCAGGTGCGCAAAAGATGGTGATTCCCGGCGCCGGCCACGCGTCCAATATTGATCAGCCCGGGATCTTCAACAAAGCCGTGTTGGATTTTTTGCGGGGAGCACGCGCGTAGGTTCGTTCCCTGCAGCGCCCACCATGAGATCAATGACTTGAGCTCGATCGCCTGCTGTCTACGACGCAAGGCGCGCTAATATTCAATAGGCACGCCGCGTTTGATGTTCGCACCTCAAAATCCGTCGGCTATGGATCGATCAGCACGCCCGGATTGAGCAAGGCCTGCGGATCCAAGGTCGCTTTCGCCGCCTTCAGCGCCGCGGCGAACAACGGTGGCCGCTGGCGATCGTACCAAGGCCGATGGTCGCGCCCGACCGCGTGGTGATGGGTGACGGTGCCGCCGTTGGCGATCACGGCATCGAGGCCCGCCGACTTGATGGTGTGCCACTGCGCGCTCAATTCGCCATGCCGCCCGGCGGCGCTGAAGGTGAAATACGGCGCCGGCCCGTCCGGATAGACGTGCGTGCAGCGGCAGGTCACCGAGCCGGCACGCCCGGTCGCCTCCGCGATGGCGCGCTCGGTCGCGGCCTTGACCTTGTCGTGGAACGACTCGAACCGGTCCCAGGTGATCGCGGTCTCGAACGTGTCGTTGATGATGCCGCGCTCGATGGTGCGCTCGCGCGCATAGGGCATGCGGATGAAGGCGTTGCGCCAGGCGCCGGCGGCACCATCGCGGTGTGCGTCCGCGCTATCGGCGCGGTCCGGTTTGCCGCCGTAATCGGCGCGGTCCGGTTTGCCGCCGTAATCGGCGCAGCATTCGCGCGCCCGCGCCATCCACGCCTCGACCGGATGATCGCCGGACTCGAAGGCGAGCACCATGATCGCCACGCTGCCGTCGGCGGCGCCGGTGTTGAAAGCTTCCTGCGGGTCGAGAATACGGCAGTTCGCCGGATAGAGTCCGGCCTGAGAGATCGCCCGCAACGCCTTGGCCGCGGCGAAGAAGTCCGCAAACCGCATGGCCCCGCCGGCGCGAAATTTGGGACGATCCTGCAACCGCATCCAGGCTTGCGTAATAATGCCGAGGATGCCTTCGGAGCCGATCAGCAACCGGTCCGGACTTGGACCGGCGCCCGAGCCGGGCAGCCGCCGCGTCTCGATCACACCCTTCGGGGTGACGACGCGCAGCGATTCCACGAGATCGTCGATGTGGGTATAGAGCGAGGCGAAATGTCCGCCCGAGCGGGTCGCGATCCAGCCGCCGAGCGTCGAGCACTCGAAACTTTGCGGGAAATGACGGAGCGTCAGCCCGTGGGGCTTGAGCTGCGCCTCGAGCGCCGGGCCGAACGCACCACCTTCGATGCGCGCGGCACGCGAGGTCTTGTCGACTTCGAGCACGCGGCCAAGCTCGCGCAGGTCGACCGTCACCGCCGCCGCGTAGCGGCCCGCATCGCGGCGCGGTTCAACTCCGCCGACGACGCTCGAGCCACCGCCGAACGGCGTCACGCTCGCCTGCGCGCCGCCCGCCCAGTCGAGTACCGCCGCGACTTCCTGTTCGGTGCGCGGATAGGCGACCACGTCCGGCGCGCTGTGGTAGTCGCCGACGAGCCCGCGGACGTATTCGGGGAACGATTTGCCGTGGGCGTGCGCCGCGCGGTCGTAAAGCGCGGTCGAGCAGAACGGCAGCGAAGCGGGCGGCTCGAGCCGGGGCGGTTCGAGCTTGATATCGTCCAGCCGCGGCGGTTCGACTTCACCACCCGCCGGCGCGCCGAACCGCTCTTCGATGCGGCCGAGCACGAATGTCAGTTCGGCCGGCGTCAACCCCTCGCCTTCCCGCCCCCAGCCAAAATGCTTCAGCCGCGGTTGCGTCATCGCCTTCCTCCCGTTTTATTGCGGGCTGATGCTTCCACAGCAGGCAGCTTGAACGCAACCCCGCGGTCCGCGCGGCTTGTGACGACGGTATCGCGCTCTAATATCTTAGTGGAGCATGATCTTTTCGGAAAGCCGCTGCCACCCCCGGATCGCGTCCGGGGGCAGGCTTTTCCGGATCATGCTTTAGGTCCGCCGTGAGATCGGCCGATAGTCGCGGCGCGGCGAGCC
>JBAPYW010000071.1:0-21096 GCA_049284935.1 Xanthobacteraceae bacterium
CGCCTGCGGTGCCGGGCGCGCCCCCTGCCGTCGCACAGCAGCCGGCGACCCTGAGCCGCGAGGCGGTGATCGCGGCCTCGCCGCATGTTGCGATCGACACGCCGCGGCTTCGCGGCAGCATCGACCTCAAAGGCGCGCGCATCGACAATCTGTCGCTTGAGCAATACCGCGAAACCGTCGATCCCCATTCGCCGCCGATTGTGCTGTTCTCGCCGTCGGGCGCGCCGGACGCTTATTATGCGGAATTCGGCTGGGTGCCGGCATCCGGCACGACCGAGAAGGTGCCGGGGCCGGATACGGTGTGGAAGCAGGACGGCAGCGGCACGTTGGGCGTCGAGCATCCGGTTGCGCTCAGTTACGACAACGGTGAGGGATTGATCTTCCACCGCAGCATAGCGGTCGATGACCATTATCTGTTCACCATCAAGGACTCTGCGGAGAACAAAGGCACCAAGCCGATTACGCTGTTTCCCTACGCACTGATCTCACGCCACGGCACGCCGAAGACGCTTGGCTACTACATTTTGCATGAAGGCCTGATCGGGGTGATGGGCGATCAAGGTGAGAAAGAAGAGACCTACAAGAAGATCGAGGACAAGAAGAGCGAAAGCTGGGACGTGACCGACGCCTGGCTCGGCTTCACGGACAAATACTGGGCGGCGGCGTTATTGCCCGACACCAATGTCAAGGTGCACGCGCGCTTCTCCGCCGGCGAAGCCGGCGGCGAGAAGACCTACCAGACCGATTACCTGCTCGATCCGCAGACTATCGCGCCGGGCGCGACCGCGACCGCCGATGCGCGGCTGTTCGCCGGCGCCAAGGAAGTGTCGGTGGTCGGCATCAATTTCCCGTTCTCGATCGACGGCGGCTACAATCAGGCGCTTCACCTCAACCATTTCGATCTGTTGATCGATTGGGGCTGGTTCTACTTCATCACCAAGCCGATGTTCCTCGCCATCGACTTCTTCTTCCGTCTCGTCGGTAATTTCGGCATCGGTATCCTCATCGTCACAGTGCTGGTCAAGCTGTTGTTCTTCCCGCTCGCCAACAAGTCCTATGCCTCGATGGCGAAAATGAAAGCGGTGCAGCCTGAACTCACGATGATCCGGCAGCGCTACGGCGACGACAAGATGAAGCAGCAGCAGGCGATGATGGAGCTCTACAAGAAAGAGAAGATCAATCCGGTGGCCGGCTGCCTGCCGATCGCGATCCAGATTCCGGTGTTCTTCTCGCTGTACAAGGTACTGTTCATCACCATCGAGATGCGGCACGCGCCGTTCTACGGCTGGATCCACGACCTTTCGGCGCCCGACCCGACCAACATCTTCACGCTGTTTGGGCTGATCCCGTTCGACCCGACGATTCTACCGCTCATCGGCAGCTTCCTTCACCTCGGCATTTGGCCGGCGATCATGGGCGTCACCATGTGGGTGCAGATGAAGCTCAATCCGGCGCCGCCCGATCCGACCCAGCAGATGATCTTCAATTGGATGCCGATCATCTTCACCTTCATGCTGGCGAGTTTTCCGGCCGGCCTGGTGATCTATTGGGCGTGGAACAACTCGCTCTCGGTGGCGCAGCAGAGCGTGATCATGCACCGCAACGGCGCCAAGATCGAGCTGTGGGACAACCTCAAGCGCACCTTCTTCAAACCGAAGCCGAAGCAGCCGGCGGAGTAGGAATTGCGCGTCTTCATCCTCCCCGCTTCCTGGGGGAGGATGAAAAAGGTCGCGACTCAGTGGCGACGCGAACCAGCGCCTTGCCGAAATTCTTCCCTTCGAGCAGGCCCATGAAGGCGGCCGGGGCGTTTTCCAGCCCTTCGGTGATGTCTTCGCGGTAGCGGATGCGTCCATCGGCGATGCCTGCGGAAACCGTTCGCAGAAATTCCGCGTAGTGCTCCGCGACGAATTCAGTGTTGATGCAGCCGCGCAGCGTCAGGCTCTTGGTCAGTACCGCGCGCATGGTTGCCGGCAACAGATTCGGTCCGGCCGCCGCGCCGGCGGCACTATATTGCGCGATCAGCCCGCAGACCGGCACGCGCGCGTAGGTGTTGAGCAAAGGCAGTACCGCTTGCCACACCGCGCCGCCGACATTCTCGAAATAGACGTCGATGCCCTTGGGACAGGCCGCCGTCAGCTGCGCCGGAAAATCGGCGGCGTGACGATCGATGGCGGCGTCGAAGCGCAGGTCTTCAAGGACGTAGCGGCACTTTTCGGCGCCGCCGGCAATACCGACGGCGCGGGCGCCGGCCATCTTGGCAAGCTGCCCGACCAGGGAGCCGACCGGGCCGCTGGCAGCGGCGACGACCACGGTGTCACCCGCTTTCGGCTTGCCGATCAAGTATAGACCCGCATAGGCGGTGAAACCCGGCATGCCGAGGACGCCTAACCCGGTGGTGATCGGCGCCAGCTTGGGGTCGAGTTTTCGTGTTGCCGGTCCGTCCCAGGCCGCATGCGTGCGCCAGCCGGTGTGCGCCAGCACGATATCGCCGGCGGAAAAATCCGCGCGGTCGGACGCGAGCACTTCGCACACGCTTTCGCCGGTCATCACTTCGCCGACGCCGACCGATTTGGCATACGATTTCACGTCGTCCATGCGGCCGCGCATGTAGGGATCGAGCGACAAATAGAGCACCCGCAGCAGCAGACCGCCCGGCGGCAGCTTCGGCATGGGGAACTCTTCCAAACGGAAGTTCTCGGCTTTCGGCGGTCCGTTCGGCCGAGACGCCAGCACGATCTTTCTGACCATGGAGTTGCTCATGGTTCTCTCCTGGCGAACGCGAGCGCTAGTCTAGATCACAATCGCTTCAGATTGAATCGATTGTGAACTAGCATTTTAGTAGAGCATGATCTTTTCGGAAAAACGGCTTCCACTTTTTCGGATCATGCTCTAGCGCAGGATGGGGAAGATGAAATGGCGGCTGTTCTTTCGCTCGCCGGCAACGGGGGAGGGGAGGCTAGGCGGCGCGGACGCGGGTGAAGAAGGTCGCCACCTTGGTTTCCAGGTCGTTGGCGCGCGCCGAAAGCCGTTCCGTCCAGGCCGTGATTTCGTCGACCGCGGCGACGCCGCGGGAGACGGTTCGTTCCACCGAATCGATCTCCACCGACGCCCGCGCGGTATGGCCCGCGGCGTTCTGCACGCTTTCTGCGATCGCACGCGTCGTCATGCTCTGCTGCTGCACGGCCGCGGCGATGCTGGTCGACACCGTGGTCAATTTGTCGATAACGCGCGCGATCGCGGAGATTTCCTCCACTGACCGCTTGGTCGCTTCCTGGATGGCGGCAACCTGCTGCGAGATATCGTCGGTGGCCCGCGAAGTCTGATTGGCCAGCGTCTTTACTTCCGCGGCGACCACGGCAAAGCCCTTGCCGGATTCGCCGGCGCGCGCCGCCTCGATCGTCGCGTTGAGCGCCAGAAGATTGGTCTGCGCCGCGATGGCGGAGATAGTGCTGATGACGGAACCGATGCGCTCCGCGGCGTTATCCAGCGAACCGATGACATGCTGAGTCCGCTCGGTATCGGCGACGGCAGACTGTGCCATTCCCACGCCATTGCCGGCCTGCTGACCGATTTCCTGGATCGATCCGGACAGTTCTTCGGTCGCCGTCACGGTCGCGTCCATGCGCTGAGCGGTCTCGGCCGAGGCCGATGACGCCAAGGCCATGCGGCTGAGCGTGTCGTCGGCAGACCGTTTCAACGTCGATCCCGTTGTCGTCAGCGAAACGGAGGCTTCCTTGATGGCCTCGACCACCTCGCCGATGGCACCGGCGAAGTCGGTGATGGCCGCATCGATCGCGCCGCGCCGGGCCAGCGCCGCCTGTTCCGCCGCGTGCCGGTGCAGGGTCATGGCGTTGGCGACATCGAAGCTGATGACTTGCGCTACGATCTTGCCGCGCTCGGCGAGCTTGGCGGAGGAAAAGCGGTGCTTGCGCGCCAGCGCGTCGAGCGCCGCCTTGAGCATGAAACTCCCGGCGGTGCTGCGGATACGCGCGTCCAGGCCGATCGCAGCCTCTTGCTGCACCGTTTGCCGGCAGGCTTCGGCGTAGCGCTGATCCAGTTGCCCGCCGAGCAGAGCCTGGAAGTGCGCCACTTCGAGTTTTTTGACCAAGTCTTGGTTCTGCGCGACGGCCTTTCCGATGTTGGGCAACTCGATGACCGCCATGACGACGTCATCGATCACCCGATCGAGGTGCGGCGCGATCGTCGGCCAGGTTTGCGCAAGAAGGGAGCGGGTCTGGTCGTCGATCCGGTAAAGCGCGAGGCGAGCTTGAAATGCCGGAACTGAATCGATCGGCGCCATGGCTGAAACGAAAGGCCTCGGTGATGACCGCCAATGTTGGCCGACAATGGTTGCTTGAGTGTGAACGATATGGTTACCGATCGGCTCCGCCGCGGCGCGAATAAAAAAGCGGGAGGCCGGAGCCTCCCGCTGTTGCAGTTCGTCCCCGAGTCTCACGTCCCGGTTTGTCGGAAGATGCGGCCAAGGATTGCGAAACACCGTAACGGACGGGGAAGATTCTTTTGCCGACCTACCTCAGATCTTGCCGACGACCGCCAGCGTCACGGGCGCGAGGCCGGAAAAACCCAGCACATGGGCGGCCGCCGGCATGAGGTCGATGACGCGGCCGCGGATGAACGGCCCGCGATCGTTGATGCGCACCACCACCGAGCGGCCGGAGCGCTGATTGGTAACCCGCACCATGGTCCCGAACGGCAGGGTGCGATGCGCCGCGGTCAAGCCCGACGCCCGGGCGTGTTCGCCGTTGGCGGTGCGGCCGCCGGAATAGATCGATGCTATTCCGGTTTGCGCCGATGCGACGACCGGCATTGCGATAGTGGAAATAGCAAGAGTTGAGGCAAGCACAAGGTTAGTCAGGCTATTACCAGCCATGATCTTCCTTTATCCGTTGTTGAAGGGAAGGGTTACGCGGCTCGCTGAACTGGAGCCCGCGCCTCAGTGATTAAAAATTGTGGAAATTGTGCGACGCACAATAGAATTATACGTTAGGATAAAATGCATTAGAGGAACTATTGGCTGTAATACGTTGTAATAACGTGAGAAATACAGATACTTACTGAATGCAATGCTGGGCCGCGCCCGGCGCGTCCCTCTGCCAAAGCGTCCACTTGTTTGCCCGAAAAAGCCTTTAGGGCGCCGAAGGCCTCGCCGCCTGGCGAAGCCGCCCCCGACGGAGACGGCGAAAATCGCTATGTCGCCGGACTATTCGGCGGCGATGTAGGTCGGCAGCACGTAATCCTTGAACTGGTCGCGCAAGGTCGTCTTTTGGATTTTGCCGGTTGCCGTGTGCGGAATGGCGCTGACGAACACGACATCGTCGGGCATCCACCACTTGGCGATCTTGCCCTCGATGAAACCGAGTATTTCCTCTTTGGTCGCCGATTGCCCCTCCTTGAGCACGACGACGAGCAGCGGCCGCTCGTCCCACTTGGGATGCCGCACGCCGATCACGGCCGCCTCAGCCACCTTGGGATGGCCGACCGCGAGGTTTTCCAGATCGATCGAGGAAATCCATTCGCCGCCCGACTTGATCACGTCCTTGGAGCGGTCGGTGATTTGCATATAGCCGTAACGGTCGATGGTGGCGACGTCGCCGGTGTCAAAGAAACCCTCGTCATCGAGGATGTCGGTGTCGTCCCGGTAATAGGCCTTGGCTACGGCGGGGCCCCGCACTTTGAGACGGCCGAAAGTCTTGCCGTCCCAAGGCAAGAGATGCTCCGCGTCGTCGGTGATCTTCATCTCGACGCCGAACGGTGTCTGCCCCTGCTTCTGCTTGATGTCGAGGCGCGCGTCGCCCTTGAGGTCGGCATATTCGGGCTTGAGCGACACCATGGTGCCGAGCGGGCTCATTTCGGTCATGCCCCAGGCATGCGCGACTTCGACGTCGTAATTCTCCTCGAAAGCCTTGATCATGGCGCGCGGACAAGCCGAGCCGCCGATGACCACCCGGCGCAGATAGGGCAGCTTGGCGCCGGTTTTTTCCAGATATTGCAGCAGCAGCAGCCACACCGTCGGCACCGCGCCGGAGCAGGTGACCTTGTAGTCGTTGAGCAGTTCATAAACAGAGGGGCCATCGAGTTTTGCCCCCGGCATCACCAGCGCGCTGCCGACCATGGGCGTGGAGAAGGCAAGCCCCCAGCTGTTGGCATGAAACATCGGCACGATGGGCAGCGTGATATCGCGCGAGGTTAGCCCCATCATGTCCGCTTGCAGCGCGATGAATGAGTGCAGGATGTTCGAGCGGTGGGAGTAAAGCACGCCCTTGGGATTGCCGGTGGTGCCGGAGGTGTAGCACATGCCGGCGGCGGTGTTTTCATCGAACGACTTCCAGGCGAAATCGCCGTCGGCTTCGGCCAACCACTCCTCATAGGCAACGGCGTTGCGCAATGTCGTCCGCGGCATATGCGCGGCGTCCGTAAATACGATGACACGCTCGATCGTCGGCAGCTCGGCGGCGATTTTTTCCAGGAGCGGCACAAAAGTGAGATCCGTCATGATCACGCGGTCTTCCGCGTGATTGATGATCCAGGCGATTTGCTCGGGGAACAGCCGCGGATTGACGGTGTGGTAGATGGCGCCGATGCCGACGATGCCATACCAGGCTTCCAGGTGGCGCCAGGTATTCCAGGCCAGCGTCGCCACGCGGTCGCCGAGCCTGATGCCATCGCGGTCGAGCCGCTGCGCCACGCGCAAGGCCCGTGCCCGGATTTCCGCGTAATTGGTGTGATGCATCGGCCCTTCGATCGAGCGGGTAACAACCGGCCGCTCGCCATGATTGAGCGCGGCATGGTCGATGATGCGATGCAACAGGAGCGGCCAATCCTGCATGAGCCCGAGCATGGTATTCCTCCTGGAGTCTTGCGTAGCGTTGTTCTTGCTGTATCCGGCTGCCACCAGGACGGCCGGCGGGGCCCCCCAATGTAGCCGCCTGCGGCGGCAAAGAAAATGCCGTTTTGCAGGCGGAAAAGCCACACGACAAGCGCGCTTGAACGCAGGCGCGCCGTCCGCTTAAAGCATGGACAACACGTTGACTTTCGTAAAGGACCGCCATTGCCCCGGAAACCTACGACGTGAAGGATCTTGTCGTTATCGCCCTATTCTTCTGCGCAACCGGGCTGGCGGCGGCAGAGGACGCGGTCGCGCCTGCGGCTAAACCCGCCAAGGCCGAGCACGTTTCGCCCCGTCGCGTCCGGCCGCCGCAGCAACAGCGCACGCCATTGCCGATTGCCGTGCCGCAGCAATTTTCGCCGCAGGAAATTTACGCCTCGTTCCCGGAATCGGGCGGGGCTGCGGCCGCGCCATCGGTGCCGTCGGCCTGTCAGCTGCGGTTGACGACGGTCGCGGTGTTCAAGCCAATTCCCCTACTCGCCGGACCGGGCGAATGTGGGGCGGTAGACGCTGTTCTGCTGGAACAGGTGATGCTGCGCGATCAGGCGAAAGTGACCGTTGCTCCGCCGGCGACGCTGCGCTGCGCGATGGCGGAGGCAGTTGCGCTCTGGCTCCGCGAGGACGTCGCGCCAGCGGCGCTTCAGCTCGGCGCGCCGCTGCGCGGGCTCGATAACTTCGATTCCTATGAATGCCGCGGCCGCAATCGGGTGCACGGCGCCACACTGAGCGAGCACGGCCGCGCCAATGCGCTCGATGTGCGGGCCTTTCGGCTCGCCAATGGCGAGGTGATCGGCCTTACCGACGTCAACATCGCCAAGGACTGGCGTGAGGCATTGCGCGTGAGCACCTGCGCGCGCTTCAGCACCGTGCTGGGGCCGGGCTCGGACGGCAGCCACGAGCAGCACATCCACGTCGATCTCGCCGAGCGGCGCGGCGGGTACAAAATGTGCGAGTGGGACGTGCGGGAGCCCGTCAAGGAGACGGTGCGACAGGTCGAGCAGAACGCGGCCAAGCTCACGGAGCCGGTGCCGCTGCCCCGCCCGCGTCCGGTGGCGAGTGCCGGCGCCTCGCCGGCCAAAAAAATGCGCTCGCAAGTCAGGTGGTGATTTTTCGCAGAATGGCGTCGGCGAGGCCTGCGGCCGATCACGGCCGGTGGTTGATCATCGTGACCCGCCACCCGGAGCCCTGCCGGCCTTGATAGTGGTCGAGACGGGTTAGCGAGCAATTGTCGATCATGAACGCGAACCCGCCGTGTGGCGGCAGGCCGAGAGCGATGGCGATGGCCGCGCGAATTGTGCCGCCATGCGCGACAGCGACAATGTCACTGCCTCGGTGAGCCTCGGTGACGCGCGCGATCGCGGTGCCAACCCGCGCCATGAGGTCGACGAAGCTTTCGCCGTTCGGCGCGCGTTCGTCGGCGTCCGCATACCAGAAGGAGGCCGGCTCTTGGCTGCGGCTCATGAGAAAAGTCCGGCGATCGAGGCCTTGCCAATCCCCGAGATGTTGCTCGGCGAGGTCTTGGTGTTGCTGCAATTCCTGCGGCGCCTCGAAATCTCCGGCCGCCAGAATCGCCTTCGCGGTCTGATGCGTCCGCGCCAGATGACTGGTGACCCAGATCGCCTTTCGTGGCAACAGCGCCGCCAGTCCGGAGAAGACGCGCTCGTCGCTGCAATCGCAGGGCAAATCGGTTTGGCCGTAAATTCGGCCCTCGTCGACGCGAACCGGCGCATGGCGAATCCACCACCAGCGCGTGCGCACGAAATCGTCGGCCGCGGCCTTGCTGGCGACGATCTGGTCTAGTGTTGTGGCGTCCGACACACTGAGCTCCCGGTTCCGATGACTTGCGTTCTCGGTTCGATCGCAGACGTTGGTTTCGCGATCGAGAATGACCCACGCAGCGTCCGCTCTTCTTTATCCCGGCCTTTGATTACGGGGTGCCATCTCCAGCTTCAAGCGCAAATGCGGCAGTTTGCGCGCGAGACGGCCTTTGACGGCAGGCATCCGGCGCGCCCACAATGGCTGCCGCGACTTTCGCCTACCATAAAGGTCCGCTATGCCGCCGCTCAGTAATCTCGCCGCCCGCGACGTCGAAACTCTCGTGCATCCCTATACCAATCTCGCGAGCTTCCGCGACAGCGGACCGATCGTCTTCGAGCGCGGCGAAGGCATTTATGTCTACGACTCCGACGGTAAGCCGTACATCGAAGGCATGGCGGGGCTGTGGTGCACCGCGCTCGGCTACGGCAACGAGGAACTGGTCGAAGCGGCCGCCGCGCAAATGCGCAAGCTTTCCTTCGGGCATCTGTTCACCGGCAAGAGTCACGATCCCGCGATCGAGCTTGGGGAAAAGCTCAAGGACATGGCGCCGGTGCCGATCTCGAAGGTCTTCTTCTGCAATTCCGGATCGGAGGCCAACGACAGCCAGGTCAAGTTTGTCTGGTACCTCAACAACGCGCTGGGCCGTCCGCGAAAAAAGAAGATCGTCAGCCGCGTAAAGGCGTATCATGGCGTCACCATCGCCGCGGCTTCGCTGACCGGCATCCCCACCAACCACCGCGATTTCGATCTGCCGCTGCCGGGCTTTCTGCACGCGGGTTGTCCGCATCACTACCGCTTCGCCCAGGACGGCGAGAGCGAGGAGGATTTCGCCACGCGACTGGCCGCCGAGCTCGACGCGCTGATCGTCAAGGAAGGCCCGGACACGGTTGCGGCGTTCTTCGCCGAGCCGGTAATGGGGGCGGGCGGCGTCATCGTGCCGCCGCACACCTACTTCGAGAAGATCATGTCGGTCTGCGCCAAGCATGACGTATTCATGATCAGCGACGAGGTGATTTGCGGCTTCGGTCGGCTCGGCACCGCGTTCGGCTGCCAGAAACTCGGCTTCCAGCCCCACGCCATCTCGATCGCCAAGGCACTGTCGTCGGCTTACCTTCCAATCGCCGGCGTCATGATCCCGGAGAACGTCTATCAGGCGCTGCTTCTCGAAAGCAAAAAGATCGGCGTATTCGGCCACGGCTTTACCTATGGCGGCCATCCGGTTTCCGCGGCGGTCGCGGTGAAGACGCTGGAGATCTATGCCCGCGAGCGTATTTTCGAAAAAGCCGCCGAACGCGCGCCGAAATTCCAGGCACGGCTGCAAGCGCTCGGCCAGCATCCGCTGGTCGGCGAAGCTCGTGGGGTCGGCCTGATCGGCGGCGTCGAACTTGTGGCCGACAAGACCAGCAAGCGTTCGTTCCTTCCATCACAGGGAATCGGTCCCGGCGCGGTGCGGTTCGCCGAGCAAGAAGGCTTAATCGTCCGCTCGGTGCTGGGCGACGTGCTGACGCTGTCGCCGCCGCTCGTCATCAGCACGGCGGAAATCGACGACCTATTCGACCGGCTCACGCGCGCGCTCGATAAGACCCTCGATTGGGTCACGCGCGAACATCTTGCGCAGGCGTAACAAAAAGGCGCCGACCAAGTCGGCGCCCTGATAACTTTCCGCCGCGACGCGGAATCTCAGTTCGTGCTAGACCCGGTGCCGAGCGCCATGTGCGCGCTGAACGGCCCTTGGTGCGGCCCGAGCACCACCACCACCGTGCCGATTTTGACGCGATTGTAGAGGTCGATCGAATCTTCGTTGGTCATCCGGATGCAGCCGGACGAAATGGCGGTGCCGATATATTCCGGCTGGTTGGTGCCGTGGATGCGGTACAGGGTGTCCTTGTTCCCTGAGTAAAGGTACATGCCGCGCGCGCCCAGCGGATTATGCGGTCCACCGGTGACGAAGGCCGGCAGCGGTCCGAGCCGGGTCTGCTCGCTCGGGGTCGGCACCCACGCCGGCCATTCTTCCAAGCGGCCGATCTTGGCGATGCCGCTCCATGCCATTGCCTCTTCGCCGACGGCGATGCCGTAGCGGATGGCTTTGCCGTTCGGCAGCACGTAATAGAGAAACTTGTTGTCGGTATCGACGACGACGGTGCCGGGGGCTTCCTTGCGGTGATAGTCGACGATGTGCCGTTGGTAGGTGTCGGGAATGACCGCCTGATTGTACGGCAGATTAGACATCAACTCTTTGTCGCGCGGCTTCCACCCGGCCTGGGTCGCAGGCTCGATCGTCCCCTGCATGCAGCCGCCGAGCGTCACAGCGACAATTACAAATGCCAACGCACGCATTGTCATAACTTGCCTACTCTCTGCCGTCCCAGCCGTGAACTGACCCCCAGAGATTCCCCGAAATCCCATACCGAAATCGCCTCGATCATGCCAGCGTTCCAAACACGGAAAACTGAAGTCGGCGGGCAAGTGTTGCAGGAATGTCGCACTGGTTAAGTCAATTTTCACCGATCGGCCACAAGACGACCAGTATGGTTTGCACAAATTAACCAAGGGTTTACCACGCCTGAAGTCAGCTGTGGGCCGCCGCGATGGCGGTGGGAATGTCACGCCTGTGGACGATTTGTCGCCCATTTCCACCGTACTCATCGCTTATGACCGTGTCATCGCTCACAAGACGGGAATGGGGTTCGAGAATGAACGACGTTACGGCCAATGTGGCCCAGAACACTGCCAGCCAACGCGCGGCTCGTAAGGCCTCCGACGAAAATCTGGCGCTTCAGCTCTGCTATGGGCAAATTGGAATTTCGGCAGTTGCCGCTGCCGTCCGCTACCAAGGGGATGCCAAGAACCCGGCTTATGCCCCGGTCGCGATGAAGACGGACGACGGCTGCGCAACGGCTGCCTGATGGCTTCGCTTTCGGCCGGTACGTCTGGGCTCGGCTCCTGGAGGGGGACAAAAGTCCCCCTTCTTTATTTTCAGTCGGCGTTCGAGAAACCGCGGGAAGGTTTGACCTTCCACATGGGACGGAGTTTCGCACGCGGATGAGGGTTATGCGGGACCACGGGCCCGTGATACCGGTCGGTCGATGAATACCCTGGCCGATTTTTCCCGCGCTGAAATCGACGACGGGCGCCGGCTGTTCGGCAGCGAATGGGCGTTTCTCTCAGCTGCGGGCTCCATTGCCTCGCTGCCGCGCGCGGGCGGACTTGAGATCGCGTTCGCCGGTCGCTCCAATGTCGGAAAATCGAGCCTGATCAATGCACTGACCGGCCGCCGGGCGCTGGCGCGGACCTCGCATACGCCGGGCCGCACCCAGGAGCTGATCTTTTTCGGCGGTCCCGATCGGCTGGTGCTGGTCGATCTGCCCGGCTACGGCTATGCGGCCGCGGCAAAGAGCAAGGTCGCGGCGTGGACCAGACTCATCCACGATTATCTGCACGGCCGGTCCGCTCTGGCCCGTGTCTATCTCTTGGTCGATGCGCGCCACGGCCTGAAGACCGTCGACGAGGCCATTCTCGACACCCTGAGCCAGGCCGCGGTCAGCCATGAGATCGTGCTGACGAAATGCGATCAGGTGAGTGAAGTTGAACTTGTGGAGCGCAGTGGAGCCGTGAAGGCCGCCATGCGGACCCGGCCGGCGGCATTTCCTGACCTCATTGCCACCTCCGCCCGCACCGGCGCCGGCATCCCCACCCTGCGCGCCGCGATCGCGCGCCTGGTTCGCGAACGCACGTGACAAGCGGCGACCAGATGTCGCGCATCAACGCGACGCCCCGGTGCCGACCGCAGTCTCCACCGAGGCGCCCGCTTGCTTGGCCTGAACCGATATTCGGCTTTAGCCGATCCGCTGCGTGATGGTCATGCGTTCATGCGGGGTCGAACGCATAAAGCCGATCATGGCACCGCTTAGCGTGCTGCCGGTCATGAGGATGGCCGCGCCCGCGACCAGCAAGGCGACCAGGGTGAGAACCAGGCTGTACGTGCCGGACACCGCCAAGATGCCGAGTACGATCACGGCTAAACCCGCGATGCCCTGAACGCCCGAAGAGCCGGCGGCGACGTCGGAGGCCACCGCGCTCAACATCGAGCCTCGCGCCTCGAACCGGCTCGCCACCGACCGCGAGGTCAGGAGCTGCCAAACCGAGGAAGCACTAACGACCAGCGCGCCGCCGAAGGCGATTGCGGCGACCGACGTCAGCATCAACGGGTAGACGCCGAGCAGCGCCAGTACGCCGAGCACGATGCCGGCCACCCCGACCAGGAACAGCCCGGACAACCCGGCGCCGCTGGAGGCTGTCGGCGTCTCGGCGGTGGCTTGGATCTGAGCGAATTCGCTCAACATGGCGCCGCCTTGGATCAGGAGGGCGGCGCCGAATACGATCGTGGCAATCGACAACAGCACGTCCGATTTAACGCCGGACAGGGCGACGATGGCCAAGACGATCGTTGCAATTCCTCCCAGAGCATCGACGAAACCGCCGTACGCTGCGGATTCGCCAATAGCGCCTGATTCGGTCGAAGTTGAGTATGTCGTGGACATGGGACTTTCTCCTCTTGTTGGGGCTGCGGGCGCCGCAATTGCGCGCTTGCCCTTTCGTCCCGTCCGTTCCGCCCTCCCGCGGCCGAACGCTTCTGTATTCAAGGCGCCAAGCGACGCTTCACGGCACTAACGTCCGCTGATCGTGCGCGTTCCGGGGCGGGGGTGCGACGTATTTGAAATCGCAGGCGCTTTCCGCCCGGCGGGTTCCATGCGGCCGGTGGCAGGGACTGAGCCGGGCCGCCGCAATTTCAGACCTTTCGCCGCATTGCAGAGACCGCTACAAGGCAGCGTCTTCGACCCGGCGTTCCTCCCTGCCTGAGCGGCTCCATGGCTATTTCACATCACGACATTGCCCGCGTGCTATCCGAGGCGCTGCCCTACATGCAGCGCTATGACGAGGAGACCATCGTCATCAAATATGGCGGCCACGCCATGGGCGAGGAGAGCCTGGCGCGTGAATTCGCCCACGATGTCGTTCTCCTGGAGCAGACCGCGATCAATCCGATCGTCGTGCACGGCGGCGGTCCGCAGATCGAGGCCATGCTCAAGAAGGTCGGCGTCCAGTCGCAATACGCCGCGGGGCTGCGCATCACCGACGAGACCACGCTGGAAGTCGTCGAGATGGTGCTTGCCGGACTGATCAACAAACAGATGGTCGGCTATATCAACGCCGCCGGCGGCAAGGCGGTCGGGCTCTGCGGCAAGGACGGCAACATGGTGATCGCGCGCAAGCTGACGCGCACCGTGGTCGACCCCGATTCCAACATCGAGAAACTGGTGGATCTCGGATTCGTCGGCGAGCCGGACAAGGTCGACGTGACCGTGCTGACGCAGATTCTCGGCCGCGAGCTTATTCCCGTGCTGGCCCCGGTCGCCGCGGCGCCGAACGGCGGTACTTACAACGTCAATGCCGACACTTTCGCTGGCGCCATCGCCGGCGCGCTCAGGGCCAAGCGCCTGCTGCTGCTCACCGACGTGCCCGGCGTGCTCGACAAATCGGGCAACCTCATCAAACAGCTGTCAGCCGATGATGCGCGCCGGCTGATCGCCGATGGCACCATTTCCGGCGGTATGATCCCTAAAGTCGAGACCTGTATCGATGCGCTGGAACGCGGCGTCGAGGGCGTGGTCATTCTCGACGGCAAGGTGCCGCATGCCGTGCTGCTCGAGTTGTTCACCGAGCTCGGCGCCGGGACGCTGATTCATAACTGATGCCGTTGACGGCCGCGCGGCGCGAAACGCCCTTTACGGGCCGTTAACGGCCGCTGCCCGACGAGTACAACGCGGCCTTTACTAATCTCCGGGTAATGTTCGTCTCCTCGACGCTGCGGAGGCGCGCTTGGACCTGTCGCCGGGCATCTCGTATTTTTTCGGTCAGCTGGGCAAAGCGTTCTTGGCGCCGGGCTCGCAGATCTCGCTCGCCTCGCTGTTCACGGCGCTGTTCATCGCATCCCTCGTGCTTGTGGTGCGGCGCTATAGGAAAGGAAGGCGCCTTCGCTTGCGGCTTCTCGTGCGGGCGCTTTTCCCCAAACGCATCGTGCTCAACCGGTCGAGCTTTGCCGACCTCGGCTATTTCTATTTCAACCTGTTTGTCTTCGGACTTGTCCTCGGCTGGGCAGTGCTTTCGTACGACATGATCAGTCGCGCCGTGGTCGATCTGTTGGCGGCGGTGTTTGGTCCGGTTCAACCTACCTCGCTGCCGGTGTTCGTCTCCCGAACGATCATCACCGTCATGCTGTTCCTGGCCTACGAGCTC
The DNA here is from genome assembly GCA_049284935.1 of Xanthobacteraceae bacterium. Lineage (GTDB taxonomy): Bacteria > Pseudomonadota > Alphaproteobacteria > Rhizobiales > Xanthobacteraceae > BOG-931. The sequence goes on from JBAPYW010000071.1 coordinate 15,023, forward strand.
GGCTACTGGCTCAATCACTATCTGTCCCATCGGATCCCGTTCCTCTGGGAATTCCATAAAGTTCACCACTCGGCGACGGTGTTGACGCCGTTGACAAACTTTCGCGTCCACCCGGTCTACATGTGCATATTTTCCAATATTCTCGCCGTCGTCACCGGGCTGGCGAACGGCCTCGGCGGCTACCTGCTCGGCCGGAGCGTGCCGCAATACGGCCTGTCGGAAACCAATGTCATCCTCGTCTTCTTCATCTATTTTTACGTTCACTTGCAGCATACGCAGCTGTGGATCGCCTTCACCGGCTGGCTGGGTCATCTGTTGATGAGCCCCGCGCATCACCAAATTCATCACTCGCGCAATCCGGTCCACTTCAACAAAAATCTGGGAAGCTGTCTGGCGGTGTGGGATTGGATGTTCGGCACCCTGTATGTTCCCGCGCGCGATTCCGAAAAGCTTGAATTCGGCGTCGAGCCGGATCGTGAACACGCGCACACGATCAGGGGCGAACTGATCGCGCCGTTCGGCCGGGCGGCGCGGCTGTTCAAAGAGCGCCTGGCGCGGCGGGCGGTGCCGGTTCCGCTCGCGGCTGCCGATCGGAAGCAAGTGTATTAGGACGCTACCGGGTTGCGCCGCACCGGTGCCACGCATGCGTCCGGCACGATTCCCATAACAGTACCCTTCTCGACGGTCCGCATCGGTCCGTTTCGCGCCGCGCTGATCATGAATCTCGAGCCGTTGACGGCGGTGGTGCTCAGCGCTATCGCGCTTGGCGACGTGATTACCCCGCTCCAGGCGCTCGGCAGCGGCCTCATGCTCGCCGCGCTGTGGCGTTTCAAGTCTGGAGATGACGACGCTGTGACGGCGCGTTCATGTCTTCTGCAGTATACGCATGGCTCAGACGCGCGCTCGTCGGTTCCTTAATGAATGACGCGACTTAGTGTCGTTTTGCAATTAATGCTGTGCGTCACAAACTCGACCAAGTTGACGCCGAAGCTTTTCTCAATCGGCAAACCCATGTCCGTAGGATTGCGGTGAGGACGGACCATGCGCGGGTTCCAAAATGCTTCCTTCGATCCCCAGACGCTCGTCATCTTGGAGGCGGCCTTCGACGAGGCGTGGCTGACGCTCAAGGCGGTCGGCAACACGACGGTGCGGCCCGACGAGCTCGCCCGTTCGGTGTTGCGGCTCGCCATGGACGGCGAGCGCGACCCGGTGCGCTTGCACGATGGCGCGCTCAAGGGACTGCTGCCGGCGGCGTCCTGGCGGGAGGCCGGCTGAACCGCCTGCCGCCAGGCGCAGGGGGGGCGCAGGCCGGCCCAGTCACGAATGGGACATCAGCATCGCAACGCCGGCGAGGGCCGCGGCGGCCAAGGTGCCGATGAGCGCCGCCTGTACGAACGGAACCGACTTGCGTAACACTCTTCGCATCGATTGCCCCCGGCTCTCGGTTTGCTAAAGCTGATTCGGCGCGGAGCAAAGCCCTCCCCGGGAAGTGTGGCAACAACGAGTCGCCGGAACATGAACGAGCGTAATGTCCGCGGCTTCGATGCAGTCGAGACTTGGGTCTTCGATCTCGACAACACGCTCTATCCGCATCACCTCAATCTCTGGCAGCAGGTCGACGAGCGCATCCGCGACTACATCGCCGGCTTCCTCCAGGTCACGCACGAGGAGGCGTTCCGGGTGCAGAAGGATTATTACCGGCGCTACGGCACGACGCTGCGCGGGCTCATGGAGGAGCACGGCATCGACCCGGACAAATTCCTCGAGGTCGTGCATGAGATTGATCACTCGCCGCTGACGCCGGACCCCGCGCTCGGTGCGGCGATCGCCAAGCTCCCGGGCCGCAAGCTCGTGCTCACCAACGGCACGCGCCGGCACGCCGAAGCGGTGATGCGGCGGTTGGAAATCCAGCAGCACTTCGAGGATGTTTTCGATATCGCGGCGGCCGAGCTCGAGCCAAAACCGCGGCCGCAGGTCTATGACCGTTTCCTCGCCCGTCACCGCGTCGATCCGGGCAAGGCCGCGATTTTCGAGGACCTCGCCCGCAATCTCGAAGTGCCGCACGCGCTCGGCATGACCACCGTGCTGGTGGTGCCCGCCGGCACCCGCGAGGTCTTTCGCGAGGAATGGGAGCTCGCCGGCCGCGACGCGCCCCACGTCGATCACGTCACCGACGATCTCGCCGGCTTTTTGCGCGGCGTTGCCGTCGGCCGCCGCGGCGGTTAGAGCGCGCTTGACATCGCCGATGCGCGCCCCGACAAACCGCGCCAGCAGGGAATCCGCTTCATGTCGGCAGCCGACCTCGCCAAGCCCGGAAACGAGACCCGGAACAAGACTCTGGCAGAAACCATCGATGCCGCTTTCGAGCGGCGCGAGGAGATCGGTCCGGCGACGACCGGCGCGGTGCGCGAGGCGGTCGAGGACGCGCTCGATCTCTTGGACCGCGGCGAAGCTCGCGTGGCGGAAAAGGCGGCCGACGGCCCTGCGAAAGGGACTTGGCGCGTCAATCAATGGCTCAAGAAGGCAGTGCTGTTGTCGTTTCGGTTGAACGACATGAGTGTGATCCCCGGCGGCCCCGGCCGTGCCGCCTGGTGGGACAAGATTCCGTCCAAGTTCGACGGCTGGGGCGACAATCATTTCCGCGCCGCCGGCTTTCGCGCCGTGCCCGGCTGCGTGGTGCGCCGCTCCGCCTATATCGCGCCGGGCGTGGTGCTGATGCCGTCCTTCGTCAATCTCGGGGCCTATGTCGATCGCGGCACCATGATCGACACTTGGGCGACCGTCGGGTCGTGCGCGCAGATCGGCAAGAACTGCCATATCTCCGGCGGCGCCGGCATTGGCGGCGTGCTCGAGCCGTTGCAGGCGAACCCGGTGATCGTCGAGGACAATTGCTTCATCGGCGCGCGCTCGGAAGTCGCCGAAGGCGTGATCCTGCGCCAGGGCGCGGTACTGTCGATGGGCGTTTTCATCGGCGCCTCGACCAAGATCGTCGATCGCGCCAGCGGCGAAATTTTTCTGGGCGAGGTGCCGGCATATGCGGTGGTGGTCCCGGGCAGCTTGCCCGGCAAGCCGAACAAGCAGGGCGAACCGGGCCCGAGTCTCGCCTGCGCCGTCATCGTCAAGCGGGTCGATGAGCAGACCCGCGCCAAAACCAGCATCAACGAACTGCTGCGGGATTGAAGTCCGATTGCGCCGATGGATTGGGCCTATCTTCTCAACGGCTTTCACGGCCGCATCGGCCGCCAGACCTTCTGGATCGCGATGGGCGTGGTGACAGCTGCCGAAATCGTCGCCCATCTCGTCGCCAATCAGATCGAGGGTGACCGGTTGGGCGCCATCGTCGATCTCGCCTTCACCTATCCGGAATTCGCGATTGCCGTGAAGCGCGGTCATGACCGCAATCTGCCGGTTTGGCTGCTCGGGATCTTCTTCGGCGCCGGAGCGTTGCTCGACCTGCTCACGGTATTGGGCTGGGCCGGTTCCGACGAGGAGCCGAGCATGGTGTCGCTCGCGATCGCGGTGCCGTTCACCGTGGTCGGCCTCGCGCTATTAGTCGAGCTCGGCTTTCGTCGCGGCACGGTCGGGCCAAACCAATACGGTCCCGACCCGCTGGCGAAGAGTTGACGGACATGACTGCCGATCCCGTTGCCATCGCCCGCGATCTCATCCGCTGCCGGTCGGTCACGCCGGAGGAGGGTGGGGCACTCGCCTATCTGCAGAAGCTGCTGGCGAAAGCGGGATTTATCGTTCACCGCATGACGTTTGCCGAGCCCGGCACCGCGCCGGTCGAAAACCTGTTCGCGCGCATCGGCGACAAAAAGCGCAATCTCGTGTTCGCCGGCCATACCGACGTGGTGCCGCCGGGCGACGAAACGGCGTGGCAGCATCCGCCGTTCGCCGGCGAGGTTGCGGGCGGTAGCCTTTACGGACGCGGCGCTGTCGACATGAAGGGGGCGATTGCCTGCTTCGTCGCGGCGGCGCGCGACCATGTTGCCGCCAGCGGCGGCAAGCCGAAGAACGGCTCGATCTCGTTCCTGATTACCGGCGACGAGGAAGGGGTCGCGGTCAACGGCACCATCAAGCTGCTGCGATGGGCGGCGGAACGCGGCGAGACATTCGACCACTGCATCCTCGGCGAGCCGAGCAACATCGAGGTGCTCGGCGACACCATCAAGGCCGGCCGGCGCGGCTCGCTCAACGGCACGCTAATCGTGACTGGCCGCCAGGGCCACGTCGCCTATCCCGATCGCGCCGACAATCCGATCCGCGGCCTGGTGACGCTGATCGAAGCGCTGCAGGCGCCGCTCGACCAAGGCAGCGAGCAATTCGATCCGTCGCATCTCGAATTCACCTCGGTCGATGTCGGCAATCCGACCGTCAATCTCATTCCCGGCGAGGCGCGAGCGCGCTTCAACATCCGCTACAACGACCATCACAGCCAGAGCGCGCTGAAGGCGCTGATCGAACGCCGCGCGCAGACTGCCGCCGCGGACCGCATCCGTTATTTCTTCGACTGGCAGCCTTCGAACGCCGACGTCTTCGTCACCAAGCCCGGACCGTTCACCGATCTTGCCGCGGCTGCCATCGCCGAGGTGACGGGCCGCAAGCCGAAGCTCTCGACCACCGGCGGCACCTCGGACGCGCGCTTCATCAAGAATTATTGCCCGGTGCTCGAATTCGGCCTCGTCGGACAGACCATGCATGCGGTCGACGAATGCGCGCCGGTCGCCGACATCGTCGCGCTGACGGCGATCTACCGGCGCATTATCGAGCGGTATTTCGGGTGACTGGACTTCAGCGGCGCGTGCGGCGGTGACGTATTTCTCGGCTCATTTGGACTCGCCGCAAGACCGATTTGCACCCAACATCGGACATTCCGTATTCGACGCGATGGGTCATGACAAGACATTCGTTTCTTAAGGCGCTAACCTTCTTTCCGCTTCAACGGAATTTCGAGGTCCTCAGCAGATGGCAGCTCCTCGCATCGGACTCGCTCTCGGCAGTGGCTCTGCTCGCGGATGGTCGCACATCGGAATTATCGATGCGTTGGCCGAGGCCGGCATCGAGGCTGATATCGTATGCGGGACTTCAATAGGGTCGCTGGTTGGCGCGGCCTATGTAGCCGGACGCCTTGCGGATCTGCGCCGATGGGCGGAGAAGGCCACGTGGCGCGAGATCGTCGCATTGATGGACATCCGCCTGTCGGGCGGCGGCGTGATCGACGGCAATGAGGTGATCAGATGGCTGAGAGGGCTCGGCGTCGACGGGCCAATCGAGAGCTACGCCAAGCGATACGCGGCAATAGCGACAGATTTGGCGGCCGGCCGGGAAGTCTGGCTCGAGCGCGGGCCGATTCATGAGGCGGTGCGCGCCTCGATCGCGCTACCCGGAATTTTGAGTCCCGCGAAGATCGATGAAAAATGGCTTGTCGACGGCGGATTATCCAATCCGGTTCCGGTATCAGTCTGCCGGGCGCTTGGGGCCGACGTGATCATCGCGGTCAATCTCAATGGCGATCTGTTGGGTCGCCGATTTGCAAGTGAGCTTCCCTTAGACGCCACATTGCCTCCTCAAGTTTCAAACGAGTTCCTCGCTGGTGTGCTCAAGCAACTGCCCCCTGTGCTGGGCGAGCAAGCCACTCAGATCGTCCGGCGGCTTCTGCCACAACGGCGCTCAACCCCCGGCTACTTCCAGGTCCTGGCGAACTCGATCAACATCATGCAGGACTACGTCACGCGAGCTCGTCTCGCGGGCGAACCGCCGCATGTGATGCTGGCTCCGCGACTGCGTGACATCGGTTTGATGGAGTACAACCGTGCCACAGAGGCCATCGCCGAAGGTAGATACTGCGTCGAGCAAGCGATGCCGATGCTGCGGCACTACTGTAGCTAACCCGAATGTCTGTTACGGGTCAAACGCCGAACGCCACACATGTTTGACTGCCCTAAGAGCTGGTCTCGGAAATTTGCACAGGACGATAGGTGGAGTTTCTGCCTGACGGCGGGCACGCTGTTGCCTGCGAATCAGGAGAGATCATGCAAAGACGACCGCGCCGGAACCATACGCCGGCCTTC
>JBAPYW010000072.1:0-60839 GCA_049284935.1 Xanthobacteraceae bacterium
ATGTGAGCTCTCCGAGCGAGAAGCGGCACGCTTCGGCAATCTTGACGGTGCGGGCGATGGTCGCGGGAAAGCCGGCGAACAACCGCGCCATCTCCGCCGCCGGTTTCAGATGCCGTTCGGCATTGACGGCAAGTTTTAGCCCAGCTTCGGCAATGGTGCATTTCTCGCGGATGCAGGTGAGCACGTCGGCGAGCGGGCGGCGCTCCGGCGCGTGATAGGAGACGTCATTGACGGCGACGAGCGGCGCGTTCATGCGCTCGCCGAGTTCGATCAAAAATCCGAGGCGGCGCGGCTCGTCGCCGCGATGATAATGAACGCCGGCGAGGAAGGTGCGGCCTGGCGCCGCGCGCGCCAAGGCGGAGAGCCGCTCGGTGAAAACATCCGAAAGTGTTTGCGGCGGCAAGGCGATGAGTATCTGGCCTTCGCTCGCGGCGAGGATCTCCTCGAAGGTCAGATGGCATTCGCCTTTCTTAGCCTTGAGATTGCCCTGCGTCAGGAGTCGGCAGAGACGGCCATAAGCTTGGCGATCCGTGGGATAGGCGAGAACCTCGAAACCATCGATGGAGACGAGGCGCACGCCGACGAGGAGCTTGATGCTTTTTCTTTTTTTCCATTCGTCATAGGCGCGCACCACGCCGGCAAACGAGTTACGGTCGGCAATGCCGATGGCGGTAAGCTCAAGTCCCTCGGCGGTGGCGACCATCTCCTGCGGATGCGAGGCACCGCGCAGGAAGGAAAAGTTAGTTGTTACAGCTAGTTCAGCATACGCGCTCATCTGTTTTCTCACACAAAAGCTCACGCAAACAGCCCGTGCACGAACCAGCGCGCCGCTATCGTCTCGCGCTCGTAGAGTCCTTCGCGATAGAGCCAGAAGCGGTGGCCGTCAGCGTCCTCGACGAGGTAGTAATCGCGCGTCGGCGCCCCCTTCTTATCCTCCTCCGCAAGCGGGGGAGGATAAGGTAGGGGGTCGCGCCACCATTCGCTGGCGATGCGCTCCGGGCCCTGCGAGCCGGCGACCTCATAGGTCACGCCGCGCCAGCGGAAACGCCGCGGCGGACCGTCGGGAACGAGCGCAGTGACCTCGGTCGGCTCGGCACGTGGCAACAAAAGCAGCGGGCGCGTTGTTTGCTCCGGCGCCGGCCACGTGGAAGCCTCGCCGTTGACCGCAGACAGCGCCTCGGCGCGCTCCGGCAGGTGACTGGCTATCGCCGCGAACTGCCGCACGCTCTGCGGACCGAGACGCTGGCGCAGCGTATCGATCAAGGTCGCGCAACGCTCGGCTCTGTCGGCTTCCCCCTCGGCGACGGCCGCAAGTTCCGCCTGCCGTGCCGGGATGGGTTCGGCGAGCGTGACGGCAAGCCCGATCGCCTCGAAGCCAAAGCCCGCCTCCTGCGTCGCCGCCACTGCATCGAGCTTGAGATCGATGAGGCGCGCGACGTGGGCGACATTGCGCGTCGGTAACGTCAGCCCGATATCGACCGCCGCCACCGCGCCATCGACGCGGTAGAGGCAAAACCGCAGCGCGCGCGCGCCGACGTCGTCGCGCTCGAGCACGCGCGCCAGGGTCTGCATGAGGCGTTTGGCGTGGGCAACGACCGCCTCCTGCGTCAGGATCGGCTCGAGCAAATAACGCAGGCTGTGATAGACCGGCGGCGCAATAATGGGGACGAGCGGTTCCTCAACGCGGCCGAGCGCCTGGTCGAGACGGCGAAGCAGCTCGGCCGGGAAACGCGCGGCAAATGGCGCGCGCGGCTGGTCGAGCAGCGCACCGATGGATTTGAAGCCGAGTCGGCGCAGCGTCGTGCAGGTTTCCGGCGAAAGCCGCAACGCCTCGACGGGAAGCGGCGCCAGCGCCTCGGCTTCCCGCCCCGAGGACAGGACAGGTGAGGGGGCGGCGTGAAACCGCGCCAGCGCCCAGGCCGTGCCGGGCGTATCGGCGACGGCAAGCCGCGCCGACAGGCCGAAATTATTTTCGAGCCGGTCAGATAGATCGGCCATGAGCCTTTCCTCGCCGCCGAACAGATGCGCGGCGCCTTCGATGTCGAGGAAAAAACCGTCGGCGCCGTTCTCGGCGTTCCAGGCCGAGGCGGTCGGCGTATAGCGCGTCGCCCACAACGCCAGACGGCGCAGCGCGGCATCATCGGCGGCGGCATCGACGGCGCTCGCCTGCAACTCGCCCACTTTGGCGCGCGCGTCGGCCAACGGCTCGCCGAGCACAAGACCTGAGGCCTCCGCCGCCTCGTTCAAGGCGGCGAGGCGCGGCCCTCCGGCGGCGGTCATGGCAAGGACGAATGACCGTTCAGGATCAACCGGCTTGTCTGACGAATTTTTCGCCTGTGCTGCGAGAAAACGCAGGATCGGCCAGCGCGGCAGCCAGACTGAAACGATGCGCGACATGATCGTACTCCACCATCCATTCGCCCGCTCGCCCGTTGCGGCAGCGCTCCAGCAGGAGATGCCAGCGCGCGCGCGCGAACAGGCCGAAGCGGTCGCGCGCAGCCGCCGCCGGACCGACGCGCCAGCGCGTCGCCGCCGCGCTCGATTCCAGAAGCTGCGCTGGCCGCAGCAGAAAGAGCGGCAGGCCGGCATCCGCCGCGGCGAGCTGCAGCCTTTGGCTCAATTTTAGATCGAGCTTGTCGATGACGCCGGCGACGGCGGCAGGCGCGCCCGAACGCAGCGCCTCCTCCAGCGCCCATAGGGTGTCCCGCCGGTGCGCCGTCTTAACCAGGATCAGCCGGGCCGGATCGAGACCCAGCGCGCTCAAACCATGCCCGTAAAGCCGGCCGTATTGACCGAGCCCATAGCCCGGGATGACGAAGAAGAGCGGTAGAGCCCGCGGCACGCAGGAAAGCAGCGCCACAATGAAGCCGAAGGCTGAGGTGGTAGCGCCGTCTTCGGCCACGACTTCATGCAGAGCCCCGCAGGCGAGGCCGCCCTGCGGCAAATGGCGATCGATAGCGGCAAGGCCGAAGGGGAGGGTGACCGCTTGCCGGGAACCCTCCAGCCGGGGCAACAGGCGGCGCAATTCCTCCACGACTGCGGCACGGCTGCGTATGACCGGGAAAGCTGCGGGTGCGAGCATGACGGCGAGGACGTTCTCTATACGTTCTAGATGAGCGTAGAACATAACGAGAACGACGCCAAGAGCATTTAGGAAGCACCTAGAATTCAGAATAGGTTGGTGGAGAAAAGTATTTTAAAATCAATCAGATATAAGCTATCGGCATCAGTATCCAATCGGGGGGCACCGCATGAAAAAGCTAATGACGCAAGTATCCCGATATCACCCGCTGCTGGTGACGCTGCATTGGCTGCTTGCCGTGTTGATCATCGCCGCCTTGTTCGTCGGCTTTTTCCTCCTGGCGAAGATGCCCAACGCAGACCCGCACAAGATCCGCATTCTGCTGGTGCATATGTCAGTTGGAATGCTCATTCTCGCGCTGATGGTCATCCGCTTCATCGTGCGTATGCTCACGGCAAAACCGGCGGCGGCGGCGACCGGGTCGCCGCTGCTCGACCGCATGGCGCCGGTCATCCATTATGGTTTCTATCTGCTGGTCCTGTTGATGGTCGCCAGCGGCTATGCGACCGCAATCCTCGCCGGGCTTAACAAAAGCGTGTTTCAGCACTCCGGCGACCCGCTGCCGCCTAGCTTCGAAGCCTATCCAAGCTTTGCTGCACACGGTTATCTTGCCGCGCTTCTGGCCGCCTTTATTGCTCTGCACGTCGTGGCAGCGCTCTTTCACCAGTTCGTCCGTAAGGACCACCTGTTCCGGCGCATGCTGTTCGGCAAGCGTGTGGTCACTCCCACAGCCGCGGCGGAGTGATTGCGCCTTGCCGCCCTAACGGCGATGACGCATAGGTTCGCGTGAGACGAACGAGGAGCGCCATGCCGGAAGTCGACAAGGAAGGGGAGCGGTATTCGGCCGATCGGCCGCAGCAGACCCCGGGCTTTTATCTCAAGGGCTCCCACCAACTCGACTGGGGAATGAAGAACCGTCTTGCCCGCGTCTTTGCCCCGGCAACCGGCCGCACCGTGATGCTGGCAATCGATCACGGTTACTTCCAGGGCCCGACCACGGGGCTCGAGCGCATCGACCTCTCCATCGTGCCGCTATTGCCGTTCTGCGATGCGCTCTTTTGCACGCGCGGCATTTTGCGCTCGGTCATTCCGGCGGATTCGACGAAGCCCATGGTGCTGCGGGCGAGCGGCGGTCCGAGCGTCCTGCGCGAGGAATTGTCGGACGAGCAGATCGCCATGGACATGGACGACGCGGCGCGATTGAACGCCGCCGGAGTCGGCATCCAGGTTTTCATCGGCGGCGAATTCGAGACGCGGTCCGTCCACAACATGACCAAGCTGGTCGATGCTGGCCTTCGCGTCGGCATTCCGATCATGGGCGTCACCGCGGTCGGCAAGAATATGGTGCGCGACGCCAAGTATTTCCGTCTCGCCTGCCGCATCATCGCCGAGCTCGGCGCGCAATACGTCAAGACCTATTACGTGGATGACGGCTTCGAGACCGTTACCGCGTCATGTCCGGTGCCGATCGTGATGGCGGGTGGCAAGAAACTTGCCGAGTTCGATGCTCTCACCATGGCCTACAACGCCGTGCAGCAGGGCGCCGCCGGCGTCGACATGGGACGCAACATTTTCCAATCGGATGCGCCCAAGGCGATGATCACCGCCGTCAACGCCGTCGTGCACAACAACGCCAAGCCGAAAGAGGCGTACGAGCTGTTCAGCTCGCTCAAGGCGAAGGGGTGATGCTGATCATTCCGGGCGCCGCAAGGCGGCTAGCCCGGAATGACGATTGCTAACTACCCGTAAGTCCGCTGCGGCGCCGATCCCATCAAGAACCAGGCGGCGGCACCGGCCGCGACCGCGCCACCGAGCGCCGCCAAGATCTGCGCGATCCAGGACGCGGTGCCGACATTGCTCGTCGGCTCGTGCGCCAGGGCAATGGTTGCGGTATCCGCCGCCGGCGCTGCCGGAGCGACAGCGCTCTGCGTTGCCGCAACTGACGGAATAATCTGCGCGTCGGCAGCGCGATCGATTTCGTTGGCATCGTCCGGGGAAACGACGTGCACGGTTTGGCCTCCCACCACGAGTTCGCTCGGCGTTGGCTCGACGGCGAGGGCCGGCGGGGCCGGTGGTTCCGGTGTGGTCGACGCGACGGTAGCAGGCGCGGTAACGGGAGTTGCGTTTGCCCACACATCCGCAGGCGCCGCTGCAGGGGCTGCCGGTGCTGCGGGGTTGGCGGCCTCAGTGATGTGGATCGACCTTTCAGCTGCAAGGCGGTGCCGTCTGCCGGTCCGCTTGGCCGCGGTCCTAATCTTCATAATCCTCTTGGCGTGGGGCTTCGATTTGGTCTTGTCCGGCTGGGTGGCGACCTGCAGCAGCTGAATAGGCTTGCCGGCTCCGGTCTCGGCCAAAGCGCTGCCCGCCGTCATGAGCGAAATCAACGCGCCCGCCGCGACGATGCGAATACTCAGCATTGCGTCCTCCACTGCTGGACTTGCCGGTGCATTCGGGACAGGTCGGCGTGACCTCACAGTGACGCAATTGGGGATTTTTTGGCACGAAACGCGGACGAAAAGCGGCCACCCTTAACCAAACTTGTGAGGCCGGCCGCTCCCTGGCACCATCGACACAAGCTGGAGCGATTAGGGCTGACCGATCATGATCGATCTGAAAATTGACAGCGGCATTGCCGTCGTGACCATGACGCACGGCAAGGCGAATGCACTCGACATCGAGCTCTGCGAGGCGCTGGCGAAGTGCTTCGACGAGCTTCGCCGGCTGGACGCGCGCGCGGTGGTGGTGACCGGGCAGGGCCGGATGTTTTCGGCCGGCGTCGATCTCTTACGGGTGGGTTCGGGCGGCGTGGCCTATGTGCGCGAATTCCTTCCGGCCTTGCATCGGCTTTATGACGCGGCGTTCTTCCATCCGAAGCCGGTGGTGGTGGCGATTAACGGGCATGCCATCGCCGGTGGTTGCGTGCTCGCCTGCTGCGCCGACTGGCGGATTATGGGGCGCGGGGGCGGGCGCATCGGCGTGACCGAGCTGTTGGTGGGCGTGCCGTTTCCGGCGCTCGCCTTCGAGATCGTGCGTTTCGCCGTGCCGCCGCGCCATCTGCCGGAGTTCACCTTCGGCGGCGGGACCTATGATACCGAGACCGCTGTGCAGCGCGGTTGGGTCGACGAGATGGTCGATGCGGACGCGCTGCTCGGGCAGGCGATGGCCGCCGCGCAAAAACTTGCGCGGCTCTCGCCACCGGCCTTCGCTCAGGCCAAGAAGCAGCTCCGCCTCCCCGTGGCCGAGCGCTTGGAGCACAGCGGTGCGGCGACCGACAAGACCGTCGCCGATATCTGGGCCGCTCCGGAAACGCTGGGCTATATCCGCGATTACATCGCGCGCACGCTGAACAAGGCGTAGCTGCCGACCAAGCCATCGCGCAATCGTGGAAGCTCGGTTACACTAGCTATGGATCGTCATTCAATGCGCTTGCCAGGAGCCACCAATGCCTATCGATTTGTCAACCGTGAATTGGACCTTTGTAGGTTTGATGATGCTGCTAGCGTTCGTTGCCGCGTTGCTCGGCAGTCTCATTGCATTCAGGAACCGCTTCGCGGGCGCCATCATTGCTGCGGTCCTCTTTGCCGCCGGCTTCGTGGCCTGGAATTACTATCCCCACAGCTTTGGACTTCCGATTATCAAGGCAATCGGAATGGACGGACTACCTAGTTGACGTTTGCGCCGACCCCGTTATGCGTAGTCGGGCCTCACCGGAAGAAATGGAGCGGACATGAACAAGGTCTATGCGGAGGCGCGCGCCGCGTTGGCCGGGGTGCTCAAGGATGGCATGACCATCATGGCCGGCGGCTTCGGCCTGTGCGGCATCCCCGAGACATTGATCCTTGCGATCCGCGATTCCGGGGTCAAGAATCTGACCGTCGTCTCTAATAATTGCGGGGTTGACGGCAAGGGCCTCGGCATCCTGCTCGACACGCGGCAGATCAAGAAAATGGTCGCCTCCTATGTCGGGGAGAACAAGACCTTTGCGCAGCAATATCTCGCCGGCGAGCTTGAGATCGAATTCAACCCGCAAGGCACGCTCGCCGAGCGCATCCGCGCCGGCGGCGCCGGTATCCCGGCCTTCTTCACCAGGACCGGGGTCGGCACGCTGATTGCGAAAGACAAGTACGAGCACGAGTTCGACGGCGCGCGCTACGTCATGGAACGCGGTCTGATCGCCGATCTTTCGATTGTTCATGCTTACATGGGCGATACCGAGGGCAACCTGGCTTACCGCAAGACAGCGCGCAATTTTAATCCGATTATGGCGACCGCGGGCAAGCTCACGGTGGCCGAAGTCGAGCACTTGGTGCAGCCCGGCGATATCGATCCCGACCACATCGTCACCCCCGGGATCTACGTGCAGCGCATCATCCACGTGCCCAATGCGACGAAACACATCGAGCAACGCACCGTGCGCAAGCGCACACAGGCGGATGCGCCGGCCGGAACCGGGGAGGAAGTCTGATGCCTTGGACCCGCGATCAGATGGCGGCGCGCGCCGCCAAGGAATTGCGTGACGGCTTCTACGTCAATCTCGGCATCGGCATTCCGACTCTGGTGTCGAATTTCATCCCGGAGGGGATGAGCGTGCAGCTGCAATCCGAGAACGGCATGCTCGGCACCGGCCCATTCCCGTTCGAGGGCGAGGAAGACGCGGATCTGATCAATGCCGGCAAGCAGACCGTCACCGAGCTGCCGACAACGAGCTATTTCAGTTCCGCGGATTCGTTCGCCATGATCCGCGGCGGTCACATCGACATCGCGATCCTGGGCGCCATGCAGGTGGCGGAGAACGGCGATCTCGCCAACTGGATGATTCCGGGAAAAATGGTCAAAGGCATGGGCGGTGCCATGGATTTGGTCGGCGGCGTCAAGAAGGTTGTCGTGGTCATGGAGCACTCCGCCAAGAATGAGGCGAAGTTGTTGCACCAGTGCACGCTGCCACTCACCGGCGCCGGCGTGGTCGACATGGTGATCACCGATCTCGGTGTGTTTACGATCGACAGGAACGGCGGCGGCATGACCCTGATCGAAGTCGCACCCGACGTGACGCTGGACCAGATCAAGGCTCAGACCGAGGCAAGCTTCAAGGTCGCCAATACGCTGAAGCAGTGAGAGAGTGCCCGGCTGACTTAAACGCCTGAGACCTCGATTGGGGTCGGCTCGGCCGGGCTCAGCCAGCGATAAACAAGGCCACCGAGAGCGCCGCCGACCAAGGGTGCGAGCCAGAACAACCAGAGCTGCTCCAATGCCCAGCCGCCGACGAACAGAGCCGGTCCCGTGCTGCGCGCGGGGTTGACCGAGGTGTTTGTGACAGGAATGCTGATCAGATGGATCAACGTGAGGCACAGACCGATGGCGAGCGGCGCGAAGCCCCGCGGTGCGTCGCCGTGGGTTGCCCCCATGATGACGAATAAGAAGGCGAAGGTCATGATGATTTCACACGCGAGCCCGGCGGCCATCGTGTAGCCGCCGGGGGAATGCTCACCGTAACCATTGCTGGCGAATCCGCCGGCGAGGCTAAAATCGGTTTTGCCGCTGGCGATGAAGTAGAGGACAGCCGCCGCGACGATGGCGCCCAAAACCTGAGCGATGATGTAACCCGGGAGTTCTCCTGCTTTGAAGCGTCCTCCAGCCCACAGCCCGACCGAGACTGCCGGATTGAGATGGCATCCAGACACGTGGCCGATCGCGTAAGCCATGGTCAGCACCGTCAGCCCGAAGGCCAGCGCCACCCCGACAAAGCCGATCCCAAGGTGCGGAAAGTCCGCAGCCAGAACTGCCGAACCACATCCCCCGAGAACGAGCCAAAACGTCCCGATGAATTCCGCCGCAAGCTTCTTGGTCATTGTCGTCCCCCCAAAGGCCTAGTGAAATAAGCCAGCCGCCGCCAGATGGGTCAAGCCGATATGCCGCACCGATTTCATTCCTGGTCACGTCTGATGAACGTCGTCGCGGTGCCGTACTGCCTTTACGTTCGCGCCGAACTTGCCGACAATGGTTCTATGGGGGGACGACGTGCCTGAAAATCCGATCCTCGAGACGGAAGATCTGACCAAGGAATTTGCCGGCTTCATCGCGGTGCGATCCGTGAACCTGCGCGTCGCGCGCGGCAGCATTCACGCGCTAATCGGGCCGAACGGCGCCGGCAAGACCACATGCTTCAATCTCCTCACCAAGTTCATATCGCCGACGCGCGGGCGCATCGTGTTCGATGGCCGCGACATTACGGCGCTCAAGCCGGCCGATGTTGCGCGGCTGGGGCTGGGCCGCTCGTTTCAAATCTCCGCGGTCTTTCCGCACCTGACCGTGCTCGAGAACGTCCGCATCGCGCTGCAACGCCGGCGCGGCCATTCCTTCGATTTCTGGCGCTCCAAGCGCGTGCTGGACGCCCTCGACCACCGCGCGATAGCGCTCATCGCCGATGTCGGGCTGGCGCCCTACGCGGATGCGCTGGCGGTCGAGCTCCCTTATGGCCGCAAGCGGGCGCTCGAGATCGCGACCACGCTGGCGCTCGAGCCCGAACTGCTGCTGCTCGACGAGCCGATGGCGGGCATGGGGCGCGAGGACATCGTTCGCATCAGTGCGCTGATCAAGGCAGTCGCCGTCGATCGCACGGTGCTCATGGTCGAACACAATCTCAGCGTTGTCGCCGATCTTTGCGACCGCATCACGGTGCTCACCCGCGGCCAGGTATTGGCGGAGGGCGATTATGAGACCGTCTCAGCCAATCCGGCCGTACGTGAGGCCTATCTCGGGACCGGTCATGTCTGACGCGCGCCCCCTGCTGTCCGTGAAGGACCTCGAGGCTTGGTACGGCGAATCGCACATCCTGCATGGCGTCACCTTCGAGGTGCAGCCAGGGGAGGTGGTCACGCTGCTCGGACGCAACGGTGTCGGCAAGACGACAACGCTTAAAGCCATCATGGGCATTATCGAGCAGCGCACCGGCTCGGTGCGCTTCGACGGCAAAGAGCTGATCGGGCTTCCCTCCGACGCGATTGCGCGCTGCGGGATCGCCTTCTGTCCGGAAGAACGCGGCATTTTCGCCAGCCTCGACGTCAAAGAGAACCTGCTCCTGCCCCCTCAAGTGCGCCCGGGTGGGCTGGATCTCGACCGCATTTTCGAGCTGTTTCCCAATCTGCGCGAACGGCTCCGCAGCCAGGGCACCAAGCTCTCGGGCGGCGAGCAGCAGATGCTGGCGATCGGGCGCATTCTGCGCACTGGCGCCCGGCTATTGCTGCTCGACGAGCCGACCGAGGGACTGGCTCCGGTGATCATCGAGCAGATCGGCCGCACGATCGGCGCCCTCAAGGCGCAGGGCTTCACGATTCTCCTGGTCGAGCAGAACTTTCGTTTCGCCGCCACCCTTGCCGACCGTTACTACGTCATGGAACATGGCCGCATCATCGACCACTTCGTGGCCGCCGAACTCGACGCTAACACGGAAAAGCTGCACGATTATCTCGGGGTTTGACAGCGCAGAGCCGCCCGACGCGGTTCGACTTCCGCGTCGAAGGAAGGTAGGGGAAAACAATTCGCATGTTCGAAATTTTCGGCATCCCTTCGCAGGCGCTGTTCGGGCAGTTGCTGCTCGGCCTGATCAACGGCTCGTTCTATGCGCTATTGAGCCTGGGGCTCGCTGTCATCTTCGGCATGCTCAATATCATCAATTTTGCCCACGGCGCGCAGTACATGATGGGCGCGTTCGCCGCCTATCTGTTGCTGCAACATGCCGGCATCGGTTATTGGGCTGCGTTGGTGATCGCTCCGATCGTGGTCGGCGCGACCGGAATTCTTGTCGAGCGGCTGTTTCTTAAGCATTTGCGCAAGCTCGATCCACTGTACGGGCTTCTGCTCACGTTCGGGCTGGCGATCGTCATCGAGGGTGTGTTCCGCAACTCTTACGGTTCATCCGGCTTGCCCTATCAGGTGCCGGAATCGCTGCAGGGCGGCCGTAACCTCGGTTTCATGTTTCTGCCGAATTACCGCGCCTGGGTGATCGTGCTGTCGCTTGCGGTATGTCTGGCGACCTGGTTTGCGATCGAGCGCACGCGGCTGGGTTCTTATCTGCGCGCCGCCACGGAAAATCCGGTTCTGGTGCGCGCCTTCGGCATCAATGTGCCGCGTATGGTGACACTGACCTATGGCTTCGGGGTCGGGCTGGCGGCGCTCGCCGGGGTCATGGCCGCGCCGATCTACAACGTCTCGCCGCAGATGGGCTCCGACCTGATCATTGTGGTGTTCGCGGTCGTAGTGATCGGCGGCATGGGCTCGATCATGGGTGCCATCCTCACCGGTTTTACGCTGGGTATCGTCGAGGGCCTGACCAAGGTGTTCTTTCCCGAAGCCTCCAACACCGTGATCTTCGTCATTATGGCGATCGTGCTGCTGCTTCGACCGGCCGGCTTCTTTGGACGGACCGCATGACGGAACGCGTGCTTGAGCCGCTAGTGCCGGCGCGCCGTCGGGAGACGGCGCGGAGCCTGGGTGTGGCGTTCGCGGTGACAGTGGCGTTACTGATCGTGGCGCCCTTCGCGATCTACCCGATCTTTCTGATGAAGGCGCTTTGCTTTGCCTTGTTCGCCTGCGCCTTCAATCTGCTGATCGGTTATGTCGGCCTGGTGTCGTTTGGCCATGCCATGTTCTTCGGCTGGGCCAGCTATCTCACCGCGCACGCCGCCAAGGTCTGGGGCTTGCCGCCGGAACTTGCGATCCTCATCGGCACGGCGACGGCCGCGGTCCTCGGCCTGGTCGCCGGTGGCCTCGCCATTCGCCGCCAGGGCATCTATTTCGCGATGATCACGCTGGCGCTTGCGCAGATGATGTTTTTCTTCGCCTTGCAGGCGAAATTTACCGGCGGCGAGGACGGCATCCAAGGAGTGCCACGCGGCCGCCTGTTCGGGATTTTCGATCTCAACGGCGAAATGACGATGTACCTGTTCATTCTGCTCGTCGTGCTCGCCGGTCTGCTGCTCATCTACCGGATCATCAACTCGCCGTTCGGCGAGGTTCTCAAGGCGATCCGCGAAAATGAGCAGCGCGCCATCTCGCTCGGCTACAACGTCGAACGCTATAAGCTTGTCGCCTTTGTGCTCTCCGCGACGCTGGCGGGACTGGCCGGTTCGCTGAAAGCGCTGGTCTTTCAGCTCGCCTCGCTCACCGACGTGCACTGGACCATGTCGGGCGACGTCATATTGATGACGCTCCTGGGGGGCCTCGGCACGGTGTTTGGGCCGGTCGCCGGCGCATTCCTGGTCGTCGCCATGCAGAGCTATCTCGCCCCGTTCGGCCAGTGGGTGCTGGTGATCCAGGGCGCGGTCTTCGTGCTCTGCGTGCTGGCATTCCGCCGCGGTATTGTCGGCGAGCTCGCTTACGCCTTGCGCGTACAGCTGTAAGTGTCATCGGTTGGATTGAACTGCATCGCCCTTCCCCTTACATGCTGACTTCCTCGGATAAGCGTGACGTTCCATGACGAGTGCTCTGTTTTCGCCCTTGCGGCTCGCCGACCTCAACCTCGCGAACCGCATCGTTGTCGCGCCGATGTGCCAGTACAGCGCCAATGATGGCGTCGCTGATGACTGGCACATGACGCATCTCGGCATGCTGGCGAATTCCGGGGCGGGGTTGCTGGTGGTCGAGGCGACGCATGTCGAGCGCTATGGCCGCATCACCCATGGATGCCTCGGGCTATATTCCGACGCCTGCGAGGCGGCGCTGGCGCGGGTCGTTGCCCATTGCCGGCGAATTGGCGGCGCCAAGCTCGCCATTCAGCTCGCCCATGCCGGCCGCAAGGCTTCATCGCAACGCCCTTGGGAAGGCGGCAAGGCGTTGCCGGAGGGCGAGGATCCCTGGCCGACGATTGCTCCCTCGGCACTGCCGTTTGGCCCGGGCTGGCATATGCCACGCGCCATGACCGAGGACGACATGGCGCACGTGCGCGCAGCATTTGCCGAGGCGGCAAGGCGCGCCGTGCGCATCGGTTTCGATGCCATCGAATTGCATATGGCTCACGGTTATTTGCTGCACAGCTTCCTCTCGCCCATTTCCAACTTGCGCAATGACATGTGGGGCGGCTCGCTCGACGGCCGCATGCGGTTTCCGCTCGATGTGGCCGGCGCGGTCCGCACCGTCGTTCCGCGCGGCACACCGCTCGGCGCGCGCATCACCGGAAGCGATTGGATGGACGGCGGCCTCACCGCGGCGGATGCGGTGGTCGTTACCAAGGCGCTCAAGGCGGCCGGACTCGATTACGTCGATATCTCCTCCGGCGGTGTCGGCGTTGGCGGAGGGTCCCTGCCGAACGAACCCGGCTACAATGTTTCGATTGCCGAGCAGGTCCGTCGGGAGACCGGCATTCCCACGCGCGTCGTCGGTCGGATCGTCAGCCCCAAGCAGGCGGAAGCCATTGTCGCCGAAGGCCGAGCGGATATGGTCGCACTGGCGCGCGCTTTTCTCGACGATCCGCATTGGGGATGGCACGCCGCGCAGGTCCTCGGTGGGGAAGTTACCCGCCCGCCGCAATACTACCGCGTCAGTCCGGCGGTTTGGCCAGGAACAGCATTACGCGCCTGACAATGAGCGATCCGGTTCTTGTCGAAGCGACGCGCGGAGGCTTGGTGGAGAGCCGCCATCACGGTGCGCTCGTCGTTACCGATGCCGATGGGGCGACGGTGCTTGGCGTCGGCGAGGTGACGAAGCCGGTCTTCCCGCGTTCGGCGGTGAAGGCGCTGCAGGCGCTTGCGCTCGTCGAGTCGGGGGCGGCCGACCGCTACGCGCTTGGTGACGAAGAGCTTGCGCTCGCCTGCGCTTCGCATAGCGGCGAGCCGGCGCATGTTGAAGGCGTCGCGCGCATCTTGGCAAAGGCGGGGCTCGACGTATCCGCGCTCTGCTGCGGGACACATTGGCCGGTCTCGCAACCGGCGGCCTTCGCGCTGGCGCGAACGGGCGCGCCCTCGGCCCTGCACAACAATTGCTCGGGCAAGCACGCCGGCTTTCTTTGTCTTGCCTGCGCGATGGGAGTGGATCACGTCGGCTACTGGCGGCCGGAGCATGCGGTGCAGCGCCAAGTGCACGCCGTCCTCGAAGACATGACCGGCGCCGTTCTGTCGGAAGATCGCCGCGCGATCGATGGCTGCTCGGTGCCGACCTGGGCGGTGCCGCTGCAAAATCTTGCGCACGCATTCGCCAAATTCGGCACCGGCCAAGGCCTTGCGCCGGAGCGTGCCCGCGCCGCCGCGTGGCTGCGGGCGGCCTGCGCGCAAAAGCCTTGGTACGTCGCCGGGACCGGACGATTCTGCACCGAGATCATGCGGATATTAGGGGCACGGGCTTACGTGAAGACCGGCGCCGAAGGCGTTTTCTGCGGTGCGCTTCCCGAGCTTGGGCTCGGCATTGCGATCAAGTGCGACGACGGAGCCGGCCGCGCCGCGGAGGCAATCATGGCGGCCGTGATCGCGCGATTTCTCCCGCTCGCGACAGAGGAACGCGCGGCGATCACGCCTTTTGCGCAGCCAACGCTGCGCAACTGGAACGGCATCGCGGTCGGCGCATTGCGCGTGGCCGAGGCGCTCGGGTAACGCGTTCGAGCTTTGCTCAGCGCACGCGATTGCCGCCGATCGACAATTGCGCGTAGCGGGCGGCGGTGCCGTCCTTGGCAAGATCACCGGTGACCGGCGTCTTCCGTTCCATGCCGACGATGGCACCGCGGCGGACGTCGGCGATGAGATTGTCGGAAATGACCGCGGCGCCGGCGCCTGATGCGACGGAAACCGTGATGCCGAAGTCGGCGCGGCGGATCACATTCGAGGTGATGGCGACATCGCGCAGATAGGCTTCCCAGCCGGCGGCGATCCCGGCATTCGGCGCGTTCTCCACGACATTGCCGGTCACCACCGTGTCGGCTTCGACGCCGATGCCGATGCCAGCGCTGTCGTTAGGATCGGTGCCGGGCGGGCGCCGGTCCACGAGGTTGCGGATCAGATTGCCCTGCACGACGGCGAGCCGGCCACCCTGCTTGAAGTTGGTAACCGACACGCCCACCGCCGCGCCGTCGACAATGTTGTTGGCGATCACGGCGCCTTCGAAACCGAATTCGGCATAAAGCGCGACCTCGCCGAGGCTGCTGCAGGTGTTGCCGACGATCTGCAAGTTGGACGCCTCGTTGCCGCGTACGGCGGAGAAAGCCGCGTTGCGGATACGGTTGCCGCGCACGATGACGTTGTCGGCGCGGAACACGTTGATGGCGTTGCCATACTGGCCGGAGCCGCCGGATTTGTTCATGACGCCTTCGATGCGGTTGTCGACGACGATCGTGCCGTCATCGCCGGGCTCGCTGCGCCAGATCAAGATGCCGCCATTGCCGGCACCGCGCACGGTATTACCGGCGATGCGCAGCCCGCGCGCATCGAGCGAGAAGATGGCGGCGTCGGCCGCGTCGATCGTGTTTCCCGTGACGTCGCCGGCGATGGCCTCGAGCGCAAGGCCGTTGCGGCCGGCATTGATAATCTCGCAATCGGCGATGCGCACGGAACGGCCTTGCGCCAAATGCAAGAGCCCACGCCGCTCCGGAAGCGGGATGCCGGCGCCGTCGAGTACGAGGCCGCTGATGCCGAGGTGGTCGCTGCCGGTGGCCGACATCATCGACGGCCCACCGGACATGACGATACGTGTTGCGCCCGCGACGCCGGCGATGGCGGCGAAGGGCGGCAGCTGCAACGATCCGGCGCGATAGAAGCCCGGCGGCAGCCGCAGCATAGTGCGGGCTGCTGCTGCTCGCTCGATCGCACGCTGCAATGCTTCTGTCTGATCTTCGGAAGCATTCGGCCGCAGGCCGAGCGATACTGCGTCGATCTCGGCGCGCGATTCCACGTCGCGGGCCGGCATGGATTGCGCTTCGGTGGTGGCACCTGCGGCGCCGGCACCGGCGATGGCCGCGAACAGGCGGCGGCGATCGATGCTCATGAGAGCGACTCCTCGTGAAGCGCAAAAGGCGCGTCACGCCGCGTGCATAAGACCGCGCGGTCCAACACAGGCGACTATTTCACGCGGACGGTTAACGGCGGCTTGCGGCCACGAGCGCGATGAGGAGCGCTTCGCCGGCACGGACAAGCGCTGCCAACGACGAGCCGCGATGTCCATTTTGCCGCCGCGCCCGCGGCTTCAAGCTGACAGGGGGAATATGAACGAATTGAACCAATGGCCGGCCGCCGCGAGCGCTCTCCAATGCGCGCCAATAGGCGTAGTTGCATAAGTATCGTCCGGCATCCCGCGACAGGCGGGCCGGGACCCGGTGCCCGCGTATTGCTCCCAGCAACCCGGCAAATGGCGCGGCGGCTCGGAGCGCCGCTTCGCCACCAGGCGCAATGACACCGTGCTGCGGGCGGTGACCGCTGGCATCCGGAAACAAAACCGAGACTGCATTGCGCGCCCGCGTCTCGATGCAGAGCTGACGTCGGCGCCTGGCGAGACCAAACATCAGAATGATATTCGGCTTCAGTGCGAACAGCCTCGGCAGGTCATGATCGATGGCCGCGTATGTCGTTGCAAATACGTGCGTCGTGTCCTCGATCTCAGCGAATGCGGGCCGGCGTCGGCGGGCGAGAGCCTTGACCAAAGCCGCGCTGGGATTGAACGGCGCGCCGGGAAACGGGCCGAAGCCGATCAAGAGGACCCGCATCGCGTCAGCGCCCCAGCATGTCGGCAATCTCCTCGACGGCGGCGTTGGCCGCCAGGCGTCCCGCCGCGACGTCGGCCTCGATCCGCGGCAAGGCGGCCTTGAGCAGCCGGTCGGAACGCAACGGCGCGAACAGACGCTCTTCGAGCATCGCCCACATCCATTTCACCTGCTGTTCGCCGCGGCGCGAACGAAGCTCGCCGGATGCGGTGAGCCGTTCGCGGTGATCGAGGATCCGCGTCCATAGCTCGGCGATGCCGTCGCCAGTCAGCGCCGAATAGGTGACGACCGGCGGCGACCAGTTCGGAGAGCGCGGCGAGAGAATATGCAGCGCGGCGCGATATTCGGCCGCCGCGGCCTTGGCGCGGGCGATATTGTCGCCGTCGGCCTTGTTGACGGCGATCATGTCGGCAAGCTCGACCACGCCCTTTTTCAAGCCCTGCAGCTCATCGCCGGCGCCCGGCAGCATAAGCACCAAAAAAAAGTCGGTCATGTCGGCGACCGCGACTTCCGACTGGCCGACCCCGACCGTCTCGACCAGCACCACGTCATAGCCTGCAGCCTCGCAGAGCAGCATGGTCTCGCGGGTTTTTGCCGCCACGCCGCCAAGGGTGCCGGAAGCGGGCGAGGGGCGGATGAAGGCGTTGGCGTCGTTGGCGAGGTGGGCCATGCGGGTTTTGTCGGCGAGGATCGATCCGCCGGTGCGCCGCGACGAAGGATCGACGGCGAGCACCGCAACCTTGCGACCCTGTTTGGTCAGCATGGTGCCCAGCGCATCGATGGTGGTCGATTTGCCGACGCCCGGCGCGCCGGTGATGCCGACCCGCACCGCGTTGCCGGTCGCCGGCAAGAGCGCCTGGGTCAGCGCGGCGGCGGTGCGGCGGTGATCGGCGCGTTTGCTTTCGATTAGCGTAATGGCGCGCGAAAGCAGGGCACGATCGCCGGCACGGATGTCGCGCGCCAGGCGGTCCATATCGGAAAGCGGGATGGAAGACGCCATGATTTGTCTTCGGCGAGCATGCGCCTGCCGTCAAGCATTGCGCAGGCGCAGGTATTTACATTTTTCGATTCTCGCCCACCCGCCCGACCGGATTTTTTCGCCGAATGACCCCGATGTCGTCGAATTGAAGCCGCATCGGCGGGCTGTCATCCGCGTGTTACCCCACCCGGCGCCGCGGCGCTCGCCCGTCCTCAACAGGGAGACATCGATGAACTGGGATCAGATTCAGGTCGATTGGGTGCAATTCAAGGGCAAGGTTCGCAGCAACTGGATCAAACTCACCGACGAAGATCTTACCCGCATCAGTGGCCGCCGCGACGAGCTGGTCCGGCGCTTGCAAGCGCGTTACGGTTTTGCCAAAGCCGAAGCCGAGCGCGAGATCGAGGCGTGGGTGAAGGCGCAACGGCGCGCCGCGTGAGGCCACGCGCTGTCGCTTATGCTGGCGGCACTCTCACTCGTTAGCGCCAAAGCTCGCGGCTCGCCAGAGCCGCGCCCTGCGCCAGCGCCTCGAGCTTGGCCCAGGCGATCATCGGGTGGACGCGGCCGCCGAGGCCGCAATCGGTCGAGGCAATGACGCGTTCGCGGCCGACGCCTTCGGCGAACCGGAGAATGCGCTGGGCGACGAGTTCGGGGTGCTCCACCACGTTGGTGGCGTGGCTGACGACGCCGGGCAGAATGAGCTTGCCCTCGGGCAGCTTGACGTCCTGCCACACATTCCACTCGTGTTCGTGGCGGACGTTGCCGGCTTCGAACGAGTAGGCTTGGCAGTTCACAGCCAGCATGACGTCGACAATATCCCGCATCGGGATATCGGTCGTGTGCGGCCCGTGCCAGCTGCCCCAGCACAAGTGAAAGCGGATGCGGTCCTGCGGCAGACCCCGGATGGCATGGTTGAGCGCCTCGATCCGGACCATGGTGAACTTCTGATAGCCCTCTACCGAAGGCTCGGGATTGATCATGTCCCAATTCTCGGCAATGGCCGGATCGTCGAGCTGGAGGATCAATCCGGCGTCGACGATGGCCTTGTATTCCTCGCGCATGGCTTCACCGACGGCGAACATGAACTCTTCGTCGGTCTTGTAGTAGACGTTCTTGAACCGCGCGGCGCTCGCCGGAGCGACCGACGTCATAAAGCCCTCCTCGACGCCGCCGGCTTTCAGCGCCGCCTTGAAATGGGCGATGTCGACTCTGATCGCTTCCTGGCCTTTGTAGAAGACCGGGCCGGTACATACCGGCCAATGCGCCATTCCCGGCCCGGTCGTCACCTCGTCCTTATAAACCTGCATGAACTTTGTTCGGTCGCGGCGGTCGGCGAAGCTGGTCAGCACGACCTCGCCGGAACGCGCGCGCTTCGGCGGACCTTCGTAAAGGTTGGGTCCCGCCAGGTCGAGGCCACCGAGACGATTGAAGCAGTAGCTCCACCACGCCCGATAGTTCACCTTGTGACCCATCGACTTGCCGAATTCGCCGTCGCCCGGCACATCGATGCCGGCCTCCTTTTGCCGGCGGACGACGTCGACGACGGCCGCTTGGAGCGTCTCCTGGTAGGCGCGTTCGTCGGTGGTTTCCCCGGCCTCGCGGGCGCGGTTGGCTTCAATCAGATCGTCCGGACGCGGCAGGCTCCCGGCGTGACTCGTTAGAATATGATCACGACTCATTCTCATGGGCTTATCGGACGACGGACGACGGATGGCGGAGGGCGAACAAGAAATCCGTCCTCGTCATCTGTCAGTCCATCGTCTGTCCTCTCTTCTTGGATTGAAAGGCACTTCCGTCGGATGGGCGGGCGAGCCGATCTTATCGACGACGTATGCGGGCGCCTAAGCCCGTGTTGCTATTTTTTCTGCGACTTCACATAGGCAATATAGCCGCGCACGTCGGCAGCGGGTTCAGAATAGGCCTTGCCTAAGGAACTCTCCATGGCAGCCGTGTAGTTTTTTGCCCAAGGCGGCAGCGGATAATCGACAGCAGCAAGAAACTCCAGGGTAGCTGCAAGCCTAATGTCGGCGATCGAGGGCGTGGCGCCGCCGATGAAGGGCTTCCCATCCATGTAGAACTTGTGGAACACGTCGAGCGGCTCGGCGATGCCCGCAATAGCGGCCTTCTGCGCCGCCGCCTTTGCCGAAGCGTCGGCGTCGCTGGCGCCTACCTCGCCGGGATATTGCGGGAATCCGAGCGCCGGGTAAGTGGCACGCGCGACCAGAGGATACAGCGTGCCAATGATATAAAACATGGCGCTGTCGATTGTGGCGCGCTGCTCGGCGTTCTTCGGATAGAATTTGCTGATGTCATGTTTGTTGCACAGGTACTGCATGATGGCACAGCTCTCCCACAGGCCACCCTTCGGCAATTCTGTTGTTTCCAGCATCGGCGTCAGGTGCGCCGGATTTTTCGCCAGGAAATCTGCTGTGCGCGTCTTGCCGTAGACATCGTCTTCCGTGAAATCCAGATTGGCCGCACGCATAAAGACCCGCACAGCCATGTTGTTCACGCTTGGCTTCAGCACATTCAGTTTCATAGCGTCCCTCCCCTTTGTGTTTCTCATGCCATCAGCTGCACTCAATGGCGGTTCTTCGGCGACCTATCGGTGGAGACTATCGCAAATCCGCCCATAGGCGCCATCCGTCGCCGCACTCTAGAGCATCTTTGCGGCTCGTGAAATGCGGAGTCCTGCCCACTCTGGGTGGACGACCGGCGCGATGGGCACAAGCCGGCCGATCACGACCGGTCAGCACCGCGGCCAGGTGCCATCGCGCCCGAGGATAGTTCATCACTGCCGCTTGGCCTTGGCCACAACGTCGGCGATAAAACGCGGCAGCGCAAAGGCGGCGGCGTGGACCTCCGGCGTCCAATATTTGGTCGAGAAGCTGCCGGCCTTGCGGTAGCGCGCGGCAAGCGTTTCGACCGCGGTCTGGCGTAACCGCCGGTCGTCGGTCGCCCAGCCCATCGCCATGTGACCGCCGACATAGGTCGGAACGGCGGCGACATAGCAGGCGCCGTCCGCGAATAGCAGCCGGAATTTTGTGATGCTCGACGTGAGTTCGCGCGGCTGGAAGAACGGCACGCCGTTCTGCGTGATCAGCACGCCGTTCTTGTTCATGCAGCGTTTGCAGGCCGCGTAGAACTTTTGGCTAAACAGGACCTTCCCCGGCCCCTGCGGATCGGTAGAGTCGATGATAATGACGTCGAACCGCCGCTCAGTCCGGGCAATGAATTTCATGCCGTCATCGATCACGCTCTCGAAGCGCTTGTCGGCGAACACCGGCTTGGTAAATTCCGGGAAATGCTCCTTGGCGAAGGCGATGACCGCAGGGTCGATCTCGACTTGGGTGAGGCGTTTGACGCTTTGGTGCTTGAGCACCTCCTTAGCGATGCCGCAGTCGCCGCCGCCGATGATCAGCACTTCGCGCGCATTGCCGTGGGCAAAAAGCGGCACGTGCGACATCATCTCCTGATAGATGAATTCGTCGCGCCTGGTGATCTGGGTTGCGCCGTCGAGCATCAGCATCTTGCCGAAGAACGGCTGCTTGAACAGCACGAGGTGTTGATGCTCGGTTTGCGTTTCATGGAGTACCTTGTCGACCCGGTAGCTCATTCGAAAGCCGAGGTCGTCGAACAGCGTCTCAGCAATCCAGCGCTTTTCGGCCATGACACCCTCTGGTGCGTGTTTGCAGAAAGAAAAACGGCCGGGACCTGGCCCGGCCGCTCAAGCCCGATAGACGTCAGCCTCGCTCAGGCGCCCTGTCCGCGCAAGATTTCGTTGACGCCGACCCGCTTTGCGGAAAACGCCTCGCGCAACACCGGAATGCACTGGTCGGGATCGGCTGAGCCGCACATGAAGACGTCAAGCGCGGCATAACCCGCCTCTGGCCAAGTATGGATGGAGATGTGACTCTCCGCCAGCACCGCCACGCCGGATACGCCGTTCGGCTGGAAATGATGGACGTGGATGTGCAGGAGCGTGGCGCGCGCGGCCTCGACGCAGCGGCGCAGCGTCGTCTCGATGTGCTCGATGTCGTCGAGCCGTTCTGCGCCGTGCAGATCGACGATCAGATGCACGCCGGCGCAACGCACCCCGTTGCGCACCGCGAAATGATCTGGACGGTCCTCCGCCGGCGCCGGAGCGGCTACTTTGAGTTTGGTCTTCCTGTCTTCCTTTCGGGCGGTACCTGGGATCCCCAAGCCCTTCACCGATCGCAAGAGGGCGTTTTGGTTCATGCCGTCCTCCCCAACCAGAGATAAGAACCCGAGATGCCGGCAAGCCGGCGCCACGGAAAGCGAATGCCGCCCGATCGTGTCCACATGGACTGATCAATAGCGGCAAAGTCCCCAAATAAATGCAAACAGCGGGGAGTCAAGCGGATTCTGCAAGGAAACATTTAAAGCTTCGTCTCGTTCCACTTCGACTGCACGACGAGGAGACGGCAACGGCGCCGCGCACCGCTACGCGCGCCGCACCGGATCGCCGATCGCGCGATCGGCGGCCGCCTACGACTTCCGGCCTGCCCATCGTGCTTCGATCGATGCTTGCGATGCTTAGAGGTTGACGGCCACAGCCGGCGAGATCATCGGCTGCGCCGGCTTTTTCAGCCGGGTGCGGAAAAAATCAAGCACGCGGCGGGCGGTCACGGCCTGCAAACGCTCGAAGCTCAACAGCGCGTGATCGAGGTCCGTCGCCGACATGCCGCGGTCGGCGGCCCGCAACAGCAGGATGGCCTTGGTCGTCGCTGACGACAGGCCCGCCACCTTGGCGAGGATGAGAATAATCTCGGCGGCCGGATCGAGCAGCGCCCGCTCGACGAGATCGATCGGCGTGTTGCACAGGATCGACAGCGCCAGCGCGGTTTCCTCGAATTTGCGGTCGCGCGCATAGCGATAGAGCTCGGCTTCGCCGATACGGGCAACGCGATTGGGGCTCTGTGCACCCGCCGGGACGGCGGAACCCGCGTGAGGGGAAGGGCTGCGCAGTCCGATCGCGGTTGCCAAGTCGTCATCATCGGCGGCGCGCTCGACGAGCATGCGGAAGCCGGCTTCGGAAAAACGGCTGCCCACGTTGTTGACGAGCGCACGAAGGACCTCGGGGCCGCCACGCTCGATCAGCACGTCTGTCACTGTTTCGCTCAGCGATCGGCGCTGGGCGATGGCCAAGAGGTGCTGTTGGCTCTTGCTGCCGGCGTTGGCGCCAAGGGCAGAATCTTCCAGCCGTTCCGACTGGCTGAGAATGGGCCTCGCAATTTCGATCTCGTCGTCGAACGCCAGCATGCGCGTCAGGCTCGATGGCGCGTTGGCGATCGGTGCCAGTCGCTGCGCCAGCTTGGCGCGCGCGTCGGCGCCGACGGTGTCGGCGAGACGCACCATGACGTCATCGAATACGCCGACTTGCTCTTCGGAATAGCGCGCTGCCTCGCTGACGAACAGCTCGGTGACGCGCGCGAGCATCTCGGCACGGCGCGCGGCACCGGACGTCAGGGCGGCTTCGAGCTCGGCGATGAGGGGGAGGGCTTGCATGATGCTTCTGGCGCCGCCACGCCATTGAGACGCCCGCACAATGCCGCGAGAACGGTGAACAAAGCCTTGCGGCGAGCCTAAAGGGCGACCGGCTGGCAAGTGTGAGAGCTCATGGCTGAATGACGCGACATCCTGCGGAGCACCGCCGCTTCGGCTTGGCGCGGCGGCGCGGCTACTTTGATAAGGAGTTCCGGGGCCTTCCGCCGTCAAAAACGCCCATCCGGTTTTGCACCTCGGCGGGCACGCCATATTCGCGCACGATCAGCCGCCAGTCGCGCAGCCCGCAGGCCTCGCGCTGGATGATGAAGCACCACAGCGCATCGCTTGCATCCTGCACCAGCCTGGCTCGGGCCGAGACGTCGGAACGTGCGCGTGCGGCGTCGTCGCCGCGCTCGGCCTCGGCGCGGTCGTGGTTTGCCAGCGCGGCGAGCGCCGCTTCAAGCGTGCGGCCCAGCCGGCCGAGCGCCGCCGCCTGCTCCTGCACAATTTCGTAATCGAGGGCACCCTCGCCCGGCTTGCGTGAACGAGAGAACCGAGTGGGCAGCGTCATGTCGGGGACATAAGAAACCGTCGGTTTATACGCGAAGTTCCCATGCGCGTTATCGCTGCCACGTCGTCAGCGTGATGCCGGCGTTGACGTCGATATCCCGCCGCGCGGTGGGATGCAGGCCGTAGCGGGCGAGCACGGCCTCCGGCGTCGCCTGCGGGCCGACCTGCGGAAACACCGGCCGTCCGCCGGGAATCTTGGCATGGGCGGCGCGCGTGAGATGGAAGCCGTCATAAAGCGGCAAAAATAGGCCGAACACGTCGGTGCCGCCAATGACCGCGATGGTACCGGCGCCGGCGCCGAGCATCGCGATGGCCTCGTCAGGCGTGGCACCTGCCGGATTCCAAAGAAGCGCGTTGGGATGCGATGGATCGGGCGCGATGGTCGGGATCGCGCGGGTCAGGATCAGGCGCTTGCGGCCCGCGGCACGCTGTCCGCCTTCGTTCGAACGGCGGCCATGCACAATGACGGCCGCCCGGTCGAGCTCGGCTTGCAGAAATCTCTGGTCGGCGTCGTTGCGGATGCTCTGCGGCATGACACCGTTACCGTCGGCGATCATGCCGTCGGCGGAGACGATGGCGTAACCTTCGACGCGGTGCGGTCCTATCATAGGGGAAAACGATAGCCGGGTCGGCGCGGCAAGTCATTTGCCGCCGGAAGGCGGCATTGAGCGGGCCGTGGGCACCCCGCGCTGCGAGAAACGGTCGTAGGGATTTGCATTGTCCGCGCCGAACACGTATTCGGATTTCGAACGATGGTTTGAAAACGGGCCGACCATGACGCGACCATCAGAAATCACCCGCGAGCGGATCCTCAAGGCCGCCGAGCGCCTGTTCGCCGAACGCGGCTACGAGGCCACGAGCATCCGGGCCATTGTCGCCAAGGCGCGCGTCAATCAGGCGGCCATCAATTACCACTTTGCCGGCAAGGATGGACTTTACCGCGAAGTGCTGCGCGCGGCCTTCCGCGCGCTGACCGCACACCAGCTTGCCCACGTGGAAGAAATGAAGGCGATGTCGCGCGAGCAGGCGCTGGTCGAGTTCGTCCGCCATCAACTGCAGCCGCTGATCGGCCGCGACGAACTCAGCCGACATCTGCGGATCTTCAACTGGGAGGCCGTGCGTCCGACCGCCGTCTTCCGCAAGCTCCTCAGCGAGGAGGCGGCGCCGTTCATGGGCGTGGCGATCGACCTGGTGCGCCGCTTTCTGCCCGATGCGGATCAGCGCACCCTTGTCGTCGCCGCGATCTGGCTGATCGGCCAGTGCAACGTCTTCATGCGCAACCGCGAGCAGCTTTCGGGTCCGCCGATCAGTCTCTCGCTCGACGAATCCGCGATTGAATTCATCGGCATGATGATCAGCCGCTGGGCGATCGGGGGCCTCGGCGCGACCTTTTGAGGCGTTTTTGCCCAGGAAAACCCGGGTAACGCCGCGAAAATTCCTTATTCCGGGCCCTTGACTGCCTAGAACACATGTTTGAAATTCAACCGGCCGTTTGAAAATGAGTCGAACGGGAGGATTGAGGTCATGCAACAGATCGCGGTCATCGGGCAGGGCGGTGTCAGGCGGCGCGGAGCGCCGTTGCTCGGGCGTTTCATCGCCAAGCTCGTCGACGTTCTGCCGACGGCGCTGGCAAGCCTGATTGGCGGCTTTCTCTTCACCCAGTATCAGGCGGGTTACAGGCCCGCTCCGCAGCCGGCGGCCGAGCAGGCCGCTCCGGCCTCCGCCGAAATGTTGCAGCTCGTCCGCGACGAGCACGCCATGATCTTCGACTATATCAACGCCCAAACTGCGGCTGAGAAGAGCCGCAACGCTGCCGAGGACAAGGAAGACGCGCGCGCCGTGGCGGAGGCCAAGCCCGCTGCCGCACCAGTTACGCGCCGGCCCGTGGTGGCGGCAGCGCCCGGGGTGTTGCGCATCAAGCTCTCCGCCGTCGCTGCGACCTCGGCGCCGGCGGTGCACGCGCCGCGTGTCATTGCGCAGGTCGAGCAAACTGCTGCCGGCGCGCCCGGAGTCCCGGCGGCGGACGCACGGCAACCCGACTCGCTGCTCGCAAAAACCCTGACCATCAAGGACAGCGTCGTTCACGCGACGCTGCATGCGGTTTCCGCGATCGGGGGGATTCCAAACTGGATCGCGTCGCTCGGCGATCGCCTCGGCGGTGCGAGCACACCTTCTGCGAGCCGACTGGTCAGCACTTCTTAACGACGCTTCGTGGTCGTGCCTTCTGTATTCGTCCTCGGCGCCTTATGTCCGGAAAGCCGCGGCGCACGGCCATCGGGTTTCAATTGGCGGCAGCGTTCGGTCTTGCGCGGCGGTGCGAGCTTGCTGGATCGCTGCGACCCGTTCACGCCGGAACAGGAACCGGCGCTGCGGTGGAAGCGTTTCCAGGTTGCGGCGGCGCCCGAACATAGGATGCGGGCATTCACTGCTTGCCTCGGAGGTGGCGATGCGTTTCGCCGGCAACTTCAATCCGGAATGGGGTTATCTGGCCCCGGCACCGAGTTTCATTCGCACGGTGCGCATCGCCGTGGTCGCAGCGGCCGTGGGCGCCACTGCGGGCGCCGCTGTCGTCTTCTCTTTGGCCGATCATCCGGCGGCGGAGGAATCCGTCGCGGCGCGCACCCTGGCGCGGCCCGCGGATTTCGCCCCAGCGCGCACGCCGTCGCAGGCGCAAGCAAAAGCTGGGCAAGGCCAGTCCGCCACGCTCTCGCCGGCGAACGCCGTAGCCGTAAGTCCTTCGCCAAGCGAATCTGGTGCAAGTTCGAAAATTCAGCGCCCGGCCAGTATTGCGGCGCTTGCCGAGACCCCCGCTGCGACCGACGCCGCGTCACCGCAGGCGGTTGCGCCAACGCCCGCTGCACCGTTATTGCAAAAGAGGCGGGCCAAGAGGCATCACAGCGCTCCGCGCCGCGAGGAGGCCTATGGCGACGTGAAGGGGCCGCTGGCGCTCCTGCGTTCGTTCAGCGCCCGCGCCACGACCGGCTCCTCCTGGCCGTATGAGTAAATTCCGTATGACCCGAACATCTCGCGCCACGCAACGTCGAACGGCGCGCGAGTTTTTCGGCGCGATCTGCCAGCGGCAGTGGTGGTTCCGAACAAATCTATGGCGCTCAATGCGCGCCCGCTCGCGAACGGAGCATAACCACGCCGCTGCGTGCTGGCGGTGGAAGGGCTAAAACGAACCGCCCGCCAAGGAGTGGCGGACGGTCATTGAGAAATCGAGCGAACTTTACTTGTACCAGGACTTGCACCAATGGTGCTTTATCGCGTAGCCGCCCTTCGTCTGTGCAACATCCCAAGAGGGCGTTCGCACCCAGAGCACTTGAGTGTGGCCCCATGGCTTAGAGGCGCCGTTGTACCAAGCCCGGCAAGCGCCGGTGTCCTTGAATTTGATGACGGCAAAATCGGCGCGAGCCGCGGTCGATGCGGCGAAACCGAGCGCCAATACGCCGATTACAAAAGCAAATTTCTTCATTGTTCAGCTCCCCTAAAGCCCAACCCACATGGTTCGATAGTACGAAAGCCGATATTCAGGCAAGCCCACCCGCGGCTGACGCTTGGTTTGCAGGTCACCTAACAGTGGTTTTTTTCATCGCAGAGCATCTAGCCGCAATCGTCGCTTACCACACGCGAGACGCACGCGTGAGCGGAAGCGGGACCCGTTGAGGACGTCACGCGGCCGTCGTGATATATCGGCGCCCCGCCAGAATCGGTTACTGTTTGGCAGGGAAAGGTGCCGAAAAGGGCGAAGGATAACGGCGGCGTGCTGTCGGTAGCTAGTACCGCGCTCGCGGGCTGGTAAACCCCCAGGAACCGCATGCGCGCTGCGTATTTCCCATAGGTGCATTGCACAAATTTCATTGCTGCAATGCGGTAGAGAGCCGATAATGCTCTCCAAGAAAAAAGAAGCAGGTGCCGATAATGAGCGAGGTATGGGAAACGAAGGACGGCCGTCGGCGCGTCCGGCGGGATCCGCCAGCCCTTGAGGAGGCTGTGGTCGCGGCGCAAGGCCTGACCTGCGATTTCAAAGGCCAAGTCGAGATCGTGGCCTCGCTGATGGAGGTTTCGGTGGACGAAGCCCGCGTGGCCGTTTTGCGAATGGGCCAGCGCAAGGGCGTGAACCACGTGACCGTCACTGACCGCGTCGGCGCCCCGCGCGCTGTTGTGGTGGAGCGCCGCACGCCGCGCTATGCCGTCGTCCAGCGACGACCGGCCGGCCGCTAACCGAAGACGCGGGGGGCGACCTTAGAGCCAGCGGCGGCTACCGGGATCGGAGATCACGCCATGTATCACCAGCCGGTGCCAGACAAAGAGGACGATTAGCGCGCCGACCACGGCGCCGATAAGGCCGGCGCCCTCGTTTTGGCCGTACCAACCGATCGCTTGCCCGATCCAGGTCGCCACGAATGCCCCGGCAATGCCGAGCAGCGTGGTGAGAATGAAACCGGCCGGGTTATTCGGGCCCGGCGCCAGCATGCGGGCGATGATACCGGCGACAAAGCCGATGATGATGATCCAGAGAATATGCATGGCGATCTCCGTGCAAGGCGGCCATTAACGCCACACATCTAGTGCGGTTCCAAGAGGGAACATTGGTGGCCCACAGCGTTCCGGCCGCACCCGGCTCGGCGCACCTGCAGTTGCGACGTGCTGGGACGAAGCCGCGGCGGGGATTATACTTGGCGGGTGCGTCACGCAGCGGGGCATCTGCCATGAGCAAAACCCTGGTCAAGCCGCGCACCGCGGTGCGGACGAAAACCCAGCGGCCGCCGCTTTACAAGGTGATACTGCTCAACGACGATTACACGCCGCGCGAATTCGTTGTCCTCGTGCTCAAGGCGGTGTTTCGGATGAACGCTGATCAAGCCTATCGCGTGATGATGACCGCGCATCAGAAAGGTGCCTGCGTCATCGCGGTCTATGTCAGGGACGTCGCCGAGACCAAGGCCAAGGAAGCGACCGAACTGGGCAAGAGCAAAGGCTATCCGCTGTTCTTCACGACCGAGCCGGAGGAATAGGGTCGCGCCTGACCAAAATCCCCTGTCACGCTGGCCCGCCGGGCGGGATCAGCAAATCTTCCTCCGCCAGCAGTTCGCGCATGTCGCCGATCGCTTCGATGGCCTCTTCTTGGCTATTGACCGATTTCAGCCGATGCCACAGTTCGCGCCATGGCGCCGGCCGCCCAAGCCGCATCGCCTCGCCGACATAGTCGCGCGCCTGCGCCAGTGTCGTCAGCCGTCGCGGCTTTGGAGTGTCCTTCACCACGAGCGGCGGCTCGATCGGGAAATCGTCCATGGCGGAGCCTCCTGTTGCGCACTTCGGCCTTGCCGGCGGCACTATAGCAGGAGCGCAAGGCGCTGCATGGGCTGCGCGCCTGCTTAACCGCCTGCGAGTGGCGCGCGCTGCGACATCAGAATGTTGTGAAGTGCGCGCGACCGCGACCGTCATTACATCGCAGAGTGGGGGTGCGTGAGAGGTTGCAAATGGATCAGCGTACGGCGCTGCCTACCGGGTCTTTCGTCCCATCACGGCCAGCAACGATCGATCGCCTGGCGCCTTATGTGCTGAGCATCCTGCGCATCGTGGTCGCGCTGTTGTTTCTGCAACACGGCCTATCGAAGCTATTCGGCTTTCCGCAGCCGATGGCGCCGCCGCCGCTGTGGACGATGGAGTGGTTCTCTGGAGTGATCGAATTCGCCGGCGGCGTGGTCGTGACGCTCGGCCTGTTCACGCGGGCTGCGGCGTTCATCATGTCGGGCGAGATGGCGATCGGCTATTTCATGTTCCACGCGCCGCGCTCGTTCTTTCCCGCCCTCAATGGCGGCGACCCGGCGATCCTGTACTGCTTCGTGTTTCTGTATCTGGTTTTCGCCGGCGCCGGGCCGTGGAGCCTCGATGCGCTGTGGTCGCGAAAGTGGGGAACCTAGCGCAGCGCGGCTTTTATGCGCGCCGCCGCGCCGGCAGCCGGTAGGCCATGCGGGCGTGGCCCGCGCAATAGGAGAAGCCCGCGGCCGCCTCGTTTCCGCAAAATGCGAAATCCGCGGCGCCGGGATCGCTGATTGGCCAGCGGCATTTCCCCTGCGCCAGATCGAGCAACGAGCAACGTTGCGCGCTGTCGATTGGTATGGCCTCGGCGGTGACGGCGGTGCCTGCCGCGTTGGCGTGCAGCAGGCGCAGCAGCTGGCGTTGCGGAGAAAAAGGCGAGCGCCGGCTGCGTGGAGGGCAGGCCCGCGCCGGCGCTCGCTCAGGACGCCCCGACCCCAAGCCAAGGCGATGAATTTTGCCGATGACGGCGTTACGGCTGACGCCGATCTCGGCGGCGATCTGACTGCACGTCAAACCCGCGACGACAAAGTTTCGGAGCTGCTCGATGCGCTCCGGATTCCAGGTTGCGCCCGTCATGACACGGCCTCGTAAGCGCCGCGGCCGGGTTCCGGGCCGCGGATAGGGCGATGGCCGCGCGCAACAAGCGTGCAGAGGGGCTAAGCAACCTTGGGGCGCGAACTCGGTGCGCGACGGCGCGCATGGCACCGCGATCACCGAGCCGCATACGCGCCTAAGCGATTGCCAGCCCGACGTTTTCACGCCAGGACCCCTTACCGGGGCCGCTTTAAGCTTGTTGAGCGAAAACCGCCGCTGGGAGCGAAACTGGCATGATTCGAGTCGCCTCGCAAGTGTTTTAACGATATTATAACCAAGTTATAACCTGAGGCACTCGATTCATGGCGCGACCCGAAAACCGCTCGGAGGCGCGGGCCTTGAGCCTGACGCTACCTGTCGAGACCTTCAATTACCTGGCGCTGTTGGCGACGCTGGGAAAGCTCGGCCGCACCGAGAACGAGGTGGCGACCCACATCCTGGTGCGCGAGGTCTATGAGATGCTCGCTGACGGCTTCCACGAAACGCGCATCCCGCCGCCGTCCGACGAAAGC
Organism: Xanthobacteraceae bacterium; assembly: GCA_049284935.1. GTDB lineage: Bacteria > Pseudomonadota > Alphaproteobacteria > Rhizobiales > Xanthobacteraceae > BOG-931. Next base: position 30,747 of record JBAPYW010000072.1, read on the forward strand.
GCGTGAGCGCATTTCCATAGCGCGTCAGTGCCGGGCTTGACCCGGCAATCCATCCTGCGCGGCCTGCTTGCAGCGCCTAATGTTCTTCTTCGCTAGTCGTCCACCGTATTTCTTCGCGAACCTCCAATCGCTCTTCGCCGCGAACTGCGCGCTCATTTTCTTCCCGGGCCATCTGCTCCATTTTCGTGCCTTCGTCCCGCTGTTCATCCTCACGGATCTCGCGTTCCAGCTTGGCATAGAGGCGCTGGGAAAGGCTCGGCGCTGCTGCTTCGATGTCAGACCACGCCTTACCGATCGGGTCGATCTTTGAATCATCGCAGGGGTGCGCGTCGGAGTAACTTCCAAGAAGCTCCTCCAACTGACGGCGAACGGTGCCGTAACGGCCGGCGGACTTGCGATGCAGCTCCGCCAGTTGGCTGAAACCCAGATGCGTTTGTAACGCTGTGAGAACGGTGGCCAGCATACTCAAGAGGCCAAATATGATCTTTTGCCATCCCTCGGGGTTCTGCGAAAGTGAGGCAAAAATTGCCGTGCCGACGATGGCCGAAAGGATCCAGGCCGGGACGCCGAGAAGCGTATTCATGCTTTCGGCTCGCGCCGCCGACTTGATGTGGGCTTTATGGGCAACACGCGCGGCGAAGTGCCATTGCCGAACAAGTGTCATGTCGTGGAGTCCGGGCATTGCTGACCTCCATTCCCCAGCAGGTGTCGCGCGTCGTGCGGCGGTCCGCGGCGATCGATTTGCACGGGCCGATCCCCGGCTCGCGCTACAAGCCATAATACAACTATTTGTTGTAAGAGTGAACGGAAGCGGGAGCGAAACGCGTCATCGCGGCGACCGCGCGCGAGCTTGGCGCGACGCTGATGACGCGCGGCCGCGCGCCGTAGGATTACGGCGCGCAGGGGTACGTCGCGGTGCTGAAGTGTGAATTAACGGCGAAGCCTAACCTTTGATATCGAGCAACTCGACGTCGAACATCAGCGTCGCATTCGGCGGAATGACCATGCCGGCGCCGCGGGCGCCGTATCCGAGCTCGGGCGGAATGATCAGCGTGCGTTTGCCCCCGACCTTCATGGTGGCGACGCCTTCGTCCCAGCCGGCGATGACCCGGTGCTGGCCGATCGGAAATTCGAACGGCTGGCCGCGATCGACCGAACTATCGAATTTTTGCAGCTTGGCGCCATGCTCGTAAAGCCAGCCGGTGTAGTGCATGACGCAAATCTGGCCGGGTTTGGGCGAGGCACCGGTGCCGATTTTGGTATCGATGATCTTCAGTCCGGACGGCGTGGTCATGGGGGTTCCAGCGGTTTGCGCGGCGGCCGGCGCGAAGCTAGCCGCTGTCAACGTGAGGGTTACGCCGGCGACGGCGGTGGCGATAGCGACGGCAATCTTGGCGCCGGCGCGAGAAAAAACTCGCATTGTCTTTTTCTCTCCTTGAGATCGGTGGCACGTGGTGCGAGGAAATTGCGTCGCGAATGTGGTTTACTTGGCTGGCCCAAAGTCCAAAAGCAAGACATTGCATACGCGCTCACGTGGATAGTATTTTTCAGATAGGCCGCGATTGGTATCGCTGATGCCGCAACACGGGGGCGCGCGAAAATGGCTTTGATCCACGATCCGGAGGCTTGGCAAGAGAAGCTTGCCGCGCTGCCGCTCGCAAGCTATGGCGCCGGCGAGACCGTGCTCGCCGAGGGCACGCAGACCGGGCGGCTTTTGATTCTGAAAAGCGGTGCGGTCGGCATTTTCAAGGGGGATATCGAGTTCGCCCAGGTGGCCGAACCGGGCGCGGTGTTCGGCGAGCTTTCGGCGCTGCTCGATGCGCCGCACAGCGCGGATATTCGCACACTGGAAGCGTCCGAGTTTCATGTCGCCGACGCCGCAACATTGCTGCAAGACCCGACGGCGCTTCTTTATGTGACGACAGTCCTGGCGCGGCGGATCAATGCCGCCAACCAAGGGCTTCTGCAACTGAAGATCTTGCTCGAGGCCGGCGAACCGCGCAGCCTGATCGACAAGACGCTCGATGGAATCGAAGGATTGTTGAGCGCCATCGGCACCGGCTACATCCGCGCCGGCGCCGGCCATTCCATTTTTCCTTCCGCGTAAGTCAGTCAGCGGGGTGGGCGAAGCGGAGCGTGCCCACGATGCGAAAACACCGGCCGGACTCGTGGGCTTGGCGCGTTCCGCGCCTTAGCCCACGCTACGCTCGCTCAGCCTCCTCACAGGTCTACAAATGGTCGGAACGAGCGCGGCGGCAGGCAGGGGGAAAAGTCGCGACCGTTCTCGCCGCGCAAGAAGTGCTCGGTCAGTTGTCGCTCGAGGTCGTCGGTGAGGCGCCCGCCGTGTTTGGCGATGAAGCGCGCGGCCTCTCGCTCGACGCGGCGCTGATGCGAGCGCGCGATGGCCGCGAGGATGCGCCGAAGAATGCCGCGGCGGGCGCGCGTCGGCGCGCTCCCCGGCACAGGCCCGGCAGGGCGGCGCAGGTCAAAGTCTCGATATAGCGCAAGGCTGCTCATCTTCTAGCCTTTCCATAGGTGAGTGTCTCTCATTCATCCTTTTCTTGGCGCTCAATATGAGCCTTGAGTTTTGCAGCGACAAACGATATGTTTTCACTGTCTATGTGAGAATTTCTCATGTATGCGATGCCGCCGCTTAATGCCTTGCGGGCCTTCGAGGCAGCGGCCCGCCACCTCAGCCTGACCAAGGCAGCCGCCGAGCTGAACGTCAGTCCCGGCGCCGTCAGTCACCAGATCAGCGGTCTTGAAGCGTTGCTCGGCGTCGAGCTATTCGAACGCCGGGTGCGTGCGGTCGTCCTCAGCGCTTCGGGCAAGCTCCTTTATCCCGGCCTGCAAACCGGCTTTCTCCATATCCGCGAGGCGGTGTCCGCTCTGCGGCAATCGGACAACGAGCGCGTGCTGGTGGTCTCAACGTCGCCGGGCCTGACCGCGAAATGGCTGGCCGCGCGGCTTTATCGTTTTGCCGGCGCCCATCCCGAGATCGACACCCGCATCTCGTCCTCGCTCAACAATGCCAATTTCGCCACCGACGGCGTCGACCTGGCGATTCGCAACATGCCGGACGATCCGCCGCCCGATCCGGCGCTGGACATGGAGAAGCTCATTTCGCTGTCGCTCGTGCCGGTGTGCAGCCCGAAGCTGATCGAAAGCTTAGGACCGCTCAATACGGCCGAGCTGCTTGCGCACGCCCCGCTCATTCACGACGACACGCTCGTGCCGCGCGCGCGGGTGCCGAGCTGGACCGATTGGTTTGCCGCCGCCGGCCTCGACCGCGTCGAGATCGCCCGCGGCTTGAGCTTCAACAGCGCCGACCATGCGCTCGACGCCGCCAGCGAGGGCGCCGGCGTGCTGCTGGTGCAAAATATTCTCGCCTACGACCTCTTGTGCAGCGGCCGCTTAGTTATTCCGGTGCGGCTCGCGCTGCGCTCAGGCCGCGCCTACTATCTGGTGCGTCCCAAGCGGGCGCGCGAGCGTCCGCAGGTGCGCGCGTTCATCGACTGGCTGAAGCAGGAATTTGCCGCGCTCGACTGGACGATCTTCGATCCGTCGCGCTAAAGGCCGTCATTGCCGGGCAAAAGGCGCGAAGCGCCGTCTTCCCATGAAATGACCCGGCAATCCATGCGGCGTCGACCTATCCGAATGCGCCACCGAGGTGGCTGACAAGGCAGGTCGCGTTGACCGTGCAGGCGGTGAACAGAGCGGCGACAAGGATTTTGTACATCGCGGGCTCCGAGAATGGCACGCGGAGCATGAGCCGAGTCTCGCCCTAGAGTCCCAAAGTTTGTTTTTGCCGGGATTCATCTCTCGTTTACGGAAAGCGGCGCGATTCTCGGCTGAGTTGGCGACGGGGTGGGCCGACTCATCCTTCGAGGCGCGCCTTCAGCGCGCACCTCAGGATGACGGCGATAGTTAAACGCGTGGGCTCGGCGCGTTCCGCGCCTTAGCCCACCCGACTGGCTACCGCCCGCAATTCCAGATTGGTCCGATCGGGGTCTGCGTATAGCAGGGGCCGAAGCCGCCGCCGTTCCAGCGGTTGTTATAAAAGCCCGGCCAGGCAGGGCCATAATACACCGGCCCATTCATCATCTCATAATAGTGCTCGGCGCGCTCGCGCTCGATCACCTCGGGCGGGCGGTAGCCGGGCAGAAAGCCGTAGCCGTGCCAGTGGCGCGAGACGCGCTGTTTCTTGTGCGCCGGCGGCTTGTGCGCGGGCGCGGCCGAAGCCGACGAGATCAGCGAGAGGGCAAGAGCGAGTATGATGAGTCGGAGCGAAACGCGCAGCATTGAAGACCTTCCTCATCGCGCCCCCTGCACATGCAGCCACTAGCGCGGATCGCGCGCAACGACGGCTAGTCGTGCTATCGCAATGACCGCTAGAAAAACCAGGATAAGGGCAAGCAAAAAGGCAACAGCAGTTGCGGTGTTGGCAATCCAAGGTGGCGGCGATTTGATCGCTGAAAAACTTACCGGCCAAGACGTTTTTCGCACAACGCGGCCTTCTAAGCTTCTTGTTCTTAAAGCCTGGAGGAGGCGCGATGAGCCCCCTCCGGGCTGGTTGCTACGAACACCCCGTCGTTGACCCGCAAGTATCGCACTTCATGCAGGTGCCGTTGCGAACGAGCGTGAAATTGCCGCACTCGCCGCAGGCTTCGCCTTCATAGCCCTTGGCGCGGGCTTCGGCGCGTTTTTCCGCCGCGGCCTGCTTGGCGTGGGTGCGGGCGTCGCTCCAATTCATCTGCTCGAGCGCTTGCGCAGGTGAGAGTTTTTGCTCGGGCTCGCTCTTGAGCGCGGCGGAGCCGGCGACTTCGCCACGCGGGCCGGAGGAGGTCAGCGCGGTGACGTTAGACGCGGCCCGGCCGGTTTCACCAACCAATCCGCCCGCTGCAGGGGAGGGTGGTGAAGCGACGCCGCGATCGACACCGCCTTGCATCACCTTGAGGCGGTCGGTGCGCGAGCGGGTCAGGCCCTTCGACACGTAGCGCCCGTCGGGCGCGGGCTTGCCTTCGGCGACGCCCTTGCCGAGCGCGTCAAAACCTTCGCCCGACGGATCGACATGGGCCAGGTCGAAGCGCTCCAGATAGCTCACCGCCAGCTCGCGGAACACGTAGTCGAGGATCGAGGTGGCGTATTTGATCGAGTCGTTGCCCTGCACCGGGCCGGCCGGCTCGAACCGGGTGAAGGTGAAGGCATCGACATATTCGTCGAGCGGCACGCCGTATTGCAGGCCGAGCGACACCGCGATGGCGAAGTTGTTGAGCAGCGAGCGCAGCGCCGCGCCTTCCTTGTGCATGTCGATGAAAATCTCGCCGAGCCGGCCGTCGTCGTATTCGCCGGTGCGCAGATAGACCTTGTGGCCGCCGACCACGGCCTTCTGCGTGTAGCCCTTGCGCCGGTCGGGCATGCGCTCGCGCTCGCGCATGATGACGATGCGCTCGACGACTTTCTCGACCACTTTTTCGGCGAGACCGGCGGCGCGGGCGGCGGCCGGCTTCTCGAGGAAGGCCTCGATGACGTCGTCCTCCTCTTCCTCGTCGGCGATGAGCTGGCTTTGCAGCGGCTGCGACAGCTTCGAGCCGTCGCGGTAGAGCGCGTTCGCTTTCAGGCCGAGCTTCCAGGACAGGATATAAGCGGCCTTGCAGTCGGCGACCGTCGCCTCGTTCGGCATGTTGATGGTCTTGGAGATGGCGCCGGAGATGAACGGCTGCGCCGCCGCCAGCATGCGGATATGGCTCTCGACCGAGAGATAGCGCTTGCCGGTGCGGCCGCACGGATTGGCGCAGTCGAACACGGCGTAGTGCTCGGGCTTCAGATGCGGCGCGCCCTCGACCGTCATGGCGCCGCAGACATGGATGTTGGCCGCCTCGATCTCGCGCTTGGTGAAGCCGAGATGCGCGAGCAGATCGAAGCTCGGCGCGGCGAGATCGGCCGCCTCGACCTTGAGCGCGTCGCGCAGGAAATCGGCACCCAGCGTCCACTTGTTGAAGGCGAACTTGATGTCGAAGGCGGTGGGCAGCGCCTTTTCCACCTTCTCGATCGCCTCCGGCGTAAAGCCTTTGGCCGTCAAGGTCGCGGGATTGATCGCCGGCGCGTTGCCGAGCGTGCCGTGGCCGACGGCATAGGCGACGATCTCGGCGATCTCGTTCTCGGCGTAGCCGAGCACGCGCAGCGCCTCCGGCACCGCGCGGTTGATGATCTTGAAGTAGCCGCCGCCGGCGAGTTTTTTGAACTTCACCAGCGCGAAGTCGGGCTCGATGCCGGTGGTGTCGCAATCCATGACCAGCCCGATGGTGCCGGTCGGCGCCACCACGCTCGCTTGCGCATTGCGATAGCCGTGCGCTTCGCCGAGTTCGAGCGCGCGATCCCAGGCGCGCTTGGCGTGCTCCGACATCCGCGCATCCGGACAGGCTTTATGATCAAGCGGCACCGGCGGGGTCGCGACCTTCTCGTAGCCGCTGCGCTCGCCATAGGCGGCGCGACGGTGGTTGCGCATCACCCGCAGCATCGCCTCGCGGTTTTCGGCAAAGCGCGGGAACGGGCCGAGCTCGGCGGCCATTTCCGCCGAGGTGGCATAGGACACGCCGGTCATGATCGCCGACAGCGCGGCGCAGATGGCGCGACCGGCTTCCGAATCGTAGGGAATGCCGGACGACATCAGGAGCCCGCCGACATTGGCATAGCCCAAGCCCAGCGTGCGGAAGTCGTAGGAGCGTTGCGCGATCTCTTTTGAGGGGAACTGCGCCATCAGCACCGAGATTTCCAGCACGATGGTCCACAGCCGCACCGCGTGCTCGTAGCCGTCGACGTCATAGAGCTGCCGCTCGAGCGGCGCGCCGGTCGCGGCCGCGGGCGGGGCAGGGGTGTGGAACGACAACAGATTGAGCGACGCGAGATTACACGCCGTGTCGTCGAGGAACATGTATTCCGAGCACGGATTGGAGGCGATGATCGGCCCCGACGCCGGGCAGGTGTGCCAGTCGTTGATGGTGGTGTGGAATTGCAGGCCGGGATCGGCGCTGGCCCAGGCGGCGTAGCCGATCTTCTCCCACAGCTCGCGCGCCTTCGTCGTCTTGGCGATCTTTCCCGGCTTGGTGCGCCAGAACAGATCCCAGTCGCGGTCGGCCTCGACGGCTTTGAGGAACTCGTCGGTCACGCGTACGGTGTTGTTGGAATTCTGGCCGGAGACCGTGAGATAGGCGTCCGAGTCCCAATCGGTATCGTAGACCGGAAATTCGATGTCCTTGTAGCCTTGCTTGGCGAACTGGATGACGCGGCGGATGTAGTTGTCCGGCACGTGGTTCTTGCGCGCCGCCTTGATCTCGCGGCGGAGCACGGGGTTTTTCTCCGGATCGAAACAATCGTCGCCCGACCCTTCGCAGTTCACGCACGCCTTGAACACCGCGCGCAGGTGCCGCTGATTGATCTTCGAGCCGGTGACGAGGTTGGCGACCTTTTGCTCCTCGATCACCTTCCAGTCGACGAACTGCTCGACGTCGGGATGGTCGGCGTCGAGAATGACCATCTTCGCCGCGCGGCGCGTGGTGCCGCCCGACTTGATGGCGCCCGCCGCGCGGTCGCCGATCTTGAGAAAGCTCATCAGGCCAGACGACTTGCCACCGCCCGACAGCCTTTCGCCTTCGCCGCGCAGTTTGGAGAAATTCGAGCCGGTGCCGGAGCCGTATTTGAACAGCCGCGCCTCGCGCACCCACAAATCCATGATCCCGCCCTCGTTGACGAGGTCGTCGGAGATCGACTGGATGAAGCAGGCGTGCGGCTGCGGGTGCTCGTAAGCGGTGGCGGATTGCACCAGCTTGCCGGTTTTGAAATCGACGTAGAAATGGCCCTGGCTCGGGCCGTCGATGCCGTAGGCCCAATGCAGGCCGGTGTTGAACCATTGCGGCGAGTTCGGCGCCACCATCTGCATCGCCAGCATGTAGCGATGCTCGTCGAAGAAGGCTTGCGCGTCGCTCTCGGAGCTGAAGTAGCCGCCCTTCCAGCCCCAATAGGTCCAGGTGCCGGCGAGCCGGTCAAAAACCTGCTTGCAGGAGGTTTCGCCGACGTAACGCTCTTTCTCGGGAAGCTCGTTGAGGGCCGCTTCGTCGGCCACGCTGCGCCACAGCCAGGAGGGAACGCTCTCCTCCTCGACTTTCTTCAGGCGCGCCGGGACGCCGGCCTTGCGGAAATACTTTTGCGCCAGCACGTCGGAGGCGACTTGCGACCACTGTTCCGGCACTTCGACGTCGTCGGCATGGAACACCACGGAGCCGTCCGGATTGCGGATCTCGCTGGCGGTGAGCCGGAAGACGATATCCGCGTATGGCGATTGTCCCTCTTTGGTGTAGCGCCGCTCGATCCGCATTTTCTGCCCCTTTCAGTCGTTTCTCTCTTGTCGGCGGTTCTGCGGAAATATCCGCTTTAAATATAGACCGCCGACAGCTTCCCCGCGACGCGGTGAAGCGAACTCGCCCGCGTGCGGCTTCAGCCCTGCTCTGTCTCAGCCCCCGGACCGGCGCATCAGCCGGGCCTCGTTCGACACGTCCGGGCATCCCGCAGGGACAAGGAGACCCAATGCCTCGCGCCGTGGGCGGCACGGGGCAGTCCCGCAAACCCTTTTTGGGGAGCCCGGCGGACTTCTCTACCTGCGCGCCGAACTTGATCAGGCTAGGCCAAGGCCGTCGCGCCCGTCAAGACTTAGTACGAAATTCTGAATCAACCACTAAATATGGGGATAGCGGGGACGACTCAAGGGAGGAATGCGCAAGTATCGGAGATTCGTGGGGAATCCGGAAGAGTGCGGCGCACGCTAACTTTCTTTTTCGTTGGATTACGGACGCGCCAAGGGAATTTTCGCGAGGATCGGGAGATGGATTCCCACCAGACTCGCTCGTTCTGGGAAGCATCCGCGCAACAGCCGCTTCACAGTCCTGTCACGCAATGACGCGGGTTTTGCGCTGATTCTGAGTGAAACGGCGCGAAAAATCGACCCTTTTGCCTGATCGGTGCCGAGTGGCTCGCTCAACTCATTGAATATCCTGAAGAATTTGACGCCGGCGGCGCGTCATCGCCCATCCATCCCCGAGTCGCGTCCGCTCCGGTTCCAAAGGGGCACTTGCGTGGTCCCCGGCCAAAACCTCACATTCAAAGCAAGCCATTAACCTCAAAGGCAAATCTCTGTCTTCCAGAGCATGTGCTTTCTTGGGGCAGGACGGAAACGTTGCTAAGCTTGGTTAATGGTGCGGGGTCTGGTGCAGCGTTTAGTTCGCGCAGGGCGCATCGTTGCGTGTTCGGCCCTATTGGTCGCCTGCGCCCAAGCCATTCATAACGAGCCGATCAATCAGCCGCTCGTCGGCAGCACCAGGCAGGTCGGCGCCGAGCTCGGCCGCGATGTCCAAACCTATTACGATGACACCGTCATCGCGCTGTCGTTCTCGGGCGGCGGCATGCGCGCGGCGGCTTTCGCCTACGGCGTGCTCACCGGTTTCGACGAAACGCCGGTGCCGAACCGCTCGGCGTCGCTGCTTGATCGCATCGATTTCGTTACCGGCGTCTCCGGCGGATCGGTGCTGGCCGCCTATTACGGGCTGAAGAAGCGCAAGGCGTTGGCCGACTTCAAGCAGCGCTTCCTGCTGCGCAACGCCGAGCAAGGGCTGGAGACGACGATCGGCCTCACCAACATCGCGCGCGGGCTGCAGGGCGGCATCAACGATTCGACCGTGTTCCCGCGCTGGCTCGACGACAATCTTTTCGATCACGCGACTTTCAAAAGCCTGCTGTTCGAGCGACGGCCGCTGGTCTGGATCAACGCTTCCGATATCTACGACCGCACGCCGTTCGTGTTCGGCCGCACGACGTTCGGGGCCTTGTGCAGCGATCTTTCGAGCTACCCGGTCTCGCTCGCCGTGGCGGCATCGGCGGCGGTGCCGGTGATCTTCGCGCCCGTTGTCATCCAGAGTTATCCGGGCGGTTGTGCGGTGCCGTTGCCGGACTGGGTGGAACGCGCGCGTACCAGCGAGACCGCTCCGCCGCTGCTCAAGATCTATGCCGCCGCGCTGGAGCGCTATCACAGTGGCGAAGTCCGTTACGTCAAACTGCTCGATGGCGGGGTGGTGGACAATTACGGGCTTGCCGGCTTCACCACCGCGCGTCTTGCCGCCACCACGCCCTACGGCCCGCTCGAGCCGGAGGAGGGCGTCAAGCTGCGACGATTATTGTTCCTGGTGGTGGATTCCGGCCGCGCGCCCTCGGGTTCGTGGGCGCAAACGGTGGAAGGCCCGTCCGGCGTGACGCTGGTCACGGCGGCGTCCGATACCGCAACCGAGTCCGGCGCCGTCGGCAGCTATTCGGCGTTCCAGGACACTATGAATTCCTGGCAGCACACGCTGATTGATTGGCGCTGCGGGCTTTCGCCAGCCGACCGCCGGCGCTTCGGCGCGCCGTCTGGATGGAATTGTCGAGACGTGAAATTCTTTATTGGTCGCGTCTCGTTCGAACAATTCGATGCGCAGCGCGCCGCCGCGCTTAATGCGGTCGAGACGCGTTTGGTGCTGCCGCCGCAGCAGGTGGACTTGCTAATTGACGCCGGGCGCGACGCGCTCAAGAGCAACATCGCGTTCCGCTCGTTCCTCGGCTCGTTGGGAGGCGCGCCGGCGCGCGGCACGCCGGTTGCCGCTCCGGCCGACGGTCCGCAAGAGGCGCTGGCGCGGTGACACCGAACCGCGGCTACCGCAGAGCCTCGTTTACGCGAACAGGTGCTTCTCGATGTCCCCCACGGGGTGCTTGGTGAGGTCTTTGCCGACTTCGGCAACGATCCGTTTCTTGACATCGGCATGGAAGGCGGTTCGCAAATCGGCGAGCGTGCGCGGCGGCGCAACGACGACGAGCGCGGGCACACCGCGCTTGCGCACCGCGTCTTCCAGCGCGGCCGCGACACGCGCGACGAAATGGTGCTCCTCAAGGTGATGCCAGTCGGTCTGTTCTATGCTGCTGCGGCGACGCGTTCCCGCGCTCTCGACGCCGCGTCCGGGCCGGTCAGTACCCTGCTCGTGGGTCGGCGGGTTCTCCTCGGCGAAGACCCGCTCGACCTTCAGATCGGGATATTTCGCGTCGCCGGCATTGCGCAGGAATAAAGCCTTGCGGCCGTCACCGATGAACACCAGTGCGTCATGGGGTATTGCGAGCTTGCTCACATCACTTACTCCGCCGCTGCCCGCGTGTGGCCGAGACGCCGGTTGAGCGCGTCGAGCAGCGACTCGGCGGCTTCCGCGATCACCGTACCGGGGGGGAAGATCGCTTCCGCGCCGGCGGCCTTCAGCGCCTCGTAATCCTGCGGCGGCACCACGCCGCCGACCACGATCATGATGTCGGAGCGGCCGTTGCGGCCGAGCTCGGCTTTGAGTTCCGGCACCAGCGTCAGATGCGCCCCGGCGAGCGACGAGATGCCGAGGATGTGCACGTCGTTTTCCACCGCTTGGCGCGCCGCTTCTGCCGGGGTCGCGAACAAAGGCCCGATATCGACGTCGAAGCCGAGATCGGCAAACGCCGAGGCGATCACCTTTTGACCGCGGTCATGGCCGTCCTGGCCGATCTTGGCGACCAGGATGCGCGGGCGGCGGCCTTCCTTGTCCTCGAATTCGGCGACGCGCTTCTTCATCCGCTCGACGGCGTCCGCCATGCCGACCTCCCGCCTGTAGACGCCGGAGATCGTCTTGATCTCCGCCTGGTGGCGCCCGAAGACCTGCTCCAACGCCAATGATATTTCGCCGACCGTCGCCTTGGCGCGCGCCGCATCGACCGCGAGCGCCAAGAGGTTGGCGTTGCCGCCCGAGGCGTTGCGCGTCAGCGCGACAAGCGCTTCGGCGACAGCTTGCGGATCCCGCTCGCGCTTGAGCCGATTGAGCTTGTCGATCTGCAACTGCCGCACCGCGCCGTTGTCGACCTTGAGGATGTCGATCGACGCCTCGTCCCGCGGCCGGTACTTGTTGACGCCGATTACCGCCTGGGCGCCGCTGTCGATGCGCGCCTGGGTGCGGGCGGCGGCCTCCTCGATGCGCAGCTTCGGCAGCGAGGCCTCGATCGCGCGGGTCATGCCGCCGAGCTCCTCGACCTCGCGGATATGCGCCCAGGCTTTGGTGGCGAGATCGTGGGTGAGCCGCTCGACGTAGAATGAGCCGCCCCACGGATCGATCATGCGCGTGGTGCCGCTCTCGCGTTGCAGCACGATCTGGGTGTTGCGGGCAATGCGCGCGGAAAAATCGGTCGGCAGCGCCAGCGCCTCGTCGAGCGCGTTGGTGTGCAGCGATTGGGTGTGGCCCTGCGTTGCCGCCATCGCCTCGATGCAGGTGCGCACGACGTTGTTGAACACGTCCTGCGCGGCGAGCGACCAACCGGAGGTTTGGCAATGGGTGCGCAGCGACAGCGAGCGCGCATCCTGCGGGTTGAATTGCTTCATCAGCTTCGCCCAAAGCACCCGCGCGGCGCGCAGCTTCGCCACTTCCATGAAAAAATTCATGCCGATGCCGAAGAAGAACGACAGCCGCGGCGCGAAGCGATCGACGTCGAGGTTGGCGGCCAGCCCAGCGCGTACATATTCGACGCCGTCGGCCAGCGTATAGGCGAGCTCGAGGTCGGCGGTCGCCCCGGCTTCCTGCATGTGGTAGCCGGAGATCGAGATCGAATTGAACTTCGGCATGTGCGCCGAGGTGTAGGCGAAGATGTCGGAGATGATGCGCAGCGAGGGCTTCGGCGGATAGATGTAGGTGTTGCGCACCATGAACTCTTTGAGAATGTCGTTCTGGATGGTGCCGGCGAGTTTTTCCGGCGGCACGCCCTGTTCCTCGGCGGCGACGATATAGAGCGCGAGCACTGGCAGCACGGCGCCGTTCATGGTCATCGACACCGACATCTGATCCAGCGGAATGCCGGCAAACAGCGTGCGCATGTCGTAGATCGAGTCGATCGCGACGCCGGCCATGCCGATGTCGCCGGCGACGCGCGGGTGATCCGAGTCGTAGCCGCGATGGGTGGCGAGGTCGAAGGCGATCGAAAGCCCCTTCTGCCCGGCGGCGAGATTGCGCCGGTAGAAGGCGTTGGAATCCTCGGCGGTAGAGAAACCGGCATATTGCCGGATGGTCCACGGCTGGGTCAGGTACATGGTCGGGTAGGGGCCGCGCAGGTAAGGCGCGATGCCGGGAAAAGTGTCGAGACCATCGAGGCCGGCGAGATCGTCGGCGTCATAGGCGCTTTTGACCCCCACGCCTTCGGGCGTGAGCCAAGGCGTGGCAGCGGCGGTCGGCGCCGCGGCCGTAGCATCGGCGAAATCGATCCCGGCGAAATTCGGAATTCGGCTCATCGGTTCATCCGATCTCGGTACCAAGAATATCGTACGCGCCTTTCAGTGTCGCCAGGGCGTCGCAGCCCTCGTAAATGAACGATTGAACCCCCGCCGCCCGCCATTTGGCCTCCCGTTCGCCCGGCCGGCCGGCGAGATAGATGTGCCGCGCGCCGGCCGCTTTGAGCGCTTCGGCTGCCGCAGCGGCTTGCTTCTCGTAGACCTTGTCGGTGGAGCACAAGCAAACCAGCGCCGTATCGGCGGTCTTGACGGCGGCCGCGAGGGCAGGGGCGTCAAGGCTCTCACCGCCAACCGGCTCGATGCCACCGGCCTCGAAAAAATTCTTGGCAAAGGTCGCGCACGCGCTGAAATCGGCGGGCGTGCCCAGATTGGCGAGAAAGACTTTGGGCCGCGCGCCGGTCGCCGCGAGCCACCGGTCGGACGCATCGCGCAGCGCCTCGAACGGCTCTGCCAGACGGATGGCCGGCAGCGGCGCGAACATTGGCGATTTGCCGGCTTGCGGGGGCGGTGAATGTTTGTGCTCCGCCACAACCTCGACTGCCACTTCCGCCTCGTGCAGGTTCGGGAACACGCTCACGCCGGTCAGCGCATCCCGGCGTTGCCCCAATGCCGCGGCGCGCTTGGCGCGCACGGCGGCGACATGACCTTGGATTAGTCCGCTTTCGAGCGCGGCGGCGATACCGCCGGCCGCCTCGACCTCGCGGAACAGCGCCCATGCCGTTTGGCAAAGCTGGTCTGTCACATCCTCGACCGCGCCGGAGCCGGCGGCCGGATCGGCGACGTTCGCGAGATGGGCTTCCTCTATGAGAATGAGCTGGGTGTTGCGGGCGATGCGCCGCGCGAAACGCTCCGGCAGGCCGCGCGCGGCCGTGAACGGCAACACTGTGATCGCATCGGCGCCGCCGAGTGCCGCGGCAGACACCGCGATTGCGGCGCGCAAAATGTTCACGTGCGGGTCGCGTTGCGCCATCATCCGCCAGGCGGTCTCGGCTGAAACGAATGCCGGCTCGGGCGCTAGCCCGCATGAGGCTTCCACCCGCGCCCACAGTTTCCTCAGCGCGCGGAATTTGCCGATGGTCAAAAACTGATCGGCATCGGCGCTGAGGCGGAAGAAGATCATGCGCCGCGCTGTTTCGAGCGCAACGCCCTCGGCCTCGAGCGCGCGCAGATAGGCTACCGCCACGCCGAGCCCGAAGGCTAATTCCTGCGCCTCGGAGCCACCGGCATTATGGATGACCCGTCCGTCGGCAGCGGCTAGCTTGCCTTGGTACCCTTCGCGGACCAATGCCGTAAGGCGGCGGGCAAAATGCGCCGCCTCCCCGTTCCACTTCCGCGCCGCGCTGCCGACCATCGCCATGGCGCCGAGAGGATCGTGTCCGAGGCGCAGGCGCGTTGCCCGCGGCGAAAGCGCGAGTCCCGTTGCCAGCGCGGCGTCGATCGCCGCCTCCGCGGGCGGCGAAAGATCAAGTTCGACCGCGGTACCGACGAGGTCGATGCCCTCGAGCACGCGCGCGAGCGCGTCCTCGCGTGCCGGCAGGCCAAAGCCGTGGTCGCCGAGCGCGCCGGTAAAGACCAGCGAAAGCCCGCTGGCTCCGTTCTTGAGTTCACGCAGCGCGATTTCATTAGCAAGCGCGGGATCGGGGTGATCGATCCGCGCCAGCACCTCCCAGGCTGTTGCGCCCCCGCGCCCTGCGACACGCCGCGCATCTCGCCGGCGGGCCGCAAGCGGTTCAATGCGCAATCCGTCGTAGGTGGTTTTGACGAGCCGCTCGAATGGCGCGCCCTTGAGCACGGAGTCGACAAGCTTGCGCCAATCCTCCCGCGTCGCCGAGGCGAAATCGGCGGCAAAGGGCAGGGTTTCAGGATCAGTCATGGCCGCAAAATGCCATGCCGGGCGATCAAGGCCAACAAACCTTTCCGGCAAAGCCCAATCCGAGGCCGGCAATCAGGCATATCTGAGTTGCGTCGTCCGACATTAGCCGTCCGGCGGCAGCTTTTCGATGCCGCTCGTGTCCCCGCGTTCCAACGCGTCGCGCACGCGGACGCCGGCGATCACCCGCTCGGGGGCGATCTCCGCGAGCGGGACCAGCACGAAAGCGCGCTCAAACAGATGCGGGTGGGGCAAAATCAGGTCCGGATCGTTGAGGACGAGGTCGTCATAGGCGAGAAGGTCGATGTCGATTGAGCGCATTCCCCAACGGCGTTCGCGGGGACGGTCACGCCCGAGCGCCCGCTCGCATTGTTCGGCGCGCGCGAGCAGTTCATGCGGCGACAGCGAGGTGGTCATGCCAATGACGGCGTTGACGAATGGCGGCTGGTCGGTGACGCCCCAGGGCGGCGTCCGGTAATCCGACGAGCGCGTTGTCAGGCGCACTGCGGTCCCATCGCAGAACAAGACAATGGCCCGACGGAAAGTGGAACGGACATCGCCGACATTGCCGCCAAGCGCGACAAATGCCTCGGCCATGGTCATGGCCGTGAACGTTGCCGTGTGCGTGTGACGATGACCCCGACATCGTCGAAGGTCGCCGCGATCGGAGCGTGCGGCTTGCGCACGGTGACGCGAATGCCGCGAACCTGTGGAAAGCGGTCGAGCACCGCGTCCGCGACCGCGCCGGCAGCGGCCTCGACCAGGCGATAGCGTCGTGCGCAAAACGCCACGCTCGCCGTTTTCACCAGTGCTTCATACGAAATCGTATGTTTGAGCGTGTCGGTGCGCGAGGCCTCGGCGAGATCGATGTCGGTCACGAGATCAAGCTTAAAAGGCTGTCCGACTTTAGCCTCGTGCGGCATGACGCCGTGGTAGGCGTGGAGAACGAGGCCATTGACAAAAATCGCGTCGCTCATCGCGCGCGCCTGATCGCCGAAGCGACGGCCAGTGCCTGCGCGGTCGCCGCCACATCGTGGACCCGGACGATCGTTGCGCCGTTCTCGACCGCCAGCAGATGCGCGGCGAGCGATCCGCCGAGGCGATCCATGGGCGCGGAGGGCGCAATCGAATGGATGAAGCGCTTGCGCGAAGCGCCGACCAGGAGCGGCACGCCGAACTCATGCCAAGCGTCGAGCCGGGCGATACAAATCAAACTCTGCTCCGGCGTCTTGCCGAAACCGATGCCAGGATCGAGCACGATCCGTCGGCGCGGGAGGCCGGCGCGCGCCGCAATGTCGAGCGAGCGCCGGAAGAAGTCCGTCACCTCGGCGACGATGTCGATCGCCGGATCGACACTCATGCGATTGTGCATGATAACGACGGGCGCTTGGCGCTCGGCCACGACGCGCGCCATGTCGGCATCGCCCTGCAAGCCCCAAACATCATTGACGATCGCCGCTCCCAGGTCGAGCGCCCAGGCGGCGATGGCGGCCTTGAGCGTATCGATCGACACCGGAACGCCGAGTGCAACGACATCGGACAATAGCGGGGCCAGCCGCGCGCGTTCCTCCTCGAGCGATATGCGAATGGTACCGTCATAGGGCCGCGTCGATTCCGCGCCGACATCAAGAATATCGGCGCCTTCCGCGGCGAGACGACGGGCATGGACGATGGCAGCTTGAGGATCGAGATAGCGGCCGCCATCGGAAAATGAGTCCGGCGTGACGTTGAGCACACCCATGACCAGCGGCCGCGCCTTGGCGAGAAGCCGCTCAAGCACGTTGGCGCCGGTTTCAGAGCCCGGCGTAGAAAAAGCCTGATGGGTGAGGGTCGTGGCCATTATTGGCCGTCCCTTCGGTCGTTGTTTGCTGGTCGCTTTGCGCGGTCGGTTGCGATGAGTCAAGCCGCCCGGCGCCGCGGCGCGCTAACTGCGCCCGCGCTCCGGGCAATCAATAGCGAATGACGGGCGGCAGTTTCTTGGCGCTTTCGATCCAGCGGGTGACGGTGCTCTCCGAGGGCAGAAGCCGCACCAGTCTGCGCTTGGTATTGGCTGCCGCCATAGCCTGGACGAGCTTGTGCGGATTGCGGAACTTGAGCTCTTTGACCGTCTTGACGCCGGCCGCGCGCAAAAGCTCCGCATATTCCCAGCCGACACCCTTCACGCGCATGCGGTCGGCGGCCGTCACCCAGTCGAGCACGCGCTTCTCGTCGGCCCCGATCCGCTCGGCGATCTTGAGCCGTTGCTTTGGCGTCTTGCCGGAGCGCAATAAACTTACGGTTGTACGAATGCCGTCCGATTTGAGGATCACGGCGGTATCCGGCCCGATGGCTCGAATATCGGTGATGGGATACGCCATCGATGTCTCTCCTCAGTCGCGCAATAGCGTCGCCGTAACCACGTTGGTACTCAAACAATTGCGAGACCGGGGCTGGCGCCGACGATGTCATCGACCTCGTCCTCGCCGATCCTCTCGCGCGCATAAGCGATGAATTGCCGGATCATGACCTGCACCTGACCCACGCTCGGCCCCGCGCCCATCACGCGCATGCTGGCGTCATATCGCCGCCCATGCCGTTTCGACGGCGGCTCGAGCGTCGCCGACGTCGGCGACGCGGCGCCCGATCAGTTCTTCCATTATCCCCTCGCCAGCCCTAGTCTCAGCACCTTCTTGCCATAATGTACATTAGGACGCTGCATGACAAGTCGGTTGCGAGCCGATTGCGCGAGCGACCGCTGGTGAATTGCCGCACCTCGGCATGATAGGAACGCAGAGCACGCGACGGGACTCGACCCCGATCGGCGATCTTGCGACGTGGCACGATGCACGTGAAGGAAACGAATGATGACCAGTCCGGATCGAGATGGAAAAATTTTTGTCGGCAAGGGCGCCAGCGACGCGTACCTCACACTCGCTCTTGCCAACCGCCACGGTCTCGTCACCGGCGCGACCGGCACCGGCAAGACCGTATCGCTGCAGGTGCTGGCGGAAGGATTTTCGCGCGCGGGCGTCCCCGTGTTCGCCGCTGATATCAAAGGCGATCTCTCGGGGATCGCCGCGCGCGGCGAGGCCAAGCCAGATTTCGTCAAGCGTGCCAATGGTTTGGGCTTCGATTACGCGCCCGAAGAGTTCCCCGTGGTGTTCTGGGATTTGTTCGCGGAACAGGGCCATCCGATCCGCGCTACCGTGTTCGAAATGGGCCCGCTTCTCGTTTCGCGGATGCTCGAACTCAACGACGTGGAGGAAGGCGTCATCAACGTCGCCTTCCGTTTCGCCGACGACGATCCGGAACTGAAAGTGTGCGACGACGTCGATGGACTCGTCGGTCTCAGGGATTTGCGCGAGCTCCTGTCCTATCTTTCAAAGAACGCCAAGGAGGTCGGCGCCCGCTATGGCAACGTAGCCGTGACCGCCGTCGGCGCCGTGGAGCGCCAGCTCCTGGTGCTCGAGAACCAGGGCGGCGCAAAATTCTTCGGCGAGCCGGCGCTGTCCGTCGCCGATTTGATGCGGACTGACAGCAAGGGGCGCGGCGTCATCAACGTGCTGGCCGCCGACAAGCTGATAGCGAGCCCGCGGCTCTACGCCACCTTCCTGCTGTGGCTCATTTCGGAACTGTTCGAAAAGCTCCCGGAGGTCGGCGATCCGCCAACGCCGAAGCTCGTGTTCTTTTTCGATGAGGCACACCTTCTGTTCAATGAGGCGCCCAAGGAATTGCTGGATAAAGTCGAACAGGTGGTGCGGTTGATCCGCTCGAAAGGGGTGGGGGTCTATTTCGTCACCCAAAATCCGCTCGATGTGCCCGAAAAAGTTTTGGATCAACTCGGCAATCGGATGCAGCACGCGCTGCGTGCGTTCACGCCGCATGACCAGAAGGCGGTAAAGGCGGCGGCGGAAACGTTCCGGCCAAATCCGAAACTTGACACCGTGCAGGTCATCACCCAGCTCGGCAAGGGTGAAGCGTTGGTGTCGTTTCTTGAGGGCGACGGCACTCCGGCGATGGTCGATCGTATCGTGGTCCGGCCGCCGTCGGCGCGCATCGGACCGGTGACTCCGGACGAGCGCAAGGCGGTGATGGCGGCAAGCCCGGTGAAGGGCAAATACGACCAGGCCGCCGATCCCCAATCCGCCTGCGGAATTCTGCAAAAGCGACTGGCAGCCGGCGGCGCGCTGCCGCCAGCCGGCGCGGCCGCTGCACCCGCCACACCCGGCGGACCCGCCACATCGGGCCAAGCGCCCGCGCCGGGAGGTATCCTTCATCGGGTGGGCGAAGGCTTCCGCAACCTTTTCGGCATTGGCCGGCCGCGCGGCGCGACCTTGACGACCTCGCAGCAAGTCGCCCGCAATGTGGCGCGCGCCGTCGCCACCGGCGTCGCCACCACGGTTGCGGCGGAGCTCGCCAGGAGCACCGGCAGCAAAACTGCCGGCACGATTAGCAAGGCTGTCGTGCGCGGCGCGCTCGGCGGCGTGTTGAAACGGTGATGTCATGACGCCATCAGAATCTTTGCCCGCTGTCCTCACTCGCGTCGACCGCGATCTCGACGGAAGCCTCGATCGTTTGTTCGCGCTCTTACGAATTCAGTCGATCTCGACCGACCCGGCCTATGCGCCGCATTGCCGCGCCGCAGCCGAATACGTCGCCGCCGACCTTCGCGGCCTCGGATTCGAGACCAGCGTGCGCGCGACCGACGGCCAGCCTGTCGTGATCGGCAAAAGCGGCAACGGAGCGTCCGCGGGGAAGTCGCCGCGCGTCTTGTTCTACGGCCATTATGACGTGCAGCCGGTCGATCCGCTCGATCTGTGGAAGACGCCGCCGTTCGAGCCGCGTATCGAGACGCTCGACGGCGGCCGGAAAATCATCGTCGGGCGCGGCGCCTGCGACGACAAAGGCCAAGCCATGACCTTTATCGAGGCGTGCCGCGCCTTCAAGGCGGTCACGGGCGAACTGCCGCTCGACATCACCATGATGATCGAAGGCGAGGAGGAGTGCGGCTCGAAGCACCTGTTCAGTTTCGTGCGCGACAACGCTGGGGAGCTCAAGCGGGATCTTGCGCTCGTCTGCGACACCGGCATGTGGGACGCGCAGACGCCGTCGATCACGACATCGCTGCGCGGGCTCGTCTACGAGGAGGTCAGGCTGACCTGCGCCGACCGCGACCTGCACTCGGGCCTGTTTGGCGGTGCGGCGCGCAATCCCATCCATGTCCTGGCCGAAGTTCTCGCGGCCATGCACAAGCCGGACGGCTCGGTTGCCATTCCCGGCTTCTACGACGGCGTCCACGAACTGCCGGCCGACATCAAGGCCGATCTCGCCGGGCTAAACCTGACCCCGGAAAAATTCCTCGGCCCGATCGGATTGAAAATTCCGGCCGGCGAAAAGGACCGCTTGCTGATCGAGCAAATTTCGACGCGGCCGACCGCCGAGGTCAACGGTATTCTCGGTGGCTATACCGGCGAGGGGGCGAAGACCGTCATTCCCGGCAAGGCGATGGCCAAGGTCTCGTTCCGCCTTGTCGGCGCCCAGGACCCTGAAAAAATCCGTGCCGCGTTTCGCGACTTGGTGGGCGCGCGAGTTCCGGCCGACTGCTCGGTGGAGTTCGGCAATTTCACCAGCGCGCCGGCGTTCGAGGTGGCGTTCGATAATCCCGCGCTCGGCAAGGCACGGGCGGCGCTGGCGGAGGAGTGGGGCAAGAAGGCTCTGACGATCGGCGCCGGCGGCTCGATCCCGATCGTCGGCGATTTCAAGACCGTACTCGGCATGGACACGCTGATGGTCGGCTTCGCGCTCGACGACGACCGGGTGCATTCACCCAATGAAAAATACGACCTGCGGAGTTTCCACAAGGGCATTCGCAGCTGGGCGCGTATCTTGGCGGCCCTGGCGGGTTGAGGCTGCGTTCCTGACTTTCCCGCGCTTCAGTCGCTCGCCGCGTCGATCAGGCGCGGGGTGACGAAACGCTCCAGCCTGCCGGCATTGGCGTGCAGCCGCGACCAGTCGTCGAGCGGAAGATCGATGACGACGAGCCCGGACGTTGGCAGCTTTTCGTTGACGCGCTCACGCGTTTCAACGTCGCCCGACGCGGTCAATCGCACGGCAAGATCATGCAGGCCCGGATTGTGGCCGACGACAAGCAGCGTGTGCGCGTCGCGAGTCTGGCGGATAAGAGCGATGAGCGTTTCGGGGCTGGCGTTGTAGATGCGCTCGTCCTTCGCCACACGCGGCGCTTTGGTAAAGGCCGGCGCTACGAGGGCCCAGGTTTCCTCCGCGCGCGTCACCGGCGATACCAGGACAAGGTCGGGAACAAGGCCGTGGCGGGCGAGATAGGTGCCGATCACGGGCGCGTCGGCGCGGCCGCGCGCCGTCAGCTTGCGATCGCGGTCACGTTCGCCGGGCTCGGGGCGCTCGGTCTTGGCATGGCGTAGCAGCAGTAAGCGGCGCATCCCGGCAATGTCGCTTTCTCGACGGCGTCAGTCTAGTGTCTCGTGATGGAGCCCGCCGATATCACGGCCTATGGCGAAAGTTGGTACGCCGCGACCATGGTGGTCGCACCGCGGCGGCCGCAGCTTCATGGCGACCTCGACGTCGACGTTTGCGTGATCGGCGGTGGGCTCGCCGGCCTGACGACGGCGCGCGAGGTCGCGCGCGCCGGCTGGTCCGTTGTGCTCATCGAGGCCGGCCGGATCGCGTCAAGCGCCTCCGGCCGCAATACCGGTTTTGTGTTACCGGGCTTTGCCGCCGCGCCTGACAGTATCATCGGCCGCGTCGGCTTTGCGCCGGCCAAGGATTTATGGGCGCTGTCGCAGAGCGGTCTCGACTACGTCCGCGACGCCATCCGCGACGACGCGATGCCCGGGATCGAAGCGCAGGAAGGCTGGCTTTACGTCTCCAAGACCGATGATGGCGACAAGTTCACGCGCCTTGTCGGGCTTCTCGGCGAATTCGGTGCCGAGATCGAAGGCTGGCCGACCGAACGGGTGCGCGCGGTGCTGCGCAGCGAGCGTTACTTTCACGCCATTCACTTTCCGCGGGCGATCCACATTCACCCGCTCAATTATGCGCTGGGGTTGGCTGCCGCGGCCGAGCGCGCCGGCGCCCGCATCTTCGAGCACACGCCGGCTTTGTCCATCGATCCTGCAGGCGTGCGCAAGCGCATTGTGACACCGAGCGCACGGTTGCGGGCCAATCACGTGGTGCTGTGCGGCAACCTGCAGATCGCGTCGCTGCTGCCGCGGGTTGCGTCCGCGCTCATTCCGGTCACGACCTATGTGATCACCACGGCGCCGCTCGGGCCGCGTCTTACCGAAGCCATCGACTATCGCGGTGCGGTCAGCGACTCCGACCTTGCGGACAATCACTATCGTGTCGTCGGCGGCGGCCGGTTGATGTGGTCCGGCAGAGCGACGACGTGGGCGCGAAGTCCCCGCCGCTACGTGCGCGCCCTGACCGCGGACATCAAACAGACATATCCCCAGCTCGGCGATATTACCGTGGACTACGGGTGGTCCGGCACCTTGGGGAATTCGATCCACCGGATGCCGCAGATCGGCGAACTCGGCCCCGGATTGTGGCTGGCCAGCGGCTTCGGCGGCCATGGTCTCAACACCACGGCGATGGCCGGCAACCTGATCGCCCGCGCCATTGTTGACGGCGATCAAACGTGGCGACAATTCACGCCGTTCGAACTCGTTTGGGCGGGTGGAATATTGGGCCGGGCGACCGCGCAGTTGTATTATTGGTTGAAGCGGCTCGGCGATGCCGCAGCCGAGCGCCGCGCCCGCGCCGCCGAGACGGCGCATCTTCGCGCGCGCGAACCCGAAATCGCGATGGCCGGACGCGCGCAGCAAGCCGCGGCGGAACAGGACGCCGGGGAACGAGGTGCGCCCGACTCCGTTATATCGCCACCTGCCGTCATGGAGCCGACGGCCGACGCCGAGATGCCGCCGTCGACGCTTCCGGCGGATCAGCTTAGTCGCGGGACGCGACGCGAAGGTGCCAAAGCGTGAAAGCTGGGTAAGATTTGGAAATATTTGCTCGATAATGATCATAATGCGGGTCCGTGGCGCGCGGGTGCGATGGGGCAGCGGGGCATGACATTCGCGGAATGGTGTTCGGCTGTTGCGGTGGTCTTTGTCGTCGCGCCGGGTATTGCGGCGGCGGCCGATCTTTCTCCTGAAGCGCCGCCACCGCCTGCGGCCGCACCGGCGACATACGCGCCGCCTGTTCCCGACTGGATCGTCACGGTCGGCGGCGAAGTCCGGGCGATTCCGGCTTGGCCGGGCGCCCCGACGAGCGAGTATGGGCTTACCGGCTTCCCGCTCTTTGCTCTGCAAAAACCGGGCGATCCGCCGTTCTTTTTCGGGGCGCGCGATGGCTTCGGCGTGCCCATTCTCGATTTCGGTCAGTTACAGCTGGGGCCGGTCGGAAAACTCGTATGGCCGCGCTACGCCTCGTCCTATAGCCAGCTCAATGGTCTGGGCGACGTGTCCTGGGCGGCGCAGATTGGCGGCTATGCCGTCTATTGGCCGGTGCCGTGGCTGCGCGTGCGCGGCGAAATGCGCCAGGGAATCGGTGGCGAAACCGGCGTCAGCGGCGACCTGTTCGCCGACGTGGTGGTGCCGTTGGGCCAGTGGCGGCTGTCCGGCGGCCCGCGCCTGTCGCTGCAATCGACGGCTGCGGTTTCTCCGTATTTCAGTATTACGGCAGCGCAGTCCGCCGCCTCCGGGCTTCCCGTCTACAATGCGACCGGCGGGTTCTATTCCTACGGCGCGGGCGGCCAGATCGAGTATTTCTTTAATCGGCAATGGCAGGTCCACGCTTTGGTGGAGTACGAGCGCATCACCGATTCCGCGGCAAATTCTCCGCTGGTGACGATGCGCGGTTCGCCGAACCAATTCACCTTCGGAGTGGGCGGCACCTATACCTTCAGCATGCACCCATTGTGGTGAGCGCGGCCGCGGCTAGCGGCCCTCACGTCTCGCCATGAACGCCAGCCGCTCGAACAGGTGCACATCCTGCTCGTTCTTGAGTAGCGCGCCATGCAGCGGCGGGATCAGCTTCTTCGGATCGCGCTCGCGCAGCGTCTCCAACGAAATATCTTCGACCATCAAGAGCTTGAGCCAGTCGAGCAATTCGGAGGTTGAAGGTTTTTTCTTCATGCCGGGCACGTCGCGGATCTCGTAAAACAGCCGCAGCGCCTCCGCCACCAGGCGGTGCTTGATTCCGGGGAAGTGCACTTCGATGATGGCGCGCATCGTGTCGGGGTCGGGAAAACGGATGTAATGAAAGAAACAGCGGCGCAGGAACGCGTCGGGTAATTCCTTCTCGTTGTTCGAGGTGATGACCACGATCGGCCGCCGCCGGGCATGGATCGTCTCGCTGGTCTCGTAGACGAAGAACTCCATGCGATCGAGCTCCTGCAACAGGTCGTTGGGGAACTCGATATCGGCCTTGTCGATCTCGTCGATCAGCAGCACCGGCCGCTCGTCGGCGACGAACGCCTCCCACAGCTTGCCGCGCTTGATGTAGTTGCGAATGTCCTTGACGCGGGCGTCGCCCAATTGGCTGTCGCGCAGCCGCGTCACCGCGTCGTATTCGTAAAGCCCTTGCAGCGCTTTGGTGGTTGACTTGATGTGCCACTCGATCAGTGGCGCACCCAGCGCCTTGGCGATCTCGATCGCCAGCACGGTCTTGCCGGTGCCCGGCTCCCCTTTGACCAGCAGTGGCCGCTCCAACGCGATGGCGGCGTTGACCGCAACCTTCAGGTCGTCGGTGGCGACGTAACCGCTGGTGCCTTCAAAACGCATGACAATCCGCTCGCTTGGGTCCGGCCACGGGAGTGCGATCCGCGCTGCAACTATGCAGGACCGACGCGAATTTGCAATGATCGACGATCGGGCGGGGCTGAAATCGGCCCGGTTAGCGTTCCGCTGCCGCGCGTTCGGCAGGTCGCGACCGGATCTGTTCGAAAAGCCGGGCGACTTGCCGGGGGTCAACGACCAAGGCCGCCGACAAATGCTCCTCCTCGGTCTTTTTCTCCATCTTTCGGGAATACATGGCCTTGTCGGCACGGGCTATCACTTCGGTCGGGCTGTCGAAGCGCCGTAGCATAGTAAACCCGGCGGAAGCACCGACCGAGCTGACGTCGGTTGCGAAGCACATCTTTATGGCTTCAATCTTCTCCTCGAGGGACTGCGCCTTAGCCCGTGCATCGCACTCGCGCAGATTCCAGAGAAGTACGGCGAACTCGTCCCCGCCGAAGCGCGCAACGGTGTCCGAGGCGCGGCAAGCCTTGATGATCGTTTCAGCCACGGCTTTTAAAGTTGCATCGCCGGCAAGATGGCCAAATCGATCGTTGATGGATTTGAAATCGTCGAGATCGATGAAAACGACGGCCGCGGTCCTTTGGTAGCGGTTCACCTGCAAAACCGCGCGCGTCAACTCCCGTTCGAAGCCTCTGCGGTTGAAGATGTCGAGCAGGGCATCCGTTTCTATTCTGGTTTCGAGTTGCTTGATCTTGGAGCGAGCTTCCGCGAGCTCGGCCTCCAACCCACGGGTCCGGCTCAGGACGTCGTCTTCAGCCAAGGCAAACATTATCCCCGATCCCCGCCCTGCGATGGCAATCGCGCCCCTGGCAACGCTCATAGCACGAGGCGATTGCGCGGCGTTTATCCGAAGGCCTCGGATGCAAGTAATGTTTCTAGGAGTTTGTTAATCGAGGCGGGGGCGGCGTTGTCGCTTGATCGATCGTGTTCTACGAGCTCTGCCGCTGCTCGGTGGGCGGTATGCTTAACCCCTTCGACGCGAATTCCTTAAGTCGGTTTCTCATCGTGCGGATCGACACGCCGAGCATTTTGGCTGCCCGTGTCCGGTTTCCCAGACAAAACCGCAGAGTGTCCAGGATCAGGTCGCGTTCGACGTCGGCAAGACGACGCCCGACCAACGCTCGTGTGGCCTCGTGTTGCGGAAAGTCGAGTGAATTGCGATGGAGTGGCTGCATGATGCAAAGTTTGCGTGATGCACACGACTAGGCGCGGCAGGGTAAAGAAAACTTTAATGTGTAGCGCCGACGGCGGGCCCCCGCTTGGATGTCAGCCATCCGCTAAGTGCATGGCGTCCGGCGGAACATCAAGCTGCGGTACGCTTGGCCGGTTACGCTTTGCGGCTGAAATCGGCGGCCGTGGCCTCAACATGAATTTCGGTTGCGAAAAATTTGGATTGACTTACCGGAGCGAGAGATCGATCGGGCCGACCGGGGGGAGAGTAGCTACGGTCGGTCAGACTAGAATCTTTTTATATATCAGTATTTTACGAGAAACTGTCGCTGCTCCACAACAAGATTAAGCCGGGGCGGTATCCGGTGCCATCATCATTATTGTCAGCGTCATAGTCCCTCGATATATAGGCCAGCCTCGCTGGGGAGGATCTACCGCAGAGCGTGCGCGGAGCAGAGGGACATGCAGTCGGTCAAGAGCAAAAACAGTCGATACGACGACACGTTGAACAAGAACGGTAAGAGCGTCCGGTCGTTCGAAAAGATCTACCGCCCGACGGACAAGGAACCGTTCATGAATGAGCGCCAGCGGGAGTATTTCCGCATGAAGCTGCTCGATTGGCGGGAGGCCATTCTCAAGGAGGCGAAAGAGACGCTGCAGCATCTCCAGGACGACAACCAGAACCATCCCGACTTGGCCGACCGGGCCTCGTCCGAGACCGACCGGGCGATCGAATTGCGCGCCCGCGACCGCCAGCGCAAGTTGATTGCCAAGATCGATGCCGCGCTGCAGCGCATCGAGGACGGCACCTACGGCTATTGCGAGGAGACCGGCGAGCCGATTTCGCTCAAGCGTTTGGAAGCGCGCCCCATCGCTACGCTGTCGATCGAAGCGCAGGAGCGCCACGAGCGCCGCGAGCGAGTCTATCGCGAGGAATAAGCGTCGTTGGCGGGGCCCTGTCGAGACCCAACCATACACGGCCGCCGCCATCGCGCTCGGCCTGGATGGCTGCTCGGCCGTATGCGCCGGCCACCGATGGGGTTTGCCGCTCAAATCCAGTCCTTCCACTTGAACCAGATCAGCGGCAGCAGCGCGGTCACGACGACCAGGGCCAAGGCGTAGGGATAACCCCAGCTCCAAGCGAGTTCCGGCATGTTCTTGAAATTCATGCCGTAGACGCCCACAACCAGCACCGGGGGAATTCCGACGACCGAGGCGATGGTCAAGACCTTCATCACGTCGTTCTGGTCGATGTTGATGATGCCGGTCGCGGCATCCTGCAGAAGCTGAACGCGGCTGATCAGGCCTTCGGTGAACCGGATCAGGGAGGCTATGTCCGACGACACCGTCTGCAGCCGGCCGGCCAGATCCGGCGCGATCCATTCCCGGCCCTGTTCGACCGTGAACTTCGCTATTCGGTCGAGGCACACCAAAGTGTAATGAATGCGCGACATCCGTTCGCTGGTGCGGCCGGTTCGCATCATCAGCCGGCGCAACATGGCGGTCTCGCGCGACAACTTGCTCCGGTTCGGGTGCTCTTGCCGGAAGATGAGATGAGAGGCGTCGTCCAGGTCGCGACCGCTCGCTTCGAGTAAATCCGCCATCCGATCGACCAGATCTTCGAGCAGGCGCACGAAGGCGAGCGCCGGTTCGAGTTTTTCGACCTTACCCAGCTCCTTGATCACGGTGTCGAAGGCCGCCGATTTGGCAAAGCGGATGGTCATCAGGACGCGTTTGGAAAGCACAAAGCCGGTCGGCGCCGGTATCCACGGTTCATTTTCCGCGGCAACGATCAGCGGAACGGTCAGATAAAGCGCGTCGTGCTCGACGCGGAGACGGCTCGTCGTCTCGATTTCGGAAAGCTTGTCTTGGGTCGGTACGCGGAGCCCAAATGCCTGTTCGAACGCCGATATTTCCGCATCGGTCGGACTGACGAGGTCGACCCAGGCGGCGGTCGCCAGTGACGTGCCGGCATTGCCGTGGAGGGGATAGGCGTTGAGCATGGCGGACCGTCCGATGCGTGCACGGCAAATGCATGTACATGGTCCTGCGCCAATGCGGTACCGTGTTTCGGATCGACCCGGCTTACTCGTTAATGAGCTGGAGCGAGGTGGACGATGGGTGCAACGCTCGGCCCGGCGCAATGAATCCCATTTCCGGCTGACCAGAGCGATGAGAACTCCGACGGCGACCGCAAGCGCGAATGGCGGTCAATTTCCTCGACGTGGGCGGAAATATCTCGCGTAACCGGATATGACCAATGATGGTTTTTTGGCAAGGGGGGGTGCACGCGCGGGAAACGTCACCCACCGGCAATTGTTCCGATCCAGTTGCACTCAATGCAAAAGCCCCAGCTTGGAAAGCCGGGGCTTTGCTCTGCGCGCCAAGGTGATCATTCGGCGTTCAGATGTTTTGCAGTGACGTCAACGCCAGAACGAGGCCAACGGGATCAGCTCTTGCTGGTCGGGCGCCCCAACAAGCTCGCCATTTCTTGTTCGAGACTGTCGTACAGCGCCTTGCCTTCCTTTGCCGGAACCTCCGGCCGCGCCGCGCGCGGGGGAGCGGGTGGGGCAGGCGGCGACGGTGCTGGCGGAGCCGGGGCCTCGGCCTCCGCCTCCGCACTGGGCTCAGGTGACGGCGTTGCCCGTGCTGCTGCCGACGGAGCGGCCGCCTCGCGCGTGTCCGCCGTCTTGGGCTTGCGCAACGCCGCTTCAAGTCGGTGCGCCATTTCCGCAAGGTTCTGATCGACCGCGGAGGGGGATTCCGCATTGGCATGCGGCGTCGATATGCGCGGCTCGAAACGAGGTTCGGAACGAGGCTCCGCGCGCGGTTCGACTGGCGGCCGCACAACTGCTGCGGGCCGGGTGCGGGACGGTGTGACCGGATGAACCGCCAGATTTTCCGCGACGGCGGTCAATGCGTCGCGCTGCGCGCGCGTCGGCGCCGGCGCGGCCGCCGGGGTCACCGGCTCCGGTTGCAGCGGCCAAGAATCGCTCGATCCGCTGTCGGGCAGGGGAATTGCGCGGGGCAATAGCTCTGCCACCGCAGGCGCACGGGCCGCCGGCGCATCGCGCGAGGCCGGCATCGCGCGCACGATATTGGGCTCGACCACCACATCGGTCGGGCCGCCGATCAGCAACAGGTGCTCGACATTGTCGCGACGGATGAGAATCAAACGCCGCCGTGCATCGACGCTGGCATGATCAATCACGGCAAGCCGCGGCTGGCGGCCGCGCTGTCCGGCACCGCGATACCGGCCGCTGCCGAACCGGCGGACCGCCCATGCGGCCGCGCCGATCAATCCCAGCACGATCAGAAATGCCAAGAAGAAGCGTACGGCGAGCGGTATTTCCGCGCCGAACAAAGTCTCGAACATCCGCCCTCTCCCCGTGTTGCCGCGGCGGCCACCGGATACCCAATGGTTAATCGCCGGTAACTTGCGCCGCCGCCAATACTAACAAGAAAATGGGCCCATAGCGAAATTCGCATTCAATGGCTGCGGCTCAACCATTCTCATGGTAAACGGCGGTTTGATGGCAAATCGGCGCCGAACCCCCTTAAGCGGCCGTTAACCATGCCTCCGGCTAAGTCTGCCCCGGTGCACCGCGCAAGAGGAAGCGCATCGTGGGCGGCGGTGCCGCAAGCCTCCGCGGTCATGACCCGTCCAATCGTTTCTTTTGTCGCTCTCAACGTGGACCTGATCGCATCGCCGAGATTGCCGGCGAGGTCCTGCGTCCGCGCTGCCCGGCTCGCGGGGCGCGGTCGTTGTGCAGTATTGCGCAAACGCTCTTGCGCGCTGGTCGCGCAAGGCACCACAGTAAGCCGGCAGCGATCCACTTCAGGGCAGGAATGACGACGCACGGCATGACCGA
>JBAPYW010000073.1:0-9591 GCA_049284935.1 Xanthobacteraceae bacterium
AGGCCGGCGCGGGTAACGCCCGCGGAGCGGCGCGAGGTCTCCGCCCCCCGGTTGGGGCGGGCTTTGCGGACCAAACGCTCCGGCCAAGTCGCAGGAAACATGGCCTGACGCTGAGCCTTGGGGACGAGAGTCCCCTTTGGCGAGAACCGCGGTGGAACGCCGGCAGGCGAGCGCGCCTTGCAAGGCGCGAGCCGCACCGTGAGGTGCGGAGGATACGGATCAGCGTCTACCGGCGTTCCCCCTCCTTTTATTTGTTGTTGTACCGCAGAGCACGATCGAGCCGAAGGCCGGTCCCACCGCCGGTTCAGGCGTGACGCGATGGTGCTCGGCGGAGTCTTGATCATCTTTGCGCATGATCTTGTCCGAAAACCGGTAGCCACCCTCGGATCAAGTCCAAGGGCAGGCTTTTCGGGATCATGCGCTTGTACGGCAAACCTCGGACGCCGAGCGCGTCGCGAGAACGAGATGTTTTTGTCCGCCCCCGCGAAAGCGGGGGAGGGGGACCACACGAAGTGTGGTGGAGGGGGCGTTGGCGGTGAAGCGAGCCTCTAGGCCGACGCCCCTTCCACCGCGCAAGTGCGCGGTCCCCCTCCCCCACTGTCGTGGGGGAGGATGAAATAGGCACATCACCATCATTTGCGCCCGTACCCCTGCTCGTATCTAATTTGCGCTATGGAAAAACGTTTCGTCGGCAAGCTGGCCGTATTCGCATTCATCGGCCTTCTCGCGCTGCCGCTCTTTGCACCAAGCTTCGCGCGCGCAGACGGCCGCTTGGATTCGGCGATCGGCCAGGCGCAGGCCGTCACCGCCGCGCACGGCATGGTGGTGGCGCAGGAGGCGATGGCGGCGCGGATCGGCGCCGGCATTCTGCAAAAAGGGGGCAACGCCATCGACGCCGCGGTCGCGGTCGGCTTCGCGCTGGCCGTGACTTATCCGCGCGCCGGCAATATCGGCGGCGGCGGCTTTATGGTCATTCATCGCGCCAACGGTGAAGATACTACCATCGACTATCGCGAGACCGCGCCGGCGGCGATCAACGAAAATTCCTTCCTCGACGCGCAGGGCAATGCCGATTCGCAAAAGTCGCGCGATTCCGCGCTCGCCATCGGCGTGCCGGGCACGGTCGCGGGGCTGACGCTGGCGGAGGAAAAATACGGCTCGGGCCGTTTCACGCTGGCCGATTTGATGCAGCCGGCAATCGCGCTGGCGCGCGGCGGATTCCCCGTGGCCGACGACACTGCGGATTCGCTGCCCCGCGACCGGCCGCGGCTCCTGCGTTGGCCGTCCTCGGCGCTGATCTTTCTGAAAGCCGACGGCGCGCCGCTCGCGCCAGGCGACCGGCTCCTCCAGCCGGACCTCGCCAACACGCTGGAAGCCATCGCCAAAGACGGGCCGCGCGCGTTCTACCAAGGTCCGGTCGCGCAAAAGCTCGCCGCCGCCGTGCAAGCCGCCGGCGGCGTGATGACCGTCGACGACCTTAAAGATTATCGCGCGATCGAGCGCGCGCCGATGCGCGGCACCTATCGCGGCTACGACATCGTCTCGATGGCGCCGCCGTCATCGGGCGGCGTCGCGCTCCTCGAGATGCTCAACATCCTCGAGGGCTACGACCTGGCGCACGAAGCCGAGGCGCAGACGCTGTTCCTGATGATCGAGGCGATGAAGCGCGCCTACGCCGATCGCGCGTGGTTCCTCGGCGATCCCGATATGGTGCAGATGCCGGTCGAGCGCCTGATCTCGAAGAGCTACGCCGACAAATGGCGCGCCACCATCGACCCCGCGCGCGCCACGCCCGCGATCGACATCCATCCCGGCGGCACGGTCACGGCGGAAGGCCGCAACACCACGCACTTCTCCATCGTCGATAGTTTCGGCAACGCCGTGTCCAACACCTATACGCTCAACTTCGGCTATGGCGTCGGGCTGGTCGCCGCCGGCACCGGCGTGCTGCTCAACAACGAGCTCGACGATTTCGCCGCCAAGCCGAACACGCCGAATGCCTACGGCCTCGTCGGTTTCAAGGCCAACGCGCCGGGCCCCGGCAAGCGGCCGCTGTCGTCGATGACGCCGACGATCGTGCTCAAGGACGGCAAGCCGTTCCTGGTCACCGGTTCGCCGGGCGGCAGCCTCATCATCACCGCGGTGCTGCAGATCGTGGTCGACGTCATCGACCGCGGTCTCAATATCGCCAGCGCGGTGTCGGCGCCGCGCGTGCACGATCAATGGATACCCGACAAGGTCTTCGCCGAACCGGGACTAGCCGACAATCTCATCACCGCGCTCGAAGCGCGCGGCGACAGCGTGGTGGTGCGGCATTTGCCGACGTCGGCCAACTCGATCCTGGTGACGCCCACGGGTTTGGTCGGCGCCGCCGATCCGCGCACCCGCGGCGCGCTGGCGGCGGGCTATTAGCGACGGCCGCCCATGCGGCTTTCCATAAGTTCGGAAATCGCCTACCCTTCCATCGGGTTTGGGGTTCATCCGAGAATGCCGGTTGAGCGCTCTGACCAGCGCGATCGGTAGCCCCCGATCCGGTCGCACGGGTGGCGCGTCGAGCCTTGTGCAGAAACCGCGTCGACGCCCATCACCATGCGAATGTGGCTTCTGCAGTAGCAGTACACCGGGAGGACTTGCGACATGATGTTCAGATCTGTGTTGGCGGCCGGCGCCGCCCTGGCAATCGGCTTGACCGCTTCGGCGTCGAGCAAGGCGGCCGACAGCTTCACGATAGGCTTGAGCAACGGCTGGGTGGGCAGCGAGTGGCGCACCCAGATGATCGACGAAGCGGAGGCGGCGGCCAAGGCCTGGAATGCCAAGGGCGTCATGGTCAAGACCAATGCGCAGAGCGCGACGGTCGATATTCCGGGGCAGATCGCGCAGGTGCGCAACTTCATCAATCAGGGCGTCAACGCCGTCCTGATCAATCCGAACAGCCCGACTGCGTTCGATCCGGTCATCGCCCAGGCCAAGGCGAAGGGAATCCTGGTCATCGCCACCGACCAGGAGGTGACGTCGAAAGACGCGCTCTACGTCGGTATCGACCAGAAGGCGTGGGCCATGAAGTCGGCCGAGTGGCTCGCTAAGACGCTCAACGGCAAGGGCAACGTCGTCTGCATCAATGGCGTCGCCGGCCATCCGGCCAATCAAGCCCGCGTCGCCGGCTATAAGGAAGTGTTCGCCAAATATCCGGGGATCAAGATTCTCAACGAAGTCAACGCCGATTGGGACGAGGCCAAGGGCCAGCAGGCGATGCAGAATCTGCTCGCCACCTATCCCAACATCAACGGCGTCTGGGTGCAGGACGGCATGGCGGCCGGCGCCTGGCGAGCGATCAGCGAGGCCAAACGCACCGATATCGCGGCAACCGGCGAAATCCGCGCCGACTTCCTGAAGCTGTGGAAGGAGCATCACTACAATACCGCCGCATCGGTCAATCCGCCCGGCGTCATGGCCAGCGCATTAAATGTGGCGGTGCTCAAATTGCAGGGCCACGAATTCAAGGACGGCATCTTCGCCGGCCAATTCGGCAATGCGATCTATATTCCCATCCCGCTCATCGACAATTCCAATTTCGAACAGGCCTATGAGCAGGTGAAGGACAAGCCCGGCTACATCTCGGTCACTACCGTGGTCACGCCCGACCAGGCGATGGCCTATTTCAAGAAGTAGCGGATCGATTCAGCGGGGCGTACCGTCGTGTCTGCTCTTGCGGCGCGGGGAATCCGCAAGCGATTCGGCGGGGTGGTGGCCCTCGACGGCGCCGCGTTCACGCTCGAGCGCGGCGAGATCCACGCCCTGATCGGGGCGAACGGCTGCGGCAAGAGCACGCTGTGCAAGATCATCGCCGGCGCGGTCAGCGCCGATGCCGGCGAATTGTTGCTCGATGAACGCTCGGTCGCCTTCGCGGGCCCGGCCGACGCTGTCGCCGCGGGCATCGACCTGTTCTACCAGGAACTATCCCTGATCCCGGCGATGACGGTCGCCGAGAACATTTATCTCGGCCGCGAACCGTTGACGCGGCTCGGCCTGGTCGATCGCGCGGCGCTCAACGCCGCGACCGCCGGCGCGCTCGCCGGCTTCGGCGAGACGCTCGGTTCCGCCGTCGATCCGCAGGCATCGGTGTCGGACCTGTCGGCGGATCAGCGTCAAATCATCGAAATTCTCAAGGTGCTGACGAAACGCGTCAGCATCGTCATCCTCGACGAGGCCACCGCGGCGCTCGACCGCAACCAGGTCGAAATTCTGTTTCAGCATCTTACCAAGTTTCGCGCCGACGGCGGCTCGATCGTCTTCATTTCG
The DNA here is from genome assembly GCA_049284935.1 of Xanthobacteraceae bacterium. Taxonomy (GTDB): domain Bacteria; phylum Pseudomonadota; class Alphaproteobacteria; order Rhizobiales; family Xanthobacteraceae; genus BOG-931. The sequence continues at coordinate 4,300 of JBAPYW010000073.1, forward strand.
CACCGCATCGATGAGGTTTTCACGATCGCCGACCGCGTGACAGTGATGCGTAACGGCCGCACCGTGATGGCATCTCGCGTTGCCGAGGTGACGCGCGAGCAGGTGGTCGCTGCGATGGTCGGTGGTGCGCCGCTGACGCGATCGCAGGCGCGGCACCACCCGGCGCCGGAGAATGTGCTGCAAGTCAGGCGCCTCGAAGCCGGGAAGCTCGGCGGCGTGTCGATGACACTACACCGAGGCGAGATCGTCGGTCTCGGCGGGCTGCATGGCCAGGGACAGTCGGATTTCTTGCGCGCGCTCTACGGGGCGCTAGCGGTCGTCGGCGGAACCATCGAGATCGGCGGAACACGATACGATCCGACCGGGCCGCTCGCCGCGACGCGGCGGTCGCTGGCTTATGTGTCGGGCGAGCGGGCGCGCTACGGCATCATGGCGATCCGCACGATCTTCGAGAACCTCGTCCTCACCCTGTTGGTGCGCGATCGGCATTTCGCCGTGGCCCGGCGACGTCTCGAAGCGGAGATCTCGCCGATCGTGGCGCGCCTTGCGCTCAAATTTGCATCGCTCGATGCCCCGGCCAGTTCGCTGAGCGGCGGCAACCAGCAAAAAGTCCTGATCGCCCGCATGCTCGCCGTTCGGCCGGTCATCCTGCTGCTCGACGACCCGACCAAGGGCATCGATCTCGGTGCCAAGGCGGAACTCTACGAGATTATGGACGACCTCTGCGCACAGGGGGTCTCCATTCTCCTCTATTCGACCGACGATCAGGAAATGCTGACCATTTGCGACCGGGTCCTGGTGTTCGAGGGCGGGCAGATGGTAGCGGAACTGGCCGGCGAGGAACGTACCGAGCTCGCGCTCTATCGGGCGGCCTATGCGACCGGCCATGCCGGCGCAGCGCCGCCGAGCGCCGCCAAAGCGCCGCGTTGGCAACCGCCGCTGCTGTGGCAGAAGCTGCGCCGCTCGCGATATCGCTATCCTTATCTGCTGGCGGCCGCGGTTTTCCTGGTGTTGGCCGCGACGAATGCGGTTCTCGAGCCGAACTTTCTCACCTTCGGCGTGGCGGTGTCGAACCTGAGTATTTTTCTGCCGTTGACGCTGGTCGCGATCGGCCAGACCTACGTGATACTCGGCTCGGATATCGATCTTTCGAACGGCACCATCGTGTCGCTCGTTAACGTCATCGCCGTCATCATCATCGGCACGCACGGGTCGGTCGCGCTTGGGCTGGCGGCCGGCCTGGGCGCCGGGCTGGCCGCCGGCGCCGCCAACGGCATCTTCGTCGCCTATCTGCGCTATCAGCCGATCGTCACGACGTTTGCCACCAGCGTGATCTTTTCCGGGCTGGCGCTGTGGGTGCTGCCGCAGGCCGGCGGCCAAGTGCCGCCAAGCTTCTATTTAGCCTATGCCGGCAGCTTTCTGTTCATCCCCACGGTGGCATGGATCCTGATAGGCGGTGCGCTGATCGCAGCGTTGATCGCGCGACTGCGCTTCTATCATGACCTGCGGGCAGTCGGCGGCAACATGCAGGCGGCGTTTCAGACTGGAATTCCGGTGGCACGCGTGCGGCTTGGCGCCTACGTCATCAGCGGATTGTTCGCGGCGTTTTCCGGGCTGGCGCTGGTCGGCGAGACCGCATCGGGCGATCCGCTGATCGGCGCCGGGCTGACATTGTCGTCGATCACCGCCGTGGTGCTCGGCGGCACCGCGCTTTCCGGCTGCGTCGGCAGCGTGCTTGGCAGCGTCCTTGGCGCCTTCACCCTCGGTCTCATCAACAACGTGATTTTCTTCGCGCAGGCGCCGTTCGCGTGGCAAGGCCTCATTCAAGGCGCGATCATTCTCGCGGCGCTCTCGGGCGGCATCGTTGTTGCGCGCAAAGCCGGGGATTGAGATGCTGGCGCAGGCCAAAGCTTTGCTCGGACGGCCGCTCGTCGTCGCTTGCACCGCGATCGTGGCGCTGCTGGCCGTCGGCAATCTGCTCTCTCCGGGCTTCGCCTCGCCGCGGCAGATCATCAATCAGCTCATCATCGCGGCGCTGCTCGGCGTCGTCGCCGCCGGACAGAACCTCGTGATCCTGGCCGGCCGCGAAGGTATCGATCTCTCGGTCGGCGGCATCATCTCGTTGAGCGCGTTCCTTGCCGGCAACCTCATGCAGCAGAACGACGCCAACCTGCCGCTTGCCATCGTGGTGGTGCTGGCATGCAGCTTTCTCATCGGCCTGGTGAGCGGAACCGGCGTCACCGTGCTGCGCATCCCGCCGCTGGTCATGACGCTCGGCATACTCGGCGTCGTCAACGGCGCGCTGGTGCTGCTGACACGCGGCATACCGTCGGGGCGCGCGGCGCCGATGCTCAGTCAATTTGTTAGCCAGCCCGTGCTGTTCGATCTGCCCGGCATCGTCTTCATCTGGATCGCGATCGGCGTGGCGCTGGCGCTATTGCTCAGGTACACGACGTTCGGCCTCGCCATCTACGCGATCGGAGCAAACGAAGCGGCGGCGCAGCTTGCCGGCGTGCCGGTGCGGCGCACGCGCGCGCTCGCGTTCGCGCTCAGCGGACTGTTCAGCGGCATGACCGGTATCCTGCTGCTCGGTTATACCGGGAATGTCTTCGTCGGCGCCGGCGACCAATATATGCTGCCGTCGATCATCGCGGTGGTGATCGGTGGAACGTCGCTGGCCGGGGGCACCGGAGCTTATACCGGTACCATGGCCGGAGCAGTCTTCCTGGTGGTGCTCCAGAGCATTCTCACTACGTTGGACATCCCTGCATTCGGACGGCAGATCGTCTTCGGCGCCACGTTGTTGGCGCTGATGCTGATCTACGGGCGCCAGCGCCGGCTCAAGACATGACAACGGCGCTGGACGAACGACAAGTCGGATTTTTGTGTGAGCATGATGTTTGCCGAAACCGAGGTTCAACTTTTCGCAATCATGCTCCAAGGCGGAGGCTTCCATGAACGACAACGCGCCAATCGCCACGCTGCGGATCGGCTTGATCGGCAGTGGCTTCATCGCCAAGTTTCATCTTCAGGCTCTGCTTTCCGTGCGCCATGCGACGGTTGCCGGCGTCTACAGCCCGACCGCCGCACATCGCGAAGCGCTCGCCGCCGAGGCCAATGCGCTCGAACTCGGTCCCTGCCGCGCCTTCCCCTCGCTCGAAGCCATGCTGCTGTCCGGCGAAGTCGATACGCTGTGGATCGGCGTGCCGAATTTTTCCCGGCTCGACACGATGCGCGAGATCCACCAGCTGGTGAAATCGGGCCGCGCCAAGCTTATCGGCGTGGCCTGCGAGAAGCCGCTGGCGCGCACGCTTGCCGAAGCCCGCGAAATGCTGCGCCTCGCCGAGGACGCAAAGCTCCTGCACGGCTATCTGGAAAATCAGGTGTTCTCCAGCGCCGTGCAACGCGGCAAGGACATCGTCTGGCGCCGCGCCGTGCCGATCTGCGGGCGTCCCTATCTGGCGCGCGCCGCCGAGGAGCATAGCGGCCCGCACATGCCGTGGTTCTGGCAGGGCCGGCGGCAAGGCGGCGGCGTACTCTCCGACATGACCTGCCATAGCGTCGAGGTGGCGCGCTTTCTCCTGACCAAACCGGGCGCGCCGCGTAGCGATCTCAAACTTGTCAGCGCCAGCGCCAGCGTCGCCAATCTGAAATGGACGCGGCCGGAATACGTCGCACGGCTCAAGCGCATGATGGGCGCCGAGGTCGACTACGCCACGCGGCCGGCGGAGGATTTCGCCCGCGGGGCGCTGACCTTCCGCGATGCCGAGGGGCATGAGGTGCTGGTCGAAGCTACCAATTCCTGGGCCTATGTCGGGGCCGGCCTGCGCATTCTGATCGAGCTGCTCGGGCCGGAATATTCCATGGAGTTTTCCTCGCTCAACACCGGACTGAAAGTGTTCCTGTCGCGCGACGTGACCGGCGGCCAGGGCGAGGACTTGGTCGAGAAGCAGAACGCCGAACAGGGCCTGATGCCGGTGGTCGAGAACGAGCCTGACATCTACGGCTATATCGGCGAGGATCGGCACATGGTCGATGCCTTTCGTCATCGCCGGCAACCGATCGAGACCTTCGCGGACGGCGTCGGCGTCGCCGAAATGCTTATGGCGCTGTATCGCTCGGCGGAAATCGGCCGGGTGGTGACCTTGCCGGCGCCTGAACTGGAGACCTATGTTCCGCCGGTTGCTCGGCCGTAGGAAAACGCCGCTGCAGCTGATCGGCTGTCGCGGACGGCCGCGCTGCCGCTGCCGTCAAATGATAGGGAGCTTGACGCGTGCAAATGACCAACGAGCCCTACCCCGTACCGCGGAAATTGGAATCGGACCTCGCACCCGTGCTCGCTTTTTGGCAAGGGCTCAGGCGGAGGGAAGCCGAGATTCCCTTTTGGGATGACATCGATATTTCGGCGCTGCCGGATGCTTCAGGTCGACTGATGTTGCTCGAAGCGTCAGACCAGCCGGTGCGTTTTCGCTGCGGCTTCGGGGTTGTCGGCGAGGAGATCAAGCGGCAATACGGCGGCGACCTGGCCAGCAAATTTCTGGACGAAATAGAGGTGCGTCATCCGCTGCAGTTCCTGATTTCTCAATCCAGCGCCACGATCGAGAGCCGTCGTCCGACATATTACCGACACGCATTGGCGAAGAAGGGTGGCAGCTCGCACGTCGAGCGGGAATATTCCCGTCTTGTCCTTCCGACGTGGGGAACTGGCCATATCGGAATGCTCCTTGTGGCCTTCGCCTGGGGATAGTCACCGATGGCTAGGGCGGGCGCCCGCGCGTGGCGTCGGCAACGATCACGCGTGTGGCGCATCGACGGCCGTTCCGGCTGAAGCGAGAAACAATGGCGGACATTGTCACCTTCACTATGAATCCGTCGATCGACGTCTCGCTTTCCGTCGAGCGGGTGGCGCCGTTTCACAAGTTGCGCTGCGCGGCTGAACGTCGGGATCCCGGCGGCGGCGGGATCAACGTAGCTCGAGTGATGAAGCGGTTCGGCGCCGACGTGACGGCCATGTATCCCATCGGCGGTGCACTCGGCCAATTGCTGCGGCGCCTGGTCGACCAAGAAGGAATTCCGGGACTGACTACTCCGATTTCAGGCGAAACCCGCGAGGACTTCACGGTCCACGAACGAGCCACCGACCTTCAATATCGGTTCGTGCTTCCGGGGCCGCAGCTCACCGAACAAGAGTGGCGGGCCTGTCTCGCCGACTTTGGTTCGCTCGATCAACGGGCCCGCTTTGTCGTCGGCAGCGGCAGTCTGCCGCCCGGCGTTCCCGACGACTTTTACGGC
>JBAPYW010000074.1:0-8338 GCA_049284935.1 Xanthobacteraceae bacterium
GTATCAAAGAGGGCGCCGTTCGAACTATTAAACCCCCCGTTGTTCCAGTAGCTGCCCGTCACGAAGCCGGAACCGCTCCAGTCCGTGATCAACAGGCCGCCGACGGTGACATTGTTGATGAAGCCGGCCTTGTCCTGGTAAAGCTTCAAGTTCAAGCCGGTCACAAGAGTCGCCGTGCCGGTCTTAATCAGCGCCTGACCTTGCGGGTTGATCAGGAAACTTTCACCGTCCAACTCGATAAAGCCACTCCACCAGGACGGCGGCGGAGGCGGTGGCGGCGGCGCCTTGACCGGCATAGCCATATCGGCCGCAAGTGCCGCTGTTCCCCCTAGGCCGAGCGCCCATACGCAACCAACAAGAAGAGCAAGAGAAGATCGTGTTCTAGACATCTGGGTTCCCCCTGGATTTCGACCCGGCCCAAGTCCCTGGTTCCGGGCGCTCCGAACGCTTCCAACCCGACTCGCTGAAGTGCGAGCCCTGCCGTAGCCATCGCAAACTAGCATTAGATTTCCCGGCTGCACACGAGTTTGACACGTTATGGCCCCGTATAAGGGGCGATTCTGCCGGGGAGTTGCAATTTTGTCACAAGGATTGATGAGGCGGGTCGCCGCAGACCGCGTTCGGCATGGAAATCGCGACCTGCTTGGAAAAAATCGAGCGAAATCACCACCAACGGCGATATTAACGGAGCAGTTACCAACAGCCCGACCGTAGGGAATAGCCCCGCCGATCGCCCGCTGAGCCGGCCGCGGATGGCCCCGGAGGGCCGCTCAGTCGCTGAGCTGCAAGCGGCCCGCTTCGTCCTGCAGCCAGGCGCGAAAATCCGGATGCGCAATCGAGATGAGCCGCTTCACACGTTGACGCACCGGCGCTCCCTTGAGTCTAACTGCGCCGAATTCCGTCACCACGTAGTCGACATCGGCGCGGTGCAGCGTAACCGCCGCGCCAAGCGTCAGAGTGGGAGTTATCTTCGAAATCATTTTGCGGGTGCCGTCCGGCTGTTTCACCGTCGCCGTGGCGCTGAGCGCGATGAAGGATTTGCCGCCCTCCGACATCTGCGCGCCGATCGCGGTATCTGCCTGTCCGCCGGTGCCGCTGAACTGTCGGGGCCCGATCGTTTCCGAACAGACTTGCCCGGTGAGATCGACTTCCAGCGCGGTATTGATCGATATCTGCTTCTTGTTGCGGGCGATGACGTAGGGATTGTTCACCCATGAGCCCCGCATCAGCGCCACCGCCGGGTTGCGGTGGAGGAAATCGTACAGCCGCTTCGAGCCGAGAGCGAAAGCCCCGACCATCTTACCGGTCAGCACCTGGTTGCCGAAGCTGTGCGGCGTCTTGCCGATGCATCCGGCTTCGTACAAGTCGATCATGCCGTCGGTGAACATCTCGGTATGGATGCCGAGGTCGCGCTTGTTCAGCAGCATCGACGTCACCGCGTTGGGGATACCGCCGATGCCAATCTGCAGCGTGGAGCCGTCCTCGATCCGCTCGGCAATATGGCCGCCGATCAACAGATCCTTTTCTTCGCTGGGTACGATGGGCAATTCGGGCACCGCACAGGTGTTGTCAATGACGAAATCCACATCGTCCATGTGGACGATGGTGTCGCCGTAGGTGCGCGGCAGGTTTTCATTGATTTCCAGCATCACCAGGTCGGCCGCCTCCATCAACTCACGTTCGTAGGTGACGGAGAGCGAGAGCGAGACATAGCCGAAGCGATCCGGCGGCGAGCAAGTGCCAACGAAAACCGTCGGCTTCTGATAAACCAGCCGGTCGAGCCCGGCACGATGCAGATGGTTGGGCACGTAGGACGTCGTGCCGGCTTGCTCGTGCGCCTTGCGCACCACCGGCGTGAAGAACCAGGCATCGTGCACGAAATGGCCGCGCATCGCGGGATCGCTGAAATACGCATAGGGCTTCATCGGCAGGCAGGTGGCGACCGTGACGTTCTCGACCCGCGCGGCGATGGTGTGAAGCTCCCCGAGTAGCGCGCTGGGTTCGGCGGCCGCAAGGGCGGATATGATGCTGTCGTTGGATTTGATCTTTGCCAGCGCCTGTTCGACGCTGATTTGCTTGCTCTGGGTGAAATTGCGCCCGTCCGGCATGACGTGATCCTCCAGGGTTTGCGCGGGCTTTGGGCAGCGGCTCAAACCGTCATGCGTATCGCCGTCGCCGCCATGTTGTAGCCAACTCCTGACCCGATCATGACGACGAGATCGCCGTGTTTGATCTTGCCGAGCTCGATAGCGTCGTCGAGCGCCATCGCGATACAAGCCGAACCGGTGTAGCCGTACTTCTCCATGATGGTGTGGCATTTCTCAAGCGGCACGCCGCAGCGCTCGGCCACGATCGCGATCGACGGCTTGCGCACTTGGGTGAGGATCAATTGATCGACGTCGGCGGCGGTGAAGCCGTTTTCGCCGGCGAGGCGCTTGAACAGCCGCGGCCAGCCTTCCTCGTTGACCTCGGCCGGATAAGGGCGAACCAGGCGAACCTGCGTGCGCCCGGCCTTGACGGCTTCGACGCTCGCCGGCTCGAAGGTGCCGCCGGCGAAAATGCCCCAGTTGGACGCATACGAGCCGTCGGCCTGGAATGCGGCGCCGACGAAGCCTTGCATGTTGCCGCCTTCCAGCACGGCGGCGCCGGCGCCGTCGCCGTAGAAGAAGCAGATCGGATCGTTCGGATCGCTGAGCCGATGCATCAGATAAACGCCGATCACCAGAACCGTCTTCAGCGCCGGATTGGCGGCGATCAGGCCGGAGGCGATGGCGAGACACGCCGGAAACGACGCGCAGGCGCAACCGACGTCGAAGGTGCCGGCGTTCTTCGCCCCGATCTTATATTGCAGCACCACCGAGGTGTCTGGCGTCATGTAGTCGGGCGAATCGGTGCCGACGATGATCAGGTCGACGTCCTCGGGCTTTCGCCCGGCGCGTTTGAGCGCCTCTTTGGCGGCCGGCAGGGCGAGGTCGGAGGTTACCCAGTCGTCGGGAACATAGAAACGTTGGGTGATGCCGGTACTGGCTTCGAACTTGCCGATGACGGTGGGGAAACCCAGCGCCGTGAAACGCTCAGTCAGCTCGGCATTGGTGACGGCGCGCTCGGGCAAATAGCGCGCGGTCGAGACGATTTGGGCGATGCGGGCCATGAAACGGCTCCACAATTGCGGCGGCGTTCACTGTGTTTCTGCTACGCCTGACGAGAAGAGTTTGTATTGCGGTAGATCAACGTCCCCCGGGGGCGTCGGCAAGCGCGACCGCGACGTGCGCTTGCTATCGGCGCTGCCGGAGCCATCCGAAAAGCCCTTGCGGGAAGAACGTGACGATCAGCACGAACAGAACGCCGAGCCACAACAGCCAGCGGTCTGGATGAAATAATGCCGACAAAAACGGCGTCCCGGCGATGGCGCCATTGATGCCGCCGAGGATGTTCTGCAGATAGTACTCGGCCAAGACCACCAAGACCGCTCCGACGATCGCGCCATACATCGTGCCCATCCCGCCAATGACGATCATCAGCAATATGTCGATCATCAGCGAGAACGACAGCGTGGTATCCGGCCCGTTGTAGCCCAACACCAGAGCCATCAGCGCGCCGGCGAGCGATGCCATCACTGCGGACATTGCGCAGACCATCGTGCGGTAAGCGACAGTCTGGTAGCCCATCGCCTCGACGCGAAACTCGTTTTCGCGAATAGCTTGCAGCACCCGGCCGAACGGCGAGTTGACGATCCGCAGCATGACGAGAAACAGCACCAGGGCCACGACGAAGGTGAGATAGTAGGCGATCACCGGACCGTTGATGGTGACGCCGAGCACCGGATGCGACAACGGCCGGAAACTCGGCAGCAGGATCGCCGGCACCGTGAAGGTCAGCCCGTCCTCGCCGCCGGTGAGACTGCGCCATTGCTCCGCCAGGATCTGGGCGAAGCTGGCGACGGCGAGCGTGATCATCGAGAAGAAGATGGTGCGCAAGCGCAGACTCAAGAGCCCAATCGCTGCGGCCAATACCAAAGACACGCCGGCGCCGGCGGCGGCGCCCAGGATCACCGCGCCCCAGCCGACCCAGCCCTTGGCCAGCAGAATGGCCACGCCATAGGCGCCGATGCCGAAAAACATCGTATGCGCGAAGGAGACGATGCCGGTGTAACCGAGCATCAGGTCGTAGCTCGCCACCAGGATCACGAAAATGCAAATGCGCGAGGCGACGCCCAAGGCTTTGGCGCCGGGAAACAGGAAGGGCGCGAAGAGAAACGCCGCCAGCAGCAGCAGCACGATCACGTTCAGCAGCAATCGGCCGGGCGGATCATCGGAGACGATCCAGGTCAACCACGATGCGCTGCGCAGCTTGCCGCGTGGACCGGGCTTGATTGGGAAGGTTGCCGGCGCCGACGCGACGGCTGCCTGGTCCGACGGCTGTTCCGGAATTTTGTGAAGCTGCCCCGCCATTGCCGCCTCACTGCTCGCCGATCGGGAACAATCCGCGCGGCCGCCACAAAAGGATCAGCGCCATCAGCAGAATGTTCGATCCCAGCGCCAGCGTCGGCGCCAGAAACTGGACATAGTTGCTTGTCAATCCCACCAGGATGGCGCCGATGAAGCAGCCGCCCACCGAGCCCAGTCCGCCGATGATCAGGATGATGAACACGAGGATGAGCATGCTGTCGCCGATCTGGCTGCTGACCAGTGTCTGGTATTGTCCCCACATCATCCCGCCCATTCCGGCCAGCGCGGTGCCGGCGACGAAGACGCCGACGAAAACGCGGCGGATGTGGTAGCCGAGCGCCTGCACCATCTCGCGGTCCTCGACGCCGGCGCGAACCACCAGCCCGATGCGCGTGCGCGTCAGAATGAGTTGCATCGCGGCGGCGACCGCCAAGCCGACGAACAGGGCGACTAGGCGATAGGTTTCGATCGGGGAAGAACCGAGAAATACGCTGCCGCGCAGGGTGGTGGGCTTCGGCAGCGCGATGGCTTCGGGTCCCCAAATCACGATCACCAGTTGCTCGATGACGGTGAGCGCGCCGATGGTGATCAGGATCTGACGCAGCGGCGCGCCGTAGACCTGACGAATGATGATGCGTTCGAAGACAAAGCCGAGCGCGCCGCTCGCGGCGGCGGCCGCCAGCAGCGCCACCAGCAAGGCGAGGAGATTGAGCGTCAGCGAAGGCGCGGTGGTCCAACCGACCAGCGGTCCCAGCACCGTGACCGTAACGTAGGCCCCGACCGTGACGAAAGCCGCGTGCGCGAAATTGAGCACCTCCATCAGGCCGAAGATAAGAGTGAGCCCCGAAGCCACCAGGAACAGCATCATTCCCATGGTTAGTCCGGCCACCGTCAGCGTGACCCAGGCGGTCAGGCCCATCGCTGGCAAGGCCGCCAAAACAATGAGCGGCGTCACCGCATAGGGCGCCCATCGCTGCAAACGTTCGCGCCATTGCGTGTTCATGCACCCACCGCCATACTCAGGCCGAGCAAACGCTGTTGCAGCTCTTCATCGCGGCCGAGCGCCGCCATGTCGCCGCTATGGACGATGCGGCCCTGGTCCATCACCGCGACGTCGTCGCCTATGGCCAACGCCACGTGAAAATTCTGTTCGACCAGCAGGATTGTGGTCTGCTCGTTTTTGAGGCCGAGCAACGCTTCGACCAGCTGATCAACCATCACCGGCGACAAGCCTTTGGTCGGCTCGTCCACCAGCAAGAGCCGGCGCTGTTCAACGACGGCGCGCGCAATCGCCAACATTTGCTTCTGTCCGCCGGATAACGAGCCGGCGGCAGAGTCCCATTTCAATTTGAGCGGCGGAAACCAGGCAAGCACGCGGTCCAGACTATCCTTGGCAAACCCTTGGGCGCCGGTGGCCAGCAGCATGTTCTCGCGCACCGTCAATTTGCCGAATATGCCCATGTATTCTGGCACGTAGGCGATGCCCAATTGGGCGATATCGGGCGTGTCCATGCCGTTGATGGATTGGCCGTCGAAGGTGATCCGGCCGGCGCGCGCCTGCCACAAACCCATGATGGTGCGCAGGGTCGTCGTCTTGCCGGCGCCGTTGCGTCCCAGCAGCATGGTCACCCAGCCGCGGCGCGCGATGAGGCTGACGCCATGGAGAATCTTATAGCGGCCGATGTCGGTATGGACATCGTCGAGACGCAACAGCACGTCATCGGCTTCGGCCATGGCTATCTCGCGCCGCTTGTCTCGCGCCGCAACTCGGCGGCACCGTGCACGCCGAGATAGGCTTGCTGCACGGCCGGCAGGGCCACCACCTCCGCCGGGTTGCCGTCGGCGATCGTGGCGCCGTTCTGCAGCACGATAATCCGGTCGGCGAGCCGTTTAATGACATCCATCCGGTGCTCGACCAGAAGCACCGTCTTGTCGGTCTCCGACTTTATCTCCTCGATAAGGTCGAGGATCACCGGTACTTCGTCGAGACTCATTCCGGCGGTCGGTTCGTCGAACATGAACACCCGAGGTTTGAGCGCGAGCAGGATCGCGACCTCAAGTTTGCGCTGATCGCCGTGCGCCAACGCCGCCGCCGGCAGTGCGGCCTGCGACGTCAGCTTGACGCGATCCAGACAACGGAGCGCCTCTTCCCGCAGCGGCGGGTTGCGCGCGGCGATGCTGAGAACATCAAATCGGATTTTGGCGACGGATTGCACCGCCAGGCGCACGTTTTCGAAAACCGTGAGGCTCGGGTAAAGGTTGGTGAGCTGGAACGAGCGGCCGAGCCCCAGCCGCGCGCGGTGCGGTGCACCGAGGCCGGTGATGTCCTTGCCGAACAGGCTGACGCTGCCTTTGGTCGGCCGCAACTGTCCCGAAATCAGATTGAAGTAGGTGGTCTTGCCGGCGCCGTTGGGGCCGACGATCGCCGTCAAGGTGCCTTGACGAAAGGCGCAGGTCACGGAATTCACCGCGACCTGCCCCCCGAAGCTGATTGTCAGATCGCGTGTCGACAGGGCGGGAACGTCGTCGATCATTCCGCTACCCCGTCCACGGACCAAAACTTCCGTCCGGCTGCGCTCGAGCTAGTGGCGGACGTTGGTGATGGGCACATGCATCTCGTCGATGGGGATGATCCGCGTGAGCTCCGGTATCGCCCAGGCCACTTTGGGATCGACTTTGATCTTGAAGGCATACATCGGCTGCAGGAGCTGATGGTCTTCCTTGCGAAAAACCACCTTTCCCTTTGGCGAGTCGAACGACATGCCCTCCATCGTGGCGATCAGCTTCTCCGTATCGGTCGAACCGCCGGTCTTTTTCAACGCCTCAACCACAGCTTGGGCGGCGATGAAGCCGCCACAGGTGAAGAAATCCGGCGGCGCTCCGTTGAACCGCTTCTTGTTCTCCGCCACCAGCCAATCGTTGATCGGATTCTTGGGGATTTCGTAGTAGTAATAAGCCGATCCTTCCAATCCCGGAAAATCCTTGTAGGCGACCAACGCCGGCAGGATGTTGCCTCCGGTTGCCACTGAGATTCCCAGCCGGCTGGGATCCAACGCCTTGAGCGCCGACATCGGATTGCCGCCGCCGGCCCAGTTCAAGAAGATGATCTTGCGGCCCTGGTACTTGGCCAGAGCATCGAAGATGCGTTGATAGGGCGCAGTGAAGTCGGTCGTGGCGATCGGCGCATACTCTTCGTAAACCAGCTTGGCGCCTGTTGGGATGAGCGCCTGCTTGAAGGCGGCAACGAAGTCGCGGCCGAACGCATAATCCTGCGCCAGCGTCGCCACCACCGTGCCAGGCTTGCCGATGGCCAGCGCGTTGGATATCGCGTCCTGGCTGGAGTTGCGGCCCGTACGGAAAATGTAGCGGTTCCATTTGTCGCCGGTGATCGAGTCGGCCACCGCCGGCTCGACGATCAGAATTTTTTTATTCTGCTCGGCAACCGGCAACATGGCCAGTGCTACGGCCGAACTGGTGCCGCCGACCGCAAGGTCGGCGCCGTCGTCGTTGTAGGCCTCGTTGAGCAGCGTACGGCCGACGTCCGGTTTGGTCTGGCTGTCCTTCTCGATCACCACCAGCTTGCGGCCGGCCACCGTCATCGTGCCGCCCGTCGCATAGTCCAATCCCATGGCGAATCCGGCCGACGTTTGCTTGGCGTACGCCTCGAGCGGCCCGGTCTTGTCGGCGAGCAGAGCGATCTTGATCGGGGCATTGTCGGCGCGCGGTTGCGTGACCCACACCGTCGCGACGACGGCGCCGATGCCAATCAATACCGGGACCTGCCATTTGATGCCGAGGAAATGGGCAAAGCGCGTCCGCGCCCGGCTGCTCTCGATCTTGGACTGCTGAAGCTTGTCATGCATCTCCCGCTCCCTTGGCCAAACACTTCG
>JBAPYW010000075.1:0-12892 GCA_049284935.1 Xanthobacteraceae bacterium
GGGTACCGCACCCTCGGCCGGCGCGCCGGCGGCAGCCGCGGCAGCAGCAGCAGCGGCGGCGGCGGCGGCAGCCTCGGCGGCAGCCTTCATCTCTTCCGCATAGCCCGACGGCGGCACCACGGTGACCAGCGTAATGTCCCTGGCGGCGACGACGCGGACGCCCGGCGGCAGCGTGATATCGCTGAGGTGCTTGGAGTAGTTGATCTCCAGCTCGCTGACATCGACCTCGATCGCGCTGGGGATGGCGTCGGCCTGACAGCGCACTTCGATGCTATGGGTCACGATGCTGACCGTTCCGCCGCGTTTGACGCCCGGCGACTGGTCGGCGTTCTTGACGTGGATCGGGATATTGACGCGGATCGTCGCGCCCTCGCCGAGTCGCATGAAGTCGACGTGCAGCGGCAGATCGCGGACGGCGTCGAGCTGGAAATCCCGGGGAATGACGCGGTGCTTCACGCCGTCGACCTCGACGTCGTGAATGGTGGTGAGAAAATGCCCGGCATAAATGCGCTGCCGCAGATCGGCGTAATCGAGCGAAATCGGCAACGGCGGCTTGCCGTCGCCGTAGATGATACCGGGTACGCGGCCGGCGCGACGTTGCGCCCGGGCGGCCCCCTTGCCGGCCCGTGGACGCGCAGCCGCCTTGATCAGATTGACGGTCGCCATGATGTAGTCCTCGTCTTAGCCTTAATAAGCGTGGATTGCCGCGGCTGCCTCCAGGGGTGCAAAAATCCAGTGCTTTGCCGCGGTCGCGGCGCTTATAGCGGCGCGGGTCGTGAAAAACAAGGAAGGCGCGTGGGCGACGTTATGGCCTCAGAGCCCGCCAGGATTGACCCCCGGAGTGGCCGGTCCCGGGGCCTGGGACGGCGAATTTCCTCTGGCGAGCCTCGCTTCGAGCGCCGCGATCCGGGCCTTAAGCGCTTCGTTCTCTTCACGGGCGAGACGGGCCATGTCCTTGACGGCCTCGAACTCCTCGCGCTGGACGACGGCGAGGTCGCGCAGGATGCGCTCCGCCTGACTGCGGAACAGCGTCTCGAACTCGCGCCGCACGCCTTGCGCAACACCGGCCGCGTCGTTCATCAAGCGAGCCACCTCGTCGAAAAACCGGTTCGTCGTCTGCACCATCTCCACCTCCGAACCCGGGTGGCGAGCCCAATCGCCCGCACGCTTGCTATACCCGCAGACAATGGCAATGGTACGGCGCCATCGCAAGTGCGCAGCGCGCAGAAACGCGGCACCATGAGCGAGGATAAATCGCGCCGGCAAGGCACTCCCCGATGCTGATCCTCCCGGTCCTGCCGTTTCCCGCGATCAATCCGGTGCTGATTTCCATCGGCCCGCTTGCGGTGCGCTGGTATGCGCTGGCCTATATCGTCGGTATCATTGCCGGCTGGTTCTACGCGCGCGCCATCATCGTTTCGCGGCGGCTGTGGGGCGGGCCGGCGCCGTTCACTCTGATCGACTTCGACGACTTCGTGATTTGGATCACCCTCGGCATCATCCTCGGCGGCCGCATCGGCTACGTGCTGTTCTACAATCTGCCGCACTTCGCAGCGCACCCGTTGGAGATTCTCGAGCTGTGGAACGGCGGCATGTCATTCCACGGCGGCGTGCTGGGTTGCATCCTTGTCACCGTGCTGTTCGCGTGGCGTCGCAACGTGCCGATGTTGTCGCTCGGCGACGTGACGACCGCGGTCGCCCCGATCGGATTGTTTCTCGGCCGTGTCGCCAATTTCATTAACGGCGAGTTGTGGGGCCGGCCGACCGACGTGCCCTGGGCCATGATCTTTCCTCACGGCGGCCCGATCCCGCGCCATCCCAGCCAGCTCTACGAGGCGGTGCTCGAAGGCCTGGTCCTGCTCGTCGTGCTCGGACTGCTCCTCCAAATGGGCGCGCTCAAGCGGCGCGGTGTCGTCACTGGAGCTTTCTTTGTCGGCTATGGTGTGGCCCGCATCGTCTGCGAATTTTTTCGCGAACCGGACGCGCAGCTCGGCTTTCTCTGGGGCGGTCTCACCATGGGGATGCTGCTCTGCATTCCGCTGATATTGGCCGGCATCGGCGTGCTTGGCTTTGCCTTGACCCGCCAGCCGATTGCTGAACATGGCTGAGGAACGCTCGCCCCTGGAAACCGAGATCCGGCGCTTGATCGCTGCCGCCGGGCCGATGTCGATCGCCGAATACATGCGGCTGTGCCTCACGCATCCGCAATACGGCTATTACGTCACCCGCGATCCGCTCGGCGCCCATGGCGACTTCGTCACCGCGCCCGAGATCAGCCAGATGTTCGGCGAGCTGATCGGAGTGTGGATGGTCGCGGTGTGGCAGCAGATGGGCTCGCCGGAAAACGTGCGCGTCGTCGAGCTCGGGCCCGGCCGCGGCACGCTGATGAGCGACGCTTTGCGCGCGGCGAAAGTGGTCGGCGACTTCCACGCGGCGCTCGTCGTTCATCTGGTCGAAATCAGCCCCAAGCTGCAGCAAGCGCAAGAGCAGCTGCTGGGAGGCCTCGGCGTGCCGATTTTGTGGCACAGCGCGCTAGCCGAGGTTCCGAGCGGCCCCGTTATCATCATCGCCAACGAATTCATCGACGCGCTGCCGGTTCATCAGGCGGTCAAACGAGCAGACGGCTGGCACGAGCGTGTCGTCGAGATCGCGCCCAGCGGAGAACTTGCCATCGGCATCGCCCGCGATCCGCTGCCGCATTTCGAGGCGACGCTGCCCCGCGGCTTGCGTCAAGCGCCCGAGGGCTCGGTCTATGAATGGCGCTCCGACACCGTCGCGCTCGAAATCGGACGACGGGTGCGCACCGACGGCGCCGCTCTGATCATCGACTACGGTCACGCCTGGTACGGACTCGGTGAGACCTTGCAGGCTGTCGCCGGGCATTCCTTTACCGACCCACTGCGCGCGCCGGGCGAAGCCGATCTCACCGCGCATGTCGATTTTGCGGCGCTGGCGCAGAGCGCGCAAATCATCGGCGGGCGCATCCACGGGCCTATCTCTCAGCGCGATCTGCTGCGCGGGCTCGGCATCGACAAACGCGCGGCCGCGCTCAAGACGCGCGCGCCGGAGAGGGCAGGTGAGATCGACCAGGCGCTCGCCCGGCTGACCGCGACCGGGCCCCGCGGCATGGGCGAGTTGTTCAAGGCGCTTGCCGTCGCCGACTCGAAGCTCGGAAAGCTGCCGGGCTTCGAGACCTAGCGATGATGATCCAGGCCCAGACCCTTGCGCTTCCCGGCGTCCGCCACGCCTTCTTCACGCGGCAAGGCGGCGTCTCCGGCGGCCTCTATGCCAGTCTCAATGGCGGTGTCGGATCGCGCGACAGCACCGCTCATGTCGCGGAAAATCGCGCGCGCATGGCGGCGGCGCTTGATGTGGAACCGCACCGTCTGCTCACCGCCCACCAGGTCCACTCGCCGCACGTCGTCGTCGCTACGGCGCCCTGGCCGCCGGAATCGCGTCCGCGCGGCGACGCCATCGTCACCTCGACGCCCGGTCTTGCGATCGGGGTGACGACCGCCGATTGCGGCCCGATCCTTCTCGCCGATCCGGGAGCCCGCGTGATCGGCGCGGCGCATGCCGGCTGGCGCGGTGCACTGGCCGGTATTCTGGAGGCAACGGTCGTGGCGATGGAGCGGCACGGCGCCGAACGCAGCCGGATCCGCGCCGCGCTCGGTCCGATGATCCGCCAACATAATTACGAGGTGGGCGCCGATCTCATCGCGCGCTTTGCCGCCGTGGATTCGACCAACGAGCGTTTCTTCGTCCCGGCATCGCGCAGCGGCCACGCGCTGTTCGATCTGGCCGCCTATATCGCGGCCCAGCTGCATCGGGCGGGTATTCGCGAGGTCGAGGATGTGGGCCTGTGCACCTACGCCGATGCGGCGCGGTTTTTCAGCTTCCGCCGCTCGACCCACCGCGCCGAAGCGGATTACGGACGTCACGTCAACGCCATTGCCCTGACCGGCGCGAATAACGCGTAGCGAGCGGCGAACGGGTACGTAGGCCCGGCCCTATCTGCCGCTCACATTCGCCATTCGCTGCCCAGCATCTACCAAGCCGCAAAGCTATTGCGATTGCAGCCGAAATCCTGCGGGGACAAGACCGCGATTCATGTTGCCAGCCCCCGAAGCGGCTTGTATCAGGTCCTGGCTTTTGTTTGAGCCCGATCTTGCCCGAAAGCCGGTACCCACCCTCGGATCAGATCCGAGGGCAGGCTTTTCGGGATCACAGTCTGACCGCGGGCGCGCAGGGGAGCGGCATGGCGAGCAACAACGGAGCCATCAAGCTCATCGCCGGCAATTCGAATCCCGTGCTGGCCGAGGGGATCGGCGCCTACACCGGCATCCCGTTGACCAAGGCGGTTGTGCGCCGTTTCGCCGACATGGAGATTTTTGTCGAAATCCAGGAGAACGTACGCGGCGCCGACGTTTTCGCCATTCAGTCGACGTCCTTTCCGGCCAACGACCACCTGATGGAATTGCTCATCATCATCGACGCACTGCGCCGCGCCTCGGCGCAACGCATCACCGCGGTGATCCCCTATTTCGGCTACGCCCGGCAGGACCGCAAACCCGGCCCGCGCACGCCGATTTCCGCCAAGCTCGTCGCCAACCTCATCACCCGCGCCGGCGCCGACCGCGTGCTGACGCTCGATCTTCACGCCGGCCAAATTCAAGGCTTCTTCGATATCCCGACCGACAACCTATTTGCCTCACCTGTCATGGTGCGGGACATCAAACAGCGCTTCGACCTCGCCAAGGTCATCGTGGTGTCGCCCGACGTCGGCGGCGTGGTGCGGGCCCGCGGCCTCGCCAAGCGCATCAACGCGCCGCTCGCCATCGTCGACAAGCGGCGCGAGCGGCCGGGCGAATCCGAGGTGGCCAACGTCATCGGCGAGGTCGACGGCGGCATCTGCATCCTGGTCGACGATATCGTGGATTCCGGCGGCACGCTGCTCAACGCCGGCGACGCCTTGCTGGAAAAGGGCGCCAGCGAGGTCTACGCCTATATCAGTCACGGCGTGTTGTCGGGCGGGGCAGTTGCCCGGGTGAATAATTCCAACCTCAAGGAACTGGTGATTACCGACTCGATCCAACCCACCGAAGCGGTCACCGCCTCCCGCAACATCCGGGTGCTCCCGATCGCGACGCTGATCGGGGAGGCGATCAACCGGATCGCCGGCGCCGAGTCGGTATCGAGTCTGTTCTTCGACTAGCGGCTGCATTCAATTGGAGCTAACCCATTGAACTGAATCGATCTGTCTTGCCGCTTCGCGGGACGGAACGAGTCATTTCAATGAGTTACGTCTCATTCAATCAAGGCCCTCAAGGCCGCCCCCACCCTACCCCCGAGTCAAACTGTCGCAGACTGGTCTGTGGACGGCCTGTCTTCCCGCTTGTGCCGCGGCGGCAAATCACTTCATGAGTGCCGACGGGGGACCGCGCGCCGGACAGCTCCAGCGCCGGTTTTGTTGGAAGGAATCGCGCGTTCTATAGTCGGTGCGCCAAGTGATTCGCGACGTTCAGTCAAGCCGGGCGGGTTGTCCTGCGTCAAATCGCAGCCCGGCTATCGGCAATGTCCAGTGGCGTGCGCATTTCCACTCCAGCGGCGCTGTGGAGGCGGCATGTCCATTATCGAAATCGCGCGAGACCCGGCCACTAATCCCCTCGACGTGGTCGAGCACATGGCGGCTGGCCACAACTGGCCGTTCGAACGCGCCGGCGAGGACGAAATCGCAATCGTCGTCACCGGCCGATGGACCAATTATCAGATTTCATTCACATGGATGAGCGAGATCGAAGCGCTGCATCTGGCATGCGCCTTCGACATGCGCGTGCCGGAGCCGCGGCTGTCCGAGGTGCAGCAGCTGGTCGCGCTGATCAACGAGCAATTGTGGGTCGGCCATTTCGACGTCTGGATGCAGAACGGCGTGGTGATGTTCCGCCACGCGCTGCTGCTGCCAGGCGGCGTCGCCGCTTCAGGCCGGCAATGCGAGGCGGTGTTCGGGGCCGCGCTCGACGCCTGCGAACGCTATTATCCGGCGTTCCAGTTCGTGGTTTGGGCGGGCAAATCCGCGCGCGAAGCCATGGACTCCGCCATGTTCGAGACATCCGGCGAGGCGTAAAAAGACGCCGATGAGCGCTTCAGATCCCGCGACCGCCGGCGCTCCGGATTTGCGCGACTTTTCCGGTCTGCTCGTACTGGTCGGCGCCGGCAAGATGGGCAGCGGGCTGCTCGACGGCTGGCTGCGGTTCGGCCTGAATCCGACGAATGTCGCGGTCATTGAACCCTCGCCGTCGCTGCAAATTAGGACGCTGGCCGAGCGCGGCGTGCGGCTCAATCCCCGCGCCGACGCTCTGACCAGCGCTGCCGCCATCGTCATTGCGGTGAAGCCGCAAATCGCCGAGCAGGTGATGCCGGCGCTGGCGCCGATGATCGCTGCGTCGACGATCGTGATTTCGATCATGGCCGGGCGGACGCTGCAGTTCCTGTCGCGCACGCTGAAGAGCGCCAGCGCCTTGGTGCGCGCCATGCCGAACATGCCGGCCGCGATCGGCCGCGGCATCACCGTCGCGGTGCCGCTCCACGCGAACAGCGCGCAGCGCGAACTCGCGCACCGCCTGCTATCGGCGACCGGGACGGTCGAATGGATCGAGGACGAGGCGCTGATGGACGCGGTGACGGCGGTGTCCGGCTCGGGACCGGCCTACGTCTTTTTGCTCGCCGAAGCGCTGGCGCAAGCCGGCGCCGCGGCCGGCTTGCCGCCGCCGCTGGCGGCAGAGCTCGCCCGCGAAACCGTCGCCGGAGCGGGCGAATTGCTCCACCGCTCCGCGCTCGACGCCAGCGCGCTGCGCGAGAATGTCACCTCGCCTGGCGGCACCACCGCCGCGGCGCTGGGCGTCCTGATGGGCAAGGACGGCTTGGCGCCGCTGATGAATAAGGCGGTCGCGGCCGCGACGCGACGTTCGCGGGAGCTGGCCGACTGACAGCATGCCGCCTTGGAACCGGGGGCGCGGGAGCCTACATTGATTTATCAGCCCCGCATCTAGTCCCCAGTTCAGGAGTTCGGTCATGGCCCGCAGACCCGCCCGTAAATCCGCCGCCAAATCCGCCCGATCGTCCTCCAGCCGCAGGCCGGCACGCCCGGCGGCCCCGGTCAGCGAACGCGACAAGATCGTCGGCGCCTTTCTGGCGCTCCTGGCGGAGAAACCTTTCGAGGAGATCGGCCTTGCCGATATCGCCGGCCGGGCCGGCGTGTCGCTGACCCAATTGCGCGGCGAATTTGCCTCGACACCGGCGATGCTCGCGGCCCACATCAAAGCGACCGACCGCGCCGTGCTCGCCGAGGATTTAAGCGACATGGCCGAGGAATCCCCGCGCGAACGGCTGTTCGACGTGTTGATGCGGCGGCTGGAAGCGCTGGCGCCGCATCGCGAAGCGATGCGCTCGCTGTTGCGGTCGGCTCGCCGCAATCCGCCGCTCGCCGTCGCGCTCAACGGGCTCGCCGTACGCTCGCAGCAATGGATGTTGACCGCCGCCGGAATCAACGCCTCGGGCCCGCGCGGTCTTCTGCGCGCGCAAGGCCTTGCCATGCTGTTTGCTTCGGTGCTGCGCACCTGGACCCACGATCACGATCCGGGGCACGCGCGCACCATGGCCGCGCTCGATCGCGCGCTGGCGCGCGGTCAGCGCTTTGCCGGCTTTCTCGACGATCTCTGCTACATCCCCTCGCGCATCTGCCAGCTGCGCCCCCGGCGGCGGCACCGCGACGAGGATTCCGAGGAAGCCGCAGCAGCCTAGTCCGCGCGCCGGTCCTTACCCATTCTTGACCATCGGTCGAAGTGGCGGCGGCCGGCAGGAATTTGGTAGCCGTCGCGCGCTATAAAGGGCGCGCTAAGGTACGATAGGGCCGATGAGAGTGTTGGAACGCAATCAGCTTAGAAAAGCTAAAAACACGGCCCTTTTTGATTGAAATCAATTCTTGTCGGCTCTAGATAGGCATAGTTTCAATCGATACCAACGCAGCGCCGGGCCGCTCTCTGATGATCGTCTGCTCCTGCAACGTATTCACCGACCACGACGTCCGGTCGATCCTGTCCGGCGACCCGGCTGCCCCGCGTACCGCCGGCCAAGTCTATGGCTGCCTCGGCTGCAGCGCCCAATGCGGGCGATGCGCCCGGACCATCCGCCGCATCATGGACGAAGCACTCGGCTGCGCCGAGACCTGTTGCCAGGCCGGCGGCCGCTCCTGACCTCAGCTCTGGCGTCCGACACTCGGGGTTGCGCAACCGCCGCGGCGCCTTCCCGCGTTCGTGCTAAGGGCTATAATTGGCAGGCGCACGATTCCGTGCGGCGTCGACATTGCATTGCAGGAGCACGATCATGAGAGGCGAGCCCGGAGTCCTCGACTACCTGAACAAGGCCCTCCGGCACGAACTGACGGCGGTCAACCAGTACTGGCTGCACTACCGTTTGCTCGACAACTGGGGCTACAAGTCGCTCGCCAAGCAATGGCGCAAGGAATCGATCGAGGAGATGCAGCACGCCGACAAGCTGGTCGAGCGCATCATCTTTCTCGACGGCTTCCCCAATATGCAGGTGCTCGACCCGCTGCACATCGGCCAGACCGTGAAGGAGGTGCTCGACTGCGACCTTCGCGCGGAACTTTCGGCCCGCGCGCTGTATGAAGAAGCCGCGACCCATTGCCATGCCGTCAAGGATTATGTGTCGCGCGACTTGTTCGAGAAGTTAATGCACGACGAGGAAGAGCACATCGATTTCCTCGAAACGCAGCTCGATCTGGTCGCCAAGCTCGGCCTCGAGCTCTACGCCCAACATCACATCGGCAAGCTCGACGACGACGCCGACTGAGCGCGGCGAGGCAGACCGCGCCGCCGGCCAAGGCGGCTGTCGTATAACCCGGAGGAAAAAGCTGAACGATTACGGTTAAGCGTTAAGGTTAAGACCCATTTAAGGATTTCCTGACATTTTGGCTCCGTTCAACGACGCGCGGCCCCCCTGTGCGGCCCCCGGAAAGGACGAAGCCAATGGTTAGCGTAAAATCCGTGATCGCCGCCGGAGCGGCAGCCTTCATCAGCACTGCGGCGTGCGCCGCCGATATGGCGCTTCCCCCTCCGCCTCAGGTTCCCTATCAGCCAGTCGCGAGCGGCTGGTATTTGCGGGGCGACATCGGCGTCGGCATGACCGACAACTTCGCCCTGGATTATCTGCCGAATCCGCTCAACCCGCCCAACGACTTCGCCTTCCAGCACTCCTCGATGGCCGATACCATGTTCTTCAATGTCGGCGTCGGCTATGAGCTGAACAACTGGCTCCGCTTCGACGTGACCGGGGAATATCGCGCCAAAACGGCGGTCAATGCCTTCGGCACCTATACGTTTGGCGGCGGAACGTTCGGCGATGCCTATCAAGGCAACTTGAGTTCCTGGGTCGCACTGGCCAATGGCTACGTCGATCTCGGTACCTGGTGGTGCGTCACGCCTTTTGTCGGCGCCGGCATCGGCGGCGCCTACAACACCATGAACGGCCTCACCGACATCGGGATCGGCACTTCGGGGACCGGCATCGGCCGCAACAGCGCCTCATGGAGCCCCGCTTGGGCGCTCTATGCTGGCCTCACCTACAACGTGACGCAGAGTTTCAAGGTCGACCTCACCTACCGCTACCTCAATTACGGCTCGGTCACCGATACCATCGACTGCGCCGGCGGCTGCAATCCGGACTCCTACAAGTTCGGCAACCTCTCCTCGCAGGATATCATGCTGGGCGTGCGCTTCTTGCTGCTGCCGGAACCCACGTCGGTGATGCCGCTGATGAGCCGCGGCTGAGCCGTTCCTGCTGAACGCTGCAAATCCTGACGGACTACGAACGGCGCGGGCAACCGCGCCGTTTTCGTTTGGCGAAGCGCGCGCCGAGCTAACACTCCATTAAGGTTAATGCTCGATGATCGTGCCGCTTGAATACGCGCCAAAAGGACGAGAGGCGGCCGATGCGTCGAGTGATCTGTGCTCTAACTGTGCTGGCGCTTGCCTCGCCGGCATTCGCAGCCGACCTCGACCTCGACATATTGCGCGGCTCGCAACCGGTCGGGCCTGCGACCTTCACGCGCTGGAGCGGCTTCTACCTCGGCGGCCAGTTGAGCTACGGCGACGCCAACGTAGACTTTTCGGGGGCGACACAGCCGCTCGTGCACTACAGTTTGCGCGAATCGACTCTTGAGAACGACAATTCGATATCGACCTGGCCGGTGCTCGGCAGCGGCGGTAGCGACGCCGTCGGTTACGGCGGGTTTGTCGGGTACAACACGCAATGGCAGGACCTCGTCCTCGGTCTCGAGGGCAACTACACGCACACCGCCTTCGCGACCACCGCCAGCTCTGCGCCGATGGTCGGTCAGGCAGGCCGTATCGTATCCGCTGGGAGCACCGCGTACAGTGTCAACCTGACCGGCACGGGTCAGTTGGAGATTACCGATTATGCGTCGCTCCGCGCCCGCGCGGGATGGGCCCTCGGCAACTTCCTGCCGTACGGCTTCGCCGGTATGACGCTCGGGCGAGGAAATTACAGCGTCACCTCGCAGGTGTATGGCCAAGGAAATTCAGCGACGCCCGCCTATTTTCCGTGCGTGGAGGGTCCGACCTGCGTTGATTACAACTACAGTAACAGTGCTGGGCAAAATGGCGCACTGCTGTATGGCTTTTCCGTCGGCGGCGGACTCGATTGGGCGCTCACGCAAAATATTTTTCTGCGCGGCGAGTTTGAATACGTCCAGTTTGCACCGATAGCAAACATAGTGGCTTCGATTGTCAGTGCCCGCGTTGGCGCCGGCTTGAAGTTCTAAGACCGACGACAGACAACGGACGACGGAGGACGGATAGGAGACGACCAGCGTCTCTCGTCCGTCGTCAATCGTGCGTCGGGTGTCGTCCGTTATTCGACTTGACGTCCCCCCGCCACTTCCGTATGTCCGACCTCGGGACACCCCTCCCCAACGAGGGGCGCCTATCTGGAAGGATAGATCATGACCATCGCGAAGCCCGCCGTGCGGCCGACCGTGCCGCATTTTTCATCCGGCCCCTGCGCCAAGCGCCCCGGATGGACCCCGCAAGCCCTCAGCGGCGCCGTCCTTGGCCGCTCGCATCGCTCGAAAATCGGCAAGGCGCGGCTCAAGCGCGCCATCGATCTCACCCGTCAGGTTCTGCAGGTCCCCGCCGATTATCGCATCGGCATCGTGCCGGCCTCGGATACCGGCGCCGTCGAAATGGCGCTGTGGTCGCTGCTGGGCCCGCGCCCGGTGACCGTGCTGGCCTGGGAATCCTTCGGCGAAGGCTGGGTGACCGACGTCGTCAAGCAGCTCAAGCTCAAAGATGCGACCGTGCTCAAGGCCGGTTACGGCGAATTGCCCGAGCTTTCCAAGGTCGATCCGGCAAGCGACATCGTCTTCACCTGGAACGGTACGACGTCAGGGGTACGGGTCGCCAACGCCGATTGGATCGCCGCCGGCCGCGCCGGACTGGCGATCTGCGACGCGACCTCGGCCGCCTTCGCGCAACCGCTCGATTGGGGCAAGCTCGATGTCGTCACCTTCTCCTGGCAGAAGGCGCTGGGCGGCGAGGCCGCGCACGGCATGCTGATCCTCTCGCCGCGCGCGGTAGCGCGGCTCGAGAGCTATACGCCGCCATGGCCACTGCCGAAAATCTTCCGCATGACCAAAGGCGGCAAGCTGATTGAAGGCATCTTCCAGGGCGAGACCATCAACACGCCGTCGATGCTGTGCGTGGAGGATTATATCGACGCGCTCGAATGGGCGAAGTCGATCGGCGGATTACCGGCGCTGCGCGCCCGCGCCGACGGCAACGCCCAGGTCATCGCCGACTGGGTCGCGCGCTCGACCTGGATCGATTTTCTCGCCCGCGAGCCGGCGGCGCGCTCCAACACCTCCGTCTGCCTGAAGGTCGTCGATCCGGCCGTCAGCGGCCTTGCACTGGAGGCCCAGGCGGCATTCGTCAAGGGCATCGCCGCGACGTTGGAGAAAGAAGCGATCGCCTACGACATCGACGCCTATCGCGATGCGCCGCCGGGGCTGCGCATCTGGTGCGGTTCGACCGTCGAGCGCGCCGACATCGAGGCGCTCACATACTGGCTCGACTGGGCCTATGCCCAGGCCAAGGATGCGCTGGCGCAGGCCGCGTAACCAAGTTTCCCTCTCCCTTGCGAGAGAGGGTTTTGAGCCAGCTTCCTTAACACCAACGTTTCTGGATCCACACCATGTCACCCAAAGTGCTCATCTCCGATGCGCTGTCACCCGCCGCCATTGCGATCTTCAAGGAGCGCGGCATCGACGTCGACTTCCAGCCCGCTCTCGGCAAGGACAAAGACAAGCTCGCTGCGACCATCGACGGCTTTGACGGACTGGCGATCCGCTCCGCCACCAAGGTCACCACAAAAATTCTGGAACAGGCGAAAAGCCTGAAGGTGATCGGCCGCGCCGGCATCGGCGTCGATAATGTCGACATCCCGGCGGCCACGGCGCGCGGCATCATCGTGATGAACACGCCGTTCGGCAATTCGATCACCACTGCCGAGCACGCGATCACGCTGATGCTGTCGCTGGCGCGGCAAATCCCCGAGGCCGACGCGTCGACGCGCGCCGGAAAATGGGAGAAGAACAAATTTCTCGGCGTCGAGATTTTCTCGAAGACGCTCGGCGTCATCGGCTGCGGCAATATCGGCTCGATCGTCGCCGACCGCGCCATCGGGTTGAAGATGAAGGTGATCGCCTACGATCCTTATCTCTCCGCCGAGCGCGCGGTGCATCTCGGCGTCGAAAAAGTCGAACTCGACGAGCTCCTTCGCCGCGCCGATTTCATCA
>JBAPYW010000076.1:0-7283 GCA_049284935.1 Xanthobacteraceae bacterium
AGCCGGGCATGCGCCGCGGCGACCTCGCGCGCCTCGCCCTGCACCCGGTCGCCGAGCATGACGCATTCATAGCCCGCCGCGCCGGCGCGCTCGGCGGCGGCGCGCAAGGCATCGGCCGGCCGCGCCAGGATCCGATAGTCCGAACCGGCGAAGATCTTATCGCCCGGCTTCGGCGTCTCGTTGGCCGGGTCGGCGAGCGCGCGGGTCACGCTGTCGGGGAGCTCGAGCCGGTGGCGGCGCACGATCTCGCGGGCGTCGGTAAGCGTCGTCGGATCGGGCACCGTCGGCCCCGAGCCGATGACGGCCGGGTCGTCGCCGGGCACGTCGGAGATCGCCAGCGTCACGATCTTGGCGGGATAGGCGCGCTGCGCAAGCCGGCCGCCCTTGATGCGCGAGAGATGCTTGCGCAGCGCGTTCATCTCGCCGATGGCGGCGCCGCTGCGCAAGAGTGCGCGGGTCACCGCCTGCTTCTCTGCCAGCGTGAGGCCCGAGGCCGGCGCGATCCAGTTCGCCGACGCGCCGCCCGAGAGCAGCACCAGTACGAGATCGTCGGCTGCCGCCGCGTCGGCGAGCGCCAGCGCGCGTTGCGTGGCGTTCAGACCAGCCGCGTCGGGCACCGGATGCCCGGCCTCGATCACCGGGATGTGCCGGGTCGGCCGGCCGTAACCGTGGCGGGTCACGGCGATGCCGGTGAGCCGGTCCGGCGGCAGCTGCGCCAGATAATGCCGTTCGGCGACTTCGGTCATCGAGCCCGCCGCTTTGCCGGCGGCGAGGATGACGAGCCGGCCGTGCGGCGGCGGTGCCGGCAAGTTCGGCGGCAGGATACCCGCCGGATGAGCTGCGGCGACCGCGCTGCGAAACAGCAAATCCAGCAGTTCGCGCGCCGCAGTGTGCATCGTGTTCCACATCGTTCGGCCGGCCGAGTATGGCAAGACGCCGGCCGCGCCTCTATGTGTATTAATGAACTGACGCATGATCTTATCGGAAAACCGGGTGCCATCCCGGATCAAGTCCGGGACAGGCTTTTTCCGGATCATGCTGTGATGAGATGCGGAGGAAAGCATGGCTACCGATGAGAAGAGCCGGGTGGAACTCGAAGCCGCCGTCTATCGCCGCCTGGTCGAGCATTTGCGCACGCGGACGGACGTCCAAAACATCGACTTGATGAATCTGGCCGGCTTTTGCCGCAACTGCCTGTCCAATTGGATGAAGGAGGCCGCCGACGCCCAAGGCGTGGCGATGACCAAGGAGCAAAGCCGCGAAATCGTCTACGGCATGCCGTACGACGAATGGCGCGCCAAGTATCAGACGGAAGCGTCGCCGAGCCAAAAGGCGGCTCTCGAAAAAGCAAGCCACAATCATTGATGCCGATTTTTTCCGCGATCGTCCTGTGCAGTGCTGTGGATGATCGCGTTCGCGCCTTGACCTGAAGCCGCGCGCTTTCGAATGCTCTCGGCAACTTTATTGAGCATGATCTTTTCCGAAAACCGATAACCACTTTTCGGGATCATGCTCGTATCAGGAGCATCCGATGGCCACCGCCGCCGCCGCCAAAGACGAACAGACCGCCCACCGCTTCGCCAGGGATCACCTCAAGGCCTTCGTCGAGCGCGTCGAGCGCCTCGAAGAGGAGAAGAAGGCGCTCGCCGACGACATCCGCGACGTCTATGCCGAAGCCAAGGGCAACGGCTTCGACGTCAAGGCGCTACGCACCGTCATCCGGCTGCGCAAGCTGGACGTCAACGAGCGCAAGGAGCAGGAAGCGGTCCTGGAAACCTACCTGCACGCGCTCGGCATGTTGGGGTAAGGGGACTACTCCAGCGCGGCGGTGTGCAGCGGGTAGGTCACCGTCGACACGAAGACGATGGCGCTGCCGCTGAAATGATCCTGCGTCAGCCCGGGCTGCGCGTCGGCGGCGAACGTCATCAGCACCGAATTGGCGGGCTTGACCATCAGCGGCGTCAAGGTGCGGAAATCGCGGGCGCCGAGCGCGGTGATGCAGAGGAAGCGGGTTACGCTCGGCGACACGACGATGGCGCGCAGCCACGGACTGTCGAGACGCCCGCTCCCCGCCGGCGGCGCCGTTTTGTTGGCGACGGTGAGAATGGCGGAGGCCGGCCGGCCCTCGATCCGCTTCATGGCGATGGTCACCGCGGTGTCGTCGGTGCGTACGGCGACGGCGCGGGTCACCGCGGCGCGCGGCGTGGCCGCGGTCGGGATCGCTGCGGCCGCAATGGCCGAAGCCGCAGACGACGGCGCGTCGCGGTCGGTCGGTTCCGCGTAGGCGAGCGCCAGCTCCGCCGGGACGCGATCCTCGGCGTCGGCGAACGGGCTGACGGAGCCGGTGGCATCGGGCGCGGCACTGGCGACCTCGGCGTGCTGCGGGCCGCGGAGGCCAAGCGCATGCGCCGCCGCCGCCGGCCGCGCTGCATTCACGCCGTCCGGCACGCCCTGCCAGAAGCCGCGGGCGAGGATGATCTGGTTCGGCGTCACCGCCGCGAGCGGCGACGCTTCGGCGCGCGAGATCACGTGGATCTTGGAGGCGGCGCGGACGAACTTGGTCTTCTCTGCCGCGAGTTTGCCCTCGGCGTTCGACGCGACCTGCACGAGCTTGGTCTTCTCCGCCGCGAGCTTGTTCTCGGCGCGCTCGATCGCCGCCGTCATGGCGGCCTTCGCCCGCGTGCGCAGCGGCACCGCCGCCGTTGGCGCGGCGGGCGCCGCCGCCGCGGTGGCGTCGTCGTCCTCGTCGTTGTTGTTGCGCCCGAGACCGAACAGCCTTGCGAACGGATTGACGCTGCGCACGGTGCCGCCGGCGTCGGCAACCTGGATGCCGGCGCTGCGCGCGGCGTCGATAGACATTTCGGAAGGATTGCTGCCGTGCTTGCGGATATCGGCCAGCGCCAGCGCATAGCCGGGCAGCGGCCGGCCGTCGGAGGGGATGTGTACGGTGCGGCCGTCGGGGAACACGCGGACCAATTGCTCGCGGGTCATGCGTGGCCAATGCCGCACGCCGCCGGTGTCCATGTGCACGAACGGCGAGCCGGAGGTCGGATAGAAGCCGACGCCGCCGCGCTGCAACCGCAAGCCGATGACGCGAAGCTGTTCCAACGGCACGCCGGGAATATAAAAATCCATGGCGTGGCCGAGCATGTGCTGGCTGAAGCGGGCGACGCCGTTGCTGCGCCGCCGCAGCATGGCGTTGGTTTCCGGCGACCGGTAGCCGCACACGACCCAGACCGGCTCCTGCGATCCGGTCTCGCGCCGCACTTCCCAGATCAGGTCGATCAGATGCGGATCGATGCGCGTTTCTTTTTCGCGCCGCCAATCGCGCAGGAACCAGTTGAGCTTCTCCAGCGCCGCCTCGTCGTAACGGCCGTCGCGCTTAAACGTGATGGTGATGTTTTCGTCGGTGTGGATGTGATGCAGCGAGATGGTGCGGGTGTCGCCCTCGGCGACGGCGTTCTGCAAGACGCGCGAGCCGAAGAGCAGCACCAGCGCGGCGAGGCCGCACGCGTAACCGGCGCGAGTTGCGGAGAAACGACGGCTTTGCAGGCGCGCGTAACCGACGGGCACTGGCGATCTCGCGTTGACGTTGACTGAACGCCACCCGCCGCGGCCCCAACCGCGGCGAATAACCCTAACGCAGTGTTAATTTGGGAAGGGTTAACGCGAAGTTTCGGCTACCCCACCCCCGACCCGACTATGGCTAATGCCGCAGTGTGGCGAAAAATGGCCCTAATCCGGCCGCCTGTGGGTTGCGGTCGCGGCCATGAGTACGAAGCCGGAACATGGTTAACCGGTGCCCAGGGCTTTTGCTTTTGCGTAGTGATCCGACTTAGTCGGGTTCTTTTTTTGTTCTTGTTGACACGGGGGGTGCTGGTCCGTTTCGACCTATCCCCTTGGCGGATGGTCCCTTTTGAATTTCGGAGTGGCCCCTTTTGATTTCTTAGGCCGCTGCCGGCTTATTCCGAGCCTAGCGGCTGGGTTTGCTCCAATAGAATCTTTAAGCCTTGTTAACATATTGTTCATACTGTGGATTTTGGAATCCTTGATTTTATATAGGGAACGGACCAATATCCGTAGCGATTACTGGGTTATGTCCGGGAATCAGACCGATTACGCAAAGGAGGTTATTATGTTGGCGCTGCTGCAACGACGCTTTTCTAGCGCGAGCAGGAGTGTCGCAACATATTGGACTCCTTCTAGCGAGCCGCGCATCGCCGAAGAATACATTCCGAAGCCGAACGAAAATGCCGATCTAGAGGCTCTTCAAGAGCAGGTAATAAGCCGCTTCGGCAAGACTCTCGCGTATCTTGCCAAGTGAGCCTATTTGGCTGCCGCTTGAGAACGTAGTCGCCCTCAACAAGCGATTGGTCAAAATAACCGGCGAGCCCCACTTCCTTCGGGACGTGGGGCTCTTGGACAGTGCAATAAACCGTCCAAGAAACCGCTGGCACTACGGCGAAACTGATATGGTTTTGCTGTCGTCTAGTCTGCTATTTGGGGTCGCGAGAAACCACCCCTTTGAGCAAGGAAACAAGCGCACTGCCTTTGCCGCGTCAGTTATGTTTTTGGCCGCAAATGGCTACGATTTCGTGGCTCCAGATTCAGAAATACTTGGCGAATTTATATTGCGAACAGTGACGGGTACGATGCCCGAAGTCACTTTCTTGAAGGCTTACCGCAAGTGCATTGTGCCTTTTTAGGCCGCCTCAGTTGGCGGCCTCTTTCATTTAGGAACATCCTAGCCTTGGGGTGCGTTCCGGCCATCCCGCGCATTGCGGTCGCGGCCCACTAGAAACTCCGAATGGCTGTCTCAATGGGCGGCCTCGTCATTTTTTGGTTCATCTGGAGGCGCAATCCTCAATCGCTCAATTTCCTCCGCCAAAAACAGATCCGGTTGAGCAGGCGGGAATGCCTGATTGAATAGCATTTCGAAAAACTTCCATTGTCCATTTGGAGTCGCTCGCAGTAGCGTTGTCACAGCGGCAATTTGACGATCAACGTGAGGATTACCGACATCTTCAGTTAGCCAATAATAATGCTTCCTTTTCCGCCTTCTCGTAATCGGATCAACGGGATTTTTTCGCCTCAAATCCTCCAGCACGCCGGGCGGTAGTTGCTCATAAATCAACGTATTTGTGAGATGGCCAATGTATGCAGTTCGTGCCGATGAGGATGCATCAAATGGCCAACCCATGACGCGGTGAATTTGCTCGTAAAATGATATTGGGAATTTGGAGCTATACACGCGGAACTCTGGTCGCACATATGCGGCTAGAATCTTTTGCAGAGCATCATGTGCACGTCTCTTTTGATAGCCTGTTGCTTCATCGATTAGTGCATCAATCGCTGTATCGGCTAGGCCATCGAGTAATATCTGCGCTTTCTGGGCGACCCTTTTTTGAGATGGACCTAGAACACCGGCATTTTGTGCGCGAACCCAAACGCTCAAAATTCGACGCAGGACAGTGCCGGGGATGCCTTCCGCAATAGACCTGCCCATTTCCCTGTATCGAATTGGATTCTTAAGCGCCTCAATGAGTTGCTCGTCCTCCAGAATGAAAGGACGCAGATTCTTGAAGGCTAGATAGAGGGGGAAGTGCACCGCGTCAGTCTCAGAACGTCGCGTTGACAGTGCACCGCTGCGGTAAATCCCCATAGCTTTCATAAACTCTGTGCCCGAAATCACCCTAGTTTCATTGTCGAGCACAGCGCACCGGACGACTAGACCAGCGAGGTTCACTTGCCCCTCATCAAGGGCATGGTGCACGTGCTCGGACCACCGTCCTTTTGCAGCGTTTACTGCTATTTCCGACCGTCTTTCAGGGCCCAATTTGGCGGCTCGTGCACGGCCTCCTTGGGCGGCTATTTCGGCCCGACTTATCTCTCTCGGCTTATCGCTCACGCTGCCCTCCTGTGGAAAAAGCAAGCATCGTGAAAATAGTGCTTGCTTTCCATATTAGCAAGCATAAAATCAAAATCATGCACAAGCTGGTGCACAGACAGAAGCGCCTCACCTGCGGGTACATCGCGGGTGAGGCGCTTTTTGTCGTGGGCGGGGATCGTCTAGCGGTTAAGGACGCGGCTCGTACACAGCCGAAACGTCAGTTCAAACCTGGCTCCCCGCACCAAGTAAGTGGGACCGTCATCGTTGGAGCGATGGCGGCCCCTGATCGTCAACCTCGGGATTGGGCCCCTCGGTATCCGACCGTAGCCAATATAGCACCTACGGCCTGGAATTTCCATTTGGCGACCCTTTCCCACAACCTGTCGGATTGGGCCCGCCATGAATATCCTCGAAAAATCCAAGCAAATTGAGATCATCGCCGCGCTTTGCGAGGGCGTCGGTCAGCGTGCCGTGAGCCGGCTCACTGGCACTGACCGCAAGACGGTCGCTCGATTGGCGCTTCGCGTCGGTCGCGGCTGCGCTGAATTGCACGACCGCATGATGGTCGGATTGCACATCACCCGATGCGAATTGGACGAAGTGTGGGGCTACGTGGGACGCAAGCGGCGCTGGAACCAAAAGCCAACTAAGGATGGGCCAGTGACCGGCGATCAATACACGTTCGTCGCGCTCGCTTCGTCCTCGCGCGCGATCATCGCCTATTACACCGGCAAGCGCACTAGCGAGAATACGGACCTGTTTATTCAGGACTTGCGCGAGCGCGTCATCGGCACGCCAGAGATTTCGTCCGATGGATTTCAATATTACAAGCCCGCCATCCGGGACGCCTTTGGCAACCGCGTCGCTTATGGTCAGATCAACAAGACCTACAGCGTAACCCACCTTGCGGTAACGGAAGCGTCGCGCCGGTATTCGCCGGCTGAGGTAGTAAAGGTAGAGCGGGCTGCGGTAAACGGCGTGCCCGCCGAAATCAGCACTTCCTACGTCGAGCGGTCGCACTTGACGTTACGGCAATCGAGCAAGCGTTTCGGTCGGCTCTCAAGCGGCTTTAGCAAGAAATTAGAGCCGCACTGTGCAGCCGTTAGCTTGCATGTGGCTTTTTACAATCTGTGCCGCACCCATGAAACGCTGCGGACCACGCCAGCGGTCGCGCTCGGCATTGCCGATCATGCATGGTCGATTGGCGAATTGATTGACGCTGCATTGGCAACACAACCGATCACGCCAGAGACGACGGCGCCGGATCGGCGCAAGCGGTTCCAGGTAATTGAAGGCGGGAAAGCCTAGAGCTCGTTTATGATCCCGCGATGCTTTAGCTTTTTGCGCAGCAACTCGATTTCTTGTTTGTTCAACGTACCCGCGAGAATGTACG
>JBAPYW010000077.1:0-20326 GCA_049284935.1 Xanthobacteraceae bacterium
ACTCATGGCAGTCAGCGGCGTAATGGTAATGCCGGCGATCGAGGGCGTAGCGCCGTCGAATAGCTCCAATAGCCACGGATCAGGATTGGCGAGCGAGCCTTTCTTTTCGTAGCCGAATAGGGATCGAATTCGATCGGAAAACATAGCTGTGTCGGTGCGCCATCGTTGGCTACTCGACACAGTCTCTCGGTCGGGCAGGTTCAGTTGAACGTGCAAATATTTTACAGCGGGAAGCGGAAATCCCCTACAAAATAATGCCCACAATTCACCTACAAAATCTACTATAAACCTAGCATTAAGTTATTGATATAACTATGTTATTTATGATGGTGCGGACGGCGGGACTTGAACCCGCACGGGGTTTCCCCCAAGGGATTTTAAGTCCCTTGCGTCTACCGTTTCGCCACGTCCGCGCAGCGGACCCCAAAACGGTCCGCGCGGCCGCACTTGTAGCACCCACCCCGCGCGCGTCGAAGCGCGGAGTGCACGGTCGCGGCCGCTCTATAATCCCGCTTCGTTGATCGGCGGCTGGAAGGCGAGCCCAGTGTCCCAGGGAAAGTAGATCCAGGTATCCTGCGACACTTCGGTGATGAAGGTGTCGACCAGCGGGCGGCCCATCGGCTTGGCATAGACCGTGGCGAGATGGGCGCGGGGCACTAGCGCCCGGACGACGGTCGCGGTCTTGCCGGTATCGACCAGATCGTCCACCAGGAGAACGCTGGCGCCCTGCCCGCCGCCGAGCGCAACAATGGCGCGGGCGACGCCCTTGAGCACCGTCACCTCGCCCTGGCTGGCGTGGTTGTAGCTCGACACGCACACCGTCTCGATCACCTTGATGCCGAGTTCGCGGGCGACGATCGCCGCCGGCACGAGACCGCCGCGGGTGATGCAGACGATGGCTTCGAACGGACCGGCGCCGCTCAATCGCCAGGCCAGCGCCCGCGAATCGCGGTGGAATTGTTCCCACGAGACCGGAAAGATCTTCTCCGGATTGCGCGGCGGCGGCGTGTCGGGCTGCTGCACTGTGGGCTCCGTGCTCTAGCCAGCCGCAAGCTGCGCCTGCACGCGGGCCAGCATCGCCTCGACCGCGGCCTTGGCGGCGGCGAGCTTTTGCGGGTCGCGCGAGCGCAGCACCACATGGGCATTGGCGGCACGTTTCTCGTCCATGAACGGGTAGGAGCCGATGACGACGCCGGGATGCGCCGCCGCGACGGCGCCGAGCTCGGTACCGATATCGCCCTCGCGGCAGTCGGCGCGCACGGTTTCCGACAGCATTTTGGCGCCGGTCTTGAGCTGCGGCGTCACGTATTCGAGCATTGCCTGCATGACTTGCGGGATGCCGGCCATGACGATGACATTGCCGATGCGAAAGCCGGGCGCCGCCGAGATTTTGTTGAGCACCAGCTCGGCTCCGGCGGGCAGGCGCGCCATGCGCATGCGCGCCTCGTTCATCACGCCGCCGGTTTGGGCCAGCCGGGCGCGCAAAATCTCGACCACGCGTGGGTCATGGTCGATTGACGCGCCAAACGCCTTGGCGACCGCGTCCGCGGTGATGTCGTCATGAGTGGGGCCGATGCCGCCGGTGGTGAAGACATAAGTGTAGCGCGCGCGCAAGGCGTTGAGCGCGGCGACGATTTCCGGCTCTTCGTCGGGGACGACGCGCACTTCCTTGAGGTCGATGCCGATATTGGTCAGATATTCGGCGACGTAGCCAATGTTCTTATCCTTGGTGCGGCCCGACAAAATCTCGTCGCCAATGACAAGCAGGGCGGCAGTGACAGTCTCGCTTTCAGCCGCGCCGGTCATGAGCAAAATCTCCGCGCTTCCCCGGTTTCCCTCTAGCGCGGCAGCCGGGGCGGCTCAAGCGTGGCACCCATGCGCCGCCGCTGCTATGGTCAGGACGAGTTTTGCACTAGGCTTCTGCGAATTGCGATTTAGCGCCTTCTATGTCACGCAAAGTCAGGG
The DNA here is from genome assembly GCA_049284935.1 of Xanthobacteraceae bacterium. Classification (GTDB taxonomy): domain Bacteria; phylum Pseudomonadota; class Alphaproteobacteria; order Rhizobiales; family Xanthobacteraceae; genus BOG-931. Next base: position 1,966 of record JBAPYW010000077.1, read on the forward strand.
AGAGGGGACGTCATGAATTTTACAATGTCGGAGCGGCAAAAACACTGGCGTGACCGCGTCACCGCCTTCATGGACGCGCACGTCTATCCGGCGGTCGAAACCTACCAGCGCCAGGCCGCCGAAGGCGAGCGCTGGAAGGTCATCCCGGTCCTCGAAGAGCTCAAAGCCAAGGCCAGAGCCGAGGGGCTGTGGAACCTGTTCCTGCCGCCCTCCTCCACTCACGACGAAGGCGAATATCATGGCGCCGGGCTGACCAATCTCGATTATGCCCTTTGCGCCGAGCGGATGGGCCGCATCTCCTGGGCGTCGGAAGTGTTCAATTGCTCGGCGCCCGACACCGGCAACATGGAAGTGCTGCATCGCTACGGATCGCCGGAGCAAAAGGCAAAATGGCTCAAGCCGCTGCTCGCCGGCGAGATCCGCTCGGCGTTCCTCATGACCGAACCGGCGGTTGCTTCTTCCGACGCCACCAATATCGAAACCTCGATTACCCGCGACGGCGGCGATTACGTGATCAAGGGCCGCAAATGGTGGTCGTCGGGGGTGGGCGACCCGCGCTGCAAAATGCTGATCGTGATGGGAAAGACCGACCCGACCCGCGCCCGGCACGAGCAGCAATCGCAAATTCTCGTCCCGCGCGACACGCCCGGCGTCAAGGTCGTGCGCATGCTCCCCGTGTTCGGCTGGGACGACGCGCCGCACGGCCATGCCGAGGTCCTTCTCGACAACGTGCGCGTACCGGCCGGCAATCTCCTGCTCGGCGAGGGCCGCGGGTTCGAAATCGCCCAGGGCCGGCTCGGTCCGGGACGTATCCACCATTGCATGCGCACGCTGGGTGCGGCCGAAGTCGCATTGGAAAAGATGACCAAGCGGCTCCTCTCCCGCGTCGCCTTCGGCAAGAAGATCGCCGAGCATTCCGTCTGGGAGCAGCGCATTGCCGAGGCGCGTATCGACATCGAAATGACGCGCCTACTCTGTCTCAAGGCCGCCGACATGATGGACAAGGTCGGCAACAAGGCGGCGCAGCTCGAAATCGCCATGATCAAAGTGGCGGCGCCGCGCGTCGCGCTGCGCGTGATTGACGACGCCATCCAGGCGCATGGCGGCATGGGCGTGACCAGCGACGCCGGTCTGGCGTCGTCGTACGCGCATATCCGCACGCTGCGCCTTGCCGATGGTCCGGACGAAGTCCATTGCCGGGCAATCTCGCGCCTGGAAATGCGCAAATATACCAATACGCGAATCTGAGAATGCGTCTCGCCGGGCTCAATGCGCGTGTTCGAGGAACAGGCGCTTGAGTTCGTTTTTTCAGGTTCTTCCCGTTGACATTGCCCGGCAGCATGCCGGCTGAGAACAATATCTTGTCTTCGCTGCCGCCATGGCCCCTCCCTTACGCTGACGGCGCCACGCCGAAGTCCAGCTATCCGAGATCAATAATTGTGTAGCCGGGCCAGGCGGTCGGCGTGAAAGCCCACATCGCCAAACAGCTCCTGACCGACCCGCGCGCGCTTCATGAAGAAGCCGATATCGAATTCGTCGGTCATGCCGATGCCGCCGTGCATCTGAACGGCCTCCTGCACCGCGAGCGTGGCGCTGGCGCCGGCGCGCGCCTTGGCGACCGAAACGAACAGCGGCGCGCGTTCGAAATCGCTGTCGAGCATCTGCAGCGCTTTCAAGACTGCGGCCTGGGTGATTTCGAGCTCCGTGAACAGGTGCGCGGCGCGATGTTGCAAGGCTTGGAACGAGCCGATCGGCTGGCCGAATTGCTTGCGCTCCTTGAGGTAGGCGAGCGTGCGGCCGAACGCCTCCTCGCCCAGTCCGGTCAGTTCAGCGGCGACGGCGGCACGGCCGACATTGAGCGCGGCTTCGAGAACCGGCCAACCGTGATCGACCTCGCCGATCACGGCATCGGCGTCGACCTGGACCCGGTCGAACCGGATGCGCGCCGCATTGTGGGCGTCGACCATGACGGTGCGCTCGACGGCGACGCCGTTCGCCTTGGCGTCGACCAGAAACAGCGTCAGACCGTCGGTTTCGCCCGGATCGCCGGCGCTGCGCGCGGCGACGATCAACAGATCGGCAACGTTGCCGTCGACGACGAAGCATTTGTCGCCGGTTAGCGCAAAGCCGTTGCCGCTGCGTTCGGCCTTGAGAGCCGTTGCGCTTGGCGCGTGTTTCGTGCGCTCGTCGACCGCCAGCGCGAGAAGAAGATCACCAGCGGCGAGTTTCGGCAAAAGCTCGCCGTTGCGGGCGTTGTTGCCGTCGCGCAGAAGCGCCGTGGCGCCGACCAGGGCGGTCGAGAGAAACGGCGATGGCGTCAGATTGCGGCCGATCTCCTCCATGATCAATCCGGCTTCGACATAACCGAGGCCGGAGCCGCCCAAAGCCTCGGGCACGAGGATGCCGCAAAATCCCATCTCGGCGAACGCCTTCCACAATTCGCGGGAAAATCCGCTGCGATCGCGGGCGTCGCGCAGCTTGCGCAAATGCGAAACCGGCGCCTTGGCGGCAAGAAAGGCGCGGGCGTTGTCCCGCACCATCGTCTGCTCTTCGTTGAGAATGAGGGCCATCGTCCGCTCCGCCATCACGCACTGGGCAGTTCCAAAATTCGCTTGGCTACGACGTTGAGCTGCACTTCGCCGGTGCCGCCCTCGATTGAGTTGCCCTTGGTGCGCAGCCAGGCGCGGGCCTGCTCGCCGCGGCGAGAGCGTTCGCTTTCCCATTCCAGCGCATCGGAACCGGCCGCCGACATCAAAAGCTCATGGCGGCGTTTGTTCAATTCGGCGCCGTAGTACTTGAGCATGGACGAAATCGCCGGGCTCGCCTGCTTGGCCTTCAAGAGGTCGCCGGTCCGCTCTAAAGCAAGCTGAAACGCCAGGGCGTCGATCTCGAACCGCGCAATATCGGCGCGCAAACAGGTGTCCGCCAGCACGCCGTCGTCGGTACCGAGCGAATCGGCGGCGATCTGCCCGAGCGGGCGCCCTGCCCCGAGGCCGATGGCACTGATCATCTCGCGCTCGTGCGTCAACAGATATTTGGCGACCTCCCAGCCCTTGTTGAGTTCGCCGACCACGTTCGCCTTGGGTACCCGCACGTCGTCGAAGAAGGTCTCGCAGAACGGCGACATTCCGGAAATCAGCAGGATCGGCTTGGTGGAGACGCCCGGCGTCTTCATGTCGAACAGGATGAAGCTGATGCCGAGATGCTTGGGCGCCGCCGGATCGGTGCGCACCAGACAAAAGATCCAATCGGCCTTGTCGGCATAGCTAGTCCAGATTTTTTGGCCGTTGATCAGGAAATGATCGCCCTTGTCCTCGGCACGCGTTGCCAGTGAGGCGAGGTCCGATCCGGAATTGGGCTCCGAGTAACCTTGGCACCAGCGAATTTCGCCGCGCGCGATCTGCGGCAGATATTCGCGCTTTTGCGCCTCGGTGCCGTACTTGAGCAACGCCGGACCGAGCATCCAGATGCCGAACGAATCCAGCGGCGACCGGCAGCCGAGCTTGCGCATTTCGCCGCGCAGGATCTTGCCCTCCTCGCGCGACAGCGCGCCGCCGCCATATTCTTTCGGCCATTCCGGCACGGTCCAGCCGCGCGCCAGCATGCGCTCGAACCACAGGCGCTGGCCCTCCGACTTGAACTTGGCGTTGCGCCCGCCCCAGAAGCGATCGTCGTCGTCCTCCAGCGGCAGCCGCATGTCGGGCGGGCAATTGGCCTCGAGCCAGGCGCGTGTTTCACTGCGGAATTTTTCGAGATCAGACATCGGCCAGTTCTCCTTCGCGCTTGCGCCGCCGCACTCGTCGCGATCAGGCAATCGTAACACCGCCATCAACGACGATGGCTTGCCCGGTGATGAAGCTTCCGGCCTGCGAAGCCAAGAGAATCGCGGCGCCGGCGATCTCGTCGGGCTCGCCAATGCGGCGCAGCGGCGTCTGTTCGTTGCGGCGTTTCAGATTGTCGGGGTTTTCCCAAAGAGCGCGCGCGAAGTCGGTGCGGATGAGGCCCGGGGCGATGCAATTGATGCGGACGTTGTGCGGTCCAAGCTCGACTGCAAGATTGCGGGCGAGCTGCAAGTCGGCTGCCTTGGAGATGCAATAGGTGCCGATGACCGGGCTGCCCCGCAGCCCGCCGATCGACGAGACGATAATGATCGAGCCGTCCTTGCGGGCGGTCATCTGCGGCGCCACCATGGTGATCAGCCAATGATTGGAGACAATGTTATTGTCGAGGATCTTGCGCAGCTGCTCGTCACTGATCGTCGCCATCGGCCCGTAATGCGGATTGGAGGCGGCGTTGCAGACGAGGATGTCGATTTGGCCGAATGCCCGCGTCGTCTCGTCGACCAGACGCCGGAGGTGCTCTTTCGAGGAAATATTCGCCGATAGGGCGATGGCGCGGCCGTCTCCGTACTTTGCGTTGATCGCCTCCGCTACCTCGCGGCAGGGCTCGAGATTGCGGGAGGAAACGACGACCTTGGCGCCGTGCTCGGCCATCCGCTCGACGATGGCGCGGCCGATGCCCCGCGATGACCCGGTGACTACTGCAACCCTGCCATGAAGATCAAATAGCGACACGAAAGTTTCTCCCCGCTCGCATATTATGTATCTTGCGGCCCACCTTATTCAGACCGCAGCAACCCGGCAAGCCAAGAGGAAACGAGCAATGGCCGCCATCAACGCCGTAACCGATCTCACTCGCGCAGGCGATATCGCCGTACTCACGATCGATTCACCGCCGGTCAACGCCCTTTCGGCGGACGTCCGCACCGGGCTCCGCGACGGCGTCGGCCAAGCCATGGCCGACCCCGCCGTCAAGGCCATCGTGCTGATCTGCGCGGGCCGCACCTTTATTGCTGGGGCCGATATCGCCGAATTCGGCAAGCCGCCGAAGGGCGCTCCCCTCACCGACAGCGAAGCCGCGATCGAAGGCGGCAGCAAGCCGGTGGTCGCCGCGATCCACGGCACGGCTTTGGGGGGCGGTCTCGAAGTGGCGCTCATGTGCCACTACCGAGTGGCCGTGCCGTCGGCGAAATTCGGGCAGCCTGAGATCAAGCTCGGGATCATTCCCGGCGCCGGCGGAACCCAGCGCCTGCCGCGGCTGATCGGCGTCGAGAATGCGCTGGAAGCCATTCTTTCCGGTACGCCGTTTCCGGCGAAGCAGGCCCTGCAATGGGGCGTCGTCGACGAGCTTGTCGAGGAAGGAAAATTGCGCGAGGGCGCACTCGCGTTCGCGCGAAAAGTCATCGACACGCGCATGCCGTTACGCAGAATCCGCGATCTCACCGACAAGGTCGAAGCCGCCCGCGGCCGGCCGGAGATTTTCGAGAAGGTCCGCCGCGACAACGCCCGCAAATACCGCGGCTTCGAAGCCTGGAAGGGCGCCTTGCGCGCGGTACAGGCCGCGGTCGACCTGCCGTTCGACGGGGGAATGCAGCGGGAGCGCGAAGAGTTTCTTAATCTCGTCACAACGGCGCAATCGCAGGCGCAACGCTATGTATTCTTTGCCGAGCGCAAGGTGTGGAAGATCGCCGACGTGCCGGACGAAACGCCTATTCTGCCGATCAAGAAGGTCGGCGTCATCGGCGCCGGCACCATGGGCGGCGGCATCTCGATGAATTTCCTCAACGCCGGTATCCCGGTGGCGATCGTCGAGACGGCGCAGGACGCGCTCGACCGCGGCGTCGCCACCATCCGCCGCAACTACGACAATACGGCCAAGAAAGGTCGGCTGACGCAAGCTGACGTGCAAACCCGCATGGGACTGCTTAGCCCCGGCCTGAACCTCGACGCTTTATCCGACTGCGATCTCGTAATCGAGGCGATCTACGAGAATATGGACATCAAGAAGGAGGTGTTCCGCAAGCTCGACAAGATCGCCAAGCCGGGGGCGATCCTCGCTTCCAACACGTCCTATCTCAACATCGACGAGATCGCCTCGGTCACGAGCCGACCGGATCACGTCATCGGCATGCACTTCTTCTCCCCGGCGAACGTGATGCGGCTCCTGGAAGTCGTGCGTGGCGAAAAGACGGCCAAGCCGGTGATCGCCACCGTCATGCAGCTTGCCAGGAAGATCGGCAAGATCGCGGTACTGGTCGGCGTGTGTCATGGCTTCGTCGGCAATCGCATGCTGCACCAGCGTCAGCGCGAAGCGCAAAAACTCATCCTCGAAGGCGCCATGCCCTGGGACGTCGACCGCGTCCTCTATGATTTCGGCCTTCCCATGGGCCCCTTCGCCATGAGCGATCTCGCCGGCCTCGACATCGGCTGGTCGAAAGAGACCAGCAAATCCTCGACCATCCGCGAAATCCTGTGCGAGATGGATCGGCGCGGGCAAAAGACCGGCGCCGGCTTCTACGACTATGACGAAGCCCGCAACGCCAAGCCCTCGCCGCTGGTCGAAAAGATCATCCTCGACTATGCCGCCAAGAAGGGCATCAACCGGCGCACCATCTCGGACGAGGAGATTTTGCAGCGCTGCATCTATCCGATGATCAATGAAGGCGCCAAGATCCTCGCGGAGGGCAAGGCGCAGCGCGCTTCCGACATCGATATCGTCTGGATCAACGGCTACGGCTGGCCGGTCTATCGTGGCGGCCCGATGTTTTACGCCGATCTGATCGGTCCCGACAAAGTGCTCGCCAAGCTGCGGGAGTTCGAAGCGACGATGGGCGCAGACTTCACGCCGGCCCCGTTGCTCGAAAGGGTCGTCACGGAAAACAAGCGCTTACAGGATTTGTAGCCACGAAGAGGTGCAATGGACAGGATGGCCGAACCGCGCCGGCACGAAAAGTACGATCGTTTGATCTATGCCTGCCATGCGCTGGCGCCGGTGCGCACGGCCGTGGCGCATCCGTGCGACGAGACCTCGCTGCGCGGCGCTGTCGAAGCGGCCGAGGCCAAGATCATCAAGCCAGTCCTGGTCGGGCCCGAGGCCCGCATCCGGGCGCTCGCGGCTTCCTTCGGCCTCGAGCTTGGCGGACTGCAGCTCGTGGACACGCCGCACAGCCATGCCTCGGCGGCGAAGGCCGTCGAGATCGTCCGCAACGGCGAAGTCGATGCGTTGATGAAGGGGAGCCTCCATACCGACGAGCTGATGGCCGAAGTCGTCAACAAGGAGACCGGCATCCGCACCGCGCGCCGCATCAGCCACGTCTTCATCATGGACGTGCCGACCTATGCCAAGCCGCTTTTCATCACCGACGCGGCGGTGAATATTTTTCCGACGCTCGAAGACAAAGTCGACATCGTTCAGAATGCGATCGAGCTGGCACGGGCGCTGGGCGTCAAGCAGCCGAAAGTCGCCATTCTCTCCGCGGTCGAGACGATCACCTCCAAAATCCCCTCGACAATCGATGCCGCCGCGCTCTGCAAGATGGCCGACCGCGACCAGATCACCGGCGGGTTACTCGACGGCCCGCTCGCGCTCGATAACGCCATTGATCGCGCCGCGGCTGCCGTCAAGCACATCGCCTCGCCCGTCGCCGGCGACGCTGACATCCTCTTGGTTCCCAACCTGGAAGCCGGCAACATGCTCGCCAAAGAACTGAGCTTCCTCGCCAACGCCGATGCCGCCGGCATCGTGCTCGGCGCCCGGGTACCGATTATCCTGACCAGCCGCGCCGACAATGTGCGCACCCGGATGGCGAGCTGTGCCGTTGCCGCGCTATACGCCCACGCCCGCCGCGTCGCCGCCGCCGACATCGGCAAGCTCGCGGATTGAGCGTCGTGAGCGAGCCGCTCCTGGTGATCAACGCCGGCTCGTCGAGCATAAAATTCTCGATCTTCGAGACGGCGCCGGATCGATCGCTTGCCGCAGGCCCGCATGGCCAAGTCGAGGGGCTTGGAGCGGCAGCCGGAACGCCGGCGCGAATCGAGGTCGCCGATGCGCAAGGCCATCGGCTGATCGAGCAGCCGATCGCCGGCCATGATCATCACGGCGCGATGGCGGCCATTCATGACTGGTTCGCCGCTCATATCGGCAGCGAGGGCGCCTTTGCGGGGATCGGCCATCGCGTGGTCCATGGCGGCCTCGCTTATGCGAAGCCGGTGCTGATCGATGACAAGGTGCTCGCCGCGATCGAGGAATTGGTGCCGCTGGCACCGCTGCACCAACCGCACAATATCGCCGCGATCCGCGCGGTCAGCGCCATCGCACCCAAAGTGCCGCAGGTCGCCTGTTTCGACACCGCCTTTCATCGCAGCGCGCCGCCACTCGCACAGGAATTCGCCTTGCCGCGGGCGCTCACCGCCAAAGGGGTGCGCCGCTACGGCTTTCATGGCTTGTCCTACGAATACATCATATCGGTCATGCCGCAGGTGGCGCCCGATTGCGCCGGCGGCAAATTGATCGTCGCCCATCTCGGCAACGGCGCCAGCATGTGCGCGATCGCGGCAGACCGCAGTATCGCCACCACTATGGGGATGACCGCCCTGGACGGCCTGCCGATGGGAACACGTAGCGGCGCACTCGATCCCGGCGTCATTCTTTATTTGCTGCAGCACGAGGGGATGGACGCGAAAGCCGTCGAGCACCTGATCTACGAGCATTCCGGGTTGCTCGGCGTCTCCGGCCTCTCATCCGACATGCGCACCTTGCTCGCGAGCGATCTGCCGGCGGCAAAGGAGGCGGTCGATCTCTTCGTCTACCGCATCGGCCGCGAGCTCGGCTCGCTCGCGGCGGCGCTCGGCGGAGTCGATGCCCTCGTTTTCACCGCCGGCATCGGCGAACATGCCGCCGAGATTCGCGCGCGCGTCTGCAAAGACGCAGCATGGATCGGGGTCTCGCTCGACGACAGAGCCAACGAGGTCGGGGGCCCGCGCATTTCGCAGCCGGCCTCCAAGGTCTCGGCATGGGTCATACCGACCGACGAGAACCTGATGATTGCACGCCATACCAGGCAGGTACTCGACGCCGCGCTGGCGCGGCATGCGTTGCGCTGAGCGTTACAAATTGCCGGTGAGGCGAAGGATGACCTCGATGACCGCGCCGGTCGCCATGCCGAGCGCGCGCGACACGACGCTGAGATTCAATCCCAACTGCGCTCCCAGCAACGGCAGCAAGAAGAGAAGACCGATGAGGATTGCGATCCCGTAGGGCTCCAAGCGCGCCAGCGCAGCGGCCGCCGCGCGCGGCAGGATTCCGATCAGGATGCGGCCGCCGTCGAGCGGCGGCAGCGGAAACAAATTGAACACCGCCAGCACGACGTTGAGCAGCAGCGCGTTCGTCAAATTCTGCGCCAGCCATTGCGCGCTGGTGGCCGGCAGATAAAATACGACGTGAAACGCCAGCGCCGCAACAACGGCGAGCGCAATGTTCATGGCCGGTCCGGCGGCAGCGACCAGCACCATGTCGCGTCGCGGGTGCCGTAGCGCCCGAAAATTGACGGGCACCGGCTTGGCGTAGCCGAACAGAAACGGCGAGCGAAGCAGCAGCAGGATGCCGGGCAGTAGGATCGTGCCGACCGGATCGATGTGCTTAAGCGGATTGAAGCTGACGCGTCCGAGCCGCCACGCCGTGTCGTCGCCGAGAAGGTGCGCAACGAAGCCATGCGCCGCTTCGTGAAACGTCACGGCAATGATCACAGGGATAACCCAGATCGTCGCCAGATGAATGATATTCGCGGTCACTGTGCTTTTCCCCGGATTCTCGATCTGCGGCTTAACCCTGCCAAGAGCGCGAGTTGGACGACGCGGTCAATGCCGACCGTTACGGCAAGCGGGCTAGAATTCCAACGCTTCCCGCCGCAGCAATGATCATCGCGCCTAAAACATGAGCAATAACGGCGGGAACAGGGAGACTTAGGCCATCCCCTCGCCCGTTCGAGTTGGCGCAAAGATTGCAACAAATGTGCTATCGCCGTTGATGCGGCAGGCATTTCGAGTGCGCACTCGAGTTGGCCGGGGACCGACATGTTCGACGAAATGAGGGGCAGCCACGGCGCGGTGCGACCGGCCTACGCCGAACTGTCGCGCTGGCTGGGCGAGGTTCCACCGGATGTGCTCGACTTCCGCCGGCGCGAGGCGGAGCTGTTTTTCCGCCGCATCGGCATCACGTTTGCGGTCTATGGCGACCCCGAGGCGCAGGAACGTCTTATCCCGTTCGACGTCATTCCACGCATCCTCTCCGCGGCCGAGTGGACGGTCCTGCAACGCGGCCTTGAGCAGCGCGTCAAAGCCATCAATGCCTACCTCAAGGACATTTACGGTCGCCGCGAAATTCTCAAGGCGCAGATCGTGCCGGAGGACCTGGTCTTTCAAAATCCGGTGTTCCGCCCGGAGATGAACGGCCAAAAGGTGCCCCACGACATCTATGTCCATGTCGCCGGCATCGATATCGTGCGCGTCGACGCCGAAAATTTCTACGTGCTCGAGGACAATGCGCGCACGCCCTCCGGGGTGTCCTACATGTTGGAAAACCGCGAGATTATGCTGCGGCTTTTTCCGGAGTTGTTCTCGCGCTACCGCGTGGCGCCGGTCGAGAACTACCCGGACGAACTTTTGGCGACGCTGAAATCGATCGCGCCGCCGACCGTCTCCGCCGAGCCGACCGTCGTGCTGCTGACGCCAGGCGTCTACAATTCCGCCTATTACGAGCATTCCTTCCTGGCCGACAAGCTCGGCGTCGAATTGGTCGAAGGCCGCGACCTCACGGTGAAGGACGACGTCGTCCACATGCGCACCACCGAGGGATTGAAACGCGTCGACGTGATCTACCGCCGCATCGATGACGATTTTCTGGATCCGCTGGTGTTCCGGCCCGATAGCGCGCTCGGCGTGCCCGGCCTGATGTCGGCCTATCAGGCCGGCAACATCACGCTGGCCAATGCGGTGGGCACCGGCATCGCCGACGATAAGGCGGTCTACAGCTATATGCCGGACATCGTGAGATTCTATCTCGGTGAGGAGCCGCTCTTAAAAAACGTACCGACTTGGCGCTGCCGGGACAGCGAGCACCTGGCCTATGTGCTCGACCACATCGAGGAGCTGGTGGTGAAGGAAGTGCACGGCTCCGGCGGCTACGGCATGCTGATCGGGCCGAAAGCGGACAAGGCCACGGTCGCCGCGTTCCGCGCCAAGCTCAAATCCGATCCGAAGAATTTCATCGCTCAGCCGACGCTGGCGCTGTCGACGTGCCCGACCTGCGTCGACGACGGTCTTGCGCCGCGCCACGTCGACCTGCGGCCGTTCGTGCTGTCGGGCGGCGATCGCGTGCGCATCGTGCCCGGCGGTCTCACCCGGGTGGCGCTGAAGAAGGGCTCGCTCGTCGTCAATTCGAGCCAGGGCGGCGGCACCAAGGACACCTGGGTGTTGGACGGATGAGGAAGGCTTAAGAGCGATGCTGTCGCGCACGGCCGATAATCTCTACTGGCTCGCTCGCTACGTCGAGCGCGCGGAATATCTGGCTCGCATCCTCGACACCACATACCGGCTGACGGCGCTGCCGCTGGCGTACGTCGGCGCCTCGAACGAATGGGAGTCTGCGGTCGCCACGGCGGGCTGCGCCGGTGCCTTCTTCGCGGCCTATCCGGAAGCCAACGAGGAAACCGTCACCGAATTCCTCGCCTTTTCCACCAGCAACCCGTCTTCGATCCGCAACTGCTTCGAGACCGCGCGCGTCAACGCGCGTGCGGTGCGCACCGCGCTCACCATCGAGATGTGGGACACCATCAACAGCGCCTGGCTCGAGCTCAAGAAATGGGGCAACGGTCCGCGGTCGCGCGAGGAGTTTGCCCGGTTCCTGCGCTGGGTGCAGGAATCCTCACTGCGTTTCGACGGCTCGGCCTACCGCACGATGCTGCGCAACGACGCCTACTGGTTCTCGCGGCTCGGCGTCTTCATCGAACGCGCGGACAACACCGCCCGCATCCTCGACGTCAAGTATCATCTGCTGTTGCCGGCGCACGAGAAGATCGGCGGCCCGCTCGACTACTTTCAGTGGGCGGCGATTCTTCGCTCGGTATCGGCGCTCACTTCCTATCACTGGGTCTATCGCGAGAACGTCAAACCGTGGCTGGTCGCCGATTTGCTCATGCTCCGGGACGAGATGCCCCGCTCGCTGGCCAGCTGCTATGAGAACCTGGTGCAGAATCTCGATCGCATCGCCCACGCCTACGGCCGCCAGGGGCCGGCGCAGCGGCAGGCCCGCGCCGTCCGCGCCCGACTGCAAAACAGCCGCATCGCGGAAATTTTTCAGACCGGATTGCACGAGTTCATCGACGATTTCGTCGAAGACAACAACCGGCTCGGAACCGCCATAGCGCAGCAATATCTGCTTTAAGCAGGAGGACGGACGACGGAGGACAGAAGGGCCCGCCTCGTCTATCATCCGTCATCTGTCCTCTGTCGTCTGTCATCCGTTATGCGCCTTCGCATCGCCCAAAGCATGCTCCGCCGCTATGAGCCGGCGGCTGCAGGCGTGATCCAAGTGCTGCGGCTCACGCCGCGCAACCACGAAGGCCAGTATGTGATCGGCTGGCGCATCGATGTGTCCGCCGACGTGCGGCTCCACGCGCATGAGGACGCCTTCGGCAATCTCACCCACGTCTTCACCGCCGTTGGCCCGTTCAGCGCGTTGAGCGTCAAGGTGGACGGCGAGATCGAGACGCAAGACACCAATGGAGTGGTGCGCGGCGCCGTCGAGCGATTTCCGCCGAACCTGTTTCTGCGCGACACGTCCCCGACGCAAGCCGACTCGCGGATACGCGATTTTGCCGCCGATGTCCGCGCCGCGGACCGCGGCGACGTTCTCGCTTGTCTCCATGCACTGCAGGAACGGCTGCACGATGCGATGACCCATGCGGGGGATGCGTCGCCGACCGCGCTCACCGCGGCGGAGGCCTTCGCGCAGAAGCGCGGCGCCGCCTGCGATGTGACCCACATCTTCATCGGCGCCGCGCACAGCCTCGGTATCCCGGCGCGTTATGTCGCCGGCTATCTGAGCGCTGCCGGCTCTGCCGACACCATCGTTGAGGACGGTGGTCACGCCTGGGCGGAAGCCTTTGTGCCCGGTCTCGGCTGGGTCGGCTTCGATGCGGTAAATTGCATCTGTCCGACCGACGCTTATGTTCGCGTCGCCATCGGGCTCGACGCCCTCGGTGCCGCCCCGGTGCGCGGTACGCGCTACGGCGCGGGTGATGAGACCTTGGCGGTTGCGATCAAAGTCGATCAGTGAGCAACGAGCGGCCGCGCCATTGCCGCAAGTGTAGCGCTGCCGCTATAAGGATCGCACCGGCGGAGCCGACGAGTCGATGACCTATTGCTGTGGAATTCTGGTGCGCGAGGGGCTGGTGATGTTCGCCGACACGCGCACCAATGCGGGCGTCGACAATATCGCCACCTTCCGCAAGCTGCACATCTTTAACGACCCCGGCAAGCGCATTATGGCAATCGCGTCGGCGGGGAATCTTTCCATCAGCCAATCGGTGGTGAGCATCCTGACGGAAGGGTACGACAATCCCGAAACCGGCGAGCACGAAACGCTGATGAATGCGCCCACCATGTTCCAGGCCGCGCAACGCGTCGGGCATGTCATCCGTACGCTGCTTGCCACGGAGGGCAAGGCGCTCGAGGCCTCGGATGTGACGTTCGACGTCTCTTTCCTGTTCGGCGGTCAGATCGCGGGCGAACGCATGCGGTTGTTCATGGTCTATTCCGCCGGCAATTTCATCGAATCCACCACCGACACGCCGTATCTGCAAATCGGCGAGCACAAATACGGCAAGCCGGTGCTCGATCGCGCGGTCAGCTACGGCATGGACCTCTATGACGCGCTGAAAGTGGGTCTCGTTTCCATCGACTCGACCATGCGCTCGAATCTGAGCGTCGGCCTGCCGATTGATCTCTTGGTGGTACGGCGCGATGTCTGCGATGCCGATCTGATCCACCGCATCGAGCCGGAGGAACCGTATTTTACCGACCTTCGCGAGCGTTGGTCCGCGGCGTTGCGCGCCGCCCATATCGCCATTCCGCGCCCGCCGTACAGCAACAGGCGGTGAGCGCCGCCACCAGCCAAGCCTCGTAAAGGCGGCAAACGCCCGGCAGCAACGCCTGTAGATTGGCGCTGCCGCGATGAAATTTACCGCGCGTTAACTTTCACTAAGAATTCCCGTTCGCCCGATACCGGCTTTTCCGGCTTACCTGCAAGCGAATTGCAATCCTTTCGCCTTACGGTCGCGGCGAACAAGAATGATACAAAGAGGGAAGCGTGACCACTTCGGCGCGGCCGCGAATCGCCGGGGAGAACAACCGGTCGCGCCGGGACCGCGCGCGCCCGCGCCTGGTCGTGACGATCGGCGTACCCGCGATCGTGGCGATCGTTTGCCTCGTCGCCGCAGTATTGACGTCCGCCCGGCGTGTGGATGAAGCCTCGTTCGATCGCGAGCGGCAATTGATCCAGCAAGCGATCGCGGATCGCGGCGCGCGCGTATTGCGCGAAGTCGAGAGCGTTGCCGCAACGCCAGACGCTACGCAGACCATTCGCCGCGACGACGATCCGCAATGGGTCGAGCGCCATATCGGAAAATGGCTGGAAGATTTCTTCGATCATGACGTCGTGCTCGTGGTCGACGGCTCCGATCGACTCCAATACGCGCGCTTCCGCGCCTCTGACGATGCCGGCGCCACCGAGCTGGCGACGGAACTTGCCGCGAGCTTCGGTTTTCTACGTGGGCGGCGCCCGCCCAGCGGCAGCCTCCGCCTCAGCGCGCCGGATGCCGTAAAACCCGGCCGGTCTGCCGTCCTGATCCAGCATTTGCCGAACGGACCGGCGATCGTCGCGGAGGTGGCGGTTGGCTCCGACAGTGATCTTGCTTCCGGAAACGCCAGCGCGCCCATTGTCGCCTCCGTCAAATATATCGACGACGACATGCTGCGCGAGATCGGCAATCGGCTGCAGCTGCCCGGCCTGCATGCCATCGGCCATGCCGCGCCGGCCCTCGACAGGGAGGCCGCTACAATTGCCGACGCCAAAGGTCGGACGATTGCCCGCTTTGCGTGGCAGCCGGTGCGGCCCAGCGGTCAGATCGCGGGATACGTGCTCCCCTTCATTGCCTTCGCGATTGCCGGCTTGGCCGTGCTCTTCGGCCTGATGGTGCGGCACATGCGGCGCACCGAGCGCGCGATCGCCGCCGGCGAGACGCAGCTGCGGCACCTCGCCCTGCACGATCCGGTTTGCGGGCTGCCCAACCGCATCTATTTCGGTGAACGACTGGAGGCCGTGATCGACGGGGTCCGTCACGGCGGCCCGTCGGCGGCGGTGTTTTACATCGATCTCGATCACTTCAAGGATGTCAACGATACGCTCGGCCACCATATCGGCGACGAGCTCATTCTCAAGGTCACGCAGCGCTTGAGTCGGGTGATGCGCGGCGACGATCTGGTTGCCCGGCTCGGCGGCGACGAGTTCGCCATCATCACCAGCTGCGCCTCCGATTCCTATACCTTGCAAGCGACCGCCGGGCGCATCATCGCCGCCATCTGCGCGCCCTACGCGATCAAGGGGCACAACATCGTCATCGGTACATCGATCGGCATTGCCGTCATCGACCGCCGCGCGGGCGACGCCGGCGATATCCTGCGTTACGCCGACATGGCGCTTTACCGCGCCAAGAACGAGGGCCGCAACCGCGCCTGCATCTACGACGCGGCAATGGACGCCGACCTGTCGCAGCGCAAGCTGCTGGAGGGCGATCTGCTGGAGGCGATCAACAATGAGGGCCTGAAAGCCGCCTATCAGCCGATCGTCAATGCCAGCGGCGAAACCATGATCGCCGTCGAAGCGCTGGCGCGCTGGACCCATCCGCGCGCCGGGATCATTTCGCCGGCGGATTTCATTCCGGTCGCCGAGCACTCCGGCCTGATCATCCAACTGGGCGAGTGGATGCTGCGCCGGGCCTGCCTTGACGGCAGGAATTGGCCGGGATTGATCGTGGCCGTCAACGTGTCGCCACTGCAATTCCGCCGCTCCGACTTCGTCGACGTCGTCGAGCGTATCCTCAAAGAGACCGATTTCGACGCCAATCGCCTCGAACTGGAGCTCACCGAGAGCACGCTGCTCGGAAATTTGGAAACGGCCGAGCAGTCGATGCTGCGTCTCAAAGCCGTCGGGGTGCGCTTCGCGCTCGACGATTTCGGCACCGGTTATTCGAGCCTGCTCTATTTGCGGCGTTTTCCGTTCGACAAGCTCAAGATCGACTCGAGCTTCGTGCGCTCGATCGAGACGGCGCCCGACGCCGCGGCCATCGTCCACGCGATCGTCAGCCTCGGTCGCGGGCTGGGCATGAAAGTGACCGCCGAGGGCGTCGAGAATGCGGAGCAGCATTTGTTTCTGCGCGCCGCCGGCGTGCATTCCATGCAAGGCTACCGCTTCGGCAGGCCGGGCCCCGCCGCCAACATCGACGCGCGCTTGGCCTCTCCCGACGACTACCGTGTTGGCAGGCCCGACCAGGAAGTCGCGCTCGCCAGTTGAGCCCTCGTTGGCTTTGCCAAGATGTCTCCGCTCTCCCCGCGCACGGGGAGAAATGGTATGCCGTTCAGCCGCACGAAATCAGGGAGGCGTCGATGGCAGCGCAGAAGATCGCAATCGTGACGGGAGCCGGCAGCGGCGTCGGCAAGGCCGCGGCGCTGGCGCTGTCGCGGGACGGCCATGCGGTCGTGCTCGCCGGACGGCGTGCGGATCGGCTTGAAGCGGTGGCCAAGGAGGCGAGCGGCACCACGCTCGTCGTGCCGACCGACGTCAAGGACCCGGCCTCGATTCGGGCCTTGTTCGCCAAGACCAAAGAGACCTTCGGCCGGCTCGATCTTTTGTTCAACAATGCCGGCGTCGGCATGCGCAGCATGCCGATCGAAGAGGTGCCGTTGGAGCGCTGGCAGGCCGTCGTCGCCACCAATCTCACCGGGCTGTTTCTTTGCACCCAAGAAGCGATAAAGATCATGAAAGCGCAAAACCCGCGCGGCGGCCGCATCATCAACAATGGCTCGATCTCAGCGCACACGCCGCGTCCCGGCACGGTTGCGTACACGGCGACCAAACACGCCGTCACCGGGCTGACCAAGCAGACCGCGCTCGATTGCCGCGACTACGACATCTGCTGCGGTCAGATCGACATCGGCAACGCCGCGACCGAAATGACCGAACGCATGGCCGAGGGCATGGTGCAGGCCGACGGCCGCACCATGCCGGAAGCGCGCATGAGCGCCGACAATGTCGGCCGGGCCGTGGCCTACATCGCGAACCTGCCGCTCGACGCCAACGTGCTGTTCATGACGGTGATGGCGAACAAGATGCCGTTCGTCGGCCGGGGATGAGACACGCGCACGTCGTCCCAAAATTAATCGACCGCGCTGACGACGACCTTGCCGCCAGCCTTCACCTTCGCCAGCGTCTTCACGTCGCCCAGCGCCTTCGCCCAGATGTTGCAGGGACTGGCGAGCCGCGTCTCGTCGCCCTTCGAGATCGGCGTGCGGCCGAAACCGATGGCGATCGCATGACCTTCCGGCCAGTAGGCGATCTCGCCGGGCGCGACCACCGCGCGGGCGTCCTTTTCGCGGGCCACTTTGACCGGAATGTCGAAATAAACCTCCTCGCCCCAGGTCAGCGCCGAAGCCGCGATCGGCAGCGCCGCGGCAATCGCCTTGGCAGTCGGTGTGTCGAGAGTCTCGGCGTCGAGCGTAACCGAGCCGAAGTCGAAGCGAATACGCATGGGCGTTTGCCTTTCGTTTTGCCGGCTACCGGATTGCCGGACTATTGGCAACAGGCGGCGCGGTCGTGCCCTCGTAAAAATCGTGTGGCATGCACTGCCGCGCGGCGCGTTCCGGCGCGCCGATATTGTCCGGCGTCGCGATCAAAATGTCCTGCCGCGCCTGCCACTGGGTGTGGCGCGGCACCCTATCGAGCGCGCGCTTGAGACAGAGATTGGGATCGCCGCGGCAGGCGCCGTTGCGGCGGCAGCGTTTCAGCGGGCATTGGCGCCACAACGCAAAGGCCTCGCAATAGCGCCGCTGCTGCAACACCTGCTCCGCTGCGAACCGCGCCGCGTATTGCGCCTTGCTCAGTTTACGTTTGCCTGGCGGTTTCCTCATGGGCGTTCCGTTCATCTCTCCCGGTTTGCACGGGAAGAGGAAAAGGACCATCGTTCCCGCGGCGCGATTTTTGTTCGGCGCTGCGGGTTTTCAGATCTTGGCTCCTCGACTTTCAGTATCGATCGAGGAGCTTTGGCTTCTTCCTTTCGCTCTCGGGAAAGAGAAAAAGGAAGCGGAACGCCGGTAGACGCTGATCCTTATCCTCCGCACCCAGCGGTGCGGCTCTGCCTCCGTCTCGGGAAGCAGCTCGCCTGCCGGCGTTCCACTCGCGGCTCTCGCCA
>JBAPYW010000078.1:0-5927 GCA_049284935.1 Xanthobacteraceae bacterium
TTCTGCCGCATCCAGACATAGCGCGCGTCGAAGGTGATGTTGTAGCCCGAGGTGCCGGCGCAGAACACCACGATGCCGCCACGCTTGACCACCAGGCACGACACCGGGAACGTCGCCTCGCCGGGATGCTCGAACACGATGTCGACGTCGCGCTTGCCGGTGATGTCCCAGATCGCCTTGCCGAAGCGGCGCGCCTCTTTCACCCAGGCGTCGTATTCCGGCGTGCCGACCAGCGGCATGGCGCCCCAGCACTTGAATTCCTTGCGGTTGATGACGCCCTTGGCGCCGAGATTGAACACGTATTCGGATTTCGATTCGTCCGACACAATGCCGATGGCGTTGGCGCCGGAGGCGGCGACCAGTTGAATGCCGAACACGCCGAGCCCGCCGGAGGCGCCCCAGACCAGCACGTTGTCGCCGGGCTTGAGGATATGCGGCGGATGGCCAAACAGCATGCGATAGGCGGTGGCCAGGGTGAGCGTGTAGCAGGCCGATTCTTCCCAGGTCAGGTGCGGCGGCTTGCGCATCAGCTGGCGCGACTGCACGCGGCAGAATTGCGCGAACGAGCCGTCCGGCGTCTCGTAGCCCCAGATGCGCTGCGACGGCGACAACAGCGGATCGCCGCCGTTGCAGTCCTCGTCGTCGCCGTCGTCCTGATTGCAGTGGACGATGACTTCGTCGCCGACCTTCCAGCGCCGCACTTTCGAGCCGACCGCCCAGACGATGCCGGCGGCGTCGGAGCCGGCGACATGGAACGGATTCTTGTGCACGTCGATCGGCGAGATCGGCGTACCGAGCCCGGCCCAGACGCCGTTGTAATTGACGCCGCCGGCCATGACGTAGACCAGCGCCTCGTCGTCGCCGATCGGCCAGGTCGGCACCACCTCCTGCTGCATCGACTGTTCCGGCGGCCCGTGGCGCTCCTTGCGGATGGCCCAGGCGTGCATCTTCGCCGGCACGTGGCCGAGCGGCGGCACCTCGCCGATGTCATAGAGATCCTTCAGCGGGGCCGCTGACGGTTTCTTCTGCGCGACGGCCATGGGGGCTCCCGTCTCTGCTAAACGCGATATCCTCGATCGGTCTTTCGTTGCTCGGCAGTCTGCCGCACCTGATGTTGCAGCGCAATAAGTTACTTGAGGTGCATAAGTGCCCGCAAGTCGGCCGCCGCTGCTGACAGTGCGCGGACAACCTCATATGGTTGGCGAAGCGCGTCGCTGAACGCGCGTAGCGCAAGCCCTTGCCGGCAAGGCATCAGGGGGAAACAATGGGACCGCAAAGCATCATTATTTGGCTGATCGTCGGCGCGATTGCCGGCTGGCTTGCCGGCATGGTCGTCAAGGGTGGCGGCTTCGGCCTCATCGGCGATATCGTGGTCGGCATTATCGGCGCCGTCATTGCCGGATATTTGTTGCCGGCGCTCGGCATCCACCTTGGCGTCGGCATCGTCGCCGCCATTATCGACGCCTTCATCGGCGCGGTGATCCTGCTGGTGATCTTAAGGCTGGTCAAACGCGCATAAAGACGCCCCCATTAAGGGCGACCCGGCGCGGCGAAGCCCGGTTTTAAGGGTTTTGCAATGCCGCGCCGCTAGCTTGGCGCCCGTCCAAGCTGCGCGGGACTTTTGCCCGGCGCTGCCTATGCTCGGACTGAACTCCGCTCCGAGGCGCGCATGTCCGAGCAAACAATTCGTGTCAGCCGCAGCCTCGATGTTTCGGCGGCGATGCCGTGGCTCGTCGCCATCGCGGTCTATCTGCTGCTCATGGTCTTGGGCAACCGGCTGCTCGGCGACGCCGACACCTATTGGCACATTACCCTCGGCCGCCTCATTCTCGAGCACCGTGCGCTGCCGACCGGCGCGGCGTTGTCGCAGACCGTGCACGCCACCCACTGGGTGGCCTACGAGTGGCTGTCGCAAATCGCCTATGCGGCGGCGTATGCGCTGGGCGGCTGGGTCGCGGTCGCGGCGCTGACGGCGGCGGCGGCCGCGGCGGCCTTCGGCCTGTTGGCGCGCTATCTGCTCAACTATTGGCAGCCGACACCCGTGATCGCCGCGGTGCTGGCGGCGCTGGTGCTGACCTCGCCGCACATCATGGCGCGGCCGCACGTGCTGGCGCTGCCGCTGATGGTGGCGTGGATCGCCGCGCTGATCCGCGCCGTGGACACCGCGCGGCCGCCGTGGTGGCTCGTTCCGCTGATGACGCTGTGGGCTAATCTGCACGGCAGCTTCATCTTCGGCCTGGCGATGACCGGCGTCATCGCCGCTGAGGCGATCTGGCTTTCGCCGGCGCCGCAGCGCCGCCGCGCGGCCGCGGACTGGATCGCGTTCGCCGCGCTCGCGCTCGCCGCCGCGTGCCTCAATCCGTACGGCCCGGAGTTGATCCTGGCGACGATCCGCATCCTGTCGCTCGGCCAGGCGCTGTCGCTCATTGTCGAATGGCGGCCGCAAGATTTCAGCAAGCTTGGCGCCTACGAGATGGTCGTGCTGGCGGCAATTGGCCTGGCGCTATGGCGCGGCGTGCGCTTGCCGCCGTTCCGCATCCTCATGCTGCTCGGCGTGCTGCACTTCAGTCTGGCGCAGTCGCGGCACGCCGATCTGCTCGGCATGCTGGCGCCGCTGTTTCTGGCGCGGCCGCTGGCCGAACAATTCAGTGCGTTCGCCGCGACCGAAAGCGTCGCCGCACTGCGCCGGCCATTGCCCCGGTCATGGCTTGCTGCCGCCGCCGGCTTGCTGCTCGCCGCGGCCGTCACCGGCGCAAGCGCCGCCCGCGACGCCATCGCGCCCGCCGCCGCCATCACGCCGGCGAACGCCGTCAAGGCGCTCACCGGCGTCACGCGCGGACCGATCCTCAACGATTACGCCCTGGGCGGCTATCTCGATTTTGTCGGCATCGCGCCCTTCATCGACGGCCGCACCGAGCTTTACGGCGAAGCCTTCGTGGTGCGCTACCACCGCGCCGTGAACCTGGAAAATCTTCCCGATTTCCTGCGGCTCCTCGACGAGAACCGCATCGAGGCGACGCTGCTCCTGCCGGCGACGCCGGCGGTGGCCTTGCTCGACCGGCTACCGGATTGGCGCCGCGTCTATGCCGACGACATCGCCGTCGTCCACGCCCGCCGCACCCCGCGCCAGGATTGATTCGAGTTGCCGGTACCACTCAGCCGGCACGGCGGCCGGGATCGCTGCCGGCGCCGCGTCTATGCCGACGACATCGCCGTCGTCCATGCCAGCCGCCCGCCGCGCCAGGATTGATTCGAGTTGCTGGTACCACTCAGCCGGCACGGCCGGCATCGCCGCCGCAGCGAAGCCGGCGTGCCGCCGCGCCACCATGCGTCCGACCAGGCGCGACACCGCGATCGCCACGACCGCAACGGCGACGCCGGCGAAAATGTCGATGAAGTAGTGACCGCCGACGATCGGCGTTCCGAGCAGCAGCGCGCCGTTCGCCACCACCACGATCGGCCGCATCCAGCGCGCGCCCCACAGCGCCCAGGAATAAAGCACGGCGGAGGCGGCGTGGAAGCTCGGGAAGGTGACGATGCCGGCGAGACCCAACAAATCGAGATGCCGCAGCGTGCCGTCGCGCGTCGGCGGCAGGTCGCGCAGCTGCTCCAAATAGGCGCCGGCTTCGATGTTCGGCAGGCTCGCGGGATCGAGCCCGATCTGCTGATAGACGCCGATCGCCGGCACCAGCGCCGAAATGATCGTGGTCGCGATCAAGGCCAGGCCGAAGGCGAAGATGAATTCGGCGATGCGCCGATAAAGCCCCTTCGCCGCCAGCACCACCGGCACGGCGAACACCTGCCAGCGGATCATGTTGTAGCCGTAGCCGAGCCACGCCGCGAGCACCGGGTGAGCGTTGACGTAACGCACATAGGCCGCCCAATCGAGCCCGAGCGCCCGGTCGACGGCGAGGAGATTGGCGTCCTGCAGCGGCAGGTTCGGCGCCGCCGCGACATAGGTGAGCGGCGTCATCACCGCGGCGATCAGCCCGATCTGCGCCAGCGCGCCGAGCACGAACATCACCTGCGGATCGCGCCGCTTCGGCGACGCGGCATTGGCGTGGGCGAAGCCGCCGTAGATGCCGGCATAGCCGATCGCCACCGCCACGCCCGGCAGCGCCAGCGAAAAGCCGGTGACGAGGAGACTCAACGCCAGCACCGCGGTGATGGCGGCGCAAACGAGCCAATTGAGCTTAAGAAACCGCCACGCGGCTTCCACCTCGGTCGACAGCGGCGGTCGCGGTAATGCCATGCCGGCAATGTCGCCGACGACGGTTAAGGCGGCACGAATCGCGACGGTTAATTTTTAGTAGCGAACAGGCTGGGCAACCGCTGACAATCGTGCTAGGTTACATGTAACTCATTTACCGGAGTATGGACCATGGCCTCGGCATCCAAGGGCGCCCGCAAGGCCAAGCCCTCGCGCGTAAAGGTGCAGGAACATCGCGACCGGCTGCGGGCTTTGGGCTTGCGCCCGATCCAGATTTGGGTGCCGGACGTGCGGGCGCGTTCCTTTCGCTCAGCCGCGCATCGTCAGTCGCTCGCCGTCGCTGCGAGCGCGCACGCGCGCGAGGATCAAGCCTTCATCGACGCGGTATCGGATCGGGGCGATGAATGAGGCGCGGCGACATTTGCATCATCGCCGGCGGCAAGGATTATGCGGGTAAGCCACGCCCCGCGGTGATCGTGCAGGACGATCGCTTCGACGGCACCGATTCCATCACCATCTGCGCCTTCACCACCGACGCAACGGAAGCGCCCCTGTTCCGGCTTCCAGTCGAGCCGAACGCGCGCAACGGCCTGCACGAAACCTGCCGCCTGATGGTGGACAAGATCACGACCGTGCCGAAATCCAAGATCGGCGCGCAGGTCGGACGCCTGGACGACGACGATATCCTGCGCCTCAACCAGGCCATTCTCGTCTTCCTCGGCTTGGCGGTGTCGCCGAGAGCGAAGCGGTGAGGTTTGAGCAAAATTCGTAGTCCGGATGCAGCGAACGGGTCCGGCCCGAAGTGGCCGGCCCGATGACAGGCTCCGCGAAATCCGGGGCAAGCCTCGCCCTCTCGTCATGCCCGGCCACAGCCGTTCGAAGAACGGCGTCGCGGAGCCTGTCATCGGGACGCGCGACTTTCGCGCGGTCCCGTTGGCTCAACCTGGGCTGCGTGCCGGCAATCGGGCGTATCCGACTTCTCCACGCGTTTGAGTTGCAGGACGCCGGGAAATCGTTACTGTTCCTGCCCTCGGGAAGCACGCATTCGGTCGATGAGGAGAGAGACCATGAAAGCGCTTGGTGTCGCGTCCTTCTGCATGCTCGCTTTTGCCACACCGGGCTTCGCCGCCTCGGTCACCGTGACCGACGCTTCGACAGTGCTGCCCAATGCCGCCAACGACACCACGGCGCTGCTGCTCGATGCCGGCCTGACGGTGCGAAATGCCGGCGGCGGCAAATACGTCGTCGTCGCCAATAATTTCCACTGCGACGAACGCAACAACGGCGCGCTCGACGCCGCCGACGTCCATGCCGGGCTGGAGACCCTGCAATGCCGGCTCAATTCCAAGAACCAGAAGGGCAGCAAGGCCGGCACGCCGTTCGGCGATCAGCGCGCGCTGCGCCACCTCTTGCAGACCATCCAGGATTCCAGCGCCGCCGGCGGCACCGTGTTCACCGACTGCGGCATGGGCTATTGCGGCACTTTCGCCAAATCCATCACCTGCACGATCGACACCACCATCCAGAATTTCAGCAATGGCGGGCGCTGGTCGTGCACGTTTGTGGATGGGTATTAGAACGATGGCGGCGAGTGAGGTGGTCCCGGTTATCTGAACAGATTTTCCGCATCGATAAGTGGGGTCTCTGCCAGGGTTAGGCTGCCAAGCGGAGGGGCAGCGGTGGGAAGTAGGCTTGATCTGGTGTCATGCCGTCAAGG
>JBAPYW010000079.1:0-26636 GCA_049284935.1 Xanthobacteraceae bacterium
CATCCATGCTCGCAAAGCACTCAAACGATGGCCACCGTCAATAACAAAAACATAAGTTGGCGAGCGCCATAAGATCAAAGAGGGAATAACTTCATTGTCAACAAAGCTTGCGACGAATGTCGCAACCTGGTCTGGACTCCAGTGGTTAGTCTCACGCTGAAAATCTGGTTTTCGAAGAAGCTTCAAAATCGCATTGTCAGACGCGAGGTAGCCAATTGGAAAATCCCGCAGAAGATCAATGGCGGTTTCTTCTTCCTGGATCGCAAAATCCTCACGCGGGATCATTGCATCTAAGTTGACGCGCTTAGCCATGGACACACCCAATCGCCCGTTGTGTCCGCAAGGTAGACCATTTTCGGGCGAGTCGTCGCCATCGACCCCGAAAAGAGGCCAAACGGCGCGTGAGCGCCAGGCGCTCACCTGGCACCGTCACCCCCGCCATTACGAGTTAAACCATAGGGCGCGCCAATCCGTGCCGCGAAAACGGCGTTTCGGATGGTCCTATCTACATTTAGCGCCATGTGGTGTCAACTACGTAATGGCGCCCAAGGCGTCGATAGGTGGATGGAGCGGCGGGCGTTTGTGAGGCGCACCGAGCGGAGCGGCCTCCATGGGTATGTCGAGGGGTTTCGGGACAGCCGGAGCCGCCACGATGATGGTGCTTTGTGCAGCGGCGGCCCAGGCCGGTAGCGATGGGCCGAATAGTCCTTCTTTTCTTCTGTTCGCCGGCACCGATCTGTGGCGCGACGGCGCGTTCGCTAATGGCGGCCTGTTGTGGTCACCGGCGGGGCTGGATGCGGACGGGTTTACCCTTAAGATCCTTCTCAACGGCGGCCTCTACACCTATCCCTCGGGCGGATTGCACACGGATATTGAGGGCACGTTGGTATCCGCCGCCGCCCTGCCCGGCTGGCGAACGACGCGCGACGGATTCACCGTCGACCTCTACGCCGGCCCCGTCGTCCAGGATTATCGGCTCACCCCGTACGATCCCGGCAGCCGCCTGCGCGGATTTTACGGCGGAGCGCAGGTCGCGGGTGACGTCTGGTACCAGCCGACCCCGGCGACCATGATCGCGCTCGACGGCTCGATCGCGTCCATCGAACTCATAGGATCGGCGCGTGCCGCCATCGGCTGGAAGGTCTTCGAGCCCTTCTTCATCGGTCCGGAGACCCAGGCGTTCTGGTGCACCGGCTATCGAGAGCTGCGGCTTGGAGCGCATGTCACGGGCTACCGTATCGACGCGCTGGAATGGTCGGCGGCCGACGGCTGGGCGGTGGATTCCTTCGGCCGCAGCGGGCCCTATCTGCGCCTCGGCGTCACCGCGCGGTATTGAGGCCGTCGTTCTGGCCTCGCGGCTCAGCTCAGGATCACAAAGCGATTGAGCGCATGGGCGCCGCTCAGGAAGCCAAGCACCATTCTTCGTTGTGGCGTGTCGGATGAACGAGCAGCTCGTATCGGCCGATGGCCAAAATGCCGGCGCTCATGAATAGGTCCCGCTCTAGTTCAGAAAGTACCGAGCTTCATCCGAATTCTCTGACGGTTCTAATGGACCCCACCCGAGCTCGTCGAACAAAATGTCACACGCATCCAGTACCGCGCGCAGGCTTGGAGACTGTTCGATTTCCTGGGGCGTCATTTGATCGCACACATCGACGGCCGCCGCCGCAAGCCGGAGCAGCCGAATTTCGACCAGCTCCTCGGTAGACATCTTCGGTATCCGTCGTTTCCTTGACATGTCTAACCCCCCGCTGCTTCGCTTTTTCGGCACCCTCGAATGAGTTATGGCGCTGGCGGCGTTCAGGCGACTGCCGGCACTAGCTCAGGAAGTCGGTAGGGCGGCCGTGCTGTACCGTTCCAGATCAAAATGGGGCCAGGGACGCATAGCCGGCGACAAACCTCGACCCATATCGTCTCGGAGACGTCTTTTTCGACGGCAATGCAATTGACGCCGTCGATGTCATGGGGAAGGCCTAGAGGCGTCAAAGTCCAACCTAGTTTCTTATTGCGGCTTAACCAGCGCGTCTCGAAGAGCACCCGCGTTTTTTTTAAGCCTAGCGCGAGCGCTAGTTCCAACCCCCCTGCAACCAAGAGGGTTTCGACCGTAGGGCGCAAATCCTGACCGCGTCTATCCTTGGCTACCCACAACCGGGTGGTCTCGTAAATATCCGGCGAGCCAACGAGTGGTATCAGGCACAAGTGGGGAAACACCTCGGTGAATAAGGTCGGCCCCGTCGACGGATTCATACGCATCCCACCGATTACGCGGTCCTTGTCGATGGCGAGCAGATGAATAGCCTCTTCGGTGTCGAATTGATCTATGTCGCGGCCGTCGGGCCGCTCCAGCTCCTTCCATCCACGTTCGCGCACGAAGACATCGTAACGGCCCCTGAAATATCGCTCCAACTCTTCTCTGTAACGGTCTGAATTGTCGTGTCGCACCACATGCACTTCGGTCATCGGTCGACCCGCCGCGTTGTTGCGCGGCCGACGATGATCCGGGTCTCACACGGGGCGCTATTGTCGGAATCGACAATTTACAAAACAGGCACGCCGCCTCACCGCGCCGCGACGCGGCCTGGTTAAAGGGCGCAGACGGACTTCTAGTGATTTAGCGAGATTTCACCGACACGCAGAGCTTCGGCGATCGCCGCGGGTCGATTCGCTGCATTAAGTTTGCGCGCAGCGTTGGTTACATGGGCACGCGCCGTGCGCTCGCTTATATTAAGAATGGCGCTGATGTCCCAGTCCGATTTGCCGGCCAATACCCACTGCAATACTTCCCGCTCGCGATCCGTCAGCAATTTCTGATATTGGAACGAGGAGGATTCAATAATGCTGCGGAAGCGATTGTATGTGAACAAGGACATTATGTGCAGAGCTGTTTTGACACCCGAGCCAAGGTCAGGCTTCTCACCTCCCAAGCTAATGGCTGCGACCGAGACCCCATAGCGGATCGGCACACAAAGGCCCTCGTTCATCCTAAAATCAGCGGCCCGCTCCATTGTAAACTTGGCTCGCGGCTCCCGCTCAGGATTGTAAGACACCTCGCTCCAGACAAAAGGATTCGCAGCAAGCAAAACTTGCCGGCGGACTGGATCAACCTCTTTCAGGTTTTGCTCTGCATAAATCGCGGCCCATTCGCGATGCCAGCCGCGCGCCAGAAGGCGCCGCTTAAGATCGCGGCCGTCCACGGCGGTTACCATGAGATATGAGTGGAATCCGACTTGCGCGATTTCGCGGCGAAAGAGTTCCATGACATCCTCGCAGGTAGATACCGATGCGAGAGATGTCACGAACTCCAGCGCTCTAGCGGCCCAAAAACGATCTGCTGACCCTAGTTTCCCCACCGGCGGCTCTTCGGCAGATGCACATTTGCCCGGTACATTCCCCGTCATTAACCTAACGAGGGTAAGCGATTAACATACAACCAATGGAGATTCCTGTCACGGCCCGAATAGAAAGTGCAACTCCGGCAAGGTGTTAGCCTTTGTAAGGCTGCGGCTATTATCTCCGTTCAACATTTCTGAACAGCGGTTGAAAAAATCGCTTCTTCAAACGAGTGCACTTCATCAAACGGCTACAGGAGGATCACGATGACTGACAACGGATTGACGAGGGTCCCGAGCGGGCACGACGTTAAAGTCACGGTCGATCGTCTCGAAGCCGCCGCCAAGGCCAAGGGCCTGACAATTTTCGCTCGCATCGATCACGCGGCTGGCGCAAGAACGGTCGGTTTGACGTTGCGGCCCACCGAACTTCTTATCTTCGGCAATGCCAAAGGCGGTACGCCTTTGATGCAGTTGCAGCAAACAATCGGAATTGACCTGCCGCTGAAGGCGCTCGCCTGGGAGGATGCGGCCGGGAACACCTGGCTGTCCTACAACGAGCCCGCGTGGCTAGCGTCGCGGCACGGCCTTACTGAGCAAGCCAGCAACTCCGTGAAGGCCTTGGCCGGTGCCATCGAAGCGCTCGCGAGGGGTGCTGCCGGGCTCTAGTGGTCCGAATTCTAACATTCGCATCCGGGTTCGGCAGACTCTCATGCGAATGTTAGAATCAAAGGACCACTAGCAACTATAAGTTCTAGTGGAGCTTTTGGATTCGGAGTTCGCGGCTCGCGGGTAGCGAATGTCAAATCCGCTCCACTGGGCGCCGCGCGACTCAGCCGAACCCGCTCAGCCCTTCTCATCGCAGGCAAAAGCGCGCACCACGCAGTCGCGGCCGCCGAATTCAAAGCAGCGGCGCAGCGAGATATTCTCGGCCTTGCCGAGGTGCGAATTCAGCGCCCAGCCATAGGAGCCGCACGGGTGCTTGGCGTCAACCGCCAGCGCCGCGCAGCCGCGCCGGATATCGCCGACGACCTTGCAGGCGTTGCCCGCGCACTTCTTCATCGCCGCGGCACGGGCGTCCGTCACCTTGCGATAATCGTAGCCGTAGCCGTACGCACCGCATGCCCCGACCGCAAACGCGCCCGCCGCGTGCGCGGCGCCTATCGCTGCGAACAGGATGCCTGCCGTTACGGCGGCGAATACAGAACCTCGCCCAAGGCCGATCATAGAAGCCTCTCCCCAGAGGAACGCGCCAACGCTAGCTGGGAAGGGTTGCCAGTTGGTGAATCGGTCGCCGGGCGGTCATTCCGGACTCGCCGCTTCGCGTGGATTCAGAATGCCGCGGCAATCTGCGGAGGTGGCTTACGTCCCTTCCAGCTCCGCCTTCACGGCTTCGAGCGCCTCCGGCGTGTCGATGTCGATGAGTGCGGCAGTGCCGGTCAGCGGCACTTCAACCACGGCCTCGCTGTAGCGGCCGATCAGATGGCGGGCCCCGACATCGCCCTCGACGGTCATGAGGTCGGGAAAAAACCGGCGCGACCAAACGACCGGATTGCCGCGCTGACCCTCGATGGTCGGCACCGCGATCAGCGCCCCCTTGTCGGGATCGAGCGCGCCGACGAGCCGATCGATCATAGCGCCCTCGACCTGCGGCATGTCGCCAAGGCAGACGATGACGGCGTCGGCTTGCGCCGGCAGCGCGGCGATGCCGGCCCGCAGCGAGCCGCCGAGACCGTCGGCGAAATTCGGATTGTGCACGAAGTCGATCGGCAGGCCGGCGAGCGCCGCCTCGACGCGCTCGCGTTGATGGCCGGTGACCACGGTCACCGGCCGCGCCCGCGAAGCGAGCGCCGCCTCGACGACGATGCGAAGGAGCGGCCGGCCGCCGATCTCGGCCAGAAGCTTGTTGGCGCCGCCCATGCGGCTCGATCGGCCGGCGGCGAGCACCAGCGCCGCGACGTTGCGGGCGGGATGCACCGGTTCTTCGCGCGGCTGCGGTCGGGTCACGATTTCCATGAGCAGGCCGCCGACGCCCATGCCGGTAATGTCCTCGCGCGGGACCGTTAGCCCGGCGAGCAGGCGCATCAGCACCCAGTCGAAGCCGTTCTCCTTGGGCGAGCGGGCGCAGCCGGGCGCGCCAAGCACCGGACGCCCGTGCACCGTCCCGATCAGCAACAGATTGCCGGGATCGACCGGCATGCCGAAATGCTGGATGCGGCCGCCAACCGCCTCTAGCGCCGCGGGAATCACGTCGCGCCGGTCGGCGATCGCGGAGGCGCCGAAAACGATGACGAGCTCGGCGCCCTGCTTGAGCACCTCGCCGAGCGCGCGGGCGAGCGCCGCACGCTCGTGCGGTACGCGCCGCTCGGCGATGATCGTGGCATTGGCGGGCGCCAGCCGCTCGGCGGTGATTTTCAGCGTCTTCTCGATGACCTTGGGCGATAGCCCGGGCAGCAGCGTCGACACCACGCCGACCTTGCGGACGCGATAAGGCGCAATACTGACGAGCGGCTTTTTGGCCGCCGCCATTGCCAGGTCGCGCGCTGCGGCGGCGACGGCGAACGGAATAATCTTCACCGTCGCGATCATCTCGCCGGGAACGACCGGCTTATAGGCGGAAAGCGTCGCCAGCGTGATCGCTTCGTCGACGCGATTGATCCGGTCGATGGTATCCTTGTCGACCACCAGCACGCCCGGCGCGCGGGCAAACAGGTTGGCGCGGCCGGTAAAGGCGCGATCGACATGCACGCCCTCGCCGGCGATCGCCGTGGCAATCTCGGCTGCCGCTGCGTCTTCGGACACGTCGCCGGCTTCAAGCCGCGCCACCACGATGTCAGCGATGCCGGCGGCTTCGAGCGCAGCTGCCTCGGCGGCACCGATAAGTGTGCCCTTTTTGAGCACCAGCGCGCCGTG
Source organism: Xanthobacteraceae bacterium (assembly GCA_049284935.1). Taxonomy (GTDB): domain Bacteria; phylum Pseudomonadota; class Alphaproteobacteria; order Rhizobiales; family Xanthobacteraceae; genus BOG-931. Next base: position 6,243 of record JBAPYW010000079.1, read on the forward strand.
ACGGATGGTGTGCACGGCGATGGCGCCGACAGCGTCTTTCGGCGCCACCGCTCCGAATTTCATGACACTGCCTCCGCTGCGGCGCGTTCGGCTCGCGGTTCCTCGCGTAGCCGCTCTGTGATCTGCGCCATGATGGCGACCGCAATCTCCGCGGGCGAAACCGCTCCGATGTCGAGACCGATCGGGGCATGGATGCGGGAAATATCGGCCTCGGTCAGGCCCTGCTGTTTGAGGCGGTCGACCCGGCGCGCATGCGTCTTCCGTGATCCGAGCGCGCCAATATAGAAACAGTCGCGGGACAGGGCGTGAATGAGCGCGGGATCGTCGATCTTCGGATCGTGCGTGAGCGCGACGAAGGCGGTGTAACGGTCGATGCCGAGCGGCGGCAGCGCCTGGTCGGGCCACTCGGCGATCACTCTCACGTCGGGAAAGCGCTCGACCGAGGCAAACGCAGTCCGCGGATCGACGATGGTGACGTCATAGCCGAGGAGTTTTGCAATCGGCGCCAGCACCTGGCTTATATGCACGGCGCCGGTGATGACGAGCTGCGGTGCCGGCACGTAGACGGTGAGAAAGACGCGCCCTTCCGCGGCGTCTTCCATGCCGCTGCGGCCGCTGCGCAGGTGCTCACTCAGCACGGCCTTGAGCGAATCATTGGCAATGTCCGCGGGCTTCACCAGCCGCTGCTGGCCGTTTGCCACATTGGTGACGACGATCGCCGCGCGCCGCGCCGCGCGCTCGGCATTGAGGCTTGCAAGAAGATCGAGCTTCACTCCACCTTCTCCACCAAAACCCGGATCGTGCCGCCGCACGACAGCCCGACTTTCCAGGCGGTTTCGTCGGCGACGCCGAATTCCAGCACTTTCGGCTTGCCGCTGTCGATGACGTCGAGCGCCTCGGTGACGACGGCGCCTTCGACGCAGCCGCCGGAGACCGAGCCGAGGAAATTCCCCTCCCCGTCGATGACCAGGTTGGCACCGACCGGCCGCGGCGCCGAGCCCCAGGTTTCGACCACGGTTGCCAAAGCCACCTGCCGCCCCTGTCTGCGCCAATCCTCGGCGGCTGTGAGAATGTCGTTATCGGTTGAGAGCATGTGGAGACCTCCGTAGACCGCTATATCCGCCTAAATATAGGAGCATCACGCCACCTTCTCCATCCAGGCCTTCGGCTCGCCGGCCCGATCATCGCGGCCTTGGAACGCCGCCACCAGCGCCGCCATCGATTCCAGATTATGCACTGGCCGGAACTCGTCGACATGCCCCAGCATGGTTTTGATGCCCCGCGCGCGCGGCTCAAAGCCTTCGAAGCGGAGCAGCGGATTGAGCCAAATGAGCCGCCGACACGAGCGGTGCAGCCGGTCGATCTCGAACGCGAGCGTGTCGTCGGCGTCGCGCTCGAGCCCGTCGGTGATGAGCAAAACGATCGCGCCCTGGGTCAGCACCCGGCGCGCCCATAGCTTGTTGAAAGCGTGGAGCGACGACGCGATCCGCGTGCCGCCGGACCAGTCGGGCACGCTCGCCGAGCAGGCGGCGAGCGCATCGTCGGGGTCTCGCTCGCGCAACGCACGCGTGACGTTGGTCAGCCGCGTGCCGAACAGGAACGTGCTGACCCGCTTGCGCGCATCGGTCAAGGCATGCAGGAAATGCAGAAAAATCCGGCTGTACTGGCTCATCGAGCCCGAAATATCGAGCAAGGCGACGATCGGCGGCGGCTTGGTCCGCGGCCCGACGAAGCGCAGATCGATAAAGTCGCCGCCGCCCTTGAGGCTCAGGCGCAAGGTACGGCGGATGTCGATCAAATGTCCGCGTGGATGCGGCTTGAGCCGCCGCGTGTGCACTTCGGCAAGCGGCAGCATGAGCCGCTTCATCGCGTCCTTGGCGGTTGCAATCTCGGCATTCGTCATCTGCGCGAAGTCCTTTTTCTGCAAGACTTCGCGGTCGGAGACGGTCATACGCGTGTCGAGCTCGATCTCGCGCTCTTTTTTGAGCTTGTCGTCGAGGCCGGAGAATAGGGCCTCATGCACGCGCGTGGCGCCGGCTTCGGGCGGACGCGGCGTATTCGGCGCTTGCGGCAGCATCATCGCCATCAGTTGATCGATATAGCCGCGGCGGCGGAAGAAAATGCGAAACGCCTGATCAAACAGGATCGAATGCTCGTGGCGCTTCACGAATACCGCGTGCAGCGTCCAGTAAAAATCCTCGCGGGTGCCGACACCGGCCGCCTTGACCGCTTCCAGCGCATCGATCACCGCGCCGGGCCCGACCGGAATCCCCGCCGCGCGTAGCGCGCGGGCGAAGTAGAGGATGTTTTCGGCGAGCCGGCCGTTAGGCTGCTCACCGTCGCTGCGCCAACCGTTACCTCCCCCCTTGAGGGGGAGGTCGCTCGGCGCAGCCGGCCGGGAGGGGGGTGATGACTCAGCCATGAATTAAAGCCAATCCGCGTCCGAAAGCTTGGATCCCCCTCCCTACCCCCCAAGGGGGGAGGGAAACATGCGGAGCGAGCCGCTTGCGCCTTTACTCCGCCGCGCGCAGCTCCGACTTCACCTCGTCGAGTAATTCCTTGACCTTGCCGCCCTCGAGGCGGGCGATGTCGTCCTGGTATTTGAGCAGCACGCCGAGCGTGTCGGAAACGGTCGCCGGGTCGAGCGCGACCACGTCGAGCTCGGAAAGCGCGCCGGCCCAATCGAGCGTTTCGGCGACACCGGGCGACTTGAATAGATCCTGCTTGCGCAGCCCCTGCACGAACGCCACCACCTGCTCGGAGAGTTTTTTCCCGACCCCCGGCACCTTGGTGCGCACGATGGCTAATTCGCGCTCGGCGTTCGGATAGCCGATCCAGTGATAAAGACAACGGCGCTTGAGTGCGTCATGCACTTCGCGCGTGCGGTTCGAGGTGATGACCACGACCGGCGGATGCGCGGCCTCCACCGTGCCCATTTCCGGAATCGTAATCTGGAAGTCGCCGAGCACTTCGAGCAGAAACGCCTCGAACGCTTCGTCGGTGCGATCGATCTCGTCGATCAGCAAGACCGGCGCGCCGGCGGTGTCGGGCTCGAGCGCCTGCAGGAGCGGGCGCTTGATCAAAAACCGCTCGGAGAAAACGTCGCGCTCGAGCCGCTCGCGGTCGTGCTCGCCGCCGGCTTCGGCGGCGCGGATGGCGATCATCTGCGCGGCATAGTTCCACTCGTAGACCGCGGCGGCGATATCGAGCCCCTCGTAGCATTGCAGGCGGATCAATCGCCGGCCCAGCGTCGCCGAGAGCACCTTGGCGATCTCGGTCTTGCCGACGCCAGCCTCGCCCTCGAGGAAAATCGGCCTGCCCATCTTGAGCGCGAGGTAAAGCACCGTGCCGAGCGAACGGTCGGCGAGGTAATCGGCCTCGGCAAGGAGCGCGACTGTGGCGTCGATCGAAGCCGGCAGCGGGCGGGGAGAGGTCTTGTTCATCGTCTCAATTTAACCCGTCATGGCCGGGCTTGTCCCGGCCATCCACGTCTTCCTGCCATGTAAAGACGTGGATGCCCGGCACAAGGCCGGGCATGACGCTTGAACCAGCCGTGTTTCACATCAAGCTGCCGGCTTCCCGACCGCCTCGGCGACTGCGCGGCGGGCGAGCACGCCGATCAAGTGGGCGCGGTATTCGGCGTTGCCGTGAATATCGCTGTTGAGGCCGTCTGGGGAAACCGTGAGGCCGTCGAGCGATTTCGGCGAAAATCGCTTCTTCAAGGCCTCCTCGAAGGCGGTCAGCCGGAACACGCCGTCGGCGCCCGCGCCGGTGACAGCCACGCGGATGTCGCTGCCGCGCTTGGCCACGAACACGCCAACCAGCGCATAGCGCGAAGCCTGGTTGCGGAATTTCTGGTAGGCGGCCTTCTTCGGGATCGGGAAACTCACCTTGGTGATGATTTCCGCAGGCTCCAGCACGGTCGAGAACATGCCGGTGAAGAAATCGTCGGCCTTGATGCGCCGCTTGTTGGTGATGATGGTGGCGCCGAGGCCGAGGCAAGCGGCCGGATAGTCGGCGCTCGGATCGTTATTGGCGACCGAGCCGCCGATCGTGCCCATGTGACGCACCGCCGGGTCGCCGATCAGGCCGGCGAGCCTGGCCAGCACCGGAATGGCCTGCTGCACCACCGGCGAACTGTGCACGTCGGCATGGCGCGTCATGGCGCCGATGGTGAGCGAGCGGCCGCTCAATTCGATGCCGGCCAATCCCTCGATGCGCGACAGGTCGATCAATTGCGGCGGATTGGCCAGCCGCAGCTTCATCGCCGGCAGCAGTGTGTGGCCGCCGGCCAAGAGCTTGGCGTCCTCGTTCTTGCTGAGCAGGTTCACCGCCTGCCGCAGCGTCTCCGGACGATGAAAGGTGAAGCTATACATCGTAGTTCTCCAATGATCTCTTTCATGCCGCGTGCGGCATCGACTTGCGCGACTTCTGCAGCGCGGCCCACACCGCCGGCGGCGTCGCCGGCATGGCGACGGCTTCGGTGCCGATGGCATCGGTGATGGCGTTGATGACGGCGGCGGGCGCGGCGATGGCGCCGGCTTCGCCGCAGCCCTTGATGCCGAGCGGATTGGACGGGCATTTGGTGACTGTCGTCGCGACCTTCAGCGTCGGCACGTGATTGGCGCGCGGCATGGCATAATCCATGAACGAGCCGGTGACGAGCTGGCCGTCGTTGTTGTAAATCGCGCCCTCGCAAAGCGCTTGGCCGATGCCCTGGGCGATGCCGCCGTGGACTTGGCCCTCGACGATCATCGGATTGATGATGACGCCGAAATCATCGACCGCGGTCCAGGCGACGATCTCGGTGTTGCCGGTCTCGGGGTCGACCTCGACCTCGCAGATGTGACAGCCGGCCGGGAAGGTGAAATTGGTCGGGTCGTAGAAGGCGCCCTCCTTCAGCCCCGGCTCAAGCTCCTGGCCGGAGAATTTGTGGGCGATGTAGGCATTGAGCGTCACGTCGCCCCACGCCGCGGACTTGTCGGTGCCGGCGACGCTGAATTTTCCGTCCTTGAACTCGATATCGCCCTCGGCCGCCTCGAGCAGATGGGCCGCGACTTTCTTCGCCTTGGCCTCGACCTTGTCGAGCGCTTTGACGATCGCCGACATGCCCACCGCGCCGGAGCGCGAGCCGTAGGTGCCCATGCCGAACTGGACCTTGTCGGTGTCGCCATGCACCACCGAAACGTTCTCGATCGGAATGCCGAGCCGCTCGGAGACAAGCTGCGCAAACGTGGTCTCGTGGCCCTGTCCGTGGCTGTGCGAACCGGTAAGGACTTCGACCGACCCGGTCGGATTGACCCGCACCTCGGCGGATTCCCATAGGCCGACGCCGGCGCCGAGCGAGCCGGCCGCTGCGGACGGCGCGAGACCGCAAGCTTCGATATAGGTCGAGAAGCCGATGCCGCGCAGCATGCCGTGGCGCACCGCCTCGCGCTTGCGCTTGGCAAAACCCTTGTAGTCGGCAAGCTCCATCGCCTTCTTCAGCGAGGCGTTATAGTCGCCGGCGTCATAGGCCATGATCACCGGCGTCTGGTGCGGGAATTTGTCGATGAAGTTCTTGCGCCGCAGTTCGGCGGGGTCCTGCCCCATCTCCCGCGCGCCGACCTCGATCAGGCGCTCGACCACGAAGGTCGCTTCCGGACGACCGGCGCCACGATAGGCATCGACCGGCACCGTATTGGTGTAGACGGCGTCGACCTCGCAATAGATCTGCGGCGTCCGGTACTGGCCCGACAGCAGCGTGGCATAGAGATAAGTCGGTATCGAGGAAGAGAACGTCGACATATAGGCGCCGAGATTAGCGACGGTCTTGGCGCGCAGACCGAGTATCCTGCCGTCGGTGTCAAAGGCCATCTCGGCGTGCGTGACGTGATCGCGCCCGTGGGCATCCGCAACAAACGCTTCGGAGCGATCCGAGACCCACTTGACCGGTCGGCCGACGCGCTTCGACGCCCACAGCGCCACGACCTCCTCGGGGTAGATGAAAATCTTGGAGCCGAAACCGCCGCCGACGTCGGGCGCGATCACGCGCAGCTTGTGCTCCGGCGCCATGCCGACGAAGGCGGCGATGACGAGGCGCGCAACGTGCGGATTCTGCGTCGTGTTCCACAGCGTGAATGCGCCGCTGCCGGCGTCATACTCGGCGATGGCGGCGCGCGGTTCAATCGCGTTGGGGACCAGACGATTGTTGACGATGTCGAGCTTGGTGACGTGCTTGGCCGCCTTGAAGGCGGCGTCGACCGCTTTCGGATCGCCGAGGTGCCATTGGTAAATCGTATTGTTCGGCGCGACGTCATGTATCTGCGGCGCACCTGCCTTCTGCGCCGCCGCCGGATCGGCGACGGCCGGCAGCACCGCGTAATCGACTTTGACCTTCTCGGCGGCATCGCGCGCCTGCGCCAGCGTCTCGGCAACCACCACCGCGACCGGATCGCCGACATGGCAGGCCTTGCCGTTGGCGAGTGCGGGATGCGCTGCCATCTTCATCGGCGAGCCATCCTTGGAATGGATCATCCAGCCGCAGATCAGATTGCCGATCTTGTCGGCGGCGAGTTCCGCGCCGGTGAGGACGCGGAGCACGCCGGGCATGCTGGCCGCAGCCTTGACATCGATCGATTTGATCGTGGCGTGGGCGTGCGGCGAGCGCACGAAATAAGCGTAAGCCTGGCCGGGCCGGTTGATGTCGTCGGTGTAATGGCCGTTGCCGGTGATGAAGCGGTGGTCTTCCTTGCGGCGCACCGCGGCGCCGATCCCGGTCGCAGTCATGGCAGTGTCCTCCGGCGGTTTTTCTTGTTCGACGATCCCGTCGCTACGCGGCGTCCTATTCGGCTCTCGTGGCGGCCCCGCCATCCTTCATTGCGCGAGCGCCGGCAGCGATCGCCTTGACGATGTTGTGATAGCCGGTGCAACGGCAGATGTTGCCTTCCAGCTCCTCGCGAATCGTCTTGTCGTCGAGCTCGTGACCCTTGCGGCGCACGATATCGACCGCCGTTATGATCATGCCTGGCGTGCAGTAGCCGCACTGCAGCCCGTGGTTCTCGCGAAATGCTTCCTGCATCGGATGCAGCGGCCCGTCCGGCGGCGCCAAGCCCTCGATGGTGAGCACGTCGGCGCCTTCGAGCTGCAAAGCGAGCACGGTGCACGATTTCACCGCTTTGCCGTCGACCTGCACGACGCAGGCGCCGCATTGCGAGGTGTCGCAGCCGACATGCGTGCCGGTGAGCCGCAAGTTCTCGCGCAACAGCTGCACCAGGAGCGTGCGCGGATCGACATCGGCGGTGACGGGTTTGCCGTTCACGGTCAGGGAAACGGCTGCCATAGGCGCCTCCTCGAAAATCCCTAAAATCGTCTTCTTTGCAGGACGGCTCGCGGCCGTAGGCTGCCTCCAAGCGCGAAAACGCGACGATTTTGCCGGTTTCAACCTTGGATTTGGAATTACTCTGAACCGCGGCCTAGCCGCCGGTCAAGGGAGTTTCACGCGCAAATGATCCCCACTGATGACCAAAGTGGCGGGGCCGGGCGGGCAAGAGCTATGCGCTCGGTTCCGCCGCGGTCTGCGAACTCACCGATGAACTTTGCGGATTGACCGCAACGGAGAATTTTTGAAAAAATTGATCGGCCAGTTTCTTGGCGACGCCGTTGACCAGGCGCTGGCCGAGCTGCGCCAACTTGCCGCCGATATGTGCCTCGACCGCAAAGCTAAGCAGTGTCCCGCCGTCCTTTGCCGAAAGCGTGACGGTGGCGCCGCCCTTGGCAAAGCCGGCGACCCCGCCGTCGCCCTGACCGGAAATCTTGTATCCGTTCGGCGGATCGAGATCGGACAAAGTCACCGTGCCTTTGAACTTCGCCTTCACCGGCCCAATCTTGGTGGTGGCGACCGCTTGAAACTCGGTATCCGACACCTTGTCGAGCTGCTCGCAGCCGGGAATGCATGCCTTCAGGGTTTCGGCGTCATTGAGCTTCGCCCACACCGTCTCCCGGGAAACGGCAAGCTGGTACGCGCCGCTCATCGTCATGGCCATTTCGCGTCACTCCCTGCCGGCCGCTCTCTGTTCGCGCGCGAGCGTACCGGAGTCATGCTTACTGCCTCAAGCGCCGGCTGAAAAGAGGCCCGTGGTCGGCGCGTTCGGGGATTGGCGCGTTGCCCAAGAAATAGCTAAGGCTCGACCGCAAAGATCGGGCCAAGATAACGAATCCAGGAGGAGAGGCTTCATGCCGCACATTCAAGCCGACGGCTGCGCGATCCATGTCGAGGTGGAAGGCCGCGAGCAGTCGCCGGCGCTGATGCTGTCGAACTCGCTCGGCACCAATTTGCATATGTGGGACGAGCAGGTGGCGCCGTTCACGCATCACTTCCGGCTCGTGCGCTATGATCGCCGCGGCCACGGAAAATCGGACGCGCCGAAGGGCCCTTATTCGATGGCGCGGCTCGGCCGCGACGTGCTCGCGATCCTCGATGGGCTCGGCATCGAGCGGATCAACTGGTGCGGACTATCGATGGGCGGCATGGTCGGCCAATGGCTCGGCGCCCACGCGCCAAACCGCATCGACAAACTGATCCTCTCCAACACCGCTTGCTACTTTCCCGACAAGACCGTGTGGAAGGGCCGCATCCAGCTCGTGCGCGAAAAAGGATTGGCGGCGGTCGTCGACGCCACCATGGAGCGTTGGTTCACCAAGCCGTTCCGCGACCGCTCGCCGCAAACGGCAGCGCGAATTCGCGACATGTTCATGGCCACAAACGTCGAGGGCTATATCGCCTGCCTCGAGGCGATCCGCGATATGGACCACCGCCCGCTGCTGGCGCAGATCAATGCGCCGACCTTGGTGATTGCCGGCCGGCATGATCCTTCGACGACGCTGGAAGCCGGCGAGTTCATCGCACAGCACGTGCTCAACGCCCGGCTCGCCGTGCTCGATACCGCCCACATCGCGAATATCGAACAGCCGCAGGTCTATGCCGAAACGGTGCTGGGCTTTTTGCTTTCATCCAATCATCCGCCGCGCTGATCGCGAAACTCGTGCGGGGCCGTGGCGGTATGCTGGCGGAAGAAACGGGCAAAGTGCGAGGGATCGGAAAAACCGAGCTCTTGGGCGATCTCTTGGATTGGCTGCGTGGTGAAAACCAGTTGTCGCTCGGCCTCGGTGAGCAGGCGCTGACGGATCAGATGACCGGCGGTCACGCCGGTCGCACGTTTGACGTGATCGTTGAGCCGGCCGACGGTCATGCTGAGTTTTTCTGCATAGAAGCCGAGCTGGTGTTCGCGGCGGAAGAATTCGTCGATCAGGGCGCGGAGCTGCGCGACGGTGGCATCGACCGGCTGCAAGGTCACGCTGCCGGTGCGGGCGCGGCTTGCGGCGAGCCGCGCCACGCCAACCGCGATGAGCGCAAGCAGGCCCCGCATCGCCATCTGATAGCCCTCGCGCGCGAGGCGCCCCTCTTCGAATAGCTCGTTGCACAAGGCTGAAAGTCGCGTCCGCTCCGCCTCCTCGGCAATGGGAACGATGGGATGCGCGGCGAGCGCCCGCAGCCGGGCAATCGCTTTCCCCGCGCGGTCGCCGAGCGCGCCGGCCGCATCCAAGGTGAAGCTCACCACCCAACCCTCGGTGACGTCGGGCTCGAAGCGGAAGCCGTGGGCAACCGTCGCCGGAATGAGGATCGCGGCGGGCGCCGCGACCGGCAGCTTCGCGGCTTCGAATGTCACTTCGCCGCCGCCGCGCTCGATCAACAGAATCTGAAAGAGATTGCGATGCCGATGGGCGCGGATGATCCAGTCGTGCATCGGGGCGCGCGCGGCGATCGTCTCCGCATGGATAAAATTGAACGCTTGATCGTCCGGGGGATCGCCGTAAAGGTGGAACAGTGGCAGCGCCTGGGCCATGGCGCAAGCATAGGCCGATCGCGCCGAAGAAAAAGCCGGCCTAAGGGCGCAATAGTCGCTTTACACAAAAAAGCGGCAGCCCGCCGGTCAGCGGGCTGCCGCGCTGCAACGCAAACGTTAGCGGTTCATGCCGCCGCCTTGCTGGCCGCCCTGACCGGGCTTGTTTTGGCCGCCCTGCTGTTCGCCGGGCCTGCCCTGGCCACCTTGATGCTGCTGGCCGGGCTTATTCTGGTTCTGCTGCTGCTGGTCGCGCTGCGGGTTGTTTTGCTGCTGTTGGTCGCGCTGCGGGTTCTGTTCATTCGCCATCTGGGGGTTCTCCAATTGCTGGGGGTTTTGGACTGTGGCCCTCGCCCATCAAGACAACCTCTGACTCCGGTGGCGGTTCCCGGTTCCAACCGATTAATTTTACGCAAAGGATTGGAATATCAGGCAAAAATACCGCATTGCCGGTAAATGAGGAGTCGCGCGGCCAGCAAGAGCTCAGTCGCAACCAAACGGTTTTGAACGCGATGCCGATCCGGTCATCCGGCGCTTTGCCGCCGCGGACACCGTTCATGCAGCGCCAATTCAAGCACGCTTTGTTCAAGCGAGCGCGGGGTCGCTCGCCATCGGCAGCGACGTGCGGCCCTCGGTCGCGGCGTTGCCGCTTGTTGGCGCCCCTGTTAAGACTTTGACGGGATTCGCAAGGCGGCGGACGCATGGAATATTTCGTCCAGCAGCTCATCAACGGCATCACGCTTGGTTCGATCTACGGCCTGATCGCCATCGGCTACACGATGGTCTACGGCATCATCGGCATGATCAATTTCGCCCATGGCGACATTTTCATGGTCGGCGCGTTCACAGCACTCATCGCCTTCCTGGTGCTCGTCGCCGTCGGCGTAACCGCAGTGCCGCTGGCGCTGTTCCTCGTGCTTCTCATCGCCATGGCGCTGACCGCGCTCTACGGCTGGACGGTCGAACGCATCGCCTACCGGCCGCTGCGGCATTCGTTCCGGCTGGCGCCGCTGATCTCCGCGATCGGCATGTCGATCGTGCTGCAGAACTTCGTCCAAGTCGCCCAGGGCGCCCGCGTCAAGCCGCTGCCGCCACTGATCAGGGGCGGCTACACGCTGTTCGAGGGCAACGATTTCGCCGTTCGGCTGTCAAACATTCAGATCATCGTTGTCGTCACCACGCTCATCCTGATGGCCGGTTTCTCGTTCATGGTCGCGCGCACGCGGCTTGGCCGCAACATGCGCGCCTGCGAACAAGACCTCAAAATGGCGGCGCTGGTCGGCATCGATGTCGACCGGACCATCTCGCTCACCTTCGTCATCGGCGCGGCGCTCGCCGCGGTCGCCGGGTTGATGTTCCTCCTGTATTACGGCGTCGTCGATTTCTTCATCGGCTTTCTCGCCGGGGTGAAAGCGTTCACCGCCGCCGTCCTTGGCGGCATCGGCTCGCTGCCGGGCGCGATGCTCGGCGGCATTCTGATCGGGCTGATCGAGACGATGTGGTCGGCTTATTTCTCGATCGAGTATAAGGATGTCGCCGCCTTCGCCGTGCTCATCATCGTGCTCATTTTCCTGCCGACCGGCATATTGGGCCGGCCCGAAGTCGAGAAGGTGTGAGCGAGCCGGCTCCCCCGCCGCGCGAGAGCGAGTCCGCGGCAAAGCGGCTGGATATCCTTGCCGCGGTCAAGGAAGCCGCGATTGCCGCGCTGGTGGCGTTCGGCTTGTTCGTTCTGTTGATCGGCATCCGCACCGAACAGGGACCGACCGGGGCGCTGGTCTTCACGACGCGCTTTGGCTTGCTCGCTGAAATCGTGGCGGCGGTGTTCGTCGGCAGTCTGCTCCGCAACCTGCTGTGGGCGCGCGCGGCGGCGCTGTTGGCGCCCCTGCTGCCGCGATCCAAGGGCGCAATAACAGCCAATGTCTCGCGCTTTCTCGCGCCTGCGTTCGTCGCGTTCGCCCTCGTGGTCCCAATCTTGTTCTACCGCAACAGCTACGCGCTCGGTCTTGCCAGCCTGATCGCCACCTACACCATGCTCGGCTTCGGTCTCAACATCGTGGTCGGCCTCGCCGGGCTGCTCGATCTCGGCTACGTCGCCTTCTACGCGGTCGGCGCCTATTCCTATGCTCTGCTCGCGCAATATGTCGGCCTTTCGTTCTGGATCTGTCTGCCGCTCGCCGGCATCTTCGCCGCCTTCGCCGGCCTCCTGCTCGGCTTTCCGGTGCTGCGGCTGCGCGGCGACTATCTGGCAATCGTCACGCTCGGCTTCGGCGAGATCATCCGGCTCATCCTGCTCAACTGGCAGAATTTCACCGGCGGCCCGAACGGCGTCTCCACGCCGCATCCGACGTTCTTCGGACTGCCGTTCACCGCCGCCGACGACGGCTTTGCCGCGACTTTCGGCCTCGCCTACGCGCCGGCGCAGCGCGCCGTGTTTCTCTACTACCTCATCGTTGCGCTGGCGCTGCTCACCAACTGGGTCACGCTGCGGCTGCGGCGGCTGCCGATCGGACGCGCCTGGGAAGCGCTGCGCGAGGACGAGATCGCCTGCCGCGCGCTTGGCATCAACACCACGTCGACCAAGCTCACCGCGTTTTCCATGGGCGCCATGTTCGGCGGCTTAGCCGGGGCCTTTTTCGCCACGCGGCAGGGCTTCATCAGTCCGGAATCGTTCACCTTCGGAGAATCGGCGCTGGTGCTGGCGATTGTCGTGCTCGGCGGCATGGGTTCGCAGCTTGGCGTCGCTATTGCCGCGACGGTCATGCTCGGCGGCTTCGAGCTGTTCCGCGAGTTCGAGCAATACCGCATGCTGGTATTCGGCGCCGCCATGGTCGCGATCGTGATCTATCGGCCGCGCGGCCTGGTCTCGACACGGACCCCTTCGGTGTTTCTGCACCAGCGCAAGGCCGTCCCGGCTGCGATCGTGCAAGACGCGCGCTCCGGCGTGGAGACGCCCACATGAACAGGGCGGAAATTTTCACCGTCGAGCACCTGACCATGCGCTTCGGCGGCTTGACTGCCGTCAACGATCTCTCGTTCGCCGCGCGCGAGCGCGAGATCACCGCGCTGATCGGCCCCAACGGCGCCGGCAAGACCACGCTATTCAACTGCATCACCGGCTTCTACAAACCGACCGTCGGCCGATTGCAGCTCACCCACCCCGACGGCGCATCGTTCCTGCTGGAGCGGCTGCCGGGATTCCGCATCGCGCGCGAGGCGCGCGTCGCGCGTACGTTTCAGAACGTGCGGTTGTTCGCCGGCATGACGCTTCTGGAAAATCTCCTGGTCGCCCAGCACAACCCGTTGATGCTGGCCTCGGGTTTCACCGTGCTTGGGCTCTTCGGCTCGCACGCCTACGCCCGCGCCGAAGCCGCCGCCATCGACAAGGCACGATATTGGCTCGACCGCGTCGGCCTCGCCCCGCGCGCCGACGACCCCGCCGGCGCCCTGCCCTACGGCGCCCAGCGCCGGCTCGAAATTGCCCGCGCCATGTGCACCGATCCGGTGCTGCTTTGCCTCGATGAGCCCGCCGCCGGGCTCAACAACCGCGAGAGCGCGGAACTCAACGAATTCCTGCGCGCTATCCGCGACGAGCATGGCACCTCGATCCTCTTGATCGAGCACGACATGGGCGTGGTGATGGAGATTTCCGATCATATCGTCGTGCTCGATTACGGCGTGAGGATCGCCGACGGCGCTCCCCATGAAGTGCGCAACGACGCCAAGGTCATCGCCGCCTATCTCGGCGTCGCCGACGAAGAGGTCGGGAGCGCCGGCTTGGAGGCCGGGTCATGAGCGCGATCAGCGAACCGCTGCTCACGCTGCGCGGCGTCAAAACCTATTACGGCAACGTCGCCGCGCTCAAAGGCGTCGATGTCGACGTCGACGAGGGTGAGATCGTCACCCTGATCGGCGCCAACGGCGCCGGCAAGTCGACGCTGATGATGACGGTATTCGGCAATCCGCGCGCCCGCGAAGGACATATTTGCTTCGCCGGCCGCGACATCACCGCGCTGCCGACGCACGAGATCGCCAAGCTTCGCATCGCGCAAGCGCCGGAAGGCCGGCGCATCTTCTCGCGCATGACGGTGATGGAGAATTTGCAGATCGGCGCCACCGTGACCGACACCGCCGACTTCGATCAAGATCTCGAGCGGGTGTTTGCGCTGTTCCCGCGCCTGCGCGACCGCAGCAGCCAGCGCGGCGGCACGCTGTCGGGCGGCGAGCAGCAGATGCTGGCGATCGGCCGCGCGCTAATGAGCCGGCCGCGCCTCATCCTGCTCGACGAGCCGTCGCTCGGGCTGGCACCGCTCCTGGTGCAGCAAATCTTCGCCGCCATTCGCGCGCTCAACGAGCGCGACAAGCTCACCGTGTTCCTGGTCGAGCAGAACGCCTATCACGCGCTCAAGCTGGCGCACCGCGGCTACGTCATGGTCAATGGCGAGATCACGCTGCAAGGCTCCGGACGCGAATTGTTGCAACGGCCGGAAATTCGCGCCGCCTACCTCGAAGGCGGCACGCGCTGACAGGAAGCGAGCATGGGAAGCCTTTATGCCGGCGAGAGCGTCGCGCATGTCGTGCTGGTGACCGTCATCCTCGGCGGCGGCGCCGCTTGGCTTTCCGGCCGCGCCATCGCCGGTGATTGGCGCCCGCCATGGCAGGTCGCGGTCGCAGCCTTGCTGCTCGGCGCCGCCGCGCGCTTCATCCATTACGCCTTGTTCCAGGGCGATCTGCTGTCGGTCGCGTCGTATGGCTGCGACGTCGTAATCTTCCTTGCCGTTGGCCTGATCGGCTGGCGCGCAACGCGTGCGAGCCAGATGGTGCGGCAATATCCCTGGCTCTATGCCCGCGCCGGTCCGCTCGGCTGGCGCGAAATCGGGCAAGAAAATAGGCGGGAGCGGTGATAGATTCTTGATCGACGCAAAAGCCCTACCGCCCAGAAACAACGAGGGGACAGAAATGACCAAGCTCCGGCTCAGCGCCTTTGTGCTCTTGCTCGGCCTCGTTGCCGGTCCAGCGTTGGCGCAGGACATCACCGTCGGCCTGGGCGCCCCGATGACCAGTCAATATGCCTCGTTCGGCACGCAATTGAAGAACGGAGCAGAACGGGCCGTCGCCGACATCAATGCCGCGGGCGGCGTGCTGGGCAGGAAGCTCAGGCTCGAAATCGGCGACGACGCCTGCGATCCCAAACAGGCGCGCTCGGTCGGAGAAAAATTCGCCGCGATGGGAGTCGCCGCGGTGTTCGGCCATTACTGCTCGTCGTCGTCGATCCCGGCGTCGGACGCCTATCTCGACGGCGGCATTCTGCAGATCACGCCGGCCTCGACCAATCCGTTGTTCACCGAGCGCGGCATGTGGAACACGTTCCGCACCTGCGGCCGCGACGACCAGCAAGGCACGATCGCCGGCAACTACATCGCCAAGACCTACAAGGACAAGAACATCGCCATCCTGCAGGACAAATCGACCTACGGCAAAGGCCTCGCCGACCAGATGAAGAAGGCGCTCAACAACGCCGGCGTGAAGGAGAAGATGTACGAGGGCTATACCCAGGGCGACAAGGACTTCAATGCCCTGGTCTCGAAGATGAAGGCGAATGCCATCGATGTGGTCTATGTCGGCGGTTACCACACCGAGGCCGGCCTGATCCTGCGGCAGATGCGGGCGCAGGGGATGACGAGCCAGATGATCTCAGGCGACGCCATGGCCACCAATGAGTTCTGGTCGATCACCGGCCCGGCCGGCGAGGGCATGATGTTCACCTTCGGCTCCGACCCGCGCAAACGGCCGACGGCGGCGGCCATCGTCAAGGAGTTCAAGGACAAGGGCGTCGATCCGGAAGGCTACACGCTCTACACCTACGCCGCCGTGCAGATTTGGGCGGCCGCCGCCAACGAGGCAAAGACGATCGACGGCAAAAAGGTCGCGCAAACGATCCGCAGCGGCAAGTGGGACACCGTGCTCGGCCCGATCAGCTACGACGCCAAGGGCGACATCACCACGGTGGACTATGTGTTCTATCGCTGGAACAGCAACGGCGGCTACGACGAGATCCCCGACGCGTCGCGCAGTTGAGGTTACCCGATCTTTCCCAGCATCGGGAAGGTATCCAGGAGCCAGAAGCTCGCCTGCGTCACCCCGCCGGTGAGAAAGGCGACGCCGGTGAGAACGAGGAGGCCGCCCATCACCTTTTCGACCAGGCGCAGATGAGCGCGGAAGTGAGCCAGGAAAGCGGCGAACGCCTCGACCGCCAACGCCGCCGCGATAAACGGAATCCCGAGGCCCAGCGAATAGACGGCGAGCATCCCGGCGCCCCTGGCGACCGTGGCCTCGGACGCCGCCACCGCCAGGATCGCGGCGAGGATCGGGCCGATGCACGGCGTCCAGCCAAGTGCAAAAGCGAGCCCCATCAGGTAGGCGCCCCACAGCCCCACCGGCTTGGCGACTTCGACACGTTTTTCCCGCATCAGCAGAGCGATCGGCGTGAGCCCAAGGAAATGCAGACCCATGATGATGATGGCGATGCCGGCAACAATGGCGAGTTCGCCGGAATAGGCGCGCAGCACGGCGCCGATGACGCTGGCGCTGGCGCCGAGCGCCACGAAGACCGTGGAGAATCCAAGCACGAACAAGAGCGCAGCGGCGATCGTTTCGCGCCGGACCCGCGGTTCCTCTTCCGCGTCGGCAAAGCGCTCGAGCGAAGTTCCGGTGAGATAGACCAGATAGGGCGGCACCAACGGCAGCACGCAGGGCGACAGGAAGCTCAACATACCCGCCAGCAGCGCGGCGGGGATTGTGACATTCAGCATGGCGCACTCATGCCCGCCGTCTTGCCGCTAGGCAAGCCCGTCAACGCCCCGCCCGCGAGGATGTGATCGGTTGACGCTGGCGGAAAAATCGTCTCCGTTGCCGGAACTTGCGAGGAACTCTTGCGCAACCTGATCACCGACGTTCCTGGGGTGAATATCGGCCATGCCGAAGATGCTCGGCTCGGCTCCGGCGCCACCGCTGTCGTGTTCGACGAACCGGTTGTCGGCTCGATCGATTTGCGCGGCGGCGGGCCGGGTACACGTGAAACCGCCCTGCTCGATCCGGCGCAGACGGTCGAGGGCATCAACGCCATCGCGCTGGCCGGCGGGTCGGCCTTCGGCCTCGATGCCGCCTCGGGCGTGCAGGCGTGGCTCAAGGAAAAAGGCCGCGGCTTTGCCGTGCGCACCGCACGCGTGCCGATCGTGCCCGCGGCCATCCTGTTTGATTTGCTGAGCGGCGGCGACAAGGACTGGGGCCGTTTTCCGCCGTATCGCGAGCTCGGTTATGCAGCCGCCGCAGCAGCCGGTCGCGATTTCGCCCTCGGCAGCGTCGGCGCCGGCACCGGCGCGACCACCGTCAACTGCAAAGGCGGCATCGGCTCCGCCTCCGAGCAGACCTCGGACGGCCACATCATCGGCGCGATAGCCGTCGTCAACGCCGCCGGCAGCGTCCTCGTCGATCGCGGCCCCTGGTTCTGGGCGGCGCCGTTCGAGCGAAACGGCGAATTCGGCGGGCGCGGGTTACCTTCGCCGTTTCCAGCCGAGGCCTTTGAACCTTTCACCAAAGGTAGTACTCGCGAGAACACTACCCTCGTAGTGGTGGCAACCGACGCGATCCTGACAAAGGCGCAGGCCAAGCGCCTTGCGGTCATGGCGCAATCGGGCCTGTCGCGCGCCATCTACCCGGTGCACAGCCCGCTCGACGGCGACGTCGTGTTCGCGGCATCGACCGCCCGCCGGCCTTTGGCCGACGCGTATTTAGCATTAACGCGTCTCGGCACGATCGCGGCCAACGTTGTGGCGCGGGCGGTCGCGCGCGGCGTATTCGAGGCGACGGCGCTGCCCTTCCCAGGCGCGCTGCCCAGCTGGAAAGATCAATTCGGTCGATAAATAGGGCGATCGACGGTATTGGAGAGTGACACGCGGCGGAAACCACAACGGCATCTTCCACGCCGCGACGCGCGGTCGCCGTTGACTTAATAACCGATTGCGCTTTCACTTTATGTGAATCGGTCCGCATGCGGCGTCCGCAAGCGGCGGAGGACACGATGCGCTTCTTCGTCATTGTTGTCGGCGCGTTGCTGAGCTTGGGGCTCGCGGCGTTCGGCTTTGTCTCCGCCCAGAAAGGGGCGGCGCCGACGCCCGGGGTCGCCGTGGCGGCACGCGTCGCGCCGAACACCAGCGCGGTCCCGCCACCGGCGACCGCGGAGCAAATCGCCCAGGCGCAAGCTCCGGCCGCAACAGCGCGCGTCGCCCAGAACACACCCGCGGCCAATGCTCCGGCAGCGGCCGCGAACGGCGCCGCAGGCGCCGCCGCTGCGTCTCCGAGCCCCGCCGCGAACAATATTGCCGCTTGCGACAAACCCGGCGGCATGGGGCTGTCGCGCATCGTCGAAATCGACACCACCGGCGGTCCCGGCTTCGGCTTCGAGCATTTCAAGCAATACGATTTCCTCCGCGACAAGGAGATCGTGCTGACTTTCGACGACGGCCCCTGGCCCGAAAACACTCCGGCCGTGCTCCAGGCGCTCGCCGACAATTGTTTGAAAGCCACATTCTTCGAGATCGGCAAGCACGCGATGTGGCATCCCCAAATCAGCAAGCAGGTGGTCGAAGCCGGTATGACCTTGGGCAGCCACACCTGGTCGCACAAGGATTTGGCCAGGAATCCCTATGCCAGCGATCTTGATCTGGCCAAGCAGGAAATCGAGATGGGCGCCAGCGCCGTGCATATGGCCGCCGGCGTGCCGATCGCGCCGTTCTTCCGTTTCCCCAGCCTGCAACACCCGCCGGCGATGCTCACCTATCTCGGCGAGCGCAACATCGCGACGTTTTCGACCGACATCGATTCCTTCGACTTCCGCATGCACAAACCGGAGCAGGTGATCAAATCGGTGATGACCAAGCTGGAGAAACGCGGCAAGGGCATCATCCTGATGCACGACTTCCAGCGCGCCACGGCCGAAGCGCTGCCTGAACTGCTGCGGCAACTCAAAGCCGGCGGCTACAAGGTCGTGCACATGGTGCCGCGGCAAATGCTGACGACCCTGTCGCAATACGACGACATGGTGATGAAGCAGGACAAGCTGTCGTCGAACAACACGCGGCCGGAAAACAACGTGGTCCACACTATCGGCCAATACATCGGCGGAGCACCGCCGGCCACATCCGACATGCACGAATAAGGCCGAGCGCCACTTTCGGCGTCTTTGTCACGACCCGAACCGCTCCGCGCTGTAGGGTTTCGGATCGCAGAATGGCGTCGCGCCGGTCATCATCTCGGCGATAAGTCGACCGGTTGCCGGACCGAGGGTCAAGCCCCAATGGGCATGGCCTATGGCGAGCCAGAGGCCGCGCTGCCGCGGCGCGCGCGCGATCACCGGCCGGGAATCGGGGAAACACGGGCGCGCGCCCAGCCACGGCTGCGCCTCGACCGGTTCGCCGAGTGCAAACAACTCGCGTGCCGACGGGAGCAGGCGATCGAGCTGCACCGGCGTCGGCGGCGCGTCGCGGGCGGCGAACTCGACGCCCGTGGTCACACGGATGCCCTGCTCCAGGGTGTGCGACTGAGGAAAATCAATGACTTAACTGGAAGTTTAGCAGCATTGGTGGCAGTCATTAGCGGCAGTTTTCCCAGCTGTGGCATCAACCCGCCGGGATGCTGTCAGCCCATGGTGGCTGGATCGCCAATGATATTACTGCGCACCAACTCCATTATCGAGCAACGAACTATTAACCCCGTTTGAATACGCTTCATTAACCAACGATTTGACGAAGGAAAGGCGACATGCCGCCCAGAACGCTGATCCGCACCGCATTGCTTATGGCCGTGATTGTCGCAGTCGGGGCAGTCGTCATGGACCGTGCGTCGGCGGCCCAGCCGCAAATTCCGGCCGTCTCGCTCGTCGGCAACGAAGCAACCACGGACTGCGTGGACCGTGCCCCGGCGGCCCGGCGGCAAATTCCGGGCGTCTCGCTCGTCGGCAGCGAAGCAACCAGGGATTGCGTGAAACTCGGGGCCGGCAAGTCGCTCGTCTACGATTTTTCGCGCGACATCAAGAACGTGCTGGTGACCGATCCCAAGATCGCCAACGCAGTGATCCTCTCGTCGCGTCGCGCTTACATCATCGGCAACGTCCCGGGAGCGACCAACATCGTCTTTTTCGATGCCGAAGGGGGGCAGATGGCCCGCTTCGAAATCACGGTCCCCGATGCTAAGCCGGTGAAAGCACCCCGCAACGTGACGGCAATCATGAGCGCGATCCAAAGATACGTCCCCAATTCCCACGTCATTGTTGAAAGCGTCGGCGACGGCATCGTTCTCAGTGGCACCGTGGCGAACCAGCTGGAGGCGCAGCAGGCCTACGACATCGCAGGGCATTTCCTCGATCCTTGTGGGGCCGTCGGCAACAACGACAGCGGCAGCAGCGGCAGTAGCGGCGGCGGCAGCAGCAGCAGCAGCAGCACCGTCATCCTCCCCAGCG
>JBAPYW010000080.1:0-11950 GCA_049284935.1 Xanthobacteraceae bacterium
CTTTGCCGGAGGACGGATTGCCCGGTCAAGCCCGCCCATGGCGGGGCTGGATTGCGGCGGCGACAATCCGAACGTGAGTTGGCATGCGGTTCTCGGCCGCGCCTGGGCCTTTGATGCAGATCAAGGCCGATCCGCGGACGGCAGCCCAACGTTGCAGGACAGCCATTCGGTCCTCTTCCGCTCTGCAAAAGGAGCCAGTGATGCTTGAGCGTGATCAGCCATTAGTGATGCTCGACGAGACGGCCATTGCCGCAGCGGAGTTGCGCCGAACACCCTACGATTACGCGTTCGTGGACCAGGCGGTCTATCCGCGCTTCAAGGAAGAGGTCCTGGCCGACGCGCCGGTCATTCCCAATCGCGGAAGTTACGGCATCCCCAATCTTCCGCACGGGCCGAAATTCGAAGCGGTGCTGCAGGAACTCGCCAGCCCGCGCTTCCAACGGCTGGTCGAGCAAAAATTCGACATCGATCTCAGTCCGTACCCGCAAGTTTATCTGATGATGGGCAATACATCAGGCAACTACAACGAGGGCTACGCGCATCCCGATTCCAAACACAAGATCATCACGGTGATCCTGGGCTTCAGCCGCGAATGGCCGTTCGAGCGCGGCCGGCTGCGGGTGCTCAACAGCGCGGACCGCGAGGATTGCGCGTTCGAGTTTCCGCCGGAATTCGGCAAGATGCTGATGTTCCGGGTTTGCGACCATTCCTGGCACGGCTTCCTGCCGCAGAAGGGCAAGCGCATGAGCCTGCAGCTGTGCTGGGTCGACTCCGAGGCCTATGTCAAAAAGGAATATTGGCGCCACAGCGTCAGCGCATTTGCGAAATCTATTCCGTTTTTGAATGAACTCATCAAATGGGCGCCGCGCAAACTGTAGCCGGCAAGAATCTCCGCGGTGTCGTGGCGTTCGACCCCTGAACGGCGCCGCCGTCGGAGTTCTGCCCTCAAGGGCACCGCACCGGCGCTTGCTCCTGTTGCGCTGCGGTCAATCGTGTCACAGGTTGGTCATGGAAATTCGCGATGCCACTCACGATATCTTTCGCGGCGACCGCTCGGTCGGTGGCGATGGCGAGCGGTAATGCGGCGGCTGGTGGCGAATGTTTCCCATTCCGAAATGCGTATTCCTGACCCGCGGCATCGGCGTTCACCGGCACCTGCTCAACGCTTTCGAATACGCGCTGCGCGATGCGGATATCGAGCAGCAGAATCTCGTGACCGTCTCCTCGATCTTGCCGGCCCAATGCGAGCTCATCACGCCCGCCGCGGGTATTGCCACATTGGCCCCCGGCGAGATCACGTTCTGCGTCATGGCGCGCGCCGAAACGAACGAACCCGGCCGCCGCATCGCCGCGGGAATAGGCCTCGCCCGGCCGAAGGATCCGGCTCACTATGGCTACGTCTCGGAGCACCATGGCTTCGGCATGACCGAGCCGGAGATCAGGGACTACGTCGAGGATCTCGCGGCGACCATGCTGGCTTCCACGCTCGGCATCGAGTTCGATCCCGGCGCCGCCTGGGATGAGCGCAAGCGCGTTTATGAAATGAGCAATCTCATCGTCGACAGTCTGTCGGTGACGGCGGCGGCCGAAGGCGCCGCCAATGGCGCTTGGACCTGCGCCATTGCCGCGGCGGTGTTCCGTTTTGCGCTTCCGGCGCCGGGGCAGCCATGACCGCCGTAGCGACCTACGCGATTCCGCCGACATTCCTCGGCATCGCGCGCCGCGATCCCGCCTCGCCGATCTGCGTTACCGGAATTCCGCTCGACCTCGGCACGACCAATCGGAGCGGCGCCCGGTTCGGGCCGGGGGCGATCCGGCAGGCGAGCCGCATGTTGGTGGATGGCGAGCATCCGCAACACGGCGTCGATACGACAAAGCTGCCTCTGGCCGACATCGGCGACTTCACGATCGCGCTCGGAGACCTTGTCGGCAGCATGGCGCTGATCGAGGAGCAGGCGGGTAAGATTGAGCATCTCGTCGCCTTGGGCGGCGATCACAGCATTACGCTTCCTCTCCTCCGCGCGCTGGCGAAAAGGCGCGGCCCGCCGGCGCTCATTCACCTCGACGCTCATGTCGATACCTGGCCCGACAGTTTCGGCCAGACTTACGGCCACGCCTCGGTCTTCTACCATGCGATCGAGGAGGGTGTCGTCGATCCGCGCCGCATGGTGCAGATCGGCATCCGCTCTCCCCTGGCCCGCGAGGTGCGTGATTGGACTGCGGCACGCGGCGTGGCGACGATCCCGGCGCAAGACGTTCACGAAGCCGGCCCCGCCGCCGTCGCCGACCGCATTCGCGAGGTCGTCGGCGATGCGCCGGTCTATCTCAGCGTCGATATCGACGTGCTCGATCCGGCCTTTGCGCCCGGCACCGGAACGCCGGAGATCGGCGGGCTCGCGAGCTGGCAAGCGCAGGGGATCTTGCGCCGGCTGCAGGGGCTTCGCTTCGTCGGCATGGACTTGGTCGAGGTCGCGCCGGCTTACGATGTCGCCGAGATCACGGCCTTGGCCGGCGCCACGTTTGTCTGGGAATATCTCTGTCTGCTCGGCCTGCGCCGCTAGCGCGGGGCCCGCGTGCGGCCCTTGGCGCCGCTCACTCCTTCCCCACCACGCTCACATCCGCGCCGTCGCGGTAGGCCGGGTGCCGCCAGCCGTTCTCGTCGTAATCGGCCATGCACGCTTCCGCGAGCCCGACCATCTCCTTCAGCGCGCCGGAGCCTTGCGCCTGCTGCAGCGGGAAAATGCGGATGAGTTCGTGGCTGCCGGAATAGTTCATCTCGTAAAGCTCGTGGCGGGCGCCGAACTCGGTGCCGACGGCGTCCCATAGAAGCTTCATGGTCTTGATGCGCTCTTTGTAGTCGATGCCGTTCGAGCCGCGCACGTATTTGGCCAGATATTTGTCGATGTCCGGGTTCTTGAAGTCGCGGGCGTGCGAGGGAAGGTAGATGAGCCCCGAGGCGATCACCTTCTCGACGATCGAGCGCACCGCCGGATAGGCTTCGGTCATGAACAGCCGATAGGCGCTCGACGCGCGGCCGTTCGGCAACACAGCGCCGTTGACCCAGGGCTGCGGGTTGAACGCCATGGCGTCGGTCAGCGACCAGAACAGATTGCGCCAGCCGATCACCTCGCCGATCTGCGCCTGCACGCCGCGGAACGCCTCGACGCCGGTGGCGCGCGCCGCCTTGTAAAGAAGCCCGGCGATGAAATCGAGCTTGACCGCCAGCCGGGTGCATCCCTGCATGGTGAAACCGTTGAAGAAACCGGATTGCGGATAGAAGCTCTTCAGCCGCTCCACGTCGCGGTGAATGAAGACATTCTCCCACGGGATGAACGCGTTGTCGAAAACGAAAATGGCGTCGTTCTCGTCGAACCGCGAGGTCAGCGGATAATCCCACGGCGAGCCGGTGGCCGCGGCGGCGAATTCGTACGACGGCCGGCAAATGAGCTTGATGCCGGGCGTGTTCATCGGCGCGATGAACATCACCACCATGGCCGGGTCGTTGATCTCCTGGCCCATGTTCTGGCCGAGAAAATTGTAGTGGGTTAGCGCCGAATTGGTGGCGACGACCTTGGCGCCGGAGACGTAAATGCCGGCATCGGTTTCCTTCTGGATGGTGATGTAGACGTCCTTGACCTCTTCGGCCGGCTTGTTGCGGTCGATCGGCGGATTGACCAGGGCGTGATTGAGAAACAGCACCGCCTCCTGCCCGCGCTTGTGCCAGGCCCGCGCGTTGTCGGCGAACTTGCCGTAAAACTCGGCGTTGGCGCCGAGCGTGTTGAGGAACGCGGCCTTGTAATCGGGACTGCGGCCGAGCCAGCCATAGGTGATGCGGGCCCAGGCGGCGATGGCGTCGCGCTGCCCCACCACGTCCTCGCGCGAGCGCGCCACCTTGAAGAATTTGTGGGTGTAGCCGCCGGAGCCGGTGTCGGTCGGCGCGGTCAGTACGTCCTTCGCGGCCTTGTCGTGCAAGGCGTCGTAGAGGAGTGCGACCGAGGCCGCCGAATTGCGGAACGCCGGATGCGCGGTGACGTCCTTGACACGCTCGCCGTAGATATAGACCTCGCGGCCGTCGCGCAGCGATTCCAGAAACTCCGCCCCGGTGAACGGGCGCTGCTTGCCGGCGACGATTGCTTCGGGATGCTGAGGCATCGCCTGCTCCATTTTTCTCAATCTTGCACGATAGAGCGAAATCGCTTCAGATTGAATCGATTGACGCTCTCTTAGTGGAGCATGATCTTTTCGGAAAATCGGTATCCACTTTTCCGGATCATGCTCTAGTCACGCCTGCCGCGCGCGCCAAGCCGCCCACAGCGTCAGCGCGCCGACCAGCGCGACGGCAAGCGGCGCGCCGGGCAACCCGATCTTGGCGAAAGCCACCGCGCCGCAAGCAGCGCCAAGCAGAAAGCCGGCCGCGATCGCCAGCACCACGGCGAGCTGCGATCGCACCGCGATGAATTGCCGTTCGCTGGTGGGATCGCCGGGGTCGCGCGCGTACCGGCGCCAGGCGAGAAAAAGCTCGGTGCTCGAGATGCCGAGCTGCGTCATGTTGCCGGTCATCACGTTGGTCTGCGGGATGCCGCGCATCAGAAGGCGCACGATGACGCTCTGCGTGCCCATCGCCATGGCGCCGAACAGGCCGGCGAAGATGCCGTGCCAGTCGCTGGCGCCTTCGATCGGCGGGCCGGCGACGAGGAGCACGGTGAATACCGTGAGCAGCGCGGTCTCGAACGCCAGCATCCACGGCAAGGCCGCGCGGCCTTGGTGGCGCACCCAGCCGATCAGTCCGGCGGTCAAGGCCGCGGCCACCAGGAATGCGACGATAGCGATGAGCTTGCCGGCAATGCCGGTGTCATGAATGACGAATTGGGCGCCGCCGATGACGAAGCTCCCGGTTACTTGGGCGACGAATAGACCGAACAGCGCGAGGAACGTGTAGCTGTCGACGTAGCCGGCGACGAAGCTCAAGGTCGCCGGCACCGAGCGCGGCAGCGGCACCACCTCGTGCGACGGCGCGACTTCCGTCATGGGCAATCTCCCTTGCTGCCGCGCGGCGGCGGCCCCCGATGCCGGGGGCCGCGGCTTGCTATTTCGGATTTCGCTGTCGCGCCATCCGCGCTACGGTGTTAGCCAAATTTCGGAGCAGCGCCAATGCACGGAAGCCCGTTCCACTACCTGCCGCTGTCGCCTGGCTTCTTTTCGATTCTGGTCGGCCTGTTCCTGATCCTGTTCGTGTTCCTGGTAGTGGGCGCGCTGCGCCAAGCCTATGTCAGCCTCGGCATCAGTCCGTCGGCCGCCATGTGGCTGTTGTTCGCCTCGCTGGTCGGCAGCTATTTCAACATCCCGGTTGCCAATCTGCCGGACGAACGGGTCATGTCCAACCAGGTGATCGACTTCTTCGGCATGCAATATACCGTGCCGGTGGTCTCCGAATGGCCGGGCACGGTGATCGCCGTCAATGTCGGCGGCGCGGTCATTCCGGCGCTGATGTCGCTCTATCTGCTGGTCAGCCGGCGACTGTGGCTCCAGGGCGCGATCGCCACCGCGGTAGTGGCGCTGGTGCTGCATTGGCTGGCCCAGCCGGTGCCCGGCCTCGGCATCGCGGTGCCGGTATTTTTGCCGGCCCTGGTCACGGCCGTCGTCGCTTTGCTGCTGTCGCGCGCGAACGCCGCGCCGCTCGCCTATATCGCCGGCAGTATGGGCACGCTGATCGGCGCCGACCTCACCAATCTCGACAAGGTGCGCGGCCTCGGCGCGCCGGTCGCTTCCATCGGCGGCGCCGGAACCTTCGACGGCATTTTTCTTACCGGCATCCTCGCCGTGCTGCTGGCGAGCATTTTTCATCCCCAGCGATACACCGCCCGGCCGGAGTGACACCCGCGCGGCGTCATGAACCGGTGCGCCTAAAGTCGGTGTCGCGCGGCCGAAAAAATCCGGTGATGGCGCCACCGCCATGATACGGTCGAGCGGCAAAACCGGAAGCCGCGTTGCGTGCCGGTCTGCGCACCAGCAAAGGCTCTCAGCAACAAAGGACGTGTCATGCCCTGGTATGACTATCTCGCGCATTTCTTTGCCGGCGCTTTCCTCGCTAACGGCGTTCCGCATTTCGTGCAAGGCATCTGCGGCAACAAATTCCAGTCGCCGTTCGCTTCGCCGCCGGGCGTCGGCGAATCTTCGGCCATCGTCAACGTGCTCTGGGGCTGGTTCAATTTCGCCGTCGCCGGCGGGCTGCTGCGTTATTTCTTCCCGCCGCTGCCGCCGCCGCTCGGCGGCTCCATCGCTACCGCGCTCGGCGTCCTCGTCGCCGCGTTGTGGCTCGCCTATCATTTCGGCAAGGTGCGTAAGAGCATCCCACACCCGTGAGGATCGTCATGTATCGGCGTCACGCATGTGTTCTCGCTTTGCTGGTCTTTGACCTGCTCGGCGCCACGGCGGCGGCTCAGGAAGGCAGGGACATGAAGCTTGAGGATGTCGGCTTCATCATGCGCCCGGCCAATACGCCGGCGCAGATCGAACGGCTGAAGCTATTGCCGCCGCGCAAATTTGTCGCGCGCACCAAGGCCGGCAAACGCTATTACCTCTACGCCGATCCCGACTATTGCAAGTGCATTTTCCTTGGCGACGAGCTCGCCATGAGAAATTACCGCGATCTGATCTCGCCGCCGCTGCGGCCGCCGATGGCGTTGGGCCCGGATGGCGGTCCGGTCGCCGGCTCGCTCATCCAGGAAATCGATCCCGGCATTGACGGCGCCATCGCCGACGGCGACATTCTCGATTATCCGGATTGATGAGGACGATCCCCGTGTCCGAGGAACCCGCCGGCGCGCCTGCCGCGGCAGCCCGTCCCGAAGGGATCACCGGCTATCACGCGCATGTCTATTACGATCCCGCGACCACGCGCGGCCGGGCCGAACATTTGCGCGAGCGCGTCGCCGCGGCGTTTCCGCAGGCCAAGCTTGGGCGCTGGCACGACGAGCTGGTCGGGCCGCACACCCAAGCGATGTATCAGATCGCCTTTCCGAGCGGCCTACTGGCGTCTTTCCTGCCGTGGCTGATGCTCAACCGCGACGGGCTGACCATCCTGCTGCATCCCGAAACAGGCGACGACCTCCGCGATCATACCGCGCACGCCGTCTGGTTCGGGGCGGTGCTGCCGCTGCGGCTGGAGGCCTTCCAAGGCACCGGCGCGGCAGGTTGAGGCGTTTGCCGATGCCAGCCTGACGGAACCGACGGAGGCTGTGTTAGTTTGTTTTGGGGCTGCACCAGGAGGAATCCATGAAAAAGACGTTAGCCGCCTTGAGCTTCGCCGCTGGTATCGGTCTTATTTGCTGTCAAAACGCCGGCGCTGTTCCGGCCAGCGCGCCGAGCCTGAAGGAAGCGGCGACGGCCGCCTCGCCGGTGCAGCAGGCGCAATATGCCGAACGCCACACCCGGCGCGGCGTCATCAAATGCTACCGCGATTTTGTGATCGGCCCCTACCGCTGCCACAGGTACGGCTGGTGGTAGCGGCTGCGGACACGATCCAGAAACAACTGCCCCGGATGGGCTCCGGGGCAGTTTTGCAAAAGATCAGGCTTCAAACAGTCTCGGCGCTTTATCTCTAGGCGCTATCCTCAACGTCGGTATCCGGCCGGTCGCTGCCGAGCGCGACCTCCGAGTGCCACTTGCCGCTCTCGTCCTCAAATTCGATGGCCTCGGTGTTTCCCGGCTGGCGCTGCTCGGCGGAGGCCCGGCGCGCGGCCTCGAGCGCCTCCGCGTGCGTGGGAAAGCTCTCCGAGAACGCGCCATTGACCGTGTAGGCCCAGCCATCTTCATGGCGAACGATTTTGTAAGTGATGTGGGTCATCGGTTTACCTGCCCTCGCGCGGCATTCCAAGTCGGACTGTGATCGAGGTTCCGCCGATTTGCGGATCGCGGACCTCGCTGGGTCCATGTTGGCATTTACGGAGCCACCGGCGCAACAGCCCGGCCGCTTTGCCGCCTCGCCAATCAGGCCCGCGGCCTGATATGGATGCTGCCAGCCAGAAGGAAGCGATATGACGGAGAAATCCAAAGGGTATGAGGCGAACGCTCAGTTCGCAAAGGTACAGCGCGCGCAGGATGCCAAAAAGGCAACGTCCGAGTACGAATCCATGGCGGCGGCGTTGCGCGCGAAAACCGAGAAATTGAAGGCGCTCCGCTTGGCAAGAGACGCCGCGGCTCCGCCGCAGCCGACCGCTGCGAAACGCAAGGCTAAGAGAAAGGCCACGTCCGGCAGCCTGTCGGATTGGCTGGACGGACAAGCCAAGGATGGCCGCAGCGGTTGAGCGGGCGACAGGCAGCGCGGGCTGCGGTCGCCTTCGCTCGTTCGGCCCGCACTCTTGAGGAACGGATGACCGGGGCACCCGGTTAGTCCGCAAAGCCTCAAGGGGCTCGTGCCATGCCAAACCAACGCGACATCGACCGCCGGAACGACGTCCGGTTCCTGACGCCGCTGCTGCTCATGGCATTGGTCCTGGTCATCGGCATTCTGGCTTATGCCTATACCGGGCATGCCGCGGCCGCGATCGGGTAGGCGCCGGGCCTGAGCGAACCGTGCGCACTGACCTGACGGTCGATCTTCGCGGAGCGGCCCTCGGGCGCGCGCCGCCCGAGGGCTCATTGAGCCGCGCCCTGAGCGGGCGCTGGTGAACGCCTTTAGCCGGTCGTGTGTTTCCGGTGCCTATAGGAGGAATGCCTGACCCGGTGGTGATACACGCGCGGCTCGGCATATTCGGCGTAGACCGGCCGCGCCCCGAACAGACCCTCGACGCCGCCGATCACGCCGCCAACGGCGCCGCCCACGACCGCGCCGACCGGCCCCGCCGTGTTGTTGCCGACATAGGCGCCATGCGCGATGCCGTCGGGAATGCCCTGCGCCTGCGCCGCGAGCGGCGATGCGAGTATTGCGGCGGCTGCCGCGGCGAACAAAATAGGAAATTTCACGCTACACCCTCTTTCCTTGTGTTGAGACGGTCGCGGCGTGACGGTCAATCAAGGCGTTAGCGCGGCGATGGTGCGGCGACGCGTCGCGGCCGAACCGATTAAAACCAGAGTGAGGCAAAAGGATCACACCCACGAGGTTGCCGGCTGATGCATCAATCCCGCTACGTTCGCGGATTTTCCGCGAATAGCCGCGCCACCAGCGCCGAGTCCAGATAGGCGCGGACTTCGACGATCTTGCCGTCGTGGAAACGCGCCAGCCAGCAATAGCTGTTGTCGAAGCGCATCCCGTTCTTGGCGGTGGCATCGGCGCGCAACTCGACGATCGCCCAGTCGCCGCTGACCATGACGTTGACGACGGAAAGCTGGGCGTCGTCGCGCAGCACTCTGGCGAGCTTGGCGAAGGTTCCGGCAAGGAACGCCGCCTTGCCGCGGTAATGTCCGGCCAGCGGATGCGTGCCTTGCACCGTCAGTCGACGTCGTCGGCGACGTGGTTGAAGAATGCCAGGCCGCCGCCGGTTTGCAGGCCGGCGAATACGGCGCGGACTTCGTCCACGGTCAAGCTCATCTCGGCCTTCTTTGCGATGGCGTTGCAATGGTACTCGTAAACGCCGGCTGGCGCCGCGCACCTAGTGCATCCACAATTGCAAGCCGCCGATCACGATCTCCACGACGATGAGCACGATGATGATCAGCTCCAGCCGCGCCGCCCGCTCGGTATCGATGATGTCGGCAAACGCCTTGGCGGAATCGGAGATCACGGTGAGCTTGCGGGTCAGCACGTCGGCGCGCTCCTTCAATTCATATTCGTCTTCCAGCCGCGCATAGAAGCGCTCCAGCGCCGGCCGCTCCCAGAGCACGTCGGGCTTCTCCGCCACCGCGACCAGGCCGGAAACCCGATGTTGCACCAGTAACGCGTTGCCGATGTGCTTGAGGATCGCGCGGCGGCCGCCGGGCGTGCGGCCGCGCTCCGCCAGTTCCCGGGCGATGGGCTGGATCACGTCGAAAACCGCCGTCACGTTTTTCTCGTCGTGCGCCAGGATGACGCTGGTGGCGAGCGCATCGGCGATCAGCAGCGTGTGCTCGGTGGTCAGCGCTTTCACGACAATAATTCCCGGCGGCGTGATCTGGTCGTCCTTGTCCGGCGCGACCTCGATCTGCACCGACTCTTCTTCGCGGATTGCTATCGGAGCGACGATGCGGCCGTCCAGACGCTCGATCACCTCCTCCTCCTCCAGCGGCGACATGCCGACCAGCACGGCGACGCCATAGCGGAACAGCGCGACGACACCGTTCTCGCCGGCGCGAAACGCCAGCGGCACCGTCGACAGCACGTCCTTGCGTTCGAGGCCGGCGGTCTCGATCCGGTCGCCGAGCAACAGCGCCCGCACCGTAATGCGGCGCGCGGGCGTTGGCGGCAGATCGCTCATGACACTCTCGGGTTTGTTATAACGTAAGCGGCGTTATGACGTGTTGGAAGGAGAAAAGTCGGGAAGAAGGCGAGTAGGCCAGCCGGTCAGCGCGGCCGGCCGTCGCGAAACTCGCGCTCGAGGATTTCGCCGAGCGTCGCGTAGTAGAAACCGTTGAGGCGTCCGATCGGATCGAGCTTGCGCATGTCGATGTAGCCGTCGGTCATGCAGACCGGATCGACATGCATATATACCACCTCGCCGATCACCAGCGCGTTGCGCCTGCGGCCGAATTCCAGGACCTGATGCAGCTTGCACTCGAAATGGATCGGCACCTCTTTGACGCGCGGCGGCTTCACCTTGAC
This sequence comes from Xanthobacteraceae bacterium, assembly GCA_049284935.1. Classification (GTDB taxonomy): domain Bacteria; phylum Pseudomonadota; class Alphaproteobacteria; order Rhizobiales; family Xanthobacteraceae; genus BOG-931. The sequence goes on from JBAPYW010000080.1 coordinate 10,736, forward strand.
GCTCGGGATCGGTGTCAGCCCGGTCTCGGCGAATTCCGAATCGTCCTCGGGAAAACCGTTGGCGGAGTCCGCCATCTGCTTCCACACCGGCTTTGTCACTACGTTGAAGCAGAACTCGCCGGTCTCGCGCACGTTCTTCAGCGTGTGCTTTTCGCTGCCGTCGGCCTTCGGCAAGATGGTCAGCGAGATCATCGGCGGGCTCACGCACACCACCGTGAAAAAGGAGAACGGCGCCAGATTGGCGACGCCGCGCGCGCTCACCGTCGAGGCCCAGCCGATCGGACGCGGCACCACCGAGCCGATGAGCAGGCGGTAGACCGCGCGCTCGTCGGTGACGGCGGGATCGAATGCGAGGGTGTCGGGCATGGGAGGCCTTTGGCAAGTGCAGGAGGAGCGTGGCGGAAGCTTAGCGCACCCGATCCCACCCTGCCGGGGGTTTCGCTACGCTCGATCGCGCCGGAGCGGTGGCCCGGTTCGGGTTCCGCTTACCGGTCCTTGGTATCGACACGGGGCCGCGATCATCTCAATTTCGCCCGATACTGGCCGTTTGTATCTATACCGGGACGAGGCGGTCCGACGAACGCTTCCTGGGGATGTCTGTGCCGGACAAGGTTTCCTACTTCTCGCGCTTCACCATGAAGTTCGTCGAGATCTGCGCCGCCAGCATCGCCACGGCGGTCGGCGGATATCTTGTGGCGCATCTCGGCGGCTATTTGCCTTGGTCGGCGCGGGAGCCGGCGCCGACACCGGCCGCCATCCACGCCGTTCCGAGCGCGAGCGGGGTGATATCCAAGACCCCGCGCGCCCAGCCGCCCCAGCCAGTTCCGCCCGCTTCCGCCGATGCCGATGAGCCGCGCCCCGCGGCGGCGCCGGATGCCGGTCCTGCCGCCAAGCGGCCGGCACGGACGACCGTGAATGCCACCCAGGCGGCGCCTTCCCACAAGCCGACGACGGCCGGCACGGCCGAAATTAAGCCGATAACAGCCGGCACCGATGCGCCGGAGGGCAAGCCGCACGAGGCGGAATCGGTCGAGGCCCAGGTGCGCGCCGCGCTGGAAAAGGTCGACGCGCATTGGCCGGCACCATCCGACGCGGCGCCGCAGACGGTGAGTTTACCGCCGGCGCCGCCTGCCGCCGCCGCGGAACCGCGGCCGGCCGAAGGTCCAGTCCTCGGCACCGCCGGCGCGGTCGCTGCGGCACCGCCTGCCGCTGCCG
>JBAPYW010000081.1:0-5742 GCA_049284935.1 Xanthobacteraceae bacterium
GAAAGCGGGCCTTTGAAGCCGCCATGACCTTACAGGCACCTTGGGTGAACAGACTTTCCGACGGCCTTTCGGCCAAGGACATAGAAACTGTCCATCGCGTCGTAACGGCGGTGCAGAAAAAACTGGATGACAACGAACTTAAGGAGCAAGCCTGAATTCTGCCTCGGTGATCGTGGGCAGATGGGGGGCTCATGTCCGTTTGGGTCAAAAGCGTCATTTCGAGAGTGTATCAGCCACTTCCGTTGTTCACCCAGGTGCAGACATTTCGCTGCGTCGCACTAAGTGACGCGCAGGGCCAAAACGCGACATGAACCACCCGCGCTACTAGGCGGATGGTGGCCGAGTCTCTTTCGGCCCCCGGTCGGGCAGAAACGGCAAGATGATCAACACAACCGGGTTGAACATCAGTCCGATGATAACCCAGCCCGTCACGGAGCGGTTCTTACGGTGCGCAATCATGCCCGTTGCCACCGTCATGGCGAGTACAACGGCGAGTAATAGCCAATGCCAGATCGAAAGACCGAGCATGCACAACCTTACTCGCGAAACCAACGCGAGCTTCCGTTTGATTTCCAGGATAGCTCTGTTTTGTATCGTCCGGAAGTCGGAGGACAAGCGATGAGTCAGCTGCTTCCTTTCGACCAATGAATGCTTGATCGCGCGATGTCGATGTAACCCTGATCGTCAAATACGCGGACGTGGCCCGATGTCGCCCAAGGGCCACGTTCGACCATATGGCACCGCAACAATAAACGTCCTTGTCTCGCCCAGATTTCTGGTCACGGCGGCGCGAGATTACAGTGCCGTCTAAGCGACCGGTTTACCATCCACACTGATGCCACCCGCATGGCGGTTGAATTGGCCACCCGGCATGCATTCCCGGAGTGTAAAACCGATATTGGCCGCCTCCCGCGACTGGCGGTCGTGTAGGCGAGTGATGAATGCCGGGAGGCAGAGGTTGCGGATTTAGCGCATGAACGCCAAAGCCGGCTGCGGCTGGCGCCAAAGACATGAGCAGCCACGAAGAACCGGCGAGCATTACAGTTAGGGCAGTCCTAGACTTGCTTGTCATGACGAAGCTCCGTTAGCTTGTGTGGACCTGACACATTGGTCGCTTGCCGCCGGGCAAAGGTTCAAAGCAGCGCACCCGCTCCGTCGAGAGGAGCACAATGGACCAACAACTGAACATGACGCGGCGAAATTGCGATGTCCGCGCCTCTCCCGGCAACTCACTCAACGCTGCGCCCCGATGCGGAATCATTGTCCTCACTTCCTCCGCAGGTAAATCCGCCAATGCCCGTCGCGATTTTCCGCCAGGCGATAATCGGCGCTCGCGGCGAACGGGTCTCTGGTCCACGCGCCGTCTTGCGGCACGACGACGACAACCTCGCAGCCGTAGCGCGTTGCCATGTCGCTGACGTCGGCCGCGGTACCCCCGCCGGCGAAGACGCGGATGAACTGCGCATCGATCGCCTCGCGGCGCGGCGGCGGCAGCGGCGCGAAGGCGAGCGCCAAATCGCGGCCGGCAAAGCAGGAACTGCGGTTGGCAAGCGGCGCCCAGGAAATGTTCACCGGCCACGGGGTGACGTCGCGAAGAAACAGCGGATTATCGGTAACGCACGCCGCCCTTGGCGTCGATCAACTGCGCCGCGATCCGGATGCGTTGCCGTTCTTGCGAACGCAGCCCCCCGGAACGTATCGCACGCCAAGTTGCTTTGCGGCCTCGCTATCCGCGCCGGGCAGCCTGCCACACGCCGGTGCAGGACTCGCCAGAAGATTCACCGCGCCACATACCACTGCCGTACGTAGGCGACAGCCGCCCTTGGCCAACCGCGTACGCGTCGCCGGCTGAAACTCTCACCGAGACCGCTCCATTACGCAAGACGTGCCCCGTCACGCCGGTGGAGTCGTCAGCATCCGTGGTAATATTGCCGTTGATGATCTGCACGCCGTAGCGATATTCTGCGCCGCAGCTCCCAGCTTGCGTATGAATGACCACGCTCCAACGGCCGTCGAACGCATTGGTCCCGGTCGGCGCTCTTTCAGCTGGAGCCCGAGCAACTCTTGCGTGTGGGGCGGGCCGCGCGCTGGCCGGAGGACCTGGCACCACGGAAGGAACTGGCACGATAGGCGTCAGTGCAGCGAGGTCGCGTTGCCAGACGGTCCCCCGATCGAACTGGATCGTCGTGCCATCGACGGAATAAACCGCGCCTTCATGCCAAGAGTCGACCCAGATGTGACCAGGTCGATCGATCCACGCTCGCGCTGGCGTGCCTGCTTCATTAACAAGGCTGAGGTCCCAGCCGTGTTGCGTGATGGATGTGGCTTGACCGATCAATCCCTCGATGCATCCCTGGACACATCGATATGGGCCGGAAAGATTCAACACTTGCGCCGAGGTCTCCGTCGACGCCATTGCGAGCAACGCCGCGGCCGCCAAAAATCCGACCCTCATCGCCATCTCCCGTGGTAGTCTTTTACAAATAGACGTCATATCCACATTTAGATTCTCGCGACTGCTTCGATGCCAGTCAAACGGTTCACCAAAGGCAGCACGACGACAAGCGTGGGTTAGGACCGTGGTAAAGATCAAGTTGGAATGATCCGGACAATCTTGCCACGATTCCCGTCGGTGCGAGGCGCCAGGCGAGCGCTCTTTCCGTGAGCGACCAAAACAGAGACGTCGCGTGAGGTCGTGGTTCAGTGGGGCACAAGATTAAGGGGATGCCGATCATGCCGGGATACCGTCTTCGAACCGCGCTTGACGAAAGTCGCTTTGCCTTTCGCGCTCTTTGCATGATGAGCTTGCCGATCATGCCGGGATACAGCCTTTGAAGCGCGCTTGGCGAAAGTCGTTTTGCCTTTTGCGCTCTTCGCATGAGGAGTATGTTTTTTCAGAGGCGGCTGGTCCACGGGCAGAGAGGGAGCCATAACCGTGCGGCACGCTGCGGAGATCAGATCCTTATGGGATGCAAGGCACTGAAACACTCGTTCACGGTCGGGAATGGCGTCCTCGCAAAACTGAAATGCGTCATTCATGCACGCTTGCCGCCCGTCCTGAGTCTGCGCAAGCGCGACCGTAATCCCGTTCAAGGCGATAACAACGGCGAGCATGATTCGCTGCTTCACAGAGGCGCGTCCCTTCGTTCTACCGCCATGTCGACCTCGCCCGGGGGTAATCCGAGGGCACGAGATTATGATTCTCCGGACACAGAGTCTATCGAGGCCGCCCATGTCGCCTACGGGTCAACAGCTGACATGACGCGGCGAAATTGCGCTGTCTGCTCCTCCCCAGATAGCTCACTCAACGGCCGCGCTTCGATGCGGAGTCATGGTCCTCACTTCACTCGCAGGTAAATCCGCCAGCGGCCGTCGCGATTTTCCGCTAAGCGATATTCGGGGCTCGCGGCGAACGGGTCTTTGGTCCACGCGCCGTCTTGCGGCACGACGACGACGACCTCGCAGCCGTATTGCTTCGCCATGTCGTTCACGTCGGCCGCGGTGCCTTCGCCGGCGAAGACGCGGATGAACTGCGCATCGATCGCCGCGCGGCGCGGCGCCGGCAGCGGCGCGAAGGCGAGCGCCATTTCGCGCCCGGCAAAGCAGGAACTGCGGTCGGCGAGCAACGCCCAGGAAATGTTCACCGGCCAGGGGGTGACGTCGCGGAGGAACAGCGGATTATTGGCGACGCGCGCGCCGGGCCGAGCGTAGCGCCGTACCGCGTTCCACAGTTCGGGCGTTTGCGCCAAGATTTGCCCGCCGGGCCTCAGCTCGCCGGCGATGTTGCTGCGAATCATGGCTGCGGTGTCCGGCAGGCTGAGCAGGAGCCCGGCCAGCGCCGTCGCGACGATCACGGCGCGGCAGCGCGCATGAAAAAATCCCGCCGCGGCGGCAACGATCAATACCATCTCGGCGGGGATGATGGCGCGGAGCCCGAGATCGTTGTTTTCGCCAAGCGTGCTGACCAGGAGCCAGGAGACGACGAGCCCTGCGGCGGCGAGACACGTCAGTGCCGCCATGGCTAGCTTTTCCGGGCCCAGCAGCGCGCTGCGCCACGCCACAGTCAGCGCGATCGCGCCGGCGACAAAGGTGGCCGGTAATTCGATCGGCAACAGGATGAGCCAATAGGCCGGGAGATCAAGCACGCGGCGTAGCGCGGGCGGGAACGCCTCGCCGAGCACGGTATAAGGCTCGACAACGATCGGGCTGCCGCCGCCGCGCGCGCGCACCGCCGCCAGTTGATCGCGAACGAACGGCGCGGCGAAGCAGACTGCGAGCACGGCGGCGACCGCCAGCCCCAGTGCGAAACGCCGGCGCTGCGCCGGCGCGGTGCCGACCAAAAGGATCGGCGCGGCGATGAGAGCGGCCGTCGCGAAGGTCACGCCGCCGACAAAGCTCGAGCTTTCGAAACCGGCGACGACGACAAGCACCAGCACCGCGAGGAGCGCCGGGCTCTGCCGCTGGGCGAAGCGGCTGACCAGCAGCATCGCCGTTACCGCGCATGACGCCGCCATCAGATGTTGCGGCACCCAGGTGGCCTGAAACAACCAGCCGGCCATGCCGATCGGCGGCCACAGCCACGGCGTCAGATCCTCGGCACCGGCGATCCAGTCGAGCGTCACCCACAGCGACGCTGCGGCGGCGAGGACCACGACCCAGAGCGCCGCGGTCGTGCGCTTTCCGAGCCAGACGGCAACGCCCATCATCAGGCTCAGCGACGCGAAGGCGGTAAACCAGGTCAATCCGATGTCGGCTTCCCAGCTGCTGGCGCCGAGCGCCAGCGCCAGCTCGGCAGCGCTGAAATGCCAGAGATAATAGTAGGCGAGGTGACCCGGCGCGCCGAGCTCGCCGAACACCGGATTGACCGGCGGCACGCCGAGCCGGGCCATCGCATCGACGATCGCGATCTTGGAATGATCGAAGATCGGATCGGCTAGCTGCACCGCGTCGCCGGAAAATTTAGGCAGGATAGCGACGGCCGGGGCGAGCGCGAGAACAGCCGCCGCCGCGAACGCCCAGGCCGGAATGTCGGCGGCGTCTTCGGCTTGGCTCTGCGGCGCGCCCGCAGACAGCGCAAAGCCGCTTGCCAGGACGCAGAGCGCGCCGGCACCGAGCACCGCAATCGGAGAAAATCCGATCCAAGGTCCGATCCAAGTGTAGATCGGCAGCATCACGGCGCTGTACACCGCCCAGCCCATGATCGGCGCGGCGCCGCGGGCGAGCGCGCGCGGCAACAGGCGCCGGCCTAGCGCAGTGCCGAGCACGGTCCAGAACGCGGCCGCGAGCAGCGCGCAGAGGGCAGCATTCAACGGTGATGCCATGGTCGGTTCCGCTCGAATCTCGGAATTGACGGTCTATCACGCCGCGACCCTTCGACGCCGCCGCCGGCGCAATTGTTGTCACGTTCATCGTGACGAGCCCTTGACAATCGTCCCTGTTTAGGTTACCTGATTGCGAATCTTGCCCACCTAAGGACGTCGGCCGGGTGACAGCGGCCGATGGGGCAGGAGCGGTTCCCGCGGGCGGGGGCTCGTCACCTCCGCTTCCGGGCGGCTTGGGCATCATGTCTGCCGGCACTACGACCGGCGCGTGAGGTGCTTTCACTGGACTGGGACAGGCCGGCGCGGGTAACGCCCGTGGAGCGGCGCGAGGTCTCCGCCCCCCGGTTGGGGCGGGCTTTGCGGACCAAACGCTCCGGCCAAGTCGCAGGAAACATGGCCTGACGCTGAGCCTTGGGGACGA
>JBAPYW010000082.1:0-62291 GCA_049284935.1 Xanthobacteraceae bacterium
AATCGGCGGCATCGACGGGAAACAATCCGCAAAACACCACGGGGATGGCCGGACGGAATCCCGGCAGCGGCGCCGCCACCGGCCGCTTGTCGTCGGTGATGGTGTCGCCGACGCGGGTGTCGGCCACTTCCTTGATCGAGGCGGTGAGAAAACCGATCTCGCCGGGGCCGAGCTCGTCGCGCTCGACGCGCTTGGGCGTGAACACGCCGACGCGGTCGACCTCGTAGGCGGCGTCGGTGCCCATCATGCGGATGCGCTGGCCTTTCTTCAGGACTCCGTCGACGACACGGAAGAGAACGACGACGCCGAGATAGGAGTCGTACCAGCTGTCGACGAGGAGCGCCTTGAGCGGCGCCGCGGCATCGCCCTTGGGCGGCGGCAGCCGCTGCACGATCGCTTCCAGCACCGCGGGCACGTTCTCCCCGGTCTTGGCCGAGATCAGGATCGCGTCGGAGGCATCCAACCCGATCACGTCCTCGATCTGCTGCCTGACCTTGGCGGGCTCGGCGGCCGGAAGATCGACCTTGTTGAGCACCGGCACGATCTCATGGTTGTTGTCGAGCGCCTGGTAGACATTGGCCAGCGTCTGCGCCTCCACCCCTTGGCTGGCGTCGACGACCAAGAGCGAGCCCTCGCAGGCGGCAAGCGAGCGGTTGACCTCGTAGGCGAAATCGACGTGGCCGGGCGTGTCGATCAGGTTGAGCACATAATCCTTGCCGTCGCGCGCGCGGTAGTTGAGCCGCACGGTCTGCGCCTTGATGGTGATGCCGCGCTCGCGCTCGATGTCCATCGAATCGAGCACCTGCTCGACCATTTCGCGCGCTTCGAGCCCGCCGGTGAGCTGAATCAGCCGGTCCGCGAGCGTCGATTTGCCGTGGTCGATATGGGCGATAATAGCGAAGTTGCGGATGTTCTGGATCGGGACCGCCGTCATGGGGGCGAGATAACACCCGCAACCGGCGCCTTCAAGCAGACTAGCGGCCGCCGGCTGATGGACGAACAGATGCCTGCATGCGATAGAGGCGCCGCAATGCAAGGCCGTTATAGTCACGAGACAAATCAGTCGCGCGGGCAACGCGAGGACGGGGTTGAGGCCGTCATTCCCAACCTGTCGTGGCGGTATTCCGGGGGCACCGCGACCAACCAGGCGATCGCGCCGGGACTGGCGCGTCTGTTGTGCGTCGCTTGGCTGGGCCCGGACCGGCCCGAAGGCGTCGCGCGGCTGACGCTACGCGATCTGCTGCGACTGCGCGCGCGGCGGCCTTCGCCGGTGGTCTGGCACGCCCGGCGCAATATCGAGATGGCGGTAGGACTGCTGCTCAAAACTCTGGGCTGGCCGTTTGTGCTGATCTTCACGTCGGCGGGACAGCGCCATCATACGGGGATCACCCGATGGATGATCAACCGGGTCGATGCGGTGATCGCCCCCAGCGCGGCATCCGCTTCCTTCGCGCACCGGCCGGCGCACGTCATTCACCACGGCGTCGATCCGGTGCGCTACGTGCCCGCCGCCGATCGGCCCGCGGCCTGGGCCGCAACCGGCTTGCCCGGACGCTACGGCATCGGCTGTTTCGGCCGGGTTCGCCGGCAGAAGGGCACCGACCTGTTCGTCACGGCGATGTGCCGTCTGCTGCCGCGGTATCCCGACTACACCGCCGTGGTGATCGGCGCCACCACCGCCTCGCACCGCGCTTTCGTCGCGCGCCTGAAAGCCCAAGCGGCCGCGGCGGGACTGTCCGACCGCATCCTGTTCCTCGGCGCGCTGCCGACGCCGGACGTGCAGCGCTGGTTCGGGCGGCTCTCGATCTACGCGTTCACCTCGCGCAATGAAGGTTTCGGCCTGACGCTGCTCGAGGCGATGGCGGCGGGTGCGGCCCTGGTGGCGGCGCGCTCCGGTGCCGCCGAAGTCGTCGTGGCCGACGGGACAACCGGACTGCTGGTGCCGCCCGACGATGCCGATGCGCTCACCGCCGCGCTCGAAAAGTTGATGCGCGACCCGGCGGCGGCGGCCACGATGGGCCGGCGCGCGCGCGAACGGGCCGTCGCCGAATTCAGCCTTGACGCCGAAGTCACCGGCATCGCCAAACTCTATGGCACCGTCAGGAGCGGCGGCCGCTCAGGATCACGCGCATGATGGAATGGCTCAAGCGACACCGCGGCTGGATCACGCTGATTGTGCTGGCGGCGCTTTATTACCCGTTGTTCGGCAAGGGCCTCCAAGGAATCTTGTTGTACACCGGTGCCAGCCACTGCATTTTGCTCGAGCAGGCTTTGCCGCCGTGTGCGCCGATGTTTCCTTATGCACCGGCGCTGGCAGCGGTCGTGATGCCGATTGGCTTCATGCCGGCGGCAATGCAAAAACTTGTTTGGTACGTGATCTGCGTTGGTTCGCTGGTGATCACCGTCCGCCTGACGGAGGCGATGGCCGAGCGGCTCTACCCCGGCGCAACATATGGCCGTAATCTGATCTGGCTGCGCGGTGTAAGTTTGTTCCTGTGTTCCAAGCACATAATGGATGTACTCAACTATCAGGCCTACGAGGCGCCGGCCTTGGCGATGGTGACGCTCGGCACCTGGGCGCTCACGACCGGCCGCGAAGCCTTGAGCGGTTTCTGCTTGGGCGCGGTAGCCGCGATCCGGGCAACACCGCTGGTTTTTTTGCCTTATCTGCTTTGGAAGCGTCGTTACCTGGCTTGCGCGATGTTCATTCCGTTCCTGGTCGCCTTCAGCGTGCTGCCCGACGTTATCAGTTGGCTCACCGGCGGCCACGGCGGCTACTTGAACGCTTGGGTACAACAGACAGCAGGCCCTGCGATGCTACCGGGCCACTCCGCGAATCTCCCCTACTGGGGCGGCTGGACCGGCACCGGCACCAACAATCAGTCACTGCGCGGTGTGGTTAATCGTTTGGCCTCCGGTCCGACGTTTGGGCTCAGCCCCACGATGATTCTGGTCGCGGTTGATGGAGGGTTCGCCCTGGCGGTGGTGGCGTTATTGCTGATCTCACCACGCGACAAAAAATACGCCGCTATCGACGGCGCGGTGTTATTGATCGCAATGCTGGCGTTATCGCCGATGACCAGCCGCTACCATTTCGTTTTGGTGTTGCCGGCCGTCATGCTGGTCGTTGCCGCCGTCATCAATGACACCCGGATGCGGATCTATGGCAGCGTGGTGCTGGGCGCGAGCTTCATGTTGCTGACCGGCACATCCAACGACCTGACGGGGTGGTTGTTCGGCGAATTCCCCTATGTGTACGGCTTCATGCCCGAGGGCGCGATCGTGCTGCTCGCGGCCTTTGCGATGATGGCGCGAATTTGGCAGCCGCCCGGCATTGCCGACGCAAGGCTTTCCTCGGAACCGTCGTCGGCTTTCGCCGAGCCGGTTGCTCCTGCATCGCTTTAAGGTCTGCGCCAGACCAAGGCGGCGCTGGCCGCAAAGTTCCATACCGTGCCGATCAGCGCGCCGCCGAGTCCCGCGACCCACCACACGTTGTGGGTTTCGTAGATCCGCTTTCGCTTGATTTGCGTCTGCAGGCGCCAATGATAAAGTCGCTTGCCGCCGTTGCACCGGCCCGGGATAACCATCTGCTCATGATAGAATGGCTCAGGCAACACCGGGGCTGGATCACGCTGATCGTCCTGGCGGCGATTTATTACCCGTGGTTCGGCAAGGGTTCCGAAGGCATTGCGCTTTACACCGCCGCCGGGCGCTGCATTTGGCATGGTCAGGCCTTATTGCCCTGCGAACCCATGTTTTCTTATCAGCCGGCGCTGGCCGCGCTGATGGTTCCCATTGCCGTCCTTCCGGCGGCGCTGCAGAAGCTTGTTTGGTACGTAATCTGTGTCGGCTCGCTGGTGCTCACTGTACGCTTGGCGGAGGCGATGGCCGAGCGGCTCTACCCTGGCGCTACGCACGGCCGAAATCTGGTCTGGCTGCGGACCGTGAACCTGCTTCTGTGCTCCAAGTATATTCTCTTAGTCCTCGCCTATCAGGCTTACCAGGCGCCGGCATTGGCGATGATGACGCTCGGCATCTGGGCGCTCACCGTCGGCCGCGAAGCGTCCGGCGGGTTTTGGCTGGCGGCGGCGGCGGCGATCCGCGCGACGCCGCTCGTGTACCTGCCCTACCTGCTCTTGAAGCGCCGTTATCTGGCTGGCGTGGCGTTCGTTGCCGGCTTTGTCGCGATCAGTTTTCTGCCCGACATGATCGGCGCGCTGCGTGGCGGCCATACCGGCTATGTCCAGGACTGGATACGGCTGACGATGCCGGCGATCGCGCCGGGAATGACGCCGGGGCCGACGTCGAGCCTTCCGTACTGGAATGATTGGGTCGGACAGAGCAGCGGTCACAATCAATCGCTGCGCGGCCTGGTCAATCGTTTCGCCGCCGGTCCGGTCTTTGGGCTCAGCCCCAGGGTGGTCCTTGTCGCGGTTGATGGCGCGTTCGCGCTGATGACAGCCGCGATATTGCTGATGTCGCCACGTGACAAGGCATACGCCGCGGTCGACGGCGCGGTGTTGTTGATCGCAGTGCTGGCGTTGTCGCCAATGACCAGCCTCTCCCACTACATTATTGTGCTGCCGGTGGTTATCCTGGTGGGCGCTGCCGTCATCAATGACCGGCGGATGCGGGCATTTGGCGGTGTGGTCCTGGCGACGAGCTTCATATTGATGACCGGCACGTCCAACGACCTGACGCAACGGTGGACCGGCGAGTTCGCCTATCAGTACGGCTTCATTACCGAAGGCGCCATCGTGCTGCTCGCCGCTCTGGCGGCGATGGCGGGGGTTTGGCGTCCACCGGGCGTCGCGGCGGTCGAAAGCCATTCGTTGGAGCGCTCATCGGCTGTGGGCGCGCAGGTCAGCGCCGCCGGGGATTAGAGCATGATCCGGAAAAGTGGAAGTCGGTTTCCCGAAAAGATCATGCTCCGCCAAGATATGAGAGCGTCAATCGATTCAAATTGAAGCGATTGCGCTCTAAGGCGTGCGCCAGACAAAGGCAGCGCTCACCGCGAAGTTCCACACCGTGCCGATCAGCGCGCCGCCTAGTCCCGCGACCCACCAAACGCTGTGGAAATCGTACATCCAGGTCGCGATACCGACATTGGAAATCGCGCCGACCGCGCAAATCAGCTGGAAGCGGATCAGGCCGGTCACGAAGCGCCAGCCGGAGAGTCGCTGGTCGCGATACGTGAACAGATTGTTGAGGACGAAATTCCAGGTGATAGCGCCGACGGTGGCCAGCGCTTGTGCGGGGCCGAACGCCAGCGCGGCTGCCAGGAGCATGCGCAGCAGGCCAAGATGGATGCCGATGCCGGTCAGGCCGACCATGCAATACAAAAGGAAGCGCGCAGAAACCGCGTTATTGGTGAGCTTTGCCGTCACCAGCGCGGCAAAATCGAGTGCGATCTTGCTGTCGAGCTTGCTCTCGCCATGTTGGCGCTGGCGAAACGTCGACGGCAGTTCGACAACCCGCAGCCGGCCCCGCCCGGTCGCCAGAATATCGAGCAGAATCTTGAAGCCCTGCGAGGAGATCGCGGCGGCCAGCGGCTCAAAGGCGTCGCGCCGAATCATGAAATGGCCGCTCATCGGATCGGTCAGGTCGATGCCGAGAAGGAACCGCACCAGCGCATTCGCGGCGCGGCTCATGCGCGAGCGCTGCGTCGAGAGGCCCGCCACCGAGCCGCCGGAGAGATAGCGGCTGGCGACGACGAGATCGGCGCGTCCCGTGCGCAGCTGGTCGAGCATGGCGACGAGCAGCCCCTCGTCGTGCTGCAGGTCGGCATCCATGACCGCGAGATAGCGGGCTTGGCTGGCGAGCATTCCCTCCAGGCAGGCGCCGGCGAGACCGCGACGGCCGAAGCGGCGGATGCAGCGCACCCGGCTGTCGGTTTCGCCGATGGCACGGGCCACCGCCGCCGTGCCGTCGGGAGAATTGTCGTCGACGAACAGGATTTCCCAGTCGGCGGAAGGCAGCAGCCGCGACAGCCGCTCGACCAGGATCGGGACGTTAGTCCGCTCGTTGAAGGTCGGCACGACGATTGAGAGTTCCGGTGCCGGGGGCACAGCCGGAGCCGTGGCGGCGCGCGCTACCGCCGCTGAAGTCGCCGGTGAAAGGCCATCCATCGCCCGACCGAGATACCTCGATACGCTCCCGGAATTCAATGCACTGTTATTGCCCTGTCGGGGGGCGCGCGATACTAGGATCATCCGGTGCCGCAAAAAGGCTCTGCGATCGATCTCAAATTGACCGGGCGTCTACCCAGACAACCCAGGGTTCGAGGCTGTCTCGACCGCGTACGCAGCGCTGGCTTGCCGTCACGGGATTTAGCGAATCATGACCGGGAGCTCGTCGTTATTGTGAGAAGGGAGGGATGCTTGTGACCTCGGTCGATTCCGTCAAACGAGGTCCTTTCGAACGGCTGTTCGACGCGGTGATCGATCCGGCCCGCCGCGAACGCGCCGTGGCGCTTCTGCTTTGCTGCTATGCCGCCGCCTGGTGGCTTTACGCCGTGATTTCCAACGGCAGCCAGGACATTCACGTCGACATGGGCGAAATGTTTGCCTGGTCGCATCAGGTCACGCTGGGGACGCCGAAACACCCGCCGCTGGCGACGTGGCTGGTGCGGGCCTGGTTCAGCGTGATGCCGACCGAGCCTTGGGCGTATTATTTGTTCGCGGTGATTTCGGCGACGGCGGCGCTGTGGATCGCCTGGCGTATTTCGGCACGCTACCTCACTGCTGAAAAGCGCGTGGTCGGCCTCGTGCTGCTGACGTTCGTCCCGTTCTACAATTTTCACGCGCTCAGGTTCAACGCCAACAGCGTGCTGATTCCGTTCTGGGCGCTGACGACCTGGTTCTTCCTGCGTTCCTTCGAAACGCGTCGCGCCGGATGGGCGGCGCTCGCCGGAGCGGGCGCGGCGGCGGCGATGCTGGGAAAATATTGGTCGATTTTTCTCCTCGCCGGACTCGCGATTGCCGCAGTAGCCGATTCGCGCCGCAGCGCCTATCTGCGTTCCCCGGCGCCTTGGGTGACGGTCGCCGTCTTTGCCCTGTTATTTGCACCGCACGTCGCCTGGGTCCTGGCTCACAATCTCGGACCCTTCCATTATGCGCTTACTGCGCATCCGTCGACGCGCGAGAACGCGGTAGCATCGGGCTTCATCTTCATTGCCGGCGCGCTCGGTTATATCGCCGCACCGATCGTTTTCACCCTGATCGCAGCGCAGCCCGGGATGACGGCGGTCAAAGATGCGCTGTGGCCGGCCGAAGCGGAACGTCGCATGATCGTGATCGCGTTCGCTGCGCCGTTCCTGCTCGCCGCGCTGACCGGGATATTGCTGCAGGCCAGAGTCGGGGCGCTCTGGACCATGTCCGGGATGACGTTGCTGCCGGTGGCGCTGCTCTCTTCGCCGCTCCTGACGGTGTCTCGCCAAGCCGCCGTCCGGTTGCTTGCCTTGGCGGTCGGATTTCCGCTGCTGATGGTCGCGATTTCGCCGGGAGTTGCGACCGTCATCCACCGCATGGGCGTACCGGATTATGCCAGCCACTACCGGCTTATCGCCCGCGCCGTCGAACGGGCCTGGCGCGCGCACACCGGGGAGCCGTTACGCATCGTCGGCAGCTACGATACCATCGTCAACGGCATCGTCTTCTACCTGGACGACCGGCCGGCGACGTTCGACATCGTCGCGCCGGCGCAGACGCCGACCGTCAATGAGGATCGCATTGCCAGCGACGGCATGGCGATCGTGTGTCCCGAGCCGGAGACCGTCTGCGTCGCCGCAATGAACGCGTATGCCGCGCGCTTTGCCGCCGGCCCGATCGAGACTGTCTACCTTGCCCGCCGCCATTTCGGCGTGCTCGACCGGCCCGTGCAATATCAAATCCTGATCATACCGCCGAAATCGCACTGACCCGTTGCGCCGGCGCGTCGCCGACTCAATAGCGATACTGATCCGTCTTGAACGGGCCGCTGATCGGGACGCCGATATAGGTCGACTGCTTATCGGAAAGTTTCGTCAGCTTGACTCCGATCTTGTCGAGATGCAGCCGCGCCACCTTCTCGTCGAGCGCTTTCGGCAGCGTGTAGACCTTGTTCAGGTATTTGCCGGGGTTGCTCCACAACTCGATCTGCGCCAGCGTCTGGTTGGTAAAGGACGACGACATCACGAAGCTCGGGTGGCCCATGGCGTTGCCGAGATTCACCAGCCGGCCCTCGGACAACAGGATGATGCGTTTGCCGTCGGGGAACTCGATCTCGTCGACCTGCGGCTTAACGTTGTGCCATTTCAGGTTCTTCAGCGTCGCGACCTGGATCTCGGAATCGAAGTGCCCGATGTTGGCGACGATGGCGCGGTGCTTCATCTTGCGCATGTGTTCGATGGTAATGACATCGACGTTGCCGGTGGCGGTGACGAAGATGTCGGCGCGCGGCGCGGCGTCCTCCATGGTGGTGACCTCGTAACCCTCCATCGCCGCCTGCAGCGCGCAGATCGGATCGATTTCGGAGACCATGACCCGGCAGCCGGCCTGGCGCAGCGAGGCCGCCGAGCCTTTGCCGACATCGCCGAAGCCGGCGACCATCGCCACCTTGCCCGCCATCATGACGTCGGTGCCGCGGCGTATGCCGTCGACCAGGGACTCGCGGCAGCCGTAAAGATTGTCGAACTTCGATTTAGTGACGCTGTCGTTGACATTGATGGCGGGAAACAGGAGCCGGCCTTCCTTGGCCATCTGATAAAGCCGATGTACGCCGGTGGTGGTTTCCTCGGTGACGCCGCGGATGCCCTTGGCGATGGTCGAATACCAGCCGGGCTTGTGCGTCACGCGCTGCTTGATGGCCGCGAACAGCACCTCTTCCTCTTCGTTGTTCGGGTGGTTGAGCACGGCGAGGTCGGCGTCGGCTTGCGCGCCGAGATGCAGCAGCAGGGTGGCATCGCCGCCGTCGTCGAGAATCATGTTGGGCCCGCCGCCGCCGGACCACTCGAAAATGCGATGGGTATATTCCCAGTAGTCGTGCAGCGTCTCGCCTTTGACCGCGAAGACCGGCGTGCCGCCGGCCGCTATGGCAGCGGCGGCGTGGTCCTGCGTCGAGTAGATGTTGCAGGACGCCCAGCGGACGTCGGCGCCGAGTGCCTTGAGCGTCTCGATCAGCACGGCGGTTTGAATGGTCATGTGCAAGGAGCCGGCGATGCGAGCGCCGCGCAGCGGCTGTTCCACGCCGTATTCTTCGCGCGTCGCCATCAGGCCGGGCATTTCGGTTTCGGCGATGGCGATCTCCTTGCGGCCCCAGTCGGCGAGGCCGAGGTCCTTGACGACATAGTCCGGCGACGAGGTGCGGGCTTTGGCCGATGTACTCATGGTGCTCCTTTGGCAATCCGCTGGCAGTGCTTAGGCTCTCTGCAATGGCGCTCGCCAACGCTCGCAGCCTCCTTGCCGGCCGTCGGCGCGGCACTAAAGACATAAAGATACCTTTATGTCTATGCTTGAGCCATAACGGCGTGAAGGCATTCTGATCCAATGGCGACGGCACCCTCACAGCCGATCAAATCGCTGCAGCAGCTCGCCGCGGCCGAGGCAGGCTGCACGCGCTGCCCGCTCTATCGCGACGCCACGCAAGCGGTGCCCGGCGAAGGCCGGCGCCGCGCCGCCTTCATGCTGGTCGGCGAGCAGCCGGGCGACAAAGAAGACGTTGCCGGCAAACCGTTTGTCGGTCCGGCCGGCCGTGTCCTCGACCAGGCGCTGCATGACGCCGGCATCGCCCGGGAAGA
The DNA here is from genome assembly GCA_049284935.1 of Xanthobacteraceae bacterium. Taxonomy (GTDB): domain Bacteria; phylum Pseudomonadota; class Alphaproteobacteria; order Rhizobiales; family Xanthobacteraceae; genus BOG-931. The sequence goes on from JBAPYW010000082.1 coordinate 9,776, forward strand.
GACCTTCGTCACCAATGCGGTCAAGCATTTCAAGCATGAAATGCGCGGCAAGCGCCGGCTACACAAACGTCCCGACAATTACGAGATCGAGCGCTGCAAGATTTGGCTCGATCTCGAGCGCGGCCTGGTCAAGCCCTCGACCATCGTCGCGCTCGGCGTGACCGCAGCCCGCAGCCTGACCGGCCGCACCGTCACCATCGGCAAAGTACGCGGCAAGCCGTTCGTCATGGAGGACGGCACGCGGCTGATCGTTACTGTTCATCCTTCCGCGCTCTTACGCATCGAGGATGAGGCGGAGCGGCACGCGGCCTATCGAAGTTTTGTCGCCGATCTCAAAGTCGCGGCCGCGGCAAATTCTCACGGGGCGGCGATCAATCGTCCTCGCCGAAACGCGAATTGATGAGAGCGGTCAAGGCATCGATGACTTCGGCCGCGTCCTTGCCGATGGCCTCGACGGTGATCGAGGTGCCGGGAGACGCCGCCAGCATCATCAGGCCCATGATCGAGGTGCCGCCCACCGTCTCGCCGCAGCGCATGACGCGCACGTCGGCATCGAACTTTTCCACCGTTTGCACGAACTTGGCCGACGCCCGCGCGTGGAGTCCCTTGCGATTGCGGATGGCCAGCTGGCGGACGATGGCGCCGTCGCGGAACGGTTGCTCGGGCCCACATTCGTCGCTGCGCTGCGCCGGTGCGCTCATTTTCCGGTCAGTACCCGGCTGGCGATGGTCACATATTTGCGCCCGGCGTCCTGGGCAGCCGCCACCGCCTCCGCCAGCGGACACTCGTCACGGACCTTAGCGAGCTTGACCAGCATCGGAAGATTGATGCCGGCGAGCACTTCGACCTTGGGCCGGCTCATGACCGAGATGGCGAGGTTCGACGGCGTGCCGCCGAACATGTCGGTCAGGATGGCGACACCGTCGCCGCTGTCAACCCGTTTCACCGCTTCGATGATGTCCTTACGGCGCTCTTCGACGTCATCGTCCGGACCGATGGTGACCGCTTCGATCTGACCCTGCGGCCCCACGACGTGCTCCAAGGCTGCGCGGAACTCGACAGCCAGCCGCCCGTGGGTCACCAGCACAACACCAATCATGAAAGTCCCCGCGGGCGCGTCCCGGGTGCACCGCACGAAAGGGTGCTCATGTTGACCATCCGAAGCCCAAGCGCAAGAGGCATACTCGGCGGATTTGGGGGGATATTGCATTGCGGTAACGCAAAGTCGAATATCCGATACCGCCAAGACCTGTGACCCCGGCCGCGGCAAGGGATGGCCGGGCGAGCTTACTGGCGTCAAGGTTACCAATCTCCAACCACTCCAGGGGACGTCCGGCGATCTGAAAACCCGCAGAGGTCCAAATCAGCACGGACAGAGCGTTTAAATCCAACTCTCGGGCGATGAATTGATGAGGGCGAGGACGAGCGGCAAGGCCGCCGCGTCGGGTGCGACGGCAAGTCGCGGTATTAAAATACCGTCCATGTCGGCCGTACGCTTGTCGGGTTCTGGCAAGCGTACGGCATCCGCCGCGGCGAGGTCGATGACGAACCCGACGACCGCACTTGGCTCATGAGCTACTCGCAGGAGCCCGACGCCGCGCACTTCGATCAGGCCCGCCAGCGCCGCGGCGGGCCGCGCCAGCAAACGGCCGCCCGCAGCTTCGAGATGGACGCGATCGTCGGCGACCAGCCGTGCAAAGAGCACGGTGCCGATGCGCCCCGCTTCGATCAGTTCGAGCGCCAGTCGCGATTTCCCGGAAGCCGACGGCCCGCGGATCAGCACCGCGCGTGTACCCACCAACACGGCGGAGGCGTGAATGGTCGTCGATCCTGCGGCCATCACATCGCCGGGAGGCGCACAATAAAGCGCGCGCCGAGCACGGTCGGTGCTCCGTCCGCGCCCGGCATACCAATCCGATTCTCGACCCAGATCGCGCCGCCGTGGGCCTCGATGATCTGCTTGGAAATGGACAGGCCGAGGCCGGAATTCTGGCCAAAGCCCTGGTGCGGCCGATCGGTGTAGAAACGCTCGAACACCTTCTCCAGCGCGTCGGGCCGCACGCCCGGGCCGTCGTCATCGACGCAGATTTCGATGTTGCTCTTCACCCGCCGGCAGGTGATGCGCACCGTGCCGCCCGGCGGGGAGAAGGAGCGCGCGTTCTCGATCAGATTGTCGACGACCTGGCCGAGGCGGGAATCATGGCCGGGCGCCTGGAAAGCGCGCATCCCGCCGCCTTCGAAGCGGAGCGTGACTTTGACACCGTCGTCGCGTTTGACCTCGTTGGCGACTGCAACCAGCGTACTCAGGAGCTTCGCGAGGTCGACCGGCGCAGTCTCCTGACGCTGCAGCTCGGCATCGAGGCGGCTGGCGTCGGAAATGTCGGAGATCAGGCGATCGAGCCGTTTGACGTCGTGCTGGATGATGGCAAGCAGCCGCGCCCGGCTCTCGTCGGTCTTGGCGACCGGCAGCGTCTCGACCGCCGAACGCAGTGACGTCAGCGGATTTTTCAGTTCGTGCGAGACATCAGCCGCAAAGCTTTCGATCGCTTCGATGCGGCTATAGAGCGCGTTGGTCATGTCGCGCAGCGTACCCGACAGATGCCCGATCTCGTCGCGCCGGTGGGTAAAATCGGGGATTTCGACACGCGACCGGATACGCCGGCGCACGCTCTCGGCCGCGTCCGCCAGCCGCCGCACCGGTTCGGCAATCGTTCCGGCCAATAGGATCGAGAGCACGATCGTGACGGCGGCGGCGACAAGAAAGACTTTCAGGATAGCGAGCCGCTCGGCTTCCACCATGTCGTCGATGTCGGCGCCCTGCGTCGACAGCATGAGCGCGCCGCGCACGGCGCGGAAGCGCTGCACCGGCACCGCGACCGAAACGATCACGTCACCGCGGTCGTTGATGCGCACCATGCTGGCATTCTGGCCATTCAAGGCTCGCGCCACCTCGGGATAACCTCGCCCGTTGCCGGCGCCGAGCTCGCGATAAAGCGGCAGATCGCCGCGGCCGAGCCATCGACGCACGGCAATGAAGGCGCGTTCGAACAGTCCCGGCTTTTCGGCGTTGGGCGGCGGCAGGTCGAAGCGCAATACGTCGCCGCGGCCGAACAGATTGCGGCTGTCGACCAAGAGCACGCCGTCGCGGTCATAGATGCGGGCGCGCGTCTTGGTGGGAGATACAAGGCGCCGCAGCACCGGAGCGACGCGCTCCGGATTGATCGGAAAGTTGATGCCGTAAAGCGCTTCCTCGGACGGTCCGTAGCTTTCGCCCGGCTGCAGGCCGAGCAGTTTGTCCGGATCGATGGTGATCGATGAATCGGTTTCGACCGTCGCCGAGGCGGCAATCGCGCCGGCGATGATTTGTCCCTGCACCAACAGGCTCTGGATGCGCGCGTCGATCAGGCCGGCGCGGAACTGGGAAAGAAAGATGATGCCGATGGACAGCGCCAGGAGTCCGGCGACGTTGAGCGAGACGATGCGCCGGGTGAGGCTGGAGAAGCTCTGGGTGATGAAGAACTGCCAGGCGCGCTGGAGCCAGCCGCCGATCCTGGCGAGAACGTGGGGCCGCAGAGGCGGGGCCTCATCGATGGCCGCGGCCTCGATGGGGGCCTCGACCTGGGTCGAAGCGTGGGCCTCCGTGGCGGCCCCTGCGATTTCTGCGGTTCGATCGAGCACGTGGTCTGCCGGGGTTCCGATCATGCCCCGCTTCTCGCGGACATGGACGCCATTACTACCGCACGCCAGCCGTCCCAGTCAGCGGCCCTGGCTCAGCGCTTGGATCGGTGGTCCAAGACAAGGCGTCCGTGGCCTGTTGCGCACAACCAGCGCTTAGACTTCCTTGAACCGATAGCCGACGCCGTAAAGCGTTTCGATCATATCGAATTCTACGTCGCTTGCCTTGAACTTTTTGCGCAACCGCTTGATGTGGCTGTCGATGGTCCGGTCGTCTACATACACCTGGTCGTCATAGGCTGCATCCATCAATGCGTTGCGGCTTTTCACCACTCCCGGGCGGCTGGCCAGCGCCTGCAGGATGAGAAACTCGGTGACCGTGAGCGTCACCGGCTCGTTCTTCCAGGTGCAGGTGTGCCGTTCCGGGTCCATGCGCAGCAGCCCGCGCTCCAAAACCTTGCTGTCGGCTTCCTTCGGCGCGGCGCCGTCCTTGGGCGCGGCGCGGCGCAGAACGGCCTTTACCCGCTCGACCAGAAGACGCTGGGAAAACGGTTTGCGGATGAAGTCGTCGGCCCCCATTTTCAGGCCGAACAATTCGTCGATCTCCTCGTCCTTCGAGGTGAGGAAGATCACCGGCAGGTCCGACTTCTGCCGCAGCCGCCGCAACGTCTCCATGCCGTCCATGCGCGGCATCTTGATATCGAGAATGGCGAGGTCCGGCAGGGCGGTCTTGAAGCCGTCAAGTGCGGAGGCACCGTCCGTGTACGTCGTGATGCGATAGCCTTCGGCCTCGAGCGCGATGGACACCGAGGTCAGGATATTGCGGTCGTCATCGACGAGAGCGATTGTCGGCATGGCGGCCTTCTAGCATGAATCGGCCGCAAGCGTTACCTGCCCCGGCCCCTAAGTCTTTGAAAACCCATGTAGGGGCGGAAGTGTGACCAGACAAGGCAAAATCGGGGCAAATGCTGCGACAGGACGACAACCGGAGAAAACGAATGGCAAAAGCCGACGATACGCCCCCTTTACCGGGTTCCATGCCTAATCGGCTGCCCGAAAACGCGCCGGCGGCTGACTTCGAGTCCCGATCGATCGCCAAGGCGCTGTTGCGGACCACGCGTGCCGGCGCTCTTGCGACCATCGACCGTCATAGCGGCTATCCGTTCGCCTCGCTGGTTAACGTCGCCACCGATGCCGACGGCTCTCCGCTCATCCTGGTCTCCCGGCTCTCTACCCACACCGCCAATCTCGAAATCGACGGTCGCGCCTCGTTGCTGCTCGCAGCCGTCGGCAAGGGCGACCCGCTCGCGCACCCGCGGCTGACAGTGCTTGGCACCTTTGCACCGATCGGACGCGAGGATCGTGAGGAACCTCGCGTCCGGCGTCGGTTCCTTGCCCGTCACCCGAAATCCGAGCTTTACGCCGGCTTTGGCGATTTTTCGTTCTGGCGGCTTGCGGTCGTGTCGGCCCATCTGAATGCCGGGTTCGGCCGCGCGGCAGATTTGAAAGCTGACGAGGTGATAACGGACATCACCGGCGCCGAGGATTTGATCGAAACAGAAGAGGACGCGATGGCGCACATGAATGCGGACCATGCCGAAGCCGTACGGCTCTATGCGGTCAAGCTATGCGGCGCCGAAGATGGACCGTGGCGGCTGACCGGCCTCGACCCCGATGGGCTCGATCTGGCGCTGGGCGACGCCACGCTGCGCCTGCCGTTCTCGGAGCGCGTCGCCAGCGCCGCGCAATTGCGCAAGGTCGTGGTGGATTTGGCTGCCAAGGCGCGGGCGCAATAGGCGCACCGGGTTACGGTCGCTGCCGCTCAATCAAGCGTGCGATGAATGCCCGTTGTTTGTTGCGCCGCAACGCGGAACGCATTGCGTTCTTGTCCGATTAGCCTCGAGTTGGGAGACCATCTTGGCAGATGCTAGAATGCCCGATATAGGGTCGCACGCCCGCGGCAAGCGGGCGAATTCGGCGTCTCACGGCGGCGACACGCCGGACGAGTTGCGGAGGCAAGCGTGAAGGAAACCGGCCTGCGGAATGGCGCGCATGGCGCCGAAAAATTTGGCTTTAAAAACCTCGCCGCCGTGCACTGGAATTTGCTTGACACAGCTTTGGTCGAGCACGCGATCGCCAACCGCGAAGGCTCCCTCGTTCAGGGCGGCGCGTTCTGCGCGGAGACCGGCGCGCATACCGGCCGCAGTCCCAAGGACAAATTCGTCGTCGCCAACGCACAGACTGAGAAAACGGTGTGGTGGGAGCGAAATGGCCGCCTCGCGCCCGAGAAATTCCAGTTGCTGTTCGACGATTTCATCGCCCACGCCAAAGGCAAGACCTTGTATGCGCAGGATCTCTACGGTGGCGCCGATCCCAGATACCGCATCAGGACGCGCGTCTATAACGAGATCGCCTGGCACTCACTATTCATCCGCACGCTGTTGATCAGGCCGGAACGCGCCGAGCTTGCGCACTACGTGCCGGATTTCACCATCCTGTCGCTGCCGTCGTTCAAGGCCGATCCGAAACGCCATGGCGTACGCAGCGAAACCGTCATCGCGATCGACTTCAGCCGGCGCATCATCCTGATTGGCGGCACCTCGTATGCCGGCGAGATGAAGAAAGCGGTATTCACGACGCTCAACTACTATCTGCCGGCCGATAGCGTGATGCCGATGCACTGCTCGGCGAATGTCGGCCCTGCGGGCGACGTTGCGCTGTTCTTCGGCCTCTCCGGCACCGGCAAGACGACGCTGTCGGCCGATCCCAAGCGCACGCTGATCGGCGACGACGAGCACGGCTGGGGCCCGCAGGGCGTGTTCAATTTCGAGGGCGGCTGTTACGCCAAGTGCATCAGGCTCTCGCCCGAGGCCGAGCCGGAAATCTACGCTGCGACGCAGCGCTTCGGCACTGTGCTGGAGAACGTCGTGTTCGATCCGGACACCCGCATTTGCGACTTCAATGACGACTCGAAGACCGAGAACACGCGCGCTGCCTATCCGCTCGATTTTATTCCGAACGCCTCGCGCACCGGCCGCGCCGGACAGCCGCGTAACATCGTACTTCTGACCGCCGACGCTTTCGGCGTCATGCCGCCGATCGCCAAGCTGACGCCGGCGCAGGCGATGTATCATTTCCTTTCCGGCTACACCGCCAAGGTCGCCGGCACCGAGAAGGGCCTGGTCGGCGTGCAGCCGGAATTCTCGACCTGTTTTGGCGCGCCGTTCCTGCCGCGACATCCTTTGGTTTACGGCAACCTGCTGCGCGAGCTGATCAGCGTGCACGGTGTCGATTGCTGGCTGGTCAATACCGGCTGGACCGGCGGCATCTACGGCGTCGGCCGCCGCATGCCGATCAAGGTGACGCGCACCTTGCTCGGCGCCGCGCTCGACGGCTCGCTCAGGAACGTCAAATACCGCACCGATCCGTATTTCGGCTTTGCCGTGCCGACGCAGCTCGCCGGCGTCGAGCCGCACCTGCTCTATCCGCAAAAGACCTGGCAGAACAAAGTCGAATTCGACCAGACCGCGCGCAAGCTGGTCGCCATGTTCCAGAAAAACTTCGTTCAATTCGAGGAGCACGTCGACGCCGACGTGCGCGCCGCCGCGCCGGAAGTCCGCCTCGCCGCCGAGTGAGTTATCGCCACGACCGCCAGGGCGTTTCGGCCACCGGCGTCAGCGGCGGTTTTCCCGCAGCCCAGGCGAGGATATTGTCGACAACGAGCTGATCCATCTTCTCACGGGTGTAGAGCGATCCCGAGCCGACATGCGGCAATAGCACGACGTTCTCCATCGTCAGCAATTCCGCGGGCATTTCCGGCTCGTTGGCGAACACGTCGAGCCCGGCGGCCATGATCTTTCGCTGCCGGAGCGCTTCGACCAAAGCCGGCTCGTCGACCACCGAGCCGCGCGCCACGTTGATGAGAATACCTTCGGGGCCGAGCGCCTCGAGCACTTCGGCATTGATCATGTTCCGCGTCGCCGCGCCGCCGGGGACGATGACCATGAGGACATCGACGGCACGCGCCATGTCGATCAGACTAGGATAATGGCGGTAGGGAACGTCCTGGCGCGGCTGGCGCGCATGATAGACGACCGGCACGCCGAATGCTTCAAGCCGCCGGGCGATGGCGGCGCCGATGCGGCCCATGCCGACCAGGCCGACGGTGCGGTTGCGCAGCGTCGCCCGGCTCAAGGGGTAGTTGCGCTCACGCCATTTGCCGGCGCGCAGATGCCGTTCGGCCTGCGGCAACTCGCGCACCGTGCACAGCAACAGCCCGAGCGCGGTATCGGCGACTTCCTCGGTGAGCACATCGGGCGTGTTGGTGACGATCACGCCGCGCCGGGCGGCGGCGTCGGCGTCGATATGGTCGTAACCGACGCCGAAGCTGGCGATGATGTCGAGATGCGGCAGGCGCGAGAGCAAGGCGTCGTCGACCGGCACCATCGCCGTGACCGCCATGGCGCGCACATGGCCAACGGAAGCGAGCAACGCGTCGCGGTCGGTCGTAGGCAGGCTGTGCACGGTGAAGCCGGCGAGCCCTCTGGTAATGACGGGCCGAGACGGCCCGGCCAGCAGCACGTCAGTTCGTTGGTCCGGCAATGATTCTCTCCTGCAACATTCAGCCCGAGACATTGTTGGTCGCGCGAGCGCGGCCGATGCAAGGGATCAAGGCCGGCACTTCCGTCCGATAGCGAGCATATTCTTTGGGAAAGCTTTCGCTCATGAAGCGTTCTTCGACGCGCAGTTTGAGCAAAAGCGAACCGGTAAGCAATGCGAAGGCCAGCAAGCCGCGCCACTCGCCAAACGCGATGGCGGTGCCCAGGATCGCCAACAGCAAGCCGGTATAAATCGGATGGCGAACCAGGCGGTAAGGGCCGGTGCGGATAAGCTCGTGATCATGCTTGACGGCGACCGTGCCGCTCCAATTGCGGCCAAGATAATGGCGCGCCCACGCGGCAAAGGCGATGCCCGCGGCAACCGTGATCAAGCCGAGCCAATACGCGATCATCGTCGGCGGCAGAAAACGCCGGTCGAGCCAGGGCAGCCAGCGATCAGGCCATGCCAACAGCGCTGCGGCCAGCACCGATAGCGCAACGTGACCGAAGCGCGTGACGGAAGTTTCCCGGCGCCTGACGGCTTTAACGTTGGCCGCAGCAACCATCCAATAGGCGAGCCACGCCAGCCACAGCACGGCGAAAGGCGCTTCATAGAGCCGATAACTCACGCGCAACTCCGCCGCACTAAACCAGCATGGTCACGGGGGCTTCGATGAGCGTCTTGACGGCGGCCAGAAGCTCGGCGCCGAGCGCACCGTCCACCACGCGATGGTCGCAGGACAGCGTCGCCGTCAGCATGCTGACGAAGATAGCGCCGCCGTCTACCGTCTCGACCGCCTGCCGGCGCGCGGCGCCGACCGCGAGAATCGTCGCATGCGGCGGGTTGATGATGGCGGTGAACTCGCGCACGCCGTACATGCCGAGATTGGAAACCGCCGACGCGCCGCCCTGGTATTCGTAAGGTTTAAGCTTTTTTTCTCTGGTGCGCGCCGTGAGCTCTTTCATTTCGCTCGATATCGCGCCGAGCGGTTTCGTCTCGGCGCTGCGGATCACCGGGACGATGAGGCCGCCATCGAACGCAACCGCAACGCCGATATCGGAATGACGGAAACGCAAAATGCGGTCGCCGGCCCACACCGCATTCGCCGCCGGCACGCGTTGCAGCGCCAGCGCCAGCGCGCGGATGATGAAGTCGTTGAGAGAGAGCTTGAACGCGGGATTGCCGTCGCGATCCTTCGGGGCAGCTTCATTCGCCTCTGCGCGCAGCGCCTTGAGGCGATCGATCGCGATATCGGCGGTCAGATAGAAATGCGGGACCGACTGCTTGGCCTGCAGAAGCCGCGCCGCGATGGTGCGGCGCATGCCGTCGAGCGTGACTTCCTCGTAGCTCCCCGGGTCGTAGAGCGCCGTGATCTCTTCGGCCGTGCGTCCGTCTGCTATCGGGACGGGCGCAGCCTGCGGCGCCGATGGCCGCGGCGCGTTCTCGACATCGTTCGCGACGATGCGGCCGCGCGGGCCGGAGCCGGAGAGCCGCGACAGATCGATGCCGGCTTCGGCGGCGAGGCGCCGCGCCAGCGGCGTGACCGTCACGCCCCCCGGCAGCCGCGCCGAACCGAAATTGCGGTCGGGCGTGCGCACTTCGAAGAACGGATCGAGCTTGATCGGTTGCTGCGGCGCTTTGGGCGGCGGCGCCGCGCGGTGCTCAGCGGGCGGGATCGCAGCGCGCGCGGCTGGTGTTGCCGGTGCGGGCCCGGACGGCGCACTCACGGCAGCGCCGGCCGCATCGCCGATGACGCCGACGATGGCGCCTACCGGCGCCACCTCGCCCTCCAGCACGCGGATCTCGCGCAAGATGCCGGCTTCCGTCGCCGGCACCTCCATCGAGGTCTTGTCGGTCTCGATCTCGAACAGATTATCACCCGGCTTGACCGTGTCGCCGGCCGACTTGAACCACTTGGTGATCTTGCCCTCGGCGACCGTCTCGCCGAGCTGCGGCATGAGGATGTTCATTCAAAGTCCCAACGGCCGCAATTCACCAGCTCACCGAGATGTACTGCGTCTCCAAAAATTCCATCAGTCCCTCATGGGCGCCTTCGCGGCCGAGGCCAGACTGCTTCGTGCCGCCGAATGGCGCGGCGGGATCGGAGACGAGACCGCGGTTCAATCCGATCATGCCGTAGTCGAGCTTTTCAGAGACGCGCAAGCCGCGGCTCAAATCCTTGGTGTAGAGGTAGGCGACCAGGCCGTATTCGGTGTCGTTGGCGCGCGTGATCACCTCGTCTTCGGACTTGAAGGTCTGCAGCGACGCCACCGGTCCGAAAATCTCCTCGTTGAGCATTTTGGCGTCTTCGGACACGTTGGTCAGCACGGTGGCCGGGTAGAAGAAGCCGGGCCCGCCGGGTGTCTTGCCGCCGGTGAGCACCTTGGCGCCTTTCTTCACCGCGTCGTCGACCAGCTCGATCACCTTGTCGCGACCATCCTTGTTCACCAGCGGCCCAAGCGCGACCCCCTCGTCGAGGCCGTTGCCCATTTTAAGCCCGGCCATCTTGGCCGTGAGCTTTTTGGCGAATTCGTCATGCACCTTCTCGTGCACGTAGAAGCGGTTGGCGGCCGTGCAGGCCTCGCCCATGTTGCGCATCTTGGCGATCATGGCGCCGTCGATCGCGGCGTCGATGTCGGCGTCGTCGAAGACGATGAAGGGCGCATTGCCGCCGAGCTCCATCGCCGGCCTCAGCACGTTGTCGGCGGCTTCATGCAGCAGCTTTCTGCCGACCTCGGTCGAGCCGGTAAACGACACGACGCGCACCCGCGGATCGTGCAGCATCGCGCTCACTACCTTGCCGGAGGAGCGCGAGGGAACGACGTTGACGACGCCAGCCGGCACGCCGGCTTCCTCCAGGATTGGCATCAGAGCGAGCATGGTGAGCGGCGTATCGGAAGCGGGCTTGAGCACGACCGTGCAGCCGGCGGCGAGCGCCGGCCCGATCTTGCGTGTCGCCATCGCGGCCGGGAAATTCCACGGCGTCACCAGCACTGCGATGCCGGCCGGCTTATGGTGCACCAACATGCGCGCCCCCGACGCAGGCGCGACCGAATTCTGTCCGATGTTGCGCACGGCCTCCTCGGCGAACCAGCGGAAGAACTCCGCGGCGTAGGCGACCTCGCCGCGCGAATCCGACAACGCCTTGCCGTTCTCGATGGTAATGAGCTTGGCCAGCCGTTCGGCGTCGCGCATGATCAGCTCGAACGACTTGCGCAGGATCTCGGCGCGCTCGCGCGGCTTCTTGCCGGCCCAGCCGGGAAAGGCGGCGCTGGCGGCGTCGAGCGCGGCTTTGGCGTCCTCGACCGTGGCGCTGGCGACCGAGGCGACTTTGTTCTCGGTGGCGGGATCGATCACATCGAAGCGGCCGCCGTCGGAGGATTTTCGCCACTTGCCGCCGATCCACAGATCGGTCGGAACGTTGGCGAGAAGATTGTCGTACATGGTGTTGTGTCCTTTACGCTTCTCTTCCGCCCCGGGGAACGAGCGGAAATTAACTCTGTAACGACTTCCGTACCCGCTCGGCGATGCGATCGACGCTCGGCAGCGCGAGGTCCTCGAGAGTGTCGGCCGCCGGCAGTGGAATGTGCGGGGTGGTGATCCGCACCGGCGGGCCGTCGAGATCGTAGAACGCTTCGTCGGCGACGATGGAGACAAGCTCGGCACCCCAGCCGCACAGCCGCGGGTTTTCCTCTACGGTGAACAGGCGGTGCGTGCGCGCGACCGAGCCAAGAATTGTCTGGGTGTCGAGCGGCACCAGCGAGCGCACGTCGACCACTTCGCAATCGATGCCGTGCTCGGTCTTGAGCTTTTCCGCCGCCGCCAATGCGCGCGGCATCATCAAGGCCAACGCCAGGATGGTGGCGTCCTTGCCCGGCCGCACGATTTTCGCGGTGCCGAGCGTGTCGACGATCTCGCCGTCCGGGACCTCGCCCTTGGTCGGATAAAGCGACTTGTGCTCGAAGAAGATCACCGGGTCGGGATCGCGCACTGCCGCCGCCATCAACCCGATCACGTCGCGCGGGTTCGACGGCGCTACGACCTTCAGGCCGGGAATCATCATGCACCAGTTCTCGACGCTCTGCGAATGCTGGGCGCCGAAGCGCGCGCCGCCGCCGTTGCCGGTACGCACGACCAGCGGACATTTGAGCTGGCCATTCGACATGTAGCGACTCTTGGCGAACTCGTTGGCGATATAGTCGAAGCAGACCGCGAAGAAGTCCGAGAACATGATTTCCGCGATCGGCTTTAGTCCGGTCATCGCCGCGCCCATGGCGGCGCCGAGGATCGCCTGCTCGGAGATTGGCGTGTCGCGCACCCGCACCGGCCCGAACTGCTCGAACAATCCGACCGTCGCCTTGAACACGCCGCCGGGCTTGCCGACGTCCTCGCCGAGGAACACGACATCGGGGTCGCGGGTCATTTCCTGGGCGATGCCGCGGATGACGGCGTCGCGGTAGGTCAGTTCCGCCATGCGAAGCCTCCGTTGGCATAGACGTCGGCGGTGAGAAGCTCGGACGGCGGCGGCGGAGCGGCCTTGCATTGTTCGGTCGCCTCATCGACACGCCGCTTCACATCGGTCTCGATGCCGACGATGAGCTCCTCGTCGATGCCGAATTGTTGGAGCCGCTCGCGATAGACTTTGATCGGATCGCGCTCCTTCCATTTTTCCAGTTCGCCTTCCGGCCGGTATTTGGCCGGATCGGCGCGCGAATGCCCGCTGTGGCGGTAGGTGAGGCATTCGATCAGCGACGGACCGCCGCCGGCGCGCGCCTTGTCGTAGGCGGCGATCGCCGTGCGGTAAACCACGTCGGCGTCGTTGCCGTCGACGATGATGCGCGGCAAGCCGTAGCTCGCGGCGCGATCGGCGGCCGGATGTGGCACTGCGGTGACGTCGCCGATCGGCGTATATTCCATGTAGAGATTGTTCTCGCAGACGAAGACCACCGGCAGCTTCCACACCGCGGCGAAGTTCAAGGCCTCGTGGAAGGCGCCGATATTCGTCGTGCCGTCGCCGAAGAAGCAGACCGACACGTCCTTCTGCCCTTTGTATTGCGCGCGCCAGGCGGCGCCGCAGGCGATCGGCAGGTGCGCGCCGATGATCGCATAGGATCCCATCACGCCGTGCTCGACCGAGGTCAGGTGCATCGAGCCGCCCTTGCCGCGCATCAGCCCGATGTCACGCTGCATAAGCTCGCCGAGCACATTTACGATCGGCACCCCGCGCGCGAGCGTGTGCGCATGACCGCGATAGGTGCAGAAGGATAGATCGCCCGGACGCATGGCGGCGGCAAAGCCGGCGGCCACCGCCTCCTGGCCGAGCGAAAGATGGCTGGTGCCCTTGACCAGGTTCTGCAGGAACAGATCGAACGCGCGCTGCTCGGCCTCGCGGATCTCGACCTGCATGCGATACATGTCGAGCCGCTTCTCCTCGCCGATGTCGTCGTTGAGGCTCGCCTTCGACGCCGGCGCACGGTCCTCGATCTTGGCCATGAATTTTCCTCGGAACGTCGCAAATCCGCTTGGGACGGAGGCAACTTAGCGCCACTTGCGAAGTCGAGGCAACGGCCGTGGCGCTGCGCGGTCGGCCGTTCCGCTTGCGCGGGATGCGGCAACTTAGCTAAGTGGCGCCAGCGGAGATTGCGATGGCCCAAGATCAAGCCCGCGACTTTGTTCAGCGCTTCTTCGGCGGTCCGCCCTTGGCGGTGATCGGGCGGCTGGTCTTGCTGTCGATCCTGGTGGGCGTGATCCTCGCCGCGATCGGCCTCGATCCGTGGAACATCATCGAATCGGTCCGTCTGCTCATTTGGCACGTCTGGAGTATGGGCTTTGACGCCGTGCGCTGGCTGTGGCGCTATTTCCTGCTCGGCGCCGTGATCGTTGTGCCGATCTGGTTTCTGGTCCGGCTGGCCAGGGCGCCGCGCGGCGGTTGAGCGCCGTCATTCCGGGCGGCAACAAAGGCCGAGCCCGGAATCCATAACCTCCTACTTTGCAGAATGAGCGCCTGAGATCGCTTAATCGTCGATCGGACGCGGACCGGCGGGCATCGGCCCATCGCCCTCGCTCGGCATGGCGTGATCGCGCGGGCCGCGATGCCGGCGGCGCCGGCGGTGCAGCGGGAACCGGTCCGGCGAACCATCGTAGCCATTAGGGCCATTGGGCCCTTGCCCTTGTTGCGGGGATTGCTGCGGCGCCTGCTGTTGCGGCTGGCCGCCGGTGATGAACGATGGCAGCCGCTCGACGTCTTCCTCGCTGGCCGGCGGCACGTGCTGCGGTCGCGGTTGCGCGTGCTGCGGCTGTGCCTGCTGGTGGTGTTGCTCGCGCGGATAGAACGGCTGCGGCTCGCGCGGCGCAAACGGTTCGCCGCCGATGGGGGGCTGTTCGTTGTCGTCGTAGCCGTCATCGGGTTGATTGCCGCGCGGCTCGCCCGATTGCTGGTAGTAGGGTTGACTCTGGCGAAACTGCTCTTGCGCCGCCGCGATCAGGCGGAAGTAATGCTCCGCGTGCTGATAATAGTTCTCGGCGGCGACCGGGTCTCCGGAGCTTTGCGCATCTCGGGCCAGCTGAAGGTATTTTTCGGCAACGTGGGAAGCGGTTCCCCGAATTTTCACGTCCGGTCCGTTGGACTCGTACATGCGCGACAATGGATTCTGATGATGGCCACCTTTGCGGTTGCGACCCCGCATGCGCTTGTTCTGACCGTTTCTCATGGTTGCTGTTAGCCAACCCCCTTATTTACGGCGGCACGCATGCCGCCGGTTCACTGCCTGAATGTCAATCCGACTAGACGCATTAACCTGGGCGATCTTTCTTTGCGCATGGCGCTCGCAGTTCCGCGCCCGCAATCTCGCAGTTCCGCGCCCGCAATGCCGTCATCGGCCGCCGCCGTGCGGCGTGCTGTCGACCTCACGAACCCCTTCCCACGCAGCCATCACCGGCGGTTTCGCCGCGCTGCGAACCCCTCGTTATGCGCGACATTCACCAATGCGCGCCGAACCGATGACTTCTCGGTCTGAATGTGGCGATCCCGTCTGCCGTCCGATCCGACTTTCGCTATCCCGGCTTTCGCTTCACTAGGCCTGCGCTGCCAACCTCTGCGAGGGACGCTCTAGGCGTTCAAGGCGGCGCGGCGTTATCGTCTCGGGCCGATTCCGTGCGAGCAAACTAGTCGGTTCCGGCTGATATTCCAAGAGCTTTTTTCCCGCTTTTTTGCCGGGGGTCAATGCTCCACGCTTATGCCATCGGCGTTCTCGCCAGCAGGGCACGAGGCACACCCCCAAGATCGGGGCGGAGCGGCGCTGGCGCAAGCCCCGCCGCCGAAAACAAGGCGGCGACGGCTTCGGCCTGACCGGCGCCAAGTTCGACGACAAGCGCGCCGCCGGGCCGCAGCAGCGCCGGCACGCTGGCCGCGATCGCCCGATAGAAGTCGAGACCGTCGGGTCCGCCGTCCAGCGCCGGGCGTGGGTCGAAATCGCGCACCTCGGGGGTCAGCGCGGCGATGGCGCCAGAGGCGATGTAAGGCGGATTGGAGACGATCAGGTCGAACGGTCCGCCGAGCGCCGCCGCCATATCGCAGGCGACAAATTGCGCGCGGGAAAGTCCCAGCCGCAGCGCGTTGTCGCGTGCGACCGTAAGCGCGTCGAGGCTGGTGTCGGTGCCGATTCCGGTCGCGTTGGGCAGCTCGGTGAGCAGTGCCAGAAGGAGCGCGCCCGAGCCGGTGCCGAGATCGGCGATCCGCCCGACACCCGCGCGCGGGCCGTGCGAATCGATGGCGGCGAGCGCCGCCTCGACCACCGTTTCGGTTTCAGGCCGCGGCACCAGCGTTGCGGCATCGACGCGCAACGGCAAGCTCCAGAATTCCTTGCGGCCGACGATGCGCGCGACCGGCTCGCGCTTAAGCCGCCGCGCCGCGAGCCCGGCGATCGCCGCTCGCTCCGCGGCGTCAAGCGCGCGGGCGCCGGCCGCGGCGAGCGCGGCGTGATCGAGTCCCAGCGCGTGCCCGGCGAGGATGCGGGCGTCGAGCTCGGGCGAATCGAGGCCGGCAACGCGAAATTTTTGCGCCAATGCGCGCCGCGCTTCGGCGACGGTGCGGGCACCGGCGCCCTCAGGGCGCGCGAGGGCGTTGGCTGCGCGCGGGGTCATCCGCCGCCGTTCTCGGCCGCCAGTAGCGCGGCCTGGTGCTCGGCGGAGAGCGCGTCGATGATTTCGCCCAGTGCCTCGCCCTCGAGGATCTGCGGCAGCTTGTAAAGCGTCAGATTGATGCGGTGGTCCGACACGCGCCCTTGCGGGAAATTATAGGTGCGGATGCGTTCGGAGCGATCGCCGGTGCCGACCTGGCCGCGGCGCTCGGCGGCGCGGGCGGCTTCGAGCTTCTGCCGCTCGAAATCGTAGAGCCGCGTGCGCAGCACCGCGAGCGCCTTGGCGCGATTGCGGTGCTGCGAGCGGTCCTCCTGCATCATGACGACAATGCCGGAAGGAATGTGGGTCACGCGCACCGCCGATTCGGTCTTGTTTACGTGCTGGCCGCCGGCGCCGCCGGCGCGCAGCGTGTCGATACGAAGATCGGATTCGTTGATGGGAGCGTCGACTTCTTGTGCTTCGGGCAGCACGGCGACGGTCGCGGTCGAGGTATGAATGCGGCCGGAGGCTTCGGTGTCGGGCACGCGCTGAACGCGGTGCACGCCTGATTCGAATTTGAGCTTGGCGAAGGCGCCGCGGCCGCGGATTTCGGCGATGATCTCCTTGTAGCCGCCCATCGAGCCTTCGCTGGCAGTCATGAGTTCGACTTTCCAGCCCTGCTTGGCCGCGTAGCGCTCGTACATGCGAAACAGGTCGCCGGCAAACAACGCCGCCTCGTCGCCGCCGGTGCCGGCGCGGATTTCGAGAATGACGTTGCGCTCGTCCATCGCGTCCTTGGGGATGAGCGCCACGCGCAATTGCTGTTCGAGCGCCGCGCGCCGCGCTTCGAGCTGCGGCCGTTCCGCCTCGGCGACGGCGCGCATTTCGGCGTCGGTCGAAGGGTCTTCGATCAGACTGGTGACCCCATCGAGCTCGCGCTGCGCCGCGCGATAGGATTTTACCGCCTCGACCACCGGCGCCAGCTCGGCGAATTCACGCGACAACTTCACATAGGTCTCGGGCGGCAGCACGGCCGTAAGGTCGCGTTCGAGCGCCGCATGGCGGACGACAAGCGCGTTGAGTTTCTGATCGGGAAGCATGGGTTCTATGCAATAAGTAGAAGGCGCGGATGGCCGCGACAAGCCCGGCCACGATGCCCATCCATTGCTACACCTGCAAACCGTGGTCGGCGGCGAATTTTTCGAGCTGGGCGCGAATTTGCACGCCGCCGCTCGATTTCTCGACCAGCGAGCAGACAAACGCAGCCGTCTCGCGGCAATCGAGGTCGAGCAGCATCGCCTTGACCGGTCCTACCGCCGAGGGGGTGACCGAAAGCGCGCGGTAGCCGATGGCGACCAGCGCCAGCGCGCCGATCGGCTGCGAGGCCAGCTCCCCGCACAGCGTTACCGGCTTGCCATGCGCGCGGCCTTTATCGGCAATGTATTTGAGCGCGCGCAACACCGGCGCCGACAGCGGATCGAAGCGGCCGGACACCCGCGGATTGCCGCGATCGACGGCGTAGAGGAATTGCACGAGGTCGTTGGAGCCGACCGAGAGGAAATCGGCGTGCTCGAGCAATTCGTCGAGCTGATAAAGCAGCGAGGGGACCTCGACCATGCTGCCGACCTCGACCTGAGCCGGCAGCTTGTGGCCATGGCGGCGCAGGTGCGTGAGCTCGCGCTCGACCAGCTCCTTGGCCTGATCGAATTCGCCGACGGTGGCGATCATCGGAAACATGATTTTCAGCGCGCGGCCGCCGGCGGCGCGCAACAGCGCCCGGAGCTGCGTGCGCAACAAAGCGGGCCGATCAAGCCCGAGCCGGATCGCCCGCCAGCCGAGCGCCGGATTCTCCTCCTCGATGTTGCGCATGTACGGCAACACCTTGTCGCCGCCGATATCGAGCGTGCGGAATGTCACCGGCTTGTCGCCGGCGGCATCGAGCACGGTGCGGTAGAGCGCGTATTGCTCGCTCGAGCGCGGGAAGTTCGGCGCCACCATGAATTGCAGCTCGGTGCGGAACAGGCCGATGCCGGCGGCGCCGGTATCGGCGATGTGCGGCAGGTCGACGGTTAAGCCGGCGTTGATCAGCAACGTCACCTCTTCGCCGTCCTTGGTCACGCACGGCTTGTCGCGCAGCGCCAGATATTGTTGCTGCCGCCGCGCCCGCAGCCGTACCCGCTCGGCATAGGCGGCCTCCATGTCGGGCAACGGCCGGACCTGCAGATCGCCGGCCGAGCCGTCAACGATGATGGCGTCGCCCGGATCGACGATGCCGGTGGCGTTGTCGATGTCGCCGACCGCAGGAATGCCGAGCGCGCGCGCCACAATGGCGACATGCGAATGCGGGCCGCCTTCCTCCAGCACCAGACCGCGCAACCGCTTGCGGTCGTAATCGAGCAGCGCCGCCGGACCCATCGAGCGGGCGACCAGAATGGCATTCTCCGGCAGGTTCTCGCGCGACGGCGCGTGATCGCGGCCGGTGAGCTGACGCATCAGTCGGTTGGCGAGGTCGTCGAGGTCGTGCAGCCGCTCGCGCAGGAACGGATCGGTCTGGCGCAGCATGCGCGCGCGGGTATCCGACTGCACGCGTTCGACCGCGGCCTCGGCGGTGAGCCCCGTCATCACCGCTTCTTCGAGCTTGTGAACCCAGCCGCGGTCGTAGGCGAACATGCGGTAGGCTTCGAGCACGTCGCGATGCTCGCCGCCCTCCACCACGTCGCCGTGCTCGAGCAGTTCGTCGAGATGGGTACGCAACGTCTCGACCGCCGATTCGAGGTGTTTCAGTTCCTTCGGAATATCGTCGGCGATGAAATTGGTGACGACGACGCGCGGCTCGTGCAGCACCACGTGACCGAGCGCGATGCCTTCGCTGAGCGCCTTGCCCTTAAGGTGAAGCGACCGCCGCGCGGCCGGCTCGGCACCCGGAGGCGCCAGCGCCGACAGCTCGCCGGAGGCGATCATCTCCGCGAGCACCATCGCTGTGGTCTGCAGCGCCTCGACTTCCTCCTCCGAATAAGTGCGCCGGGCGCGGTTCTGCACCACCAGCACACCGAGCGTGTTGCCGGCGCGCAAAACCGGCACGCCGAGGAAGGAGTGGTAGATTTCCTCGCCGGTTTCCGGCCGGTAGGAATAAGCCGGATGGGCCTGCGCGTTGGACAGGTTGATGGCGCTGGCTTGGCTCGCGACCAGGCCGACCAGGCCCTCGTCCGCGCGCATCACGGTGTGGTGCACGGCGTCGCGATTGAGGCCCTCGGTGGCGTAGAGTTCGAGCGTGGAATCGACGCGCAGCACATAGACGGAGCAGACCTCCGCGACCATGTTGGCGGCGATCAACACCACGATCTTGTCGAGGCGTTCCTGCGCGCTGACCGGCTCCGCCATGACTTCGCGAAGCCGGCGCAACAGCACGCGCGGACCGCCGAGCGCGCCGCGCATGGCGAGAGGTCCCTCGGGCTTTGCCGTGACCGGAACGCCGCCCGCGTCGTACCGGCCCATCGAAGAGGAATTTCGCCTGGGCCGGGCCCGCGGCGATCACCCCGAAGCCTATATCGAATGCGGCATGCAAACCGCAAGCCAAAGACAAGGATATGACGGCGCCGGGTTTTGTGCGCCGCAGCGTAAGGCTGTGGTTTACGGCTTCGCCTGGTCGAGGCCGTAGAGCGAGTGCAGCGTGCGCACCGCCAGTTCGGTAAACGCGGCGTCGATCAAGAGGGAAAACTTGATCTCCGAGGTGGTGATGGCGCGGATATTGATGGCGCGGTCGGCGAGCGCCCGGAACGCCTGCGCGGCGACGCCGGCGTGGCTGCGCATGCCGATGCCGATGACGGAGATCTTGGCGACATCGGCGGCGCCGTCGAGCCGGGCATACCCGATGGTCTGCTTGGCCTTGCCGACAACATCGAGCGCGCGCTGATAGTCGCCGGACGGCACCGTGAAGGTCAGGTCGGTGGTTTTGCCGTCGGCCGAGACGTTCTGCACGATCATGTCGACGTTTATGCTGGCTTCGGCCAGCGGACCGAAAATCGCCGCGGCGACGCCGGGCTTGTCCTGGACCTGGCGAATCGAGATTTGCGCCTCGTCGCGGGAGAAGGCGATGCCGGTGACCGCTTGCTGTTCCACGATCTCCTCCTCATCGCAAATAAGCGTCCCAGGCGGGTTGCCGTGCGGGTCGATATCTTCGGGCCGATCGAAGCTCGAACGCACGAAAATGCGCACATTGTGCACCATGCCGAGCTCGACCGAACGCACCTGCATCACCTTGGCGCCGAGCGAGGCCAGCTCCAGCATTTCTTCGAATGCGATCTTTTCAAGCCGGTGGGCGTGCGGCACGACGCGCGGATCGCTGGTATAGACGCCGTCGACGTCGGTGTAGATGTCGCAGCGGTCGGCGCGTATGGCGGCCGCCACCGCCACCGCCGAGGTATCGGAGCCGCCGCGGCCGAGCGTGGTGATGCGCCCGGTTTCCTTGTGCAGACCCTGGAATCCGGCAATGACCGCGACCTCCTTGCGTTCGCCGAAACGCTTGATGATTTCGGCGCCGTTGATGTCGAGGATGCGTGCCGAGGCATGCACGTTCGAAGTCAGGATCGGCAGCTGCCAGCCCTGCCAGGAGCGCGCGTTGATGTCCATGTCCTGCAGCGTGATGGCGAGCAGTCCGGCGGTCACCTGTTCGCCGGTGGCGACCACGGCGTCATATTCCCGGGCGTCGAATATGTGGCGTTTCTGCAGGGCCGCCGCGCACCAGGCGACGAGCCGGTCGGTGGTGCCCGCCATGGCCGAGACGACGACGGCGACGTCGTGGCCGGCATCGACCTCGCGTTTGACGTGGCGCGCGACGTTGCGGATGCGGTCGATGTCGGCGACCGAGGTGCCGCCGAACTTCATGACGAGACGAGCCATGGCAATCGTTCGCGCTCTTCTACGGCAAGCGCGCCGGTTGCCGCGATGGTTGCGGGCCGGCGCGAAAAGGCGCGTATTGATACCGGCGCGATGCGCCGGCTGCAACTTCACGATTTGCGGCTGGTTAGCGGAGAAATATGCCGTCATTAACGACCGCCCCCGCCTGCCGGCCCCCGGCGGCCACTGGGCATCGAGGCGCACACATGCATGAGCAGAAAATCGGCGTTGTCGGCGGCGGCTTGATGGGCCACGGCATCGCTTACCTTCTCGCCGCGGCGGGGCACCCAGTGGGGCTATTTGAGCCGGCGGCGGATACCCGCGCCTTGCTGCCGCAACGGCTGCAAGCGATCGTCGATCTTTTTGCTGACGATCCGGCGGTCCTACAACGGATCGCGGTGCACGATCGGTTGGCGCCTGCCGTTGACGGCGCCGCCTTTGTGTTCGAAGCGGCGCCGGAACGGCTTCCGCTCAAGCAGCGTATTTTTGCCGAGCTTGAAGACACGGTTGCGCCGGAGACAATCCTCGCCAGCAACAGTTCGGCGATCCCCTCGACCGACATCGGCCGCGATCTCCAGCATCGCGGTCGCGTGCTCGGCACGCATTTCTGGAATCCACCGCATCTCATTCCCTTGGTTGAAGTCATCGAGAATGAAAAGACCAGCACCGAGGCCGTCGGCAAGACCATGGCGCTTCTCCGCCAGGCCGGAAAAGTTCCGGTCCATGTCCGCCGCGATATTCCCGGCTTCGTCGGCAACCGGCTGCAGCACGCGATGAAGCGCGAGGCGATCGCGCTGGTCGCCGCCGGGGTGTGCGACGCCGAAACGGTCGATACCGTGGTCAAGGAAGGTTTCGGCACGCGCCTGGCCGTGCTCGGGCCGCTGGAGCAATGCGACCTGATCGGTTTGGATCTCACCCTCGACATCGCCGAGGTGCTTTATGCGGACCTCGACCGCACGGCGGGCCCGCATCCTTTCTTGCGCGGGAAGGTCAAGGCCGGAAAGCTCGGGATGAAAAGCGGCGAAGGCTTGCGCCGGTGGACGGCGGAACAAGCCGCCGCGGTGCGCCAGCGGCTGTCGCGGTTTCTGGTCGAGCAGGCGAAGGCAAGGAAAAAAGCGTGATCCTTTGCGAAACCGTTGCCATCCCGGAAGTCCCGGGCGCCTTTTGCGCGATCGTGCCCTAATACGGCAGCCCGACATATTGCTCCGCCAGGGACGCCGCGGCGTGCTCGGAGGCGTGCAAATAATCGAACTGATTGAGCCGCATCTGTTCCTCGAACGGCGTCTCGCCGTCGAAGCGGTGCAGCAGCATGGTCAGCCACCACGACATGCGCGCGGCGCTCCACACGCGGCGCAGCGCCGTTTCGGAATAGCTGTCGAGGTAGTCCGTATTGCCTTGGCGATAAGCTTCGATCAACGCGCGCGACAGATAATAAACGTCGGACACGGCGAGATTGAGCCCTTTCGCTCCGGTCGGCGGCACGATATGCGCAGCGTCGCCGGCGAGGAGCAGCGCACCGTAACGCATGGGCTCGGCGACGAAGCTGCGCAGCGGCGCGATGGATTTCTCGATCGACGGGCCGGTGACGATGCCGTCGGCCATGTCCTTTGGGCAGCGCGCCTTGAATTCTTCCCAGAAGCGGTCGTCCGGCCAGTTCTCCAATTTGTCGTCGAGGTCGCACTGGATGTAGTAGCGGCTGAGCATGGGATTGCGCTGCGAGGCGAGCGCGAAGCCGCGGCTGTGATAGCAATAACAGATGTCGGGAAACGGCGGCGTCTCCGACATGATGCCGAGCCAGCCGAACGGATAGCTCTTCTCGTAGGTCTTGAGCAGCGCGGCCGGGATCGACGCGCGGCTGACGCCGTGAAAGCCGTCGCAGCCGGCGACGTAGTCGCAATCGATCCGCGCGGCCGCTCCCGCTTTTTCGTAAGTGACATAAGGCCGGCCCGAGGTCAGCTCATGCAGCGCGACGTTGTCGGCCTGGTCGATCACCTTGCCGCCGGCGGCGTCGCGGGCGGCGAACAGGTCTTCGGTGATGGCGGTCTGGCCATAAGCCATCATCGGCTTGCCGGTGTATTTTTTGGTGTCGATGAGGAGGCGCGGCCGGCCCTCCCAGGCGATCCACGAGCCGTCGTGCGGCGCCCCTTCGCGGTCCATGCGCGCGCCGAGCCCGACTTCGCGCAGGAGCGCGACGGTGCCGGCCTCCAACACGCCGGCGCGAATCCGCTCCAGCACATGGGCGCGGGTTTGCCGCTCCAGTACGATCGAGTCGATGCCGTTGCGGTCAAGAATATGCGAGAGCAGCAGGCCCGCCGGCCCGGCGCCGATGATGACGACTTTGGTGCGCAAGACCTGGGTTTGCATGACTCACCTTGGCAGCCACAGAATGGTTCCGTGGCACTCCAAAATCAAATGGGAAGGCTCCTTGGGCAGTGGATTGGCGGGGCCGGCCACCTTTCGACCATCGACGGCGCGCCAGCGCGCCGC
Organism: Xanthobacteraceae bacterium; assembly: GCA_049284935.1. Lineage (GTDB taxonomy): Bacteria > Pseudomonadota > Alphaproteobacteria > Rhizobiales > Xanthobacteraceae > BOG-931. The sequence goes on from JBAPYW010000082.1 coordinate 33,551, forward strand.
TAGGTTAGGGCGTCCGGGAGTAGCCCGCACGAAACCAGGGAAAGAAACATATGCTGCGGACCATGCGTCTCGTTTGCTGGCTGGTGTTGCCGGTCGTCGCGCTTTTTGTTCTCCTCAACCCAGCCGCCGCCCAGGGCAGCGACGAGGCCCGCCAGGCTTGCACGCCCGATGCGATGCGGCTGTGTTCCGAATTCATCCCAGACGTGCCGAGGATCACGGCATGCATGAACGCCAAGCACGCCCAGCTCAGCGCCGCCTGCCGCCTGGCGATGTCGCATGGCCACCGGGCCGTCCACAGATATCGGACATATCGACGGAAGAGCTACCGGCATTGCCGGCACGGCCGGCATTGCAGTTGACCATGTCCTGACTGGAACGCGCCCGCGCCGCGCTTGGCAAAAGTGCGGCGTCTCGCGCGAGCGGACGCCTTGAGTGCCGTTACACGAAAATGCCATGCTGTACGCGCGACGGCGTGCCGGGGCGGCGTAAAGCGTCGGCGTTGAAGTTCGGGAACGGGTACTACGGCGGGGTCATGCAGCTGCGAACGTCGGCCATATCAGCGGCGTTACGCCGGACCCTGCATTGGGGATGGCTCGTCGCGCTGGCCGCCGTGGTGCTGATCGCGGCTTTCGCGGTACCCAAAGCCCAACCCAAGGCCCAGCTTGTTGCGGCCGAGGATGGGCAGCTGCTGGCAGCCGTTTCGTCGCTCGGCGAAGCCATGCGCGCCGGCGACCGGACGGCGGCCCGCCGGCTTCTTGCGTTACAATTCACTTTCGTCGACGCTGGCGGCAAGATTCACGTGCGCAGGGATTTTCTTGGCGAGATCAAGAGCGTCGCTGCTGCTGCCAGTGCCGACGCCAAGGTGCGCAGCTACGGTGAGCTCGCCACGGTTACCGGGCACCGCAAAGCGGCCGACAACAACGACGTGTTTTTCCTCGACATCTGGGCCAGGCAGAAGGGCAGCTGGCACGCGCTCTTGATGCAGAACGTCGCGGCCGCGCCGGCGGAGCCGCCACCTGCCGCTCCGGCCGCGGCCGGCGGCGAGCCGAAACAGCACGAATGCAAGAACCCCTGCCAGGCGATCCCCTATCGCGTGCGCTCGGCGGCCGAGCAGGACGTCATCAACACCTACCAGGCGATAGTAAAGGCCATCGTTGCCCATGACGCCAACGAATGGGCCAAGCACGTCGCCGACGAATTCGTGCTGCAGGGCAGCGGTCGGGAGTCGGTCCCGAAATCCGAGCGGGTCGCCGCGATCGAGCGCCAAAAGGAGAGCAATGCCGTTGTGGCGGTCGGCGAGATCCAGACGATGCGGCTTGCGGTGTATGGTGACGGCGCAGTGATGATCACCACCGAGACCGCGCCCGATAATTCACACCCGCCCTACCGCGCCGCGCGGGTGTGGGTGAAGCGCAATGGTCAATGGCTGATGGCGATCAGCGCGCACACCGAGGTCAAGTAGCGAACCGAATTCGATCGAGCGTCGCACTACTCCTCCAATCCCGTCGGCACGTTCTCGTTCTCGCTTTCGAGCTTCATGCCGGCGGCGAGCGCCATGGTCTCGGCGAGCGCCGCGAAATCCTTCTGCAGATATTGCTCCGGGTTCCGCTGCAAGGTGGCGACGCCGAAGTGGCTTTGCAGCACCTCCCGCGCGGCCGCCGTCACCGGCAGCGGCACGTCCATCTCGCGGCCGAGATCGAGCCCGAGGTCGAGGTCCTTACGCAACAATTCCGGCGTGAACGTCGTGGTCCAGTCGCAATTGACCAGCGCCGGCGATTTATAGCGGGTGAACATCGAACCCATCACGCCGTTGTTGAGGAAGGTCAGGAAGGCGTGGCGCGGCACGCCCATCTTGTTGGTCAAGAGCGTCATCTCGATTAGATTTTCGATGACGACGCCGAGCATGACGTTGTGGGCGATCTTGCAGACGCGGGCGAGTTCGCCGTTGCCGACATAGGATACGCCCCGCGGCGCGAATACTTCGATGAGCGGCATCGCCGCCTTGCAGGCTGCCTCGGTACCGGAAACGACGGCGGAGAGTTTGCCGGCTTTGATGACCTTGGCATTGCCGCTGACCGGGGCGGCGACGAACTCGGCGCCGAGCTCTTTGAGCTTGCCGCGGATCGCGGCCGATTCCTCGACCGCGATGGTGGAGCAATCGACCACGATCGGCGGCACCTTGCCGCCCTGGCTGCAGACACCGTTGTTGCCGTAGAGGACCTCCTGCACGTCCTTGCCGGTGGCGACGATGCAGAACAGCACGTCCACGTTCCGCAGATCGGAGAGACGATCGACGAGCTTGCCGCCGATCTTCGCCAGCGGCTCGGCCTTGGCGCGGGTGCGGTTCCAGATCGCGACGTCGTAGCCCGCCTTGATCAGCCGCCCGGCCATGGGCGTGCCCATACGGCCGGCGCCGATCCAACCGATTTTCTGCCTGTCCGGTGTTGCGTTCGTGGCCATGCCAAACTCCCTTTGCCGGAGGCTCTCCTATCACACGACGTGGAACCTTGTCCGCGCGGGGGCTGCGGCATGGCCGGGCGCGGTGGCGGCTTTGCATTTCTTGACAGCGACTTATGGTGCCGTCATAAGGACCGCGCGCGTTGCCGGGCGGCACGGTTAACGTCTGCCGGCACGTGCTTCTACCAGCAGCAGACTCGACTGGAAGATGCCGGTCCGGTTCCGAGCACTAGTGCGGTGGATTTACAAGTTAAATCCAAAATCGCATTAGAATCATAAATTTGCCGGTGACCTGGGTTCTTGCACGAAAGCGTGCGGCAAGCGGTTGCGAGCTTTCGGGACGCCTGGGATCGAACATAAGGACGCAAGATGTTCGCGGTCTTCAAAACAGGCGGCAAGCAATACCGGGTGGCCGCCGAGGATGTGCTCAAGGTCGACAAGGTCAAGGGCGCGCCCGGTGAGATCGTCGAGTTCGGCGAGGTTTTGCTCGTGGGCGGCGACAACGTGACGCTTGGCGCTCCGACCGTCGCCGGCGCGACGGTCGCGGCCGAGGTGCTCGATCAGGCGCGCGGTCCCAAGATCATTGCGTTCAAGAAGCGGCGGAGGAAGAATTCCCGCCGCAAGCGCGGTCATCGCCAGGAATTCACGCTGTTGCGCATCACCGAGATCCTCACCGACGGCCAGAAGCCGAGCAAGACGGTGCCGCCGCGGCCGAAACGCGCGCCGGCGCCTGGACCGGCAGCCACGGATGATACCGGGGCGACCGGGTCCGAGACTGCGCCCGCCGCGTCGGAAGGAGCCACGGCGAAAACGCGCAAAGCTCCGGCAAAGACGAAGCCAAAATCCAAGCCGCAGGCTAAAAAGCCCGCGGCCAAAGGGAAGCAGCCCGCAGCCAAGGGGAAGCAGCCTGCGACCAAGGGCAAGAAAAAGAAGTGAACGAAAGCGGTGATGCTTTTGTCATGAATCGAGTATAGGTAGCGGGCAAGAAAGGTTCGGAGGCCGGCAATGGCTCACAAGAAAGCAGGCGGGTCCTCGCGCAACGGCCGTGATTCCGGCGGCCAGCGGCTGGGACTGAAGATTTTCGGCGGCGAAGAGGTCGTTGCCGGCAACATCATCGCGCGCCAGCGCGGCACCAAATGGCACCCGGGCCGCAATGTCGGCGTCGGCAGGGACCACACGCTGTTTGCGTTGATCGACGGTCGCGTTGAGTTCCAGGCCAAAACCAAAGGCCGCGTATTCGTATCGGTACGCCCGATGACGGAGGCCGCGGCCCAATAACACGGTGGATCATATGAGGTCCGCCGGCATCCAGTCGAACCGGCGGGCCCCAATGGGCTTCGAAAAGGGGGAGACCGGGATGCCGGCTCCCCCTTTCGGTTTTCTGCAGGAGCCCACAGATGAGCCTGTCGGAAGAAGTGCTGGTGGATGCACGGCGGGAACGCAGGAGTCCCATCCTCGAGACCGAGCGGCTGACGTTGCGCTCGCCGCGTCCCGAGGACATCAAAGCGATTGCGGTCCTTGCCGACGATCGCCGCATCGCCGAGAACACCGCGCGCATCCCGCATCCCTTTGGCGTCGACGACGCCGAACGATTCGTCGCGACCGCCAACCGGCTGGCGGGCGAAGTTTGCTTCGTCATCACGCTCGACGACACGCTGATCGGCGCCTGCGCGGTCGATCCGCGCGAGGACGGTCCGGAGATCGGCTATTGGCTCGGAGCGCCCTATTGGGGACAGGGCTTCGCCACGGAGGCGGTGCGCGCAGTGATCGACCACGCTTTCGGCGATCTGCAGCATGAGGCGTTGCAGGCCGGCGCGCGCGTCAGCAACCCGGCGTCGCGTCGGGTGCTGGAGAAATGCGCCTTCCAATGGGCCGGCGTCCGCCTGTCTCGCATCCGCGCCATCAATTCCGCAGCGCCGGTGGACCGCTTCCGGCTCGATCGCAAGCTTTGGGTCTCGCTCAAGCGCTGGGGCCCGGTGCGATGCGTGGCGTGATGGCATGGCACCTGCGGCCTTGGGTCCCTACCGGGGGTTGTTGACAGTGCCAGGCCGGAGGAGGACGATAATCACGGGTGGCGATCGCTTCTTTCGCGTTTCGCCCCCGCAAATGGACGATGAATGGAGGTGCCATGCCCCCGGGCCAGTCAGGCCGCGTTGACCGCCGCGGCACCGTTCGGGCTGTGGCGTAGCGGCGTTAGCGAACGGCGCGTCGGGAGCGGCCTATCGGGCCGCAGCAGTGAGGCGAGGCCCCACTTGGCCCCTCCCGGCGAAGCTTCCCATTGATGATCGTCCCGATTCCTCCGGTTTATTATTGCATCCATGTTGTATTGGGGGCAGCGCTGCGCCGAACCGGCGGGTTCGGCCAGGGCATGCCATATAATCTCCTATGAAATTCCTCGACGAGGCCAAGGTCTATATTCGCTCCGGCGACGGCGGTAATGGCTGCGTGTCGTTCCGGCGCGAAAAATTCATCGAGTTCGGCGGCCCGAATGGCGGCGACGGCGGCAAGGGCGGCGACGTGATTGTGGAAGCGGTGGAAGGCCTCAACACGCTCATCGACTATCGCTTTCAGCAGCACTTTTTTGCCAAGAACGGGCGCGCCGGCATGGGCAAGGACCGCCATGGTGCTAACGGCGCCGACGCCGTGCTCAAGGTGCCGGTCGGTACGCAAATCTACGAGGAGGACGGCGAGATCCTTCTCGCCGATCTCACCGAACTGGGCCAGCGCGTCGTGCTGGCGCGCGGCGGCAACGGCGGCTTCGGCAATGCCTATTTCAAGTCCTCGACCAACCGCGCGCCGCGCCGCGCCAATCCGGGCCAACCCGGCGAAGAGCGGACGATCCGGCTACGGCTGAAGCTGATCGCCGATGCCGGCATCGTCGGCCTGCCGAACGCCGGGAAATCGACGTTCCTCGCTCGCGTCAGCGCGGCGAAGCCGAAAATCGCCGATTATCCGTTCACCACGCTGCAGCCGCAGCTCGGCGTCGTCGAGATCCACGGTCGCGAATTCGTGCTGGCCGATATTCCCGGCCTGATCGAGGGCGCGCATGAGGGCGTCGGCCTCGGCGACCGCTTCCTCGGCCACGTCGAGCGCTGCCGGGTGCTGCTGCACCTCGTCGACGGAACGGGCGGCGACGCCGGAGCGGCCTACAACACGGTGCGCGCGGAAATTGCCGCCTATGGCAACGGTCTCGCCGACAAGCCGGAAATCGTCGCGCTGAGCAAGGCCGACGCGCTGAGCGCCGATGACATCAGGCAGCAGCTGGCGCGGCTCGAACGCGCGGCAAAGAAGCAGCCGCTCGTCGTCTCGGCGGTGAGCGGAGACGGCGTCGCCGAAGTTCTGCGTGCGCTTTATCAAGTGATCGAAAAAGCGCGCCCCGCCGCGGCCGAGGCAAGCACCACGACCTCCGCTTGGCAGCCGTGATGGGCGTGCCGGCGGCCGGGTAGGGTGCGGCTGCTGGAAGCCGCCGGGGTGGTTTGTTTGGATTAGGCCCGTCAGATCGCTACATTAACGGCATGTTTAGCCAGCCAAGGATGCATCATCGACCCCGCAATGTGCGGCTGGAGACGCTGCTGCGGCTGCGCTGGCTCGCTGTGCTCGGCCAATTCGTGGCCATCCTGGGGGTGCACTTCGGCCTCGAATTCGATGTGCCGATCTGGCCCTGCCTCGCAGTGATCGCGCTCGCGGCGCTCCTCAACGTGGCGCTGGGGGTGGTCTATCGGCAGACGCAGTGGCTCGAGCCCGACCGCGCCGCGTGGCTGCTCGGGTTCGACATCGCTCAGCTCGCGGCGCTCCTCTACCTCACCGGCGGCCTGGAAAATCCGTTTTCCTTCTTGCTCCTCGGGCCGGTGCTGATCTCGGCGACGGCGCTGCCCCCGCGCATGACGTTGTTGATCGGCATCTTCGCCATGGTCTGCGCTACTGTGCTGGTATTCTTTCATTACCAGTTGCCCTGGGACACCGAGGATCAGCTGGAGCTGCCCGAAATCTACACGGTCGGGGTCTGGCTCTCGATCCTGCTGGCGATCGGCTATATCGGCGTCTACACGTGGCAAGTCACCGAGGAGGCGCGCCAGCTCTCGGATGCCCTGGGCGCAACCGAACTCGCTCTGGCGCGCGAGCAGCATCTCTCTCAGCTCGACGGTCTCGCGGCCGCCGCGGCGCATGAGCTCGGCACGCCGCTCTCCACCATCACCGTGGTGGTGCGCGAAATCGAACGCGCGCTGCAACCGAATTCGCCCTATGCCGAAGACGTGAAATTGCTGCGCGAACAGGCGCAGCGCTGCCGTGAGATTCTCGCCAAGATTACCGAACTTCCCACCGGCGAACCGTTCGATCGGGTGCCGCTTTCCGCCCTGATCGAGGAAGCGGTGGCGCCGTACCGTAATTTTGGCGTCTCAATCGTCGTCACGCTTCCGGACGACCGCACGGCGGAGCCGCTCGGCGCGCGCAATCCGGCGATCCGCTACGGTCTCGGCAACCTCGTCGAGAACGCGGTCGATTTTGCCAACAAGCGGGTCGACATCCTGGCGCAATGGACCGCCGAAGAGGCGAGCATCACGATCAGCGACGACGGGCCGGGCTTTGCCCCGGAAGTGCTGGACCGCATCGGCGCCCCCTATGTGACCCACCGGCGGCCCGGGCAGCGCGGGCCGAGCGACGAGGAAGAGGTGTTCGGGCTTGGCCTTGGTTTCTTCATTGCCAAGACCTTGCTTGAACGCTCCGGCGCCAAGCTTTCGTTGAAGAATCAGGCCTCGCCCCGGCACGGGGCCCTGGTTACCATCACCTGGAGTCGTGCGGATTTCGAGCGGCCGTTGGCGGCGGCCCCTCTTGAGCGGGCGGCGCCGGTTTCTTAAATCAGGCAAGAGCGGGGCGGCCCTGTGGTGGAGTAGATTGCCATGACCAATGTGATGACCAACGCCACGAGCCGTCCATCAACGGCGCCGCTGTCGGGCGAGCGTACCCTCCTGATCGTCGAGGACGATAAATCGTTCCTGCAGCGGCTGGCCCGCGCCATGGAAGGCCGAGGTTTCGTGGTGACCACCGCCGAGTCGGTCGCCGACGGTCTGTTGCAGGTCGAGAAGGCGGCGCCCGCCTTCGCGGTGGTCGATATGCGGCTCGGCGACGGCAATGGTCTCGACGTCATTTCGGCCATGAAGAAGCGCCGGCCGGAAGCGCGCGCCATCATCCTCACCGGCTACGGCAACATCGCCACCGCGGTGAATGCGGTCAAACTCGGCGCCGTCGATTACCTCGCCAAACCGGTCGATGCCGACGACGTCGTCGCCGCCCTGCTCGCGCTCGACAGCAAGAAGATCGAGCCGCCGGAGAATCCGATGTCGGCCGACCGCGTGCGCTGGGAGCACATCCAGCGCATCTACGAATTGTGCGGGCGCAACGTTTCGGAAACCGCGCGCCGCCTCAGCATGCACCGCCGCACCTTGCAGCGTATCCTCGCCAAGCGCGCGCCCAAATGAGTCACTCTGCGTTACGTCACTTCGATTCCGCTTCGTAGACGCCGTTCCAGTCCGGCGGCGGCGGGTCGGCGCGGTACGCCTCAATGCGCTCGACATACATGTCGTAGAGGCCATCGACGCCGAAGCCGTTGGCGAGCTTGCGGCAGCGATCGATCAGGCTCTTCGCTTCATCCCATTGCTGCTTGCGGTACGTCGCCAGCATCGCCGCGTTCAGATCGCGCAAGTCTTTGCAGCGCGGGTCGTCGTTCACTTCGGCCCTGCCGAGCACGGTGAACACCACTTCGGGCTGCTTTTTGCCTTTCACTTGGATGAGGTCGATCTCCATGGTGGCGAACTCCGTCTTCGCCCCTTCGGCGGTGCGCGAGCCGATCACCATTGAGAGGCGATAATCCTTGGTCCGCGATTCGAGCCGCGAGGCGAGATTTACCGTGTCGCCCAGCACCGAATAGTTGAAGCGGAAATCGGAACCCATATTGCCGACAACGCACGGACCGCTATTGAGCCCGATACCGATGCGCAGCGGCATATAAACGCTGCCATTGGCTTCGGCCTCGCGCTTGAGCTCGACGTTGAGCGCTTCGGCCCGCGCCAGCATTTCCAGCGCCGCGTCGCAGGCATTGGCCTCGTGCTTCTCGTCGTCGACCGGAGCGTTCCAGAACGCCATGATGGCGTCGCCGATGTATTTGTCGATCGTGCCCTTGCGCTCGATGATGGCGTTGGTCAGCGGCGTGAGGAAGCGATTCATCAAGCGGGTCAGACCCTGCGGATCGTCCTTGTAGTGCTCGGAGATGGTGGTGAAGCCGCGCACGTCGCTGAACAGGATGGTCATGCGGCGTTCCTCGCCGCCGAGCACCAGCTTCTCCGGCGACTTTGCCAGCTGCTCGACGAGCGGCGGCGACAGGTAAAAGCCGAACGCGGAGCGAATCTGCTGGCGCTGCTTCTGCTCGCGGAAATAGTTGACGAAGGTGAGCACGAGATAGATCAACCAGAACGACATCAGCGGATAAGTGAAGTCGATGAGCAGGTTGTGCGCGACGAAGAAGTACAGCGACACGCCGATCAACCCTGCGATCAGCAAAGCGCCGATCGCGATCACGATCGAGGCCGGCAACATCGGTGCGGCGATGATGATGGCAATCCCGAACACGACCGCAGCGACAAGTTCGACCGCGATCGCATAATTGGGGCGTGCCAGCAGCGCCTGGGTCAGTACGTTCTCAAGGATCTGGGCGTGGACCTCGACGCCGGGCATCGCCGGCTCGACCGGCGTGGTCTTGATGTCGAGGAGGCCGGTCGCCGAGGTGCCGATCAGCACCAGCCGGCCGTTAAAACGATCGGCCGGCGAGCGTCCGTGCAGCACATCGGCGGCCGATACATAGCGCGCTGGATCGTGCTTATTGAAATGCACCCAGAATTGGCCGTTGCCGTCGGTGGGCACTTCAAGACCGGGCACCGCCACCGCGCGCACGCCGGCGTCGTCGGTGCGAACGAGGATGGCGCCGGCGCGGGTGACGACGCGCAGCATTTCCAGGGTCAGCGCCGGCACCAAAGTATCCTGCGCGTTCATGACCACCGGGACGCGGCGAATGATGCCGTCGCGCTCAGGTTTGATCGAGAACAGCCCGCGCCCGGCGGCCGCCCGCTCGATAGCTGGAACGTTGCGCAGCAATCCGGGAAACGTCACCAGGAACGGCCGCGGATCGGGGCCGAGAACGGCGAAACCGGTTTGCAGCGCCATTTCGGCTTCGCTGCGCGGCGAGGGCGTCGCCGCCCCGGCTTGGCCGACCACGACGCCGCCGGTTTGTTTGATCGCGTCGGCCAAGACCTGGTCGTTGCTCGGCAGCGCCGCGAGCTTGTCGCGGGTCGCCGCATCGAGGCCGCGGAAGCTCGCCGCCGCGACTGCCGGCGACGTGCGATCGGGCTCGGCGAAAACGATGTCGAAGCCGATCGCCACGGCGCCAAGCTCGCGCAGACGGGTGACCAGATCGGCCACCACGGTCCGCGGCCACGGCCATTGCCCGATCTCCCTCAAGCTCGCTTCGTCGATGTCGGCGATGACGACCGGCCGCGCGATCTGTTGGCGCGGCCGCAGAACCTGAAGGAGGTCGAATGTGCGAAGCCGCACTTCTTCGAGCGGCCGCGGATCGGCGATGCGCAGCGGCACCAGCGCGAACAAAATTAACGTGCATACCGCTCGCGCCAGACCGAATTGCCGCGCCCAGCGAACGATCAGCTTCATTGGTTGCCGATCCCCTGCGCTCCCCGCGCGAAGCGTGCCGCACAATTATAGGCGTTCACTTCTCCCGGAACGAGCGCATCAGCTGATCGTGCAGCGGCTTGACCAGGTACGAGAGCATCGTGCGCTCGCCGGTCTGGATGAAGGCCTCGACCGGCATGCCCGGCGTCAATTTGATGTCGCCGAGGCGGCTGACCTCGCCGACGGTCATCGCGATGCGGACGAGATAATAACTCTGCCCGGTGCGCGGGTCGGTGGTGGTATCCGCGCCGGTGCGCACGACGGTGCCGTTGAGCTCCGGAGTCGTGCGCATATTGAACGCGGAGAAGCGGAGCACGACCGGCTGACCGAATTGCACCTGATCGATGTCCTTGGGCTCGACCTTGGCCTCGACCAACAGGTTATCCGCCTCGGGCACGATGAGCATGATCGGGTCGCCGGCGGTGATGACGCCGCCGACGGTGTTGACCGTCGACTGGAACACCACACCGTCCTGCGGCGCGCGGATGTCGGTGCGCTTGAGCTGGTCCTCCGCCGTCACCTTGCGCTCGACGTATTCGCCGATCTTGCTGTCGGTTTCGCGCAGTTCCTTGGCAACTTCGCTGCTCAATTCCTGATCGACCTGGAGAATTTGCAGCTCGGTCTCGGCGATCTTGCCCTTGGCCTCGGCGGCGGCGGCAACGAGTTGGCCGCGCTCGCCTTCCAGCCGGGCTTGCTCGCGCTCCAGCGACGTGAGCCGGTTGAGCTGGACCAGGTTTTTCGCCCACAAATCGCGCACGCCGCCGAGTTCCTTCTCGATCAGCGCCGTCTCCTTGGTCTTGGCGTCCTGCTGGGCGGCGAGCCCGCTGATCTGCTCGCGCAATTGCTGGATGCGCTGGTGCAGTTGATCCTTCTGGCCGAGCCGCGCCGTGCGCCGAAGATCGAACAGCTTGCGCTCGCTGGCGAGCGCCTCCTTGACGCTGGGGTCGTCGATGGCGTCCGCGAGCTCCCTGGGTACCGCGACCGTATCGGCACCGTCGCGCTCGGCGGCAAGCCGCGCTTTGCGCGCATAGAACCCAGTGAGACCCTTGGTGACGATCGCCAGATTGGCCTGGGTCACGGTTTCATCGAGGCGAATGAGAATATCACCGGCCTTGACCCGGTCGCCGTCGCGCACCCGCACCTCGCCGACGACTCCGCCGCTTGGGTGCTGGACCTTCTTGACGTTGGAATCGACGACCAGCGAGCCTTGGGCGATGAGCGCGCCGGAGATCTCGGCAGTCGAGGCCCAGCCGCCCAGTCCGACGCCGAGGAACGCTACTAGCGCGCAGCCGACGATGACGTGGCGGCGGATCGACGCGCGGGAATTCTGGGGCGCCTTGCTGCTCATCCCTTTCCTCCCTGCTCCGGCACCACCTTCAAAGCTCGCGGCGTGCTCGGCTGGGTCATGCGGTTGAGAATATCGTCTTTCGGCCCGAATTGCTGCTGGCGGCCCTTGGCCATGACCAGAATGTAGTCGACGCCGGCAATGGCGCTCGGGCGATGGGCGACCACGATGACGATGCCGCCGCGGGCGCGAATGCCGAAAATGGCCCGGGTCAGCGCTTCGTCTCCCTCGGCGTCGAGGTTGGAGTTCGGCTCGTCGAGCACGACCAGGAACGGGTCGCGATAAAGCGCCCGCGCCAGCGCGATGCGCTGGGCTTGACCGGCCGACAGCGCGCTGCCCTGATCGCCGACAGTGGTCTCATAGCCGTTCGGCAGGTTGACGATGAGGTCGTGGACGCCTGCGGCCTGCGCCGCGGCGAGGACGGCTTCGGGATCGGGCGGATCCTCGAAGCGCGCGATGTTCTGCGCGACGTTGCCGGGGAACAATTCGACGTCCTGCGGCAGGTAGCCGATGTGCCGGCCGAGCGCCTCCGGCGACCACTGATCGACGCTGGCGCCATCGAGGCGGATGCTTCCCCGCAGCGGCGTCCATACGCCGACCAGCATGCGCGCCAGCGATGATTTGCCGGACGCCGTCGGGCCGATGACGCCGAGCGCCTTGCCGGCCTCCAGCGAGAAGTTCACATCCTGGCACACGGTCTTCTGTTCGCCCGGCGGGCTAACCGCTGCGTTCTGCACGACGAGCGACTTCACCGGCGGCTGCAAAGGCATCGGCTCGGTTCGCGGCGGCAGGTAGCCGAGCAACCGCGACAACCGCTGCCAGCCTTGCCGCGCGGCGACGAAGCCGCGCCAGTTGGCGATGGCGAGATCGACCGGCGCTAGCGCGCGGGCGCCGAGGATCGAGCCGGCGATGATGATGCCGGGCGTGGATTGGCCATGGATGACGAGCCAGGCGCCGACCGCCAGAATCGCCGACTGCAACAACAGCCGCAGCACCTTCGACATGGCGCCGAGTCCGCCGGCGACGTCGCTGGCGCGGCCGCTCGACAGAACGTAACTGCGATTAAGGCCGCCCCAGCGCTGCGCGATGCGGCCCACCATGCCCATGGCCGTGATCGCTTCGGCGTTGCGGCGGCTCGCCTCCATCAGCGCGTTGCGCGCCATGGCAAATTGCGTGGCGCTGCGGGTCGGCCGCCGGGTCAGCACTTCGGTCACGACGGTGAGCGTGATCAGGACGATCGCGCCGGCGAGCGCGGTGAGGCCGATATAGGTATGAAACAGGAAACAAATGGCGAGGTAGATCGGCATCCAGGGCAGATCGAACAGGGCGACTGGCCCGGCACCGGACAGAAACCCGCGCACGGTATCGAGATCGCGGATCGGCTGCGTACCCTCGCTCTTGCCGCCAATCTTGAGCGGCAACCGGACGATGGCGTCGTACACGCGCGAGCTCATCGCTTCGTCGAGGCTATGGCCGACACGGACAAGGATGCGGCTGCGGATCGCGTCGATGACGCCTTGCGCGGCGTACAGGCCGGCCACCAGGATCAGCAGCGCGACGAGCGTCGGCACGCTGCGGCTGGGCAGCACCCGGTCGTAGATTTCCAGCATGAACAGCGCGCCGGTGAGCATCAACAAATTGCTCATACCGCTGAACAGTGCGATGGCGAGAAACGCTCTCCGGCAGGAGGCGAGCGCAGCAGCGAGTTCGGAACTCGCGAGCGGCTGCCGCAGCGGGCGGGAAAGCGGGCTCATGAGCGCGTGCCTACCACCGTACCAGGCGTAATACCATCATTGAGCCTGCAAATGACCGGCCGTCCAGGGGATCATCATACCTTGGTTTACGATGGAACGGGGGCTTTTGGCGCAAACACGCTGCCGAGCCTGACCAAACGCGGCCAAGCCTTAGCCGAGCCGCGCAAGCAGCCGCATTAAGCCCGCCACCAGGCCGGCCTTTTCGGACATCATTCCTAATCAGATCGACAACCCGCCGGTATTCCGCCTGACCGGCAGTTCCCGTGCGGCAATCAACAAATGCCCGCACGACATCGTGCCGGCCTGCGCGCGCAGGCCGGCGCCGATTCGTACTCAAAAACTGGCTTCTGGTAAATCTCAGGAGCGAGAATCGAGCGAAAGCCCGATGCTGAACGCCTTTTGCCGCGTCGCGCCCTCGGTTCTTTTCAACTTCCTGGCGATTTGCGACGCGGCGGTTTTCTTCTTCGCCATCGTCTTCAGTTCACGAACTTCGGTCGCCGTCCAAGCGCGCCGCTTCTTTGACTTCTTAGCCATAAATCCTCCTTTTAAGAAAGGCCAACTTGTATCCCATAACGGGAGCGGAAGAAAATACAACAGATGGTTTGAGATCCTAAGGATCGCAGCCATTGTCCGAAGATGCGCCCGCAGATACGGTAGGGCAAGTTAAGAAACAGTATTGTTAGATCGTTCTTAGCAATCTATCGGCCCGGAAGCAAACCCAACTTATGGTACCCAGCGCCGGTTGTTGATAGCCGATAGTTGATTGCTCCTGCCGTGTGCCGCGAGCCGCATGGAATAGCAGCCCCCCTGGGGCTCGGCCAGCGCCAAGTGGGCATGCCGCGCAGATGTCCGCCGACACCAACGCGCCTCCGAGCAAACAGGACCTGCTGCGCCGAGGGCGCTTCGCTTCAGGCCTCCGCTGGCCGGACCCCTAATAGATGCCGGCAGGCGCGCGATGAGGGCTTGCGGCCTGTAAGCTCGCTTCCTAGCTTGGGAAAGAGACAAGGATCGCCGGGAACGGGACGCGGCCATGGAAGAACTCAAACTCGTCGCCCTCGACACGGACGACATCGAGATCGTCTCGGCCCATGTGCAAGACGCGCTCGTCAAGGTCGCCGATATCTTCTGGCTGCCGCGCGAGCACCGGTTCGTGATGGCGCTCAAACGTTTCGACTGGATGAATGCAGTCGATGTCAATGGTGCCAGGGACGTCAATGCGCTGGGTTACCGCCGCTGCCGGACCGCGCTGCGGTTCGAACGCGTTAACGCCTGCAAGTGCCGAAATCTCGACCAGGCCAATAAGAACGCAACGCTCAATCTGCTTGCGGTCGAATTTGTCGAGCGCGATTCCCCTTCCGGGGTCATCACGCTGACTTTCTCCGGCGGCGGCGCCATTCGTCTCGATGTCGAATGCCTGGAGGCGGAGCTGGCCGACCTCGGCGAGGTTTTTGTGGCCGGGTTGTGCCCGGATCACTTCGCCGCCGATACTCCGGCGGCCTGACGCCGGCTAGGTCTCAAGCCGCGCGCGGCCGTTGCGCCGGCGACACGGCGAAAAGCTTCATCAGCACGACGATGGCGGCGAGCGTCGCCGCATAAACGATGAGCTGCATGGCGGTCGGCCGATCGACATAGCCGATCAGCGTGTGCAGCGCCCGGCCGAGATAGCTGTCGTCGCTCAGGATCCAGGAGGTGTCCCATACCGTCTGGTCGAAAGCGGTAAGGATGTTGGCCTGTTCCAGGAAGGCGATCGCCTGCGCCGCCATGCCCGCGGCCAAAAATGAAATCAGGGTACTGGTCACGGCGAAGAGGTAACGCGTCGGAATCGTGATCAGGCCGAGATAGGTCAAGAGACAGACCAGCGAGCCGAGAATCAGCCCGATCACGCCGCCGATCAGCATACCGACGCTGGCGCCGCCTTCCGCGGCGGCGACCCCATAGAGAAACAGCACGACTTCGGAACCCTCGCGCAGCACCGCGATCGTCACCACGGCGGCGAGCGCGGCCAGTGACTTCGAGCCCTCGACCACCGCCGCGCCGGCGGCACGCATCTCGGCGGCCAGCTCGCGGCCGTGGCGCGCCATCCACACATTGTGCCAGCCCAGCATCAGCACCGCGAAGCTGAGGATGGCGGCATTGAACAGTTCTTGGCCGTTGCCGCTGAACAATTGCGACAGCCCTCCGGTGAACAGCGCCACCACGCAGGCGCCGAGCACGCCGGCGGCGACGCCGCCCGCGACCCAACGGCCGCGCCCGGCAACGCCGGACGTCACCGCCATGACGATGCCGATGATCAAGCCGGCCTCGAAGACCTCACGAAAGACGATCAACAGGGACGGGAGCACGGGCACCTCACGGCACGACGATCATGGTACGACCAGGAAGCCTTGCGTCTGACGGTGGAAGTCGTCGAAGAAATTGTAGCGGCCTGGCGCCAGCGGCCGGACATGCACGACCGCCTGGCCGCCCGCCGGGATCACCTTCTCGAAATGCAGGGCGCTGCTTTCGAATTCGGCGGCGATGGAGCCGAGGTTCTTGACCTCAAACGTAACCGGCTTGCCCACCGGGGCGTGCAATTCGGCAGGCTCGAACTGATGATCCTTGATCGTCAGCGACAGCAGCACCGCGTCGTCCGCGCGCGCGACCGCCGCGCCGAGAAGCAATATCAACGCGGCCAGTACCGGGCGGGACTTGGTGAGCGCGTTTCTTGTCATGACCGGCAAAGCGCCTGTCGCCGCCCTTTTGCTAACTTGGAGCATACGAGGAATTGGGCAAGCGCAGACGTTTTGTCAATCAGAAAGCCGAGATTAGAATTGTTATAATAAAAGAGAACTGATAGGGAGTTTTGTTGAATGCGACTACCTGAATTCGTCATGGCCGGGTTCGTCCCGCCTGCAGGGCCGTAGCGTCGCGCCGCTTGCGCGCAACGGCCCTTCGGCGTGGCGAAGGCCGGCCATCCGCGTATTTGGTCGTCGCGGTTACCAAGAGGTGGGCGCCATATGACGTTCAGCGCACCAATGCACAAGGCAACATGATGGTCATTCGTCTCGATACGCGCGCCGCCAATTTTGCGCAAAAATTTCGCGCGTTTCTCGACACCAAGCGCGAAGCAGCGGCCGACGTCGATGCGATGGTCCGCGCCATCGTCGCCGACGTTGCCGCCCGCGGCGACCGCGCGTTGCGCGACTACACGCAAAAATTCGACGGCTTCGACCTCGCCAGCGTGGGCCTGCGGGTCACGCCGCAGGAGATGGCCACCGCGCTCGACGGCTGCGAGCGCAAGGCGCGCGACGCCATCGAATTCGCCCGCGACCGCATCGAGGTCTTTCACCGCCGGCAGGTGCCGCAGGACGACCGCTTCACCGATGCACTCGGTGTCGAACTCGGCACCCGCTGGACGGCGATCGAGGCGGTGGGGCTCTACGTGCCGGGCGGCACCGCCGCTTATCCGTCTTCCGTGCTGATGAACGCCGTGCCGGCCAAGGTCGCCGGCGTGCCGCGTCTGGTCATGGTGGTGCCGGCGCCCGGCGGCGTGGTGGCGCCGCTGGTGCTGGCGGCGGCGAAACTCGCCGGCGTCGACGAGATTTATCGGGTCGGCGGCGCGCAAGCGATCGCGGCGCTGGCTTACGGCACCGCGACCATCGCGCCGGTCGCCAAGATCATCGGTCCGGGCAACGCCTATGTCGCAGCCGCCAAGCGCATCGTCTTCGGCAAGGTCGGCATCGACATGATCGCCGGCCCCTCCGAAGTGCTGATCCTTGCCGACCACACCGGCAATGCCGACTGGATCGCCGCCGACTTGCTGGCGCAGGCCGAGCATGACCCGAGCGCGCAAGCCATCCTCGTCACCGACGACGAAAAGCTTGCCGCTGCGGTCGAGCGCGCGGTCGAGAGCGCGCTGTTGCACCTGTCGCGCAAAGAGGTCGCCGGCGCCTCCTGGCGCGATTTCGGCGCGGTGGTCCTGGTGCGCGATCTCGACGAAGCCGTGCCGCTGATCGACGCCGTCGCCCCCGAGCATCTGGAAATCGCGGCGGCCGACGCCGAGCGGCTGGCGCGGCGCATCCGCAATGCCGGTGCGATCTTCATCGGCGCGCACACGCCGGAGGCGATCGGCGACTACGTCGCCGGATCCAACCACGTGCTGCCGACGGCGCGATCGGCGCGGTTCTCGTCCGGGCTGGGCGTCCTCGATTTCATGAAGCGCACCTCGATCCTCAAATGCGGGCCGGAGCAGTTGCGGGCGCTGGCCGACGCCGCCATCACGCTCGGCACGGCGGAGGGGCTCGACGCCCATGCCCGTTCCGTCGCCATTCGGCTCAATCGCTGATGCCGCGCCCCGACCGCGACAAGGGTACCGGCCGCCTGGTGGCGGTGACGATCGATGAATCGTCGATCGGGCGGTCGAACAGCGACGTCGAGCACGAGCGCGCGGTGGCGATCTACGATCTGATCGAGGAGAACGCGTTTCGGCCGCACGGCCATGAAGGCGGACCGTACGCGCTCAACCTCGGCATCAGCGGCAACCGCCTAGTTTTCGATATCCGCACCATCGACGGCACGCCGGTGATCGCGCACCTGCTATCGCTGGCGCCATTCCGCCGCATCGTGAAGGATTATTTCACAGTCTGCGACAGTTATTACGCAGCCATCCGCGGCTCGACGCCCGACCGTATCGAGGCGCTCGACATGGCGCGCCGCTCGCTGCACGACGAGGGCTCGCAGATCCTGATGGAGCGCCTCAAGCGCAAGGTCGAGCTCGATTTCGACACGGCGCGGCGGCTGTTCACGCTGGTCACGGTGCTGCACTGGAAGGGGTAGGGGCCGCGAATGGCGGCGTCCGCGACGCGACCGATGGCGCACCCCTTAGCGGTATTGTTTGCCTGCGGGCTTAATTCCGTGCGCTCGCCGATGGCGGCGGCGCTGTTTGCGCAGATATGCGGCCGCGGCATCTATGTTGCTTCCGCCGGCGTGCGCAAAGGCGACCTCGATCCGTTCGCGGTCGCGGTCATGGCGGAGATCGGCCTCGATATTTCGCGGCACAAGCCGGTCACCTTCGAGGAGATCGACGAGTGGGAGGGACTCAATTTCGACCTCATCATCACCTTGGCGCCGGAGGCCCATCACCGGGCGCTGGAACTCACCCGCACCAGCGGCGTCGATGTCGAGTATTGGCCGATGGTTGATCCGAGCGGCGTCGAGGGCAGCCGCGAGCAGCGGCTTGATGCCTACCGCGCGGTGCGCGACCAGCTGCTCGCGCGCATTCGCCAGCGCTTTTCGCGGCCGCCTCCGGGCAATGAATGAATCAATTGGACGGCGGCGCGACCAGTTGTGGAACGGCGCATCATCCGCTAGGTTCCGCGCGAATTTTCGCTCGGATTTGGTCCCGGCCGCAGCCTAATGACAACGCTTCCAGGTAGCGAATGGCGAAGGAAGAAGCCTTGGAATTTCCCGGTGTCGTGACGGAGCTGCTCCCGAACGCCACCTTCCGCGTCAAGCTCGAGAACGAGCACGAGATCATCGCTCATACCGCAGGCCGCATGCGCAAGAACCGAATCCGCGTGCTCGCCGGCGACAAGGTGCTGGTGGAGATGACGCCCTACGACCTCACCAAGGGTCGCATCACGTATCGCTTCAAGTGATCGCGAACAGCAAAAATTCCGATTTGCTCCGCTCGGCGCCTGCCGCGGCGACGGCCGCGTCGCCGCGCCAACGAAGAGCCCGGCCGTGATCGGCCGCGCCAAATTCGTGCTCGCCTCCGGCTCGCCCCGCCGGCTGGCGCTGATCAACCAGGCCGGCATCGAGCCCGACGCGCTGCGCCCGGCCGACATCGACGAGACGCCGAAGCGGGGCGAACTGCCGCGCGCCTGCGCCACCAGGCTGGCGCGCGGCAAGGCCGAGACGGCGCTCGCCATGGTGCGGCTCGACGAAGAGCTCAAGGGCGCCTTCATTCTCGCCGCCGATACCGTGGTCGCCGTCGGCCGCCGCATCCTGCCCAAGGCCGAGCTGCTTGACGACGCGGCGCAGTGCTTAAGGCTTCTGTCCGGCCGCAACCACCGCGTCCACACGTCGGTCTGTCTGGTGACGCCGAAGGAAGCGTTCCGCCAGCGTCACGTGGAGACGCGCGTGCGCTTTAAGCGGCTGTCGAACGAGGACATCGAGGCCTACCTCGCTTCCGGCGAATGGCGCGGCAAGGCCGGCGGCTACGCCGCGCAGGGCATCGCCGGAACATTTATCGTGAAAATCGTCGGCTCTTACACCAACATCGTCGGCTTGCCGCTGTACGAGACGATGACGCTCCTGGGCGGCGAAGGCTATCCGATCCATTTCGGCTGGCTCAACGCGGTGTGAGGCGCTTCGTCTATATCTCGACTTGTCATTCCGGGGCCGGGCCTTTGCCCGCGAGCCCGGAATCCATATTCACGGACAGTGGTTGGCACGTCTCTCTGCGCGTCCCATATTTCGCCGATGAGTGACGCGCAACGCCCCAGGTGTCCGATCTGCGGCAAGGCTGTGGTCGCGGCGTTCCGGCCGTTCTGCTCCAAGCGCTGTGCCGACGTCGACCTCCACCGCTGGTTCTCCGGCGTCTATGCCGTGCCGGTCACCGAAGACGAAGAGGAGGATGAGCGCCGTGAGGACGGCGGCGAAGCGGCGAACTGACGCGAAGGCTTGCGGCGGGCCCTATTCTGGACAGCCGGAAATCGAGCCTCTATAACCGCGGCGCTCGCGCGGGCCCGCTCACGGGTTCCACTCGGCGGGCGCGCAAAGTGGGCCCAGGTAGCTCAGTTGGTAGAGCACTGCACTGAAAATGCAGGTGTCGGTGGTTCAATTCCGCCCCTGGGCACCACCACTTTCTTATGAAATAATTTGGGCTGCCGGGCTCTCGTTATCGATCTCGCGATCGCAGGGGTTCGCCGCCATGGCACACGAAAGATCGGCCCACGAAAAATCGCAAGCGCGCGTCGTCATTGCAGAGAACGGTCCGTACATCGTCAGCGGCGGCGTGCCGCTGTCGGAGCAAACGATCGGCGCAAGCGCAAACGGTGATTCGGAGGCGTGGCAGGAGAGCGGGATCTTCCCGGCGGCGGAGAAATACGCGCTGTGCCGGTGCGGACGTTCGAACAAAAAGCCGTTCTGCGACGGCACCCATGCCAAGATCGGCTTTGACGGCACCGAGACCGCGAACCGTCAACCCTACATCGAGCAGGCGAAGGCCGTCGAAGGACCCGCAATGGTGCTCACGGATGCAGAAAGTCTCTGCGCCTTTGCCCGCTTCTGCGATCCGAACGGCAAAGTGTGGCGGCAAGTGTCGCGCACCGATGATCCGAAGGTCCGCACCATGTTTCTGCGGCAGGTCAACGACTGTCCGTCCGGGCGGCTCGTGGCCTGGGACAAGGCGACCCGAGCGCCGATTGAGCGCGACTTGCCGGTTTCAATCGGATTGATCGAGGATCCCGCAGAAGACTGCAGCGGACCGATCTGGCTGCGCGGCGGCATCACCGTGATCGCCGCCGACGGCTTTAGCTACGAGAAGCGCAATCGGGTGACGCTTTGCCGGTGCGGTCAGTCGCAAAACAAGCCGTTTTGCGACGGCACTCACGCCGCGATCAAATTCCATTCCGATCGGTAACGTTGTTTTGTCGCCCGTCCGGACGGAAAACCGGCTTCCACTTTTCCTGGACGCGCTCTAAGCCCCCGCCACCTCGATCTGGACGTCGACGTTGCCGCGCGTGGCGTGCGAGTAGGGACAGATTTTTTCGTGCGCCTCTTTCGCCAGCTCGGCGAGCTCGGCTTGCGGCAGCGACTTGTCCTCGACGCGCAATTTGACGGCGAGACCGAAGCCGCCGCCCTCGCGCGGACCGATCGACACCGAACAAACGATCGTGGCCTTGGTCGCGTCCTTATTTTTCTGCTTGCCGACAAAATCGAGCGCGCCGCCGTAGCAGGCGGCGTAGCCGGCCGCGAACAGATGCTCGGGCGTGGTCGTGCCCGGCTTGCCTGGTCCGCCCATGGCCTTCGGCACCGACAGATCGGCCTTGACCGACCCGTCATTGGCTTCGGTGTGTCCGTTGCGCCCGCCGGTCGCTGTCGCGGTCGCGGTGAAAAGCGGCTTGATCTTGTCCATGATGAAATCTCCGCGTGGGACTTGCAGGGTGAGTGCAGATAGCTACCGGGTCAAGTGCCATGGCCGGTAGGTCTGGCCGGCATCGCCGCAAACGGCGCGTGACGAACGATCCGCGCCTGTGCGGGCAGCTGCGGCCTGACCATTCATTAACGAAGCGTAAATTGAAGTCGGATAGCTGATGGGGTTGGGCACCGACCAGGCACGAGGCACATGCTCCGCGTCCTCAACTCTTTGACGCGATTGGCGAGCGGCCGCGGGCTCGACCGCAAGGGCCGTCTGCTTGCGCTCGCGCTCAACCACATGACGCAAGGCGTGGTGATGTTCGATGCCGCCGGGCGCCTGGTCGTTTGCAACGACCGATATCTGGCGATGTACGGGCTGCCCCCGGATCTGGTGAAGCCGGGCGTTGCGCTGATCGATATCATCCGTCTTCGCGTGCAGACCGGCAGCCTGCACCGCGATGCGGAGCAGTACTGCGCCGAACTCATTGACAGCATGGTCAACGGGCAAGTCGTGTGTTTCGTGAACGAGACGCCGGACGGACGCGCCATTTCGGTCGTTAATCGACCGATACCCGGCGGCCGGTATTGGGTCGGCACCCACGACGACATCACCGAGCGCCGGTCGGCGGAACGCAAGAGTGCGTTACTGGGCGAGCAGGAAGCGCGCCGCGCCGTCATTGAGGAGGCCATCGGCTGGTTCCGCCAGAGCGCCGAGGATGTTCTTGAGACCGTCGCGGACAGTGTTGCGGCGATAAAATCGACCGCCACGATGCTCTCGGCAACTTCGAGCAAGACCACAAAGCACGCCGCCGGCGCGGTTCACACCTCCAACGAAGCATTCGGCAGCGTCCAGACGGCTGCAGCAGCGGCGAATGAATTGTCCGCATCCATCGCCGAGATCAACAGCCAGCTGGCCCGCGCCAGCGAGGTGGTGAGCGCCGCCGCGATGGAAGCGCAATCGACCAACGAAGACATCGCCGGCTTGGCGCAGGCGGCGCAAAAGATCGACGATGTCGTCAAGCTTATTCAAAGCGTGGCCGGGCAGACGAATTTGCTCGCGCTCAATGCGACGATCGAGGCGGCGCGCGCGGGAACGGCGGGCAAAGGCTTTGCCGTCGTCGCCGCCGAAGTCAAGGCGCTCGCCGTGCAGACGGCCAAGGCGACGGCCGACATCGCCGCCCAGATCGCAGCGGTGCAGTCTTCGACGCAAAGCGCGGTCGGCGCCATCGGCAGCATTGCCGCCCGGATGCAGGAAATTCGGCAATTCACCGCCGCCATTGCCACGTCGGTCCAACAGCAGCACGGTGCGACGAACGAGATTTCAAGCAACGTCGCGGCAGCCGCGGCGGGCACGAAATCGGTCGTCGCGGTATTGCAAGACGTATCCGGCGCCATTGCCGACGTGCACAGCTCGGCGGACACGGTGTTGGCGGTATCTCAGGCCGTCGAGCAGGCGGCGGACCGTCTGCGCGGCAGTGTCGACGGCTTTCTCCGCAAGGTTGCGATGTAGGGCATGATCCCGAAAGTGGGAACCAAGACTCAAGCCGCACCCTCGCGCCGGGCCGGCTCCATCGCGACGCGGGCGAAGGTCGTCATGATGCGGGTCCCGGCGCGCAGCGAACCGCGTAGCGAGCCCGCGACCTTGGACTGCCCGCCGATTCGGCGGCGGTAGGACACCGGCAGTTCGAGGACGCGCAAGCCGGTGCGCGCCACCCGCATCTGCATTTCGAGATTCCACCCGTAGGTCAATTCGCGCATGCCGAGCGCGAGCAACGTGTCGCGCCGGATCGCGCGATAGGCGCACATGTCAGTATAGCGCACGCCGTAGAAGAGCCCGATCAGCGCGCCGGCGACGAGGCCGGAGAGAATCTGGTGGCTTGCCATGCTGCCTCGTTCGCGCTTGCCGCGCGCGCGCGAACCGATGACGAAGTCGTAGCGGCCGGAACGAAGCGCCTCGACCATGTCGGCGATCGCCGCCGGATCGTCGGCGCCGTCGCCGTCCATGAAGACGATAATGTCGGCGTCATTGGCCGCTTGCGCGCCGGCGAGGCAGGCGCGGCCGTAGCCGCGGCCGGCTTCGATCGTCTCCGCGCCGGCGCGGCGCGCTTGCGCGATGGTGTCGTCGGTGCTGCCGCCGTCGGCGACGATCACACGGTCGACGACGTGGCGCGGCAGGCCGGCAACCACGGCGGCGATCGATTCGCTTTCGTTGAGCGTCGGAATGACGACGGCGATGCCGCCGGCGTGGGGCGGCATCGCTACAGACTCCAGCGCAATCCGCAGCTGGCGCAGGCGCCCGGCGGCTTGTCCGACAGCAGCGCCTTGCGGAAATCGCGGTAGGCGTCCCCGGTCCAGATTTCGCGCAAGCTCTGTTGGGTGGCGTCGCCGAGCGTGTAGTTCTCATAGCCGCGCTGCGAAAACGGCGCGATGCAGCACGGCAGCGCGCGGCCGTTGGCGGTAAAGTACATGACGGTCCACGGCCGGCGGCACAGCGACCATGGTGAGCCATTGTCGCTGCGCTTTAAGCTCATGCCGGGCTCGCTAGCGGCGCCCGAAGCGCTGAAAGTGACGCCGAGCGATTTGGCGAGCGCCGCGGCGCGATCGATATAGACCGCCTCCTCGGCCGAGAGCCGCTCGTACAGCGCTTGATCCGGCCGCGCCTTGCCGATGGCATTCTCCTCGAAGAACACCAGCCGCTGCAGATAGACTTCGCGCACGCCGGTCTCCGCCGCGACCCGCACGAAGTCCGGCAACTGCTCGACGGTCTCGCGCAAGCCGGTCAGCCACGCCGACACCCGCGGCTTAAAGCGTCCGTCGCGCTCCTGCACGTCGCGGAACGCACGCACGTTCTTGAGGATGCGGTGGAAGTAATTCCTGCCGCGAATGGCGCGATAGGATTCGGCGTTGGCGGCGTCGAAAGACACCCGCAGCTCGTCGAGTTCGGCTTCGATCAGCGCGCGGCCGTTCTTCTCGTTGAGCACGGTGCCGTTGGTGTTGAACAGCACGTAGGTGCCGCGGTCCTTCAGGTAGCGCACCATGCGCGGCAGATGCTTCACCAGCATCGGTTCGCCGACGCCATGCAGCACCGCGCGCGACAGGTTGGGGATCTGGTCGACGATCGAGCAAAAAAGCTCCCAGCTCATGTCGGCCGGCGGCTCGAGCTCCTCATAGGTGCGCGGGCACGTGGTGCACAACAGATTGCAGCGATTGGTGGTCTCCAGATAGAGGCAGACCGGCTGGTGCTCGGGCACGGCGCTGTCGGTGCGCACGCTCTCGAAGTAGCGCCGCGGATCGACCGCCGGGTTTGACGCCTCAATCTCCATAATGTCGCTTCCCTCAATCGACCATCGGCAATCAAGCCGCTCCGGCGGCCGCACTCTCGGCTTGCCTGAAATCTTCGCGGCGGGTGAATTCACCGTCGACCCAAAGTCGCTGCATCAACAAGGCTGTCTCAACCGGATGATGCGGCTCATGCGCATCGCGCTCGCGCCCGGGGGAGTGCGGCCGATACACCTCGCCAGCAAGCCGCCGCAAGCCTTCGATGTCGTCAACGTCGTACCAGACCGGCAGCATGTGGACGTCGAGCCCGATTTCGCGCGCCCGCTCCAGCGTCTCTCCGGCGACGCGTTCGGTGCTCCAGGCGATGTCATCGAACAGGCGGCGGTGCGCGGTTTTCAGCCCGAGCAGGTAATAGCCGCCGTCGCTCGAGGGACCGAGCACGGCGCGCTCGCCCGGCCGCGCCAGCACTTCCGCGGTCTCGACCAGGAACGCCGTCGGCAGCGTCGGGCTGTCGGAATTGAGCACGACCGCCGAACCATGGCCGCGGGCGAAGATTTCTTCAATGGTGCGGGACAGACAATCACCGAAATTCGACAGGAAGGCGTCGATCAAGCCGATCGCTGGCGGCAGGACGCGGTGAAAAAATCCCTCGGAGCCCGACGGCGCGTAGGCGGCGTAGCCGGCGATCGCCGCATCACGGGCGGCGAGCAATAGGTTTTCGGCGATATCCTTAAGGAATGCGGTGTTGAGCGCGGCGGCCTCGTCGAAAGTCAGCGGCGGCACCAGCCGGGTCTTGGTGCGTCCGGGCGCCGAAGCCTTGGCCATGACGGCGATGCCGCAGGTGCCTGGGCCGCTGATGCGCCGATGGCGCCCGTCCGCCTCGGCGGCGGCGCCTTCGGTCGATACGGATTTGCCGTCGGACCGATTCACACCGTCCATGCGATGCAACCCCCGTAATGTTCGGCTGAAAACGATTCAGCGACCGGCGGCAGTTTTTGGCAAAGCGCGGCAACGCGCCAATCAATTCCGGCTCACTGCCTACAAGTCGGCATACACCAAAAAGTTATAGACTTCACCAAGTCGTGATCATTGGCTCAGCGCCGGGCCAGCGCGATCTTGATCGTCGCGTCGTCGGGCAGTACTTGCGCGTCGGCATTCCGCCAAGTCGGCGCCGTGGCGTATTCGCTGCGCGGCATATCGAGCGAGGCCAGCTCGCGGCCCTGGATGCCCACCACCTCGATCGGAACGGCGACGGGGCGCGCGCCCCAGCCGAGCCAGCCGCCGTACGAGACGATCAGTTCGATCTTGTCGTCCGCCGTGCGTACCACTTCGCGGACGCGGCCGAGCGTACAGGAGCTGTCGTCGAGGAGCGGCAGGCCGATGAGATCGCCGACCCGCACCGGTTGCGGAAAGCGCGCTTGCATGCGCTCCGCCCGCGTCATCGGCTTTTTCTTTTCTTCCATGCCGGTCGGCGGCACCATGGCCTGGGCCAGCAGCAGAAATCCGTCTGCACTGGCCGTGCCTGCCGCCGCCTGCGCCGCAGCGAGCACGCCGATCGTCAAACCGATCGCCGTCAAACGCCCGATCATGCGCGATTCCTCCGATCAAAGACGCCACGCGAATTTGTGAAGCGGTGTGGCTTGCGCCGGATTTTTCGCAACCCTACTGTCCGGCGTCGCGCCAGGGACATGAGCGACGCAGGGGATCATTCTTGATGGCGGCGCCGCCGGTCAAATCAAATACTCGCCAGGAGCATCGCCTGCACCCGTTGCCGGTCCGCGTCATGCATTGGACCAACGCGGTTGCTATTTTCATCATGATCGGCAGCGGCTGGAAGATCTACAACGACGACGTCCTCTTCGGGTTTCTGCATTTTCCGGACGCCGTCGTGATCGGCAAGTGGGCGCAATACGGGCTGCAGTGGCACTTTTTCGGCATGTGGATTTTCGTCGTCAATGGGCTTGCTTATCTCAGCTACGGCATCGCCACCGGACGGTTTCTGCAAAAGCTGTTTCCGCTGTCGCTGCGCGAGATCCTGGCGACGGTCGGCGACGCGCTGCGCTTTCGCCTCGCTCACGAGGATCTGACGCATTACAACGCCGTGCAGAAGATTCTCTATCTCGGCATCATGGCCGTCGGCGTCCTCATCGTGATCTCCGGGCTGGCGCTATGGAAGCCGGTGCAGTTCTCCGAGCTGGCGTCGTTGTTCGGCAGCTTCCAGACCATCCGGCTCGTTCATTTCCTGTGCATGGCAGCGATCGTCGGCTTTTTGCTGATCCACGTGACGTTGGCTCTGCTGGTGCCGAAAAGCCTCGTCGCCATGCTGACCGGCGGCCCGGCCGTCGACGATAAGCCGGCGGCGGCCGACGCCGCGGCCGAAGCAACTCCCTGACGCGGTGACATCATGTTTCGCACCCGGACGCCATCGCTGTTTCGGCCGCAGAAGCCGATCGACCAGCGCGTGCTGATGCAACACCGGGCGCTGGTCGATGACATCAACCGGCGCGGCGTGCTGCGCGGCGCCATCAGTCTCGGCGCACTGACGCTGTTGACCGGCTGCGACGTGAGCGAAGAGGAGCCGGTGCAGAAAGCGCTGCGCGCGGTGTCGGCATGGAATGACCGCGTGCAGGCGGCGCTCTTCCGGCCCGATCATCTGGCGCCGACGTTTTCCGCCGCGCGGGTGGTCAAGCCGCCGCGCTTCAACGCCTATTACGACATCGAGGAGGTCAAGCCGGTCAACGGCGCCACCTGGAAGCTGGAGTTGGCCGGCCGCATCGACGACAAGCGGCCGTGGACCGCCCAGCAACTCTACGCGCTGCCGGAACAGGAGATCATTATCCGGCACATCTGCGTCGAAGGCTGGGATTACATCGGCCAGTGGTCAGGCCCGAACCTGAAGAGCTTCCTGCAGCGCATCGGCGCCGACCTGACGGCCAAATACGTCTACTTCCATTGCGCCGACGATTTCACCGAGAGCATCGACATGGCGGCGGCGCTGCATCCGCAGACCATCCTCGCCACGCGTTACGCCAACGAGACGATCGCCGATCCCTTCGGCTATCCGCTGCGGCTACGCACGTCGACCAAGCTCGGCTACAAGAATGCGAAATGGATCAAGGCGATCGAGGTGACCAACAGCTTCACCGAGACATTCTGGAGCAAACAGGGCTTCAACTGGTTCGCGGGGATTTAGTTTCTCACTGTCCTCGGGCTCATTGGACTTCCGCTTCACGCCACTTCCGCTCTTGCCCGAGAGCCGACATTTTGTTGCAGCACAATATCTGTCGCTAAGAGCCACTAGCTGACATGCTGTGCGGACGTATCCTCTCGCGGCCGGCGATTTGGCGGCGGTCATGCTGGCCGGTGGCGGAACGAGCCTCTCATTTTGAGGCCGTCACGCATATTAAGCGCAAGTAGCGTGATATTCGCCGCACCCGCAGCGAGTTCGAGCACCTGCACCGCATAGAAGCTAATATCGAATTCCCCGGCCCTTGCCTTCGACGCGAGAAAGAGCGCCGAAGGAATGAGAACGAGGATGCCGTTAGCAGCGATAATCGGCATGCGCTTGAGCTTCGCATCGATTAAACTGGAACGCCGCCCTTTTGCCATCACAAACCCGGAGCCTCCCGCTGCCGCGAGCGCCGGTATCAGCAACAGAAAGCCCCACGGTATGGCCGTTTTAACAGTGGTCACGACCGCCTGAGAACCAAACAGTTCGGCGATAGCGGTCGAGAGCCAGAAGGTCGCAATCGTGAGGATCGCGACCACGCCTGCCGTTGGATGGATGATTTTAATCATGGCCTTGCTCCCGTTCCAAGCGGCTACGCGACGCAGATGCCGTGGACCGCAACCTTCTGAAACAGGTGCGGGGAGGCAACGGCCGAAGGCGGGTAAGCCGAGAGTGCCGTGAACTCTGGATGCGCAAGGACTGCCCGGAAGTCAGCGTTCGACTCCCAGACCGCGTAGTTGAGGTAAGTTGGGCTTTCGCCGATTGCGCGATGAAGCTGGGTGGAGATGAAGCCCGGCTGCCGCTTCATGAAGACGGCATCGT
>JBAPYW010000083.1:0-13797 GCA_049284935.1 Xanthobacteraceae bacterium
ACGTTCCCACGTGTTACTCTCCCGTCTGCCGCTCCGTATTGCTACGGCGCTCGACTTGCATGTGTTAGGCCTGCCGCCAGCGTTCGCTCTGAGCCAGGATCAAACTCTCAAGTTGAAGAGAGATCTGATCTCGGCTGATCACAACGTTTGACGAGGTCCCTACACGTCCGATCACTTGCGCGATCGGCCGATGTAGAAAACCTTGAAACGTAAGACCGCCGAAGTCTCTTCCATGGCCGCTCTCTTGCGGAAAAAGCCAAGCCTTTCGACTTAAACCTCCTCCGTTCGACGAAGCGGCCCGCAAGGACTCCGCCGTCCACGTTTCTCTTTCTTCCGATTCACCTGTCAAACATCCCGGAACCTTGCGGCTCCGTCTCCGGCAAACGCCGGAGCCGCCGAAACCCCGCGCATCCGTCATGGCCACAAGATCATGGCCGGATGCTCGTTCACCGTAAACAGTGAGGGGCTTCGCAGACGCGCCATCGCGCCGAAGCGGGCGGCGCGTCGTGAGGACCTATATAGGCTTTGGGTGCCGGCATTGTCAACGGCCGCACCGCTAAAATGCGCGCTGTGGATTCGTCGATGAAGCGGCATTTTTTACCGGTTCGGCGGCAGCCAGACAATCGCCGGGCGCAGTGCAGCGGCTGGCCCCGATGAGGTTTTGGCGCAGCTTGCGCCGCACTGCGGCCACATTCCTCCGCCGTTCTTTGCACAATCGTGTCGGGGACGCTGCAATGCGGGGGAACGCCAGCATCAGCTGACTTTTCGGCTTCGGCGGTCGGGTCGGTTGACCGGGCCGCCGCAGGGATCGTTCTGCGCCTTTAGTCAAGGCGTCAATCGAGACTCGTCCGGGTGCCGGACTTGGTTACGAACTCGGAAAGCCGCGGGGTGCGGCGGACCGAGTGCGATTGCGACTGCGGGGGACGGTGGTCTTGGACCAAACTAGGCTACGCGGCCCAAAACGGCGATCGGAAGCCGAGCCCATTCATCTTGGCAACGAGCCGCCGCTTTCGGCAGAGGGGGGCTCCGGCGCTCTCGTCGATCGGCGTAGGCTTTCGCTGCAATGGTTCAGCGGCACCATCCTGACCGGACTGTGCGGCGCTGCGCTCATGGGCGGCGCCGTTTTTGCTTCGCTGGACGGTGAAACCAATTTCGCTTCGGCGCCGGAACGCGTCGAGACCGCCTTGCGCGGCGCGGTCGCCGGCATCGGAGGCCGCCTGAGCGGCATCCGCAAGACCGACCGCCTGGCCGCCATCACGGAACCGAGTATTGCCCGCCAGATCCTGCGCCTGCCCATCACCACGCGACTGCGCGATCGCGAACTGGTGCGCATGCGCCCCTTTGTGCGCGTCTCCGGCAATCTTGCGTTGTCGGTCTCGGAACTCTCCGCCAACATCCCCCCATTCAATCCGCAAAAGCTCCTCACCGAAGGCGTGGCGAGCGCCGACGATACGCCCGCGGCGGAACCGGACGCCGAGGTGTCCTTTGTCACCTGCAATTTCGCGCCGGTCGCCGCCAAAGGCCGGGTGACGCCTGCGGTCTGCGACATCAACTCGCTGTTGCCGAAGGTGAAGCCGTCGACGCTGCTATCGCTCGACGAGGTCGTCGCCCGCGTCCGCGATGTCGCGACTACCGCGGCGAATTCAACCTTGCTCGCCAGCGCCGACGCGCCGGCGACGAGCCTCAAGCTCAGTTATGCCGCCGAGGGCGACACTGATCCCTATATCGGCTTCGAGGCGCGCGTAGTGCCCGAGAACATTACGCTTTTGCCAAAAACGACGCTCGGCACCGACGATTGGAGCGAACGCGTCATCGTCGCGAAAAAAGGTGAGACAGTCGGATCGATTCTGCGCGAAGTCGGCGCCCTACCCGACGAGATCAAGCGGATCATCGCAGTACTCGGACCGTCGGCTCGCGAGGGCGGATTGAAGGAGGGGCAGAAGCTGCGCGTGCTGACGACCCCCGCCGGGCTCGGACACATGCGGCCGCTGCGCGTCATCATCGCCGGCGACAGCAAGATCGAAGCCGCGGCGGCCCTCTCCGACCAGGGCACCTATGTCCCGGTCGATATCCGCAATATCGACGTCGCCGGGCCGGGAGAGGACGACAACAGCGACGATGATGGTAGCGGCGTGCGGCTCTATCAGAGCCTCTACGAGACGGCGCTACGCGATAATGTTCCCAACTCCGTGATCGAGGAGATCGTCCGCATCTATTCGTACGATGTCGACTTCCAGCGCAAGGTGCAGCCCGGGGATTCGCTCGACATGCTCTATGCGGACGACGAAACCGGCGATGGCAGAAACGAGGTGCGCTATGTTTCGCTGACGCTCGGCGGCGAGACCAAGAAGTACTACCGCTATCAGACAACCGACGACGGCGCCTACGACTACTATGACGAGACCGGAAAGAGCGCGAAAAAATTCCTGGTGCGCAAACCGGTCCCCATCGGCATCATGCGTTCCGGATTCGGCGAGCGCAATCATCCGCTGCTGCACTACATGAAGATGCATACCGGCGTCGACTGGGCGGCACCCTTCGGCACGCCGATCTTCGCCGCCGGCAACGGCACCATCGACGAGATCGGATTGAAGGGCGGCTACGGCAAATATGTCCGTATCCGTCACGCCAACGGCTACCAGACCGCCTACGGCCACATGACGGCTTTCGCGCGCGGCCTCAATGTCGGCAGCCGGGTTCGACAAGGTCAGGTCATCGGCTTCGTCGGCTCGACCGGCCTTTCGACCGGCGCCCACGTGCATTTCGAGATTTTGATCAACGACCGCTTCGTCAATCCGATGACGGTCAAGCTACCGCGCGGGCGCGTCCTTGAAGGCCTTGCGCTAGCACTGTTCGAGAAGAACCGCGAGCAGCTGGACTCGATGATAGCGCACGTGCCCGGACGCGTCGCCCAAGTTCACTAGTTCGTTTTCCGTCATGCTGAGCCGCTCGGCGCGCAGCGACGAGCCGCGAAGGGGAACGGCTCCAACGCCTCGGCCGTTCATCCTTCGAGGCTCGCGGAGCCTGTCATCGGGCCGGCCACTTCGAGCCAGACCCGTTGGCTCGCAGCTCAGGACCACGCATCGGAGGCCTTAGTGACCCCAAGCATAGCCGCTGTCGACCGTATTGAAGTGCGCTCGAGCCGGCTGTGGGCGCTTTTGACCTTCAAGTTCACCCGGCTCCTGTTTCCCGCCCGCCTGATCGTCGACCACGTCGGCGTTTCAACCAGCATCGTCGAATTCTGGCTCACGCCGTGGCGGCGTACCGACGAACACCTGCCGCTGTCGCAAATCGCCGAAGTTACGCACGCGCGCGGCTTTTTCTGGGACAGCATCACCGTCGAGAGCTCGGGCGGCCTCAATCCGCTCGTCGTCACCGGGCTGCCCAAATCGCCGGCCCGCTATTTCGTCGAGCACGTCCGCGAGCGCATCAACACCGCCGCCGCTACGCCGCCGCCGCCGCCACCTCGCCGTTGAACTTGAGCCCCTGCTTGCCGGCGGTGATCACGACCGCCTCGCCGTCCTTGATGCGGCCGGAGAGGATCATTTCCGCCAACGGGTCCTGCACCGACTTCTGGATCACGCGCTTGAGCGGACGCGCGCCGTAGGCCGGGTCCCAGCCTTTTTCGGCGAGCCAATCCCGCGCGCTCGGCTCGAGCTTGATGGTGATCTTGCGCTCCTCGAGCAGCCGGGCCAGCCGCACCATCTGGATATCGACGATGCGCGCCATGTCCGACTTCTGCAGCCGGTGGAACAGGATAATCTCATCCACCCGGTTGAGGAATTCGGGCCGGAAACTCGCGCGCACGATCGCCATCACCTGATCGCGCACAGCTTCGGTGTCCTCGCCTTCCGGCTGATTGACCAGAAGCTCGGCGCCGAGATTCGACGTCATCACTATCAAGGTATTGCGGAAATCGACGGTATGGCCCTGACCGTCGGTCAGGCGGCCGTCGTCGAGCACTTGCAACAGGACATTGAACACGTCAGGGTGCGCTTTCTCGATCTCGTCGAACAGCACCACTTGATAAGGCCGCCGCCGCACCGCTTCGGTGAGCGCGCCGCCTTCCTCGTAACCGACATAGCCGGGCGGCGCGCCGATCAGTCGCGCCACCGAGTGCTTCTCCATGTATTCCGACATGTCGATGCGGATGAGCGCGCTCTCGTCGTCGAACAGGAATTCGGCGAGCGCCTTGGTGAGCTCGGTCTTGCCGACGCCGGTCGGGCCTAAGAACATGAACGAGCCGATCGGACGGTTCGGATCCTGTAGGCCGGCGCGCGCGCGCCGGACCGCCGTGGACACGGCTTTGACCGCTTCGGTCTGGCCGACCACGCGTTTGCCGATCTGCTCCTCCATGCGCAGGAGCTTTTCCTTTTCGCCTTCCAGCATGCGGTCGACCGGAATGCCAGTCCAGCGCGACACCACCTGGGCGATGTGGTTGGCGGTGACCGCCTCCTCGACCATCGCGCCCCTGCCCTCGCCGGCTTCCATCGCCTTGAGCTTTTTCTCGATCTCCGGAATGCGGCCGTAGGAAATCTCCCCGGCGCGCTGGTACTCGCCGCGGCGCTGGGCGTTAGCGAGCTCGACGCGCAATTGGTCGAGCTCGTGCTTGAGCTTCTGCGCGCCGGAAAGCTTTTCCTTCTCGGACTTCCAGCGTGCCGTCAGGTCGGCGGACTTCTTCTCCAGCGTCTTCAACTCAACTTCGAGGCGCTTGAGACGCTCCTTTGAGCCCGGATCGCTCTCCTTCTTCAACGCCTCCTGCTCGATCTTGAGCCGGATGATCTCGCGGTCGATCGAGTCGAGCTCCTCCGGCTTGGAATCGACCTGCATCTTCAGCCGTGCCGCCGCCTCGTCGACCAGGTCGATTGCCTTGTCGGGCAGGAAGCGGTCGGTGATGTAACGGTGCGACAGCATCGCGGCCGCCACCAGCGCGCCGTCGGTGATGCGCACGCCGTGATGCGCCTCGTACTTGTCCTTGAGCCCGCGCAGGATCGAAATGGTGTCCTCGACGCTCGGCTCGTCGACAAAGATCGGCTGGAAGCGGCGCGCCAGCGCCGCATCCTTCTCGACGTGCTTCTTGTATTCGTCGAGCGTGGTGGCGCCGATACAGTGCAGTTCGCCGCGCGCCAGCGCCGGCTTGAGCAGGTTCGACGCATCCATAGCGCCGTCGGCTTTGCCAGCGCCGATCAGCGTATGCATCTCGTCGATGAAGAGGATGTAGGCGCCGGCCGCCGACGTCACTTCCTGCAGCACCGCCTTGAGCCGCTCCTCGAATTCGCCGCGATATTTGGCGCCGGCGATCAGTGCGCCCAGGTCGAGGGCAAGCAGCTTCTTGTCATGAAGGCTTTCCGGCACGTCGCCGTTGACGATGCGCAAGGCCAGTCCCTCGACGATCGCGGTCTTGCCCACGCCCGGCTCGCCGATCAGCACCGGATTGTTTTTGGTTCGCCGCGACAGGACCTGGATGGTGCGGCGGATCTCTTCGTCGCGCCCGATTACCGGGTCGAGCTTGCCGTCGCGGGCCGCCTGGGTGAGGTCGCGCGCGTATTTCTTCAGCGCCTCGTAAGCGTTTTCGGCCGAAGCCGAGTCGGCCGTGCGGCCCTTACGCAGCGCCTCGATGGCGGCGTTGAGATTTTGCGGCGTCACGCCGGCATTGGCGAGAATTTTGCCGACCTCGTTGGCCTTCTCGAGCGCGAGCGCAAGCAGCAACCGCTCGACGGTCACGAAACTGTCGCCGGCCTTCTCGCCCGCCTTCTCCGCGGTATCGAAGACCCGCGCCAAGGCGGGATCGAGATAAATCTGCCCGGCACCACCGCCGGAGACCTTCGGGCGTTTGGCGAGCACTGCCTCGACGGCGGACAAAGCCTGGCGCGAATTGCCGCCCGAGCGGTCGATGAGCCCGGCGGCGAGCCCTTCGGGATCGTCGAGCAGCACCTTGAGCAGGTGCTCCGGGGCGAATTGCTGGTGTCCCTCGCGCAACGCGAGCGACTGGGCGGATTGGATGAAACCGCGGCTGCGGTCGGTGTATTTGTCGAGATTCATATCCTTCCCTCGGCCTATTCCGAACGCCCTGGCGGCGCGCACAGAACATCGTCACTGGGTCATGGTCGCGCGGTGTTGCTCTGATCCAGCCGGTCCGGATCCGGCATCCGGGTCGACAACACCGAAACCAGCGCGCCCAAAGCGGCGATCCACCGCATTGAATATGGGGGCTGCAGCGGCCGGTGGAAGAGCCGGCGCCGGCGGGCTTTGATAAAATCACGCCGAGCTTCTTTACCGACCACGAGGTCGGTCAGCGAAATTTATGCCGGGACGCTCGCTTCATTCAGCATCCTCAGTTCACACCGTGGCCGCGCGCCGCCTCGATCCGCTCCTTCAGCGCGGCGATCCCGACGGCGCCGATAACCACTTTGTCGCCGACGACATAGCCGGGGGTGCCCCTAATCCCCATGGCGCTGGCGAGCTTCGCGTCCTCGCTGAGCGTGGCGCCGACTTCGTCGCTGGCAGCGTCCTGCTCGAGCCGAACCATGTCGAGGCCCTGATCCTTGGCCGCAGCGAGCGCCTTCTCCTTGCTCGCCGGCCCGCCGCCGCCGAGCAATTCTTGATGGAAAGCGAGGTATTTTTGCCCCTCGGGATTCTGCATACGGACTGCGACCGCGATGCGTGCCGCCTCCGCCGACCCGGGCCCAAGGATCGGAAATTCCTTGAGCACGATCTTCAAATTCGGGTCGTCCTTGATCAGCGTCAGCATGTCGGGCAAGGCTCGTTTGCAGAAGCCGCAGCTATAATCGAAGAATTCAACAAGCGTGACATCGCCGTGCGGGTTGCCGAGCGTGACTTGATGCGGCGAGGAGAACAGTAACGCCGCATTGCTGGCGACCGCCTCACTGCGATCGACGGCCGCTTTGGCCCCACCGGACGCCGCGCTGTTGCTCCCGCTCGCGTTCGCCGACGACGACCGGTGCTTGAGGACCCCGACCATTATTTCGCCGACTGCCTCGGGGTGCTTGACCATATAGCCTTTGACGATTTCGCCAAGCTCGTCCGGATGCGTCGCCAGATAATCTTTGATGATCGCGTCGATCTCCTGGCGCACATCTTGCGCTTGGCTCGCGGGCGCTGCCAGCAACACCAATGCAGCGACGATCGCGCCACACATCAGGACGACACGTTTCATTTGCTGTCTCCTTCACTCGCCATGGTCTATTGCCTCGACACCCCTACCGCCGGAAGAAGCCGCGGCGGCCACCGAAGGGACCGCGGAAACCCGGATGTGGCGGAGGCGCCGCCGTGACACCGGGTCGTCTCGGGCCGGCGCGAGGCGGCGGCACGACCCCACCGCGGTGCTCCTTGTGGCCGCGCGTCCGCGGCGGCGGAGCGCTCGGTACGCACTTGCCGCCGCGGCTCAACAATTGTCCTGCCGGGCAGCCCACTGTTCGCGGGACTGACACGCACTCGCCGCGACGGCTTAGCACCTTCCCCTCTGGGCAACCCGCCGGCGGGACCGACACGCATTCGCCCGCAGGATTTAGCACCTCGCCCGGTGCGCAACCCGTCGCCGGCGGCATCGGGACGCACGCGCCGGAGAGATCGCGGAACTCGCCCGGCCCGCACGGCCGTACACCGGTATTGCAGGATTTTCCGTCGCGGCTGACGTAGCGGCTGTTGCAGCAGCTGCCGTCCGGCATTCTCGCATAGCCGGTCGCACAGATCGGAACCGGGCAGTGCGTGCGGTCCGCCAGGTTGACGGGGCCGGCACAGCAAACGCCGTTCGACGTCACATTCGCAGTCGAGCAACACTTCCCGTTCGCGGTCGGAATGGAACCTGAGGCGCAGCATTGCCGCGGCGGTTTAACGGGAACGTAGATAAGCGTTTGGCACTGACTCTTGTTTGGACCACTCGGTACTTGTCCGCTGGGACAGCATATGCCGGTCGAGGTCATCTGGCCGGCCAAACAGCAGGCGCTGCCGAAAGCCACATAGCCGCTCGGGCAGTTCGATGTTATCGGTGGCGTGGTCGGCGTCTGACATTGGCCGTTGACGACCTGACCGCTGCAGCAGGCCGGCACGCCGCCGGCGCCGGTATAGACTTGGCTGCTGTTGCAACAGAAATTGCTCGGCCCGATCGCCGTTTGCCCGGACGGGCAACTCGAATTCGAGCACGCCGCGTTCGCTGCGATCGTGGCGACCGAACAGCACTTGCCGTTAATCTGGATGCCGGGTCTCGCGCATTGTCCGCATTCACCGGTCCTGACGTCGCGGACCTGATTGGGCGGACAGCCGCCACTTGGCGGCGTCCCCGGCGTTCCCGGGGGCGTCCCCGGCGTGCCCGGCGGCGTACCCGGAGTCCCGGGCTTTCCCGGATGTACGCCTGGCGGTCCGCCGGGCGTTGTCGGATAGATCTGGATTTGCGGAGGCGGCAGCGACGGACACGTGCGCACAATGGCGATGTCGCCCATGTGGCCGCGCGCAGCATCCTCGACGAACGCGTCGTCGTAGTCGATGAAATAGGATACCAGCGGCGGTTCATTGTCCCTGCGGATGCGCCAGGTCTCGTTGCCCTGCAAACCGTCGACGTTGAGCGGACCCGATTGTTTGAGTTTTTCCGTCAGCGCGGCATCGGAGGAGTCGCGCAAATCTTCGCCCGTCGACCACATGAATCCACCGCAGTGTGTGAGCGACAGGTTGCCTTTAGCGTCATAGCCATAGCCGATGGTGACGCCGCCGTTGCCGTTGCGCAGATCCCGCGGAAATCCGATGGCATATTCGTCTGGCACTTCCTGCCAGATACGCCGGCCGTCCGCCGTCGTGCCGACAACCGCATAGCGCAGCACACGGCCAATTGCCGGAACGGCCAAAACTTCGAAGTCGAATGCGCCAGTTGTCGCTGGCCGCTCGGCAAGAAACATCCGCCCTTGCTCGTCGAACGTGATCTTGGAGATTTCCGTTGGACCGGCAGCGGGCGGTGCCGCGAGCTCGATCACGGCATCGCTGTCGAACGCGCCGTCGGCTTTCAAGCCGACCGACCAGACCTGCAGGCTGTCGGCCACTGCGTAATAAAGCCGGTGCTGATAGACGGCGAGGCCGAAGATGCGGCGCTCGGGAGCCGCATATTTCCAGGTCGCGGGCTCGGTGCTGTCGAACTGCGGGCTCGTGATGTCGACGCCCGCTTGCGAATTCCAGCTCGCCGGCGGCAGCCCTTGCGCCGCGCGGCCGGTGACGCCGTGGTCGTAACGGCCGAGTTCATGCCCGTCCATCCCAAAGCGATGAATGAATCCAGTTTCGCGGTCGGCGACAAAAAGCGATTTTGAATCGGCATCGAATGCCAGCCCACCGAGCGCAGCGCCCGAATTGGCCCTGTCGTCGAGCGTCACATTGGCAAACAGCCTCACTTTCCCGGTTGTGCCGTCGATCTTCCAGATCGATCCGGGACCGCCCTTCGGGCCCCACAAGCCGCGCATGTAGGCGGCGTGGGGCGCGCCGACTTTGATATGTTGCGGCTGGCCGTCCGACCCCGGCACGACGATCGGAAGCCCATAGGCCGAGCTGGCCGCGGCGTAGATGTTGGGCGGCGTATCGTCGTCGAGCGTGACACCGAATACTTGCCCGACCGCTGCCGCGCTGAAAGTGAAAGGCTTGGGGGCGCCGACGAATTGCGCCGTCGGAGGCCCGCCCATGTGCTGCAGATCGACGACGCGGAGCGAAGGCCCGTTCAGATCGATGAACGTCTTTTCGCCGGGATCGACGCCGACCGCGATTTGAATCGGCGGCGACGCGCCTGAAAAGCCGGTCACAGCAGCGTTGCCGGGCGCAACAAGACCGGTCGGCGGCTGTTGCGCATTCAGTTGAGTGGGAAAGACGGCGAGTAGTACGAGGCTGGAGATCGCGGCAAGGTAAAATTTTATTTTGCGCCATGTCGGGTGGCGATTTCGCGGTGATTGTTTGCCCGCCGCTGCCATCGCCACCCTACTGAGTCACCTGCGACGGACCGCAAGTGCCTTCCGTCAAATTGGGAACCTCGTTGTTCGGGCAGCACTGGCCGCAAAAGGTCACCTGATTGGGATTGCAGCAGGTTCCGTCCGGCGTCCTCACTTCGTTCTTCGAACAATCGGGCACGCATTTGTCGCCGAACGCGGTTTGCCCGTTGGGGCAGCTGGGCCCGGTCAAAAATCCAGGGCATGGATTGTCGATCGTCGCGCCATATCCCGCCATTGTTGGCAGACCGGTGTTCTGGCAGACACAGACATATTGCCCGGCGCCCGAATTCGAAGCGAGCTTCGAACCCTGCGGACATGTGCAAACGAAGACCTGGCACGCTGGATCGCTAACGATATTCGACCACTCCGCGTAGCCACTATTCGTAATCCAGTTACCGGTCATCGGCGCCGGGCAAATGCAGGATTCGACCGTGACCGTGCCCGAGGCGCTGGCTCCCTCCACCACGCTGACAATGGTGCCGTTACCGCTCGACGTCTGCGTTGGCGGCGGGGCGTCATCGCCGGGCGGACATTTAATGATGGCGTTGCCGGCTAGA
This sequence comes from Xanthobacteraceae bacterium, assembly GCA_049284935.1. GTDB lineage: Bacteria > Pseudomonadota > Alphaproteobacteria > Rhizobiales > Xanthobacteraceae > BOG-931. Next base: position 10,535 of record JBAPYW010000083.1, read on the forward strand.
TTGGGATCGCAAGCGCCAGTCTGGGCGTTGCAGGGATTCTGCGTGCAATTGGTCGGCACGTTGTCGATTGTGCCCGTGCACGATCCGAACAGGCTGGGATCGAGCTGATTGGCGAGATTTTGCAAGTCGCAGAGCGCGTCTTGCACGCAGCTGCTGAGATCGCCGCCAAGTTGCGTGATGTTGTTCGACAGGCCGCAGGCGCATTCAACGACGGCCAAGGCGTCACCCGCGCTGCTCAGCACGCTCAGCACCGAAGACAAGAAGCTCGCATCAATTCCGAGATTGTTGAGCTGGGTGACCAGACTGTTGCCGTCGCCCTGGATATTGGTCAGCTGGTTCTGCGCGTTCTGTACCTGTTGGCAAAATTGCTGGCTTTGCGAAACGCCGGCCATGACGCCGGCGGCTGTGCCGACTGGCGCCCACAGCGCCGGATCGGCGCTCACGCCGGCGCAGTTGCTCGACGAGATCGTGTTGAGCGTATTTTGAAGGGCATTCCAGACATCGTCGATGCTGCAATCGGGATGGGCCTGGGCGGACGCGGTTGGCAACAGCATCACCGCCGCCGCGACCAACGCCGCGCCTATCGTCCGTGCAATGCGCCGCCCTGTCGCCATGGGACAGCCGTGCCAGTTGCAAGGCCTGAGGTACCGCCCAGTTCCTGCCAAAACGATACACCAAAACCTAAACTTCGCACAATGTGGGGGATCGGATCCTGACCTAGCCGCGCGCAGTTCCCGCGCGCACGACAAGCCAGCCGTCGTGCGAATCCGGCGACACATCAGTGCAGCGGCTTTGCTACCCGAAAATGCGGTCGCCCTGCAGGTCGATGATCTGCCGCGCTTTGCTCAGCGCGAAGTTCGCCGCATCGTCATAGGAGGCGAACGCGTCGGCACGGACGAAGCGGTGTTCCTTGCGAACGCCGCCGATTTCCCGCTCGATGGTCCCCGCCGTCTGATATTGGCCTTCGCTCTTATAAGGCGCAGCGCGGATGATGAAGCCCTTGTATTCGACCGGCTCCGGGACTTTTTCGGCGCTGGCGGGCGTAAGCCGGCCGAACAGCGCGCTAAGAAACGACATCACCGGCCTCCGGGCTCTTCTTGGCGGCAACACGGACGTTACTCCTGCGGCATGATCCCGAAAAGTGTCGAGGCAGCCGCGGCCACCTTCCTCGCAATCCACTCGCACTCGATTGACAATGCGTTAAGCTTGTTGCCTCGCCGCGCCGACGCGCGTGCCTTTAACCGGAGCATGTCATGCCGAAAGCCTATTGGGTGGTCTCATATCGCACGATTTCCGATCCGCAAAAACTTGCGGCCTATGCCAAGCTCGCGCCCGCCGCGACCGCTTCGTTCGGCGCCCGCTATCTGGCCCGTGGCACGGCTGCCGCGGCTTTCGAGGCCGGAGTCAAAGAGCGCATCGTGATTACCGAATTTCCCAGCGTCCAGCAGGCCATAGCCGCCTACGAAAGCCCCGCCTACCAGGCCGCCTTGCGAGCGCTCGGCGACGGCGCCGTACGCGACGTGCGCATTGTCGAGGGCTTGGAGTAGCGGCGGCGCGGCGGCCCGGCCGCCGGGTTAAAAACGGTCGGCCGATTGCAAAATGCCGCAAACATTGTTATATGCGCGCCATTCGCGATTTAGCCGCCTTGACGTCTCGCCCCAACGGGCCTTTCCCAAGCAACGCAAAATCCGGATTGAAGACCGTGCGAATGGTTCGCACGGCCACAAAACGCGTTATGCGTTTCAAATGGAGGCCATCATGGCTCAAGGTACCGTAAAGTTTTTCAACGCCCAGAAGGGTTTCGGCTTCATCGTCCAGGATGCGGGCGGCCCGGACGTGTTCGTTCACATCTCCGCCGTCGAGCGCGCCGGGATGTCGAATCTCAATGAGGGACAGAAGCTCTCGTTCGACATCGAACCGGACCGCCGCAGCGGCAAGTCGGCTGCGACCAATCTGCAAGCGATCTAACTCGCCACTTGGGCGCCGGCGCCACATTGGCGCCGGCGTTCCCGGTTTCTCTCCGGCGCCACAGCATGATCCCGACAGGTGGGCGCCGGCTTCGAAAAAGATCATGCTCAAGCAAAAATCGAGAGCCCGGCTCCGAGCCTGTTCGGCCGTCAAGCTCTCAGGAGAACAACCATGCCGAGAAAACCGGGACTGAATTCCGAATTCGTGATGTTCGACGTCCTCTATGAAGACGGCAGCCAGCGCTCGAACCGCAAAGTTCCGCGCGCGCTGACCGGCGGCATCGACGGCGACAAGCCGGCCCACGAATTTCTGATCGAGCAGGACCGCGATATCGCGGAAAAGTCCGGCCGCCCGCCGCTAGCGATCAAGAGCATCAGCCGCTCCGACGCGAAGAAGAAGGCGTGGGCACTGTCCTGAGCAGCGCGCGTCGCGCTTTACCCTTCCCGCTTGGCGTCAGTGCGGCCGGCGAGCTTCCACGACCGGCTTGGATACTTGATCCCCGGGCCAAGTCCGTGGGCTAAAGGCGCCCTAATTGTCGAGAAAGCTTCTCAGCTTCCTACTCCGACTTGGATGCTTTAATTTCCTTAGCGCCTTGGCCTCGATCTGGCGGATGCGTTCGCGAGTCACCGAGAACTGCTGGCCCACTTCTTCCAGCGTGTGGTCGGTGTTCATGCCGATGCCGAAGCGCATGCGCAGCACGCGCTCCTCGCGCGGCGTCAGTGAAGCGAGCACCCGCGTCGTCGTCTCGCGCAGGTTCGACTGGATGGCGGCGTCGATCGGCAGGATGGCGTTCTTGTCCTCGATGAAGTCGCCGAGGTGGCTGTCCTCCTCGTCGCCGATCGGGGTTTCCAGCGACAGCGGCTCCTTGGCGATCTTCAGGACCTTGCGCACCTTCTCCAGCGGCATGCCGAGCTTTTCCGCCAGTTCCTCCGGCGTCGGCTCGCGGCCGATCTCGTTGAGCATCTGCCGGCTGGTGCGCACGATCTTGTTGATGGTTTCGATCATGTGCACGGGGATGCGGATGGTGCGCGCCTGATCGGCGATCGAGCGGGTGATCGCCTGGCGGATCCACCAGGTGGCGTAGGTCGAGAACTTGTAGCCGCGGCGGTACTCGAACTTGTCCACCGCCTTCATCAGGCCGATGTTGCCTTCCTGAATGAGATCGAGGAATTGCAGGCCGCGGTTGGTGTACTTCTTGGCGATCGACACAACGAGGCGAAGGTTGGCTTCAATCAGCTCGCGCTTGGCCTGCTCGGCGTCCATGTCGCCCTGGATCATTTCGCGCTGCGTGCGCT
>JBAPYW010000084.1:0-2073 GCA_049284935.1 Xanthobacteraceae bacterium
GGCCGCAGATGGTGTCCCCCGCGCCGAAGAATGGGCGAATTCGGCGGAGGGCGCAAGGCGTGCCAATCCGCGCCGCTGTCTTGTGTCAATCCATCGCAGCACGCGCGGCGGGCAGTCGTCGTATGCGCTGCGATCACTCCGCCGCCGGAAAAAAATTGCCCGACCGGACATCACACCGATCGGGCCGCTGATCAACTTCAATCTTCCTTATTACGTGGCCGCTTTATCCGCGGGGCAGGCTATGATTCACCAACCGTAGGAGTAGCAGCTGTCATAGTTGGAGTAATAGGGCCAGCCGCAGTAGCCGTAATCATAGTCGTAATAACCGGGCCACCAGTCACCGCCCCACGCATACAAGCCGCCATAACCAAAGTTTCGACCAAGGTGATGGCCTCTGAAACCGTGTCCCAAGGCGCCGTGACCCATGGCGACCCCGCGTCCTCCGAATCCGCCGCGACTAGCTGCCAAACCGTGGACTCCTCCACCCGGCGCCATTCCACCGTGGCTCATCGCCATTCCGCCGACATGCGCGCCGCCGAAGCCGCCGCCACGGAAGCCTCCCCCTCCGAATCCCCCTCCGCCGCCATGGAATCCGCCTCCGCCTCCACCGCCCCCGCCGTGGAAGGCGAACGCGCCGGTCGTCATTGTCGCCGTGCCGATCGCGAGGGCAGCAGCGAGCGCAAGAATCCTACTCCGCATCGGAGTCTCTCCTTCTGGCAGTCGCCCCCAATTGCATTGAACAATGCTCCCACACAGCCGCGGTTGCCGCGGTACAGCCGCCTATGACCAAATGACGCATGACATTGCATTCCGCAAAACCCTGCGCTGCAATGCAAGAAAGCGGGTCAGGAGGATATTCAGGAGGATATGATGTCGTTCAAGTTAAACGGTTCAAAGATTGCACTTTGCGCCGTCTTGTTGTGTTGCCCTTCGGCAGCGTACGCGGAAACCGCCTTATCTCTAACTTCAACAGAACAAACGGAGATTTGGCGCAGCTTAGGCAGCCAGGCGACAAAGACATCAGTGCCTACCGGTTTACGGGTCGGCGAGGTGGTTCCGGACACCATGCGCTTGCACCCGTTCGCCCGTAAACTTCGCAAAAGCGTTCCGGCGATAAAGTCGTATTTCTACACGTTATTGCACGGTCAAGTGTTGATCATCGATCCTCAAGCGAAAGAGATCGTCTCGATTATATCCGAATAGGCAGCCAAGGGCTTCGCGCGGCGGGCCCCCGCCATTGCGGCACAATTATTCATTCATATTGATCGCCGCGGAACGTGCCGTGGTAATTGGGATCTCCCTCCGGCCACGTGGACATGCAAGGCGGAATCATTCGCTTATACGGCCCGTCTCGTCGGCGCCTCGACGCGGAGAGGCTTGCCGATCAAACAAGTGCAAGCCAAGTTCATTTTAGTCGGGCGTCACGACGAGCGCGACGGCATGCGCCGTCGTGCCGCTGAGTTCGATGATCATCGGTCCGGGCGCAAGCTCGAACTTCACACTCTTGCGGACGCCGTCGCAACCGGTGGCCACGCTATGCGCAGTGGGCTTCAGTGCGGCTCCGTCCCGAATAACGTCGATCCACGCAGCTTCCGACAACGTGATCCGATAAGTCCCGGGTTTCGCCAGTCCGGAAAGGCGCACGAACCCGGCATAAGAATCGGGCGATTTCGGTGCGCGCTCCGGCGCCATCGGCAAGTCCGCATCGGCGAAGGGAACGAGCGTCACCTTCAGCGCTGCCGCGAGCGGCTGCAGCACGTCGCTTCCCGAGGCCACCACCGTCGGATTCGCCAGCATGGTGCGCTCGCGATCGAGCGGCCATTTGAACTTGTCGCAGCCGATCGGCTCCTGCGCGAATGCCGGCGCCGCCAGCAACAACGCGATGAGCGCCAGATGGCTCCGACCCATCGTGCTCTCCTATTCGGTGGCAATGAGGACGCTGGACGCCTTGATGACAACGATTGCGCTGCCGCCGACCTTGAGCCCCAGATCGTCGACGGCCTCGTTGGTAATCGACGACGTAATCACCTTTCCCGGCGCAATTTCGACCCGAACATGGGCCGTGGTCGTGCC
>JBAPYW010000085.1:0-16092 GCA_049284935.1 Xanthobacteraceae bacterium
TGCGGCACGAGCCCGATCTGCGCCCGGTGCTCAAGCGCGGCGGTTTTCTCACCCGCGATCCGCGCGTGGTCGAGCGCAAGAAGTACGGCAAGGCCAAGGCGCGCAGGAGCTTCCAGTTCTCGAAACGCTAGTTGCGCTGCAGTCAGGCATCCCGGACGCGTCGCACGCCTTTTGACGTTTGGCGCGTCTCAACCTCTCGAGTGGGCGGCGCCGTGTCGCCCTGAGCGACGATATTTTTTGATTTTTTTGCGATCTTTCTCGAGATTCTTTCCGAAAATCCGCATCGTCCATCACACACTTGGCAAAGCCTAAAAAGCAAACTTCCGGCACGGCCCCGGGATCAATGATACGTATTCATCCGGACATAACGGATGGGAGCGCTAATCCGTGGCCATGGATTGGGCACAGGCGCCGTTATCGCTCGATGTCGGAACGTTGTTCGTCATCGCCATTGGCGTGACCTTGTTGCTCGGCCTGCTGCTGCTGTTCGTCTGGACGCAAGAGCGCATCCCAGCGCTCGGCTGGTGGGGCGCGGCCTACCTCCTTGGCGCATTCTCGGGCGTAATCTGGTGGTTCGGCGACCTGACGGGACCGGCGCCGCCGGCCGGCATCGCCAATATTCTGCTGTTTGTTACTGTTGGCATGATCTGGAGCGCCGCGCGGTTGTTCCACCGTCGCCGGGTGCGCTGGGGCCTGATGTTTCTTGGTGCCGCTGTCTGGCTGGTGGCGTGGACGTTCCCGGCGTTCGCGCACTCCGCCGCCTCGCGCATCTTCGTCAGCTCGCTTATCGTCGCCAGCTACACCTTCCTGATCGCGGTCGAACTGTGGCGCGAGCGCCGTAAATCACTGATCCGCCGCTGGCCCGCGCTTTTCGTTCCCATGCTGCACGGCGCTGTCTTTCTGTTCCCGGTGGCGCTCGCAACTCTGTCCCAGGATGACAATGTGTTGCGCGGTGTCGCCCGCGGCTGGATTGCGGTCTTCTTCATCGAGATCGTGCTCTACGTCGTCGGCGCTGCCTTTATCGTGCTGATCCTGGCCAAAGACCGCACGGTGCGTTTCTACAAAATGGCGGCAGCGACCGACCCGCTGACCGGCGTGTTGAACCGCCGCGGATTTTTCCAAGGCGCCGCCATCGTCATGGAACGCAGTCGCGGCAGCATGGGACCGGTCAGCGTGCTCTCTTTCGACCTTGATCATTTCAAATCGATCAACGATCGCTGGGGTCACGCGGTGGGCGATGCGGTTTTGCAATTGTTCGCGACAGTGGCGCGCAAAACCATGCGCGCCGACGACGTCATCGGCCGGCTCGGCGGCGAGGAGTTCGTCGCCATCTTACCGGGCATGGTCGCCGATGCCGCCGCTGTTGCCGAACGCGTGCGTACTGCCTTCGCCGCGGCCGGCGCCGAGCTCGACGGGCGGCAGATTACGGCGACGGTCAGCGTCGGTGTGGCATGCGGCTCGCCGCTGACCACGGTCGAGGCACTCATCGCTCGCGCCGATGCCGCGCTCTACCGCGCCAAAATGAAAGGACGTGACCGGGTCGAGACCGCCGACGAGGCTGTCGCCGCCGCGCCGGAGCGACGGGCTAAAAGGCATTCGGCCTCTGGCCGGCCGGCGATTTCAGTGCGATCGCAAAGCAACAGCGCGTACTGAAGTCTCACGCCGATCACCTATCGCCGAAAGCGGCGAAGCGCAGCGCGACAACGAAAAGGGCGCCGTGAAACGGCGCCCTGAATAGCTGAATCGGCTAAGCCGAGCAGGGAGGATGCGATCGGCGGCTCACGCCGAGTAGTACATTTCGAACTCGACCGGATGCGGCGTGTGCTCGAAGCGGATGACCTCGCTCATCTTCAGATCGACGTAGGCGTCGATGAAGTCGTCGTCGAACACGCCACCAGCCTTGAGGAAGCCGCGGTCCTTGTTGAGCTCCTCGAGCGCCTGGCGGAGCGATCCGCACACCGTCGGAATTTTCTTCAGTTCCTTGGGCGGCAGATCGTAGAGGTCCTTGTCGACGGCCTCGCCTGGATCCAATTTGTTCTTGATGCCGTCGAGGCCGGCCATCAGCATCGCGGCGAAGCCAAGATAGGGGTTGGCGAGCGGATCGGGGAAGCGCACTTCGACGCGCTTGGCTTTCGGGTTGGTCGTGTAGGGAATGCGGCAGGCCGCCGAGCGGTTGCGCGCCGAATAGGCGAGCAGCACCGGCGCCTCGAAGCCCGGTACCAGGCGCTTGTATGAGTTCGTCGTCGGATTGGTAAAGGCATTGATCGCCTTGGCGTGCTTGATGACGCCGGCGATGTATTGCAGGCAGGTATCGGACAGGTCCGAATACTTGTTGCCGGCGAAGACCGGCTTGCCGCCTTTCCAGATCGACTGATGACAATGCATGCCCGAGCCGTTGTCGCCGTAGACCGGCTTCGGCATGAAGCATGCCGTCTTGCCGTAGACCTGAGCCACCTGCTGAATGCAGTATTTGTAGATCTGCATGCTGTCCGCCATCACCGTCAGCGGCGAGAATTTCAGACCGAGCTCGTGCTGGGCGGAGGCGACCTCGTGGTGGTGCTTCTCGACCTTCACGCCCATGCGCGCCATGGCCGAAAGCATCTCCGAACGCATGTCCTGCACCGAATCCTGCGGCGGCACCGGGAAGTAGCCCTTCTTGGTCCAGATGCGGTGGCCGAGATTGCCGCCTTCGTATTCGGTATCGGAATTGGTGGGGAATTCCACCGAGTCGAGCTTGAAGCCGGTATTGTACGGCTCGGCCTTGTATTTAACGTCGTCGAAGACGAAGAATTCGGCCTCGGGTCCGAAATAGACGGTGTCGCCGACCCCCATCGATTTGACCATGGCCTCGGCGCGCTTGGCGATGCCGCGCGGATCGCGCGAATAGGGCTCGCCGGTCGTCGGCTCGAGCACGTCGCACACCAGTACCAGCGTCGTTTCCGCGAAGAACGGATCGATAGACGCCGACGCCGGATCAGGCATCAGGCACATGTCGGATTCGTGGATCGCCTTCCAGCCCGCGATCGAGGAGCCGTCGAACATCTGTCCTTCGGCGAACGTGTCTTCCTCGATCAGATTCACGTCAAAGGTGACATGCTGCCATTTGCCGCGCGGATCGGTAAAACGGAAATCGACGAATTTCACGTCGCTGTCCTTGATCATTTTCATGACGTTCTTCGGCGTGGTCATGGCATGCGTACCCTTTCGTGGTGCAACAATGTGTTGGAGCGCTGGGTGACTGTCGGCGGCTGAGCGCAAGCAGTCAGCCCCGGCAATCAGATGGCATCAATTCCGGATTCCCCCGTCCTGATCCGGATGGCTTCTTCGACAGTCGAGACGAAGATTTTCCCATCGCCGATCCGCCCGGTTTGGGCGGCGCGACGGATCGCCTCGACAGCTTTTTCGACCATGTCATCGCCGAGCACAATCTCGATTTTCACTTTGGGCAAAAAATCCACCACGTATTCGGCTCCGCGGTAGAGTTCGGTGTGCCCCTTCTGGCGTCCGAAGCCCTTTGCTTCGGTGACGGTTATTCCTTGCAGACCCACTTCCTGCAGTGCCTCCTTCACCTCATCGAGTTTGAATGGCTTGATGATGGCCTCGATTTTCTTCATCGCGTCTCATCTCCCGGCTCCGGTTGGCCGAGCCACCGCTGGAACCGACGCATGGTTAGCAGGTCCCGTGCCAAGGTCGTAAAGATAGGAAAAGCAAAGGTCGATCAATCTGGTAAGATGCAATCACGATCCGTCTGCGAAGGCGCAGGACACGCCTCCGCTGCTAAACTGGGCACGTTGCCTATTATCGCGTCAACGATGTCCGATGACAAGCTGCATTGCGTTGCGCAAGGTTCGCGGCTTGCCGCAATCGCTATCCTGGAAGCATGATGATTGAGCTTCTCAGCAATGCGGAAATGGCGGAGGCCGACCGGCGGACGATCGCCGGCGGCGTGGCCGGAATCGACCTTATGGAGCGAGCGGGCAGGGCCGTGGCCGATGCCGTGAGCGCGCGCCATCCGGCCGGGAGCCGCATCGCCGTTGTGGCGGGCCCCGGCAACAATGGGGGCGACGGATTTGTGGCGGCGCGGCTGCTCGCCAAGCGCGGTTACGACGTGGAGGTGTTGCTGGTAGGCGACGCAGCGCGGCTCAAGGGCGATGCGGCGCTGGCAGCGAAACAATGGGCGGGCCCGGTCGCCCCGGCGCTGCCGGGGGCGCTGCAAGCCCCCGTACCACCCGACGGCGCGGTCGACGTGGTGATCGACGCTCTCTTCGGGGCCGGCCTCGACCGGTCGGTCGAGGGCCTGGCACGCGCCATGATCGACAGCATGAATGCGCAAGTTGCGCCTATCGTTGCCGTGGACCTGCCAAGCGGGATCAACGGAACGTCCGGGGCGATGATGGGAAGCGCCGTGAAGGCCGCGCAGACCGTGACCTTCTTTCGCAAGAAATCCGGGCATCTTCTGCTGCCGGGACGCCTTCATTGCGGCGCGGTCTCCATCGCCGATATCGGCATTGCCGAGTCCGTGCTGGCGCAAATTGCGCCGAAAACCTTCGAGAACACGCCTGCACTCTGGCGCGCGCACTTTCCGGTGCCGCGCGAGGCCGGACACAAATACGACCGCGGGCACGCCATCGTCGTGTCCGGTCCGTCGTGGTCGACCGGGGCGGCGCGGCTCGCGGCGCGCGGCGCGTTGCGCGCCGGCGCCGGTCTGGTCACCATCGCAAGCCCACGCGAGGCGCTGGCGGTCAACGCGGCGGCGAGCCTCGCCGTGATGGTGCGGCCGGTCGACGGCGCCGGCGAGCTGACGAAGTTTCTTGCCGATCCCCGGTTGAACGCCTTGGCGATCGGTCCCGGAGTGGGCGTGGCGGAGGCCACTTGCAACCTCATTCTCGCGGTGCTTTCGGGCGAGCGCGCCGTCGTGCTTGACGCTGACGCCATCACCAGCTTTTCGAGCCACCCCCAGCTTCTCGCCGAGGCGTTACTGCGGCGGCCCGGCCAAGCCACGGTCCTGACACCCCACGAAGGAGAATTTCATCGCTTCTTCGGAGCCTTGGACAAACAAACTCAAGTCGGGTCAAAGCTCGAAAGAGCGCTCCGCGCGGCGCGGCTCACCGGCGCAATCGTGCTGCTCAAGGGAGCCGATACAGTCGTGGCGGCCGCCGACGGACGGGCTTCGATCGCCGCCAACGCGCCGCCTTACCTGGCAACGGCGGGCGCCGGCGATGTGCTGACCGGGATGGCAGCCGGTCTGCTAGCGCAAGGCATGCCGGCCTTCGAGGCGGCATCCGCGGCGGTCTGGCTCCATGGCGAAGCCGCCGTTGCCGCGGGGCCCGGCCTTATTTCCGAGGATTTGCCGGATATGCTGCCGCGTGTCTATCGCGCGCTCCTTCGGTGATCGCAGAACGCACCGACGTGACGGCGCTGAACTTTGCAGGCCCGTGATTCAGTGCCTATTTTTGTAGTGTCAGGCGTAACCCGCATGATATAAGCCGCGCCGCCGAAACAGCCTCCCGTCGCGGGCGTGGCGGAATTGGTAGACGCGCGGGATTTAGGTTCCCGTGACGAAAGTCGTGGGGGTTCGAGCCCCTCCGCCCGCACCAGCCGGGCGGCTTTTCCCAAAACCTGGCCGAGATGTGCTCGATCTCGGGCCGTGAAGAGTAGTGCCAATGCAAGTGACTGAAACTTCCGCCGCTGGCCTCAAGCGCGAATTTCGCGTTGTCGTCCCCGCGACCGATCTTGAGGCGCGAGTCAATGAGCGGCTCGACGACCTGAAGGGGCGCGTGCAGCTCCGGGGTTTCCGGCCCGGCAAAGTCCCGGTCGCGCATCTCAGGCGGCTCTACGGCAAGGCCGCAATGGCGGAGGTGATCGAGGCGGCGGTGCGCGAGGCCAATAGCAAGATCGTCACCGACCACGGCTTCAAGCTCGCCATCGAGCCGAAGGTTGTGCTGCCGTCGGAGGAGGGCGCGGTCGAGGGCGTTATCGCCGGCAAGTCCGATCTCGCCTACACCGTCGAGATCGAGATCTTGCCGCCGATCACGCTCGCCGATTTCAAGACCATCAAGCTCAGCCGGCTCACAGCTGAGGTCACCGAGGCCGAGATCGATCAAACTCTGCAAAGGATCGCCGAACAGAACCGGCCGTTCATCGCCAAGAGCGAAGGCGCGGAAAAGGGCGACCGGGTCGTCCTGTCGTTTCAAGGCACGATCGACGGTCAGCCGTTCGAGGGCGGCGCCGGCGAGGATGTTCCGCTGGTCCTTGGTTCGGGACAATTTATCCCAGGCTTCGAGGACCACCTTATGGGCGTCAATGCCGGGGAAAGCAGGACCTTTGACATCAAGTTCCCCGACGACTACCCGGCCAAGGCGATGGCCGGCAAGGACGCCACCTTTGCCGTGACGGCAAAGGCGGTTGAGGCGCCCGGCGCCGTGACCATCAATGACGACTTCGCCAAGACCCTCGGATTGGAGTCGCTGGCCAAGCTCCGCGACGCGATCAAGGACCGCACGCAGCGTGAGTATACGGCGGCATCGCGCCAGAAGCTCAAGCGTGCGCTGCTCGACCAACTCGATGAGCGCCATAAATTCGAGCCGCCGCCGAGCCTGGTCGAGCAGGAATTCAGCAACGTCTGGTCGTCGATCGAGAAGGATCTCAAGGACCAGGGCCGCACCTTCGCGGACGAAGGAACGACCGAAGAGAAGGCGCGGGCGGAATACCGTGCCATCGCCGAACGGCGGGTGCGGCTTGGTCTGGTCATCGCCGAGATTGGCGAACGGAACAATATCAAGGTCACGGAGGAGCAACTGAACGCCGCCGTGGTCGAGCAGTTGCGCCAGCTGCCCGGGCGGGAGCAGGAGGTATGGGACTATTACCGCAAAAATCCCGGGGCCCTGGCCGCCTTGCGGGCGCCCTTGTTCGAGGACAAAGTGGTGGACTTCCTGATCGAGCTCGCCGAGGTCACGGAAAAGCCGGTTTCACTGGACGAACTATTCAAGGAAGATGAGGCGTGAGGGCGCAAGGGAATGGGCGTGACCGGGGCCGTTGTCTGCGTCTTGTCCCGGAAGCTTCCGTGCATATCTGCGATAATCGAAGCTTTTCATCGGCCTGCGGTCCGCGGTTCTTTCGACAGTCAAGCCCGACTCAGCCACACTAAGCGGGCCGCAGCGCAAGCCCGACGAGCCCGAGCACGCGATTACTTCTGACAGGGGACCCCATGCGCGACCCAAAGGACACTTACATGCAACTCGTCCCCATGGTGGTCGAGCAGACCAACCGCGGGGAGCGGGCCTACGATATTTATTCCCGGCTACTCAAGGAGCGGATCATCTTCATCACCGGGCCGATCGAGGACGGCATGGCCTCGCTCGTCATCGCCCAGCTTTTGTTCCTTGAGGCGGAGAATCCTAAGAAGGAAGTGTCGCTGTATATCAACTCCCCCGGCGGGGTCGTGACCTCGGGCTTGGCGATCTATGACACGATGCAGTTCGTCCGCCCGGCGGTGTCGACGCTATGTACCGGGCAGGCCGCGTCTATGGCCTCGCTCCTGCTCGCGGCGGGAAACAAGGATCTGCGTTTTGCCCTACCCAATGCCCGGATCATGGTGCATCAGCCCTCCGGCGGGTTCCAAGGTCAGGCCACGGATATCATGCTCCACGCCCAGGAGATTCTGAACCTGAAGCGGCGGTTGAACGAAATCTACGTGAAGCATACCGGTCAGCCACTGAAGAAGATCGAGGATGCGCTGGAACGCGACATGTTTCTGACCGCCGAGATGGCCAAGGATTTCGGCCTCATCGACAAGGTCATCGAGAAACGGCCGGAGGAACCGTCGCTGAAGAGCGAGCCAGTTCTTGCCAAGGTGTGAGCGCGGCAATGGGACGAATCGCCGCCAAAATCAGCCTCGGCCGGCGTGGAACGGATTCCCCCGGGTGTGTTCTAGAAGGCACACCAACCCAAAGTCGCGTTATCGTTAATGGATTCTTGATTGGCACGCCATTAGCATGCACGCTTGTGCTAAGTGACGGAGTATCGGCACAGTGACGTCGTATTCAGCGCAGACGCGGACGGGTGCTACGGTTTCTTAGCGCGGCAGATGGCAAGGTACTGAGGGTCGCGCGGCTTCCCTCGTGGTGAAGGCGGAGACAGGAATGAGCAAGGTTGGCGGCGGCGATTCCAAGAATACGCTCTACTGCTCCTTTTGCGGCAAGAGCCAGCACGAGGTACGCAAGCTCATTGCCGGGCCGACCGTCTTCATTTGCGACGAATGCGTCGAGCTGTGCATGGACATCATCCGCGAGGAGAACAAGTCCTCGCTGGTGAAGTCGCGTGACGGCATTCCGACGCCGCGGGAAATCCGCAAGGTTCTCGACGACTACGTGATCGGCCAGGATCACGCCAAGAAGGTGCTGTCGGTCGCCGTTCACAATCACTACAAGCGGCTCAACCACCAGAGCAAGCACAACGACGTCGAGCTGGCCAAATCGAACATTCTGCTGATCGGACCGACCGGCTCCGGTAAGACTCTGCTCGCGCAGACGCTGGCGCGCATCCTCGATGTGCCCTTCACCATGGCGGACGCCACCACGCTGACGGAAGCCGGCTATGTCGGCGAGGACGTCGAGAACATTATTTTGAAGCTGCTGCAGTCGGCTGACTACAATGTCGAACGCGCGCAGCGCGGCATCGTCTATATCGATGAAATCGACAAGATTTCGCGCAAGTCCGACAATCCTTCGATCACCCGCGACGTGTCGGGGGAAGGCGTGCAGCAGGCGCTGCTCAAGATCATGGAGGGCACGATCGCCAGCGTGCCGCCGCAGGGCGGCCGCAAGCATCCGCAACAGGAATTCCTGCAGGTCGACACCACGAACATCCTGTTCGTCTGCGGCGGCGCCTTTGCCGGTCTGGAAAAGATCATCTCGGCGCGCGGCCGTTCAACGTCGATCGGGTTTGGCGCCAGAGTGATGGCGCCGGAAGACCGCAAGCAGGGCGAGATCTTCCGCGACGTTGAGCCGGAGGATTTGTTGAAGTACGGGCTCATTCCCGAGTTCGTCGGGCGGCTTCCCGTGGTCGCGACGTTGGAGGATCTCGACGAGCCCTCGCTCAAGCGCATTCTCACCGAGCCGAAGAACGCGCTGGTGAAGCAATACCAGCGCATGTTCGAGATGGAGACGGTTGACCTCACTTTGGCCGACGAGGCGCTTTCGGCGATCGCGCGCAAGGCCATCGACCGCAAGACCGGCGCGCGGGGCTTGCGCTCGATCATGGAGAGCATCCTGCTCGACACCATGTTCGACCTGCCGAGCCTCGAAGGCGTCGAGGAGGTCGTGATCTCACGAGAGGTCGTCGAAGGCGCGGCCCGGCCGCTCTATATCTATGCCGATCGGTCGGATCGCGCAGGCGACGCCGGCGGCGCGAGCGCTTGAGTGATGCCGGGGTCCGGCACCGCCCGATTCGGCGCGCGGCAGGCCGACGCGCCTTCGCCGCCCGCGTTTTATCTGCGAAAACCGCCCTTTCTTGACACGCTCGGGCCGCAACGCCACCTATAGTGGGCGAGTGAAAAGAGCGTACGAAGATCGTGTAAACTACTCCGGGCAGGGTTTCATACCCGCCCTTTGGGTGCGGACAGGTCACCGTCCGCGATCCCCTTCCCGGCCACACGGCAGTCCGTTGCGACCGCGCACTCCTGCGGGTCGGGGTGGACGTGCACAACAATAAGGAAGTGGGGCCATGACCAGTGCCGCCAAGCCAAAGCCGCCGTTAGTGACCGGTGAAAGCCGGGCGTATCCGGTGTTGCCACTGCGGGACATCGTTGTTTTCCCGCACATGATCGTTCCGCTGTTCGTCGGACGCGAGAAGTCGATCAAGGCCCTCGAAGAGGTGATGCGCTCGGATACATTCATCCTGCTGGCGACGCAGAAGAATGCGTCAGACGACGATCCGGCGACCGACGCCATCTTTGGCATTGGCACGCTGGCCAGCGTGCTGCAGCTCCTCAAGCTGCCGGACGGCACCGTCAAAGTGCTGGTGGAGGGCGCCGCCCGCGCCCAGGTCAAGCAATACACCGATCGCGAGGAGTACTACGAGGCCGATGCGGTCGTCATCGGCGATTCCTCCGGCGACCAGGTCGTGGCTGAAGCGTTGGCCCGCTCGGTGGTCAATGAGTTTGAAGGCTATGTGAAGCTCAACAAGAAGGTGTCGCCCGAAGTCGTCGGCGTGGTCCAGCAGATCGACGATTACGCCAAGCTGGCCGACACCGTCGCCTCGCACCTTGCGGTCAAGATTGCCGACAAGCAGATGATCCTGGAAACGCCCGTCGTCACCGAGCGGCTGGAGAAGGTGCTCGGGCTGATGGAGAGCGAAATCTCGGTGTTGCAGGTCGAAAAGCGCATCCGCACGCGCGTCAAGCGCCAAATGGAGAAGACGCAGCGCGAGTACTATCTCAACGAGCAGATGAAGGCGATCCAAAAGGAGCTCGGCGACGAGGACGGCAAGGACGAACTCGCCGAGATTGAGGAGAAGATTAAGCGCACCAAGCTCTCGAAGGAGGCCCGCGAGAAGGCGCAGCACGAACTGAAGAAGCTGCGGCAGATGTCGCCGATGTCGGCGGAAGCCACCGTCGTGCGCAACTATCTCGACTGGCTGCTGTCGATTCCGTGGAATAAGAAATCCAAGGTCAAGAAGGATTTGGCGCTGGCCGAGCAGATTCTCGACGCCGACCATTTCGGCCTGGAAAAGGTCAAGGAACGCATCGTTGAATACCTGGCGGTGCAACAACGCGCCAACAAGCTGACCGGACCAATTCTCTGCTTGGTCGGACCGCCCGGCGTCGGCAAGACCTCGCTCGGCAAGTCGATCGCGCGGGCGACAGGACGCGAGTTCGTGCGCGTCTCGCTCGGCGGCGTGCGCGACGAAGCGGAGATTCGCGGCCACCGGCGGACTTACATCGGCTCGATGCCCGGCAAGGTCATCCAGTCGATGCGCAAGGCCAAGACCTCCAATCCGTTGTTCCTGCTCGACGAGGTCGACAAGATGGGCGCCGATTTCCGCGGCGACCCGTCATCGGCGCTGCTCGAAGTGCTCGACCCCGAGCAAAATCACGCCTTCAACGACCATTATCTGGAGGTCGACTACGATCTGTCCCACGTGATGTTCATCACCACGGCGAATACCCTCAACATTCCGCCGCCCTTGATGGACCGCATGGAGATCATCCGCATCGCCGGCTATACCGAGGACGAGAAGGTCGAGATCGCGCGCAAGCACCTGATCCCGCACGCCATGGTCAAACACGGCCTCGATGCCAAGGAGTGGTCGATCGACGACGGTGCGCTGCTTACGATGATTCGCCGCTATACCCGCGAAGCCGGCGTGCGCAATCTCGAGCGCGAGCTTTCGACGCTGATCCGCAAGGCGATCAAGGAGCTCACGATCTCGAAGAAGCAATCGGTGCGGGTGACCGACGCGGTGCTGGCCGACTATCTCGGCGTGCCGAAGTTCCGCTACGGCGAAGTCGAGGACGTGGATCAGGTCGGCGTCGTCACCGGCCTCGCCTGGACCGACGTCGGAGGCGAGTTGCTCACCATCGAGGCGGCCATGATGCCTGGCAAGGGCAAAATGACCGTCACCGGCAACCTGCGCGACGTGATGAAGGAATCGATCTCCGCCGCGGCGTCCTACGTGCGCATGCGGGCGATCGCGTTCGGCATCGAGCCGCCGTCTTTCGACAAGCGCGACATCCACGTCCACGTGCCGGAAGGCGCCACGCCGAAGGATGGTCCGTCCGCGGGCGTCGCCATGGTCACCGCGATCGTTTCGGTGATGACCGGCATTCCGGTGCATCGCGATGTCGCCATGACCGGCGAGATCACCTTGCGCGGCCGCGTGCTGCCGATCGGCGGCCTCAAGGAGAAGCTGCTCGCGGCCCATCGCGGCGGCATCAAGACCGTGCTCATACCGGAAGAGAACGCCAAGGATCTGGTCGAGATCAACGACAGCATCAAGAGCGGGCTCGATATCATCCCGGTCTCGCGCATGGACGAAGTGCTGGCACGCGCTTTGGTGCGCCAGCCGGAGCCGATCACCTGGGAGGAAACCGCGGCGAAGCCCGTGGATGTTCCCGAGGCGGTTGTGGAGGAGGAGTCCTCCGGGCTCACCGCGCACTGAGCGCAGCGCGGTATCAGACGACGGCGCGGCGCCGCAATCCGGCGCCGCTTTTTCGTGCGCGCTTGGGTCGCCTGAGCTGCGCCCCGGTTGCGGCGGGGAACTTTCTGCCGGCGACCGCCGGCTCGACGGCGCCAGTGATCGGCCGGCCACAGTGCGGGGAAAATTCAGTCGCCCGGATTGGCTCGCTGCGTGAGTTTGGCTAGAGTCGGCGCGGGGGTCACACGGCAAAAGGTCAGGGGATCAAAGTGAGGGTCATGCATCTACTTATCTGCTGCATCGGTCTTGCCCTCACCGCGAGCGCTGCTGCAGCTCCGGCGGGAGACGATTTTCCGCTCACTGGAAATTACACGCAGAATGTCCCGTGCAAGGGCGACGGCAGCGATCCTGCCGAGCTGCAGGTGAAAATCTCCGCCCAGGAGATCGATTCCAAGGTCGGCGTCTGCACGTTCCTGGATACCAAGCGCAACGGCAAAAGCATTAATGCGCACGTCGAATGCAAGTTTCCGGCCGGGCCGCTGATGGGCGACGTGACTTTCACGATCCAGGCCGACAATACCATCAAGTTCCTCGACCGCGACCAGAACTACCGCTCGGTGCTCTATCGCTGCCCGCAGTGACGGGACCGAATGGCCTGCCCGCCGGAAACGATCGATGCTAGGATGGCTGCCTTGCATGAGGGGGGTCTTGTCATGCTTCGATACGCGGTAATTGCCGTGCTGCTCGCCGTGGTGCTGCCGAGCGCGCCGTCCTTTGCGGTCACGGCGAAGGACAAAATGGCGACCTGCAAGTTTGGCGCCGACGACCAGAAGCTGCAGGGCCCGGCGCGCAATGCCTTTATGAAGAAATGCATGTCGAACAAAGACGATCCCCGCGGACCCGGAGCAGCACCGCCGCCGAAGCAATGACAACGGGGAGCATTAAGGAAGCCGTTCGATGAGACTGCTCGCCTATCTTCTCGCCATCATTTGCCTCATCGCCGCGGTGATGTATTTCGCCATGCCGGCCGGCAAATTGCCGACATTCATGCCGGGTTACCTGCCCGGCTCGGATCATATTCATATCAAGCGGGCCGCCATCGCCGCTGTCGTTGCTATCGTCCTGTTTCTGATCGGCTGGTTTCTCGGCCGCTCGCGGCGATAGCGTTTCCTGGTCTGCAAGCCGTCAGCCATCGCCGCGCACCTTGCGTTGCACGCGTTCGTCGAAGCGGGCGACGCTGACGACGACGCGCTGGTGGGTGCCGCCGCCGATCGCCTCGAACGGGTCGCGGGCTTCGACGCGGAAGGTGACGGTGCGGCCGTGCACCCGCACGACCTCCGCTGTCGCCGTGATCTGCAAGCCGACCGGCGTTGCCGCGACGTGGCTCACATCGAGGTGGATGCCGAGGCTCTGATGGCCGGCCGGCAGCAGATGTTCGACCGCATCGAGCGCGGCCGCCTCGATGATATTGATCATCACCGGGGTCGCCAGCACGGCGATACGCCCGGAGCCGACAAACGGCGCCGTGTGTTCGGGCCCGACAACAAGCTGGGCGGAACCGGTGAGACCGGCGGTGACACGGGTGAGATCGACCATGGCTGCTCCGAGATCTGCTCCGGCCTGCGTTCAAGACGCGCTCCTTGGCCAATCCTGAACCTAATGTCCAGCTTGCCAGGCGCCGCCGCGCGGGGTCCAATGCGCCTATGACTCTGCCGCCGCTGCGCACGCTGTTCTTCGAAGACCTCTCGGTCGGCATGACCGAGCGGTTGAAAAAGACCGTGTCCTCGTCCGACGTGGTCGGCTTCGCCCAGCTGACCGGCGACCGCAATCCGATCCACCTGTCGGAGCATTTTGCGGCCAAAACCTCGTTCCGCACCCGTATCGCGCATGGGCTCTACACCGCGAGCCTGATCTCGGCGGTGCTCGGCACGCGGCTGCCCGGCCCCGGCGCGGTCTATATCTCGCAGACGCTCAATTTCCGCGCCCCGGTCAAGATCGGCGATACGGTCGTCGTCACCGTCACCGTGGCCGAGCTGATGCCGGAGAAATCCCGCGCCCGGCTGTCCTGCCTCTGCGAGGTCGACGGCGAGGTGGTCTTGGACGGCGAGGCGCTGGTGAAGGTGCCGAGCGAAAAGGCTGGCAAGGACAAGCGGCCGGTGATGCGGCTATGAGGCAGCTCAAGCAGTTGGCGGGACGACTCGACGAACGCGTGCGCGCCCAATAAAAGACGCCCGTGCCAGTACAAACCATCGCCATCGGCCCAATCGCGCTGCCCAATCCGGTGTTTTTGGCGCCGATGTCCGGCGTCACCGACGCGCCGTTCCGGCGCCTGGCCGCGGGGCAGGGGGCGGGGCTCGTCATCTCGGAAATGACGGCCTGCGCCGCGCTCGCCGAGGGTAAACGCATCGCCCGGCGGCGCCTCGAAGACCACGGCGCCGGCCTGCATGTCGTGCAGCTTGCCGGCTGCGAAGCGCGCTGGATGGCCGAAGGCGCGCGCATTGCCGCGGGCGCCGGCGCCGCCATCATCGACATCAACATGGGCTGCCCGGCCAAGCACGTCACCAACGGCGAGTCCGGTTCGGCGCTGATGCGCGACCTCGATCATGCGCTCACTTTGATCGAGGCGGTGGTGCGGGCCGTCAACGTGCCGGTGACGCTGAAAATGCGGCTCGGCTGGGACGACCGCAGCCGCAACGCGCCGGCGCTGGCGCGGCGCGCCGAAGGCGCCGGGGTGCGGCTCGTCACCGTGCACGGCCGCACGCGCTGCCAGTTCTACAACGGCCGCGCCGACTGGGCGGCGGTGCGCGCCGTCAAGGAGGCGGTGGCGATCCCCGTCGTCGTCAACGGCGACATCGAAAGTTTTGACGACGCCGACGCGGCGCTTAAGGCGTCGCAGGCCGACGCCGTCATGGTCGGCCGCGGCGCCCAGGGCCGGCCGTGGTTTCCCGGCCAGCTCGCGCGCTATCTGAAAACCGGCCGCCGCGAGGCGCCGCCGCCGCTCGGCGAACAGCTGGCGCTGGTCAGCGCGCTCTACGGCGAAATGCTCGCGCATTACGGCCGCGACATCGGGCTCCGCCACGCGCGCAAGCATCTCGGCTGGGCGCTCGATGCCGCCGCCGCCACCGCCGGCGCGCCGGAGCATCTCGTCAAGGCGCAGCGCGGTCGCGTTCTCACCGCCACCGATCCCGCGATCGTGCTGCGCCGGCTTGCGGAAGCGTTCGACGCTTTCGGTCGGCTTATTGGCGCGCGATAAAGTTCGCGCGATTGTCGTCAGCCGTGCTGTTCCGCGTGCTTTTTCGACGCGTGCTCCTGATGTTCGGTGGCGTGCAAGGAATGGCCGTGGGCCACTTTGGAGTGGTGCGCGGCTTTTTCATGATCGCCGGCTTCGTGGTGCTTCGCGGCCTCGCGATGATGCTTGGCTGCTTCTTCGTGATGATGCGCAGCCTGCTCGTGGTGCTCATGGATTTCGTGGGTATTCATTGGTTTCTCCCTGACAGGAGTCTCGCTGCCAACGGCAGTCTCCCTGCAAATCCAACATCGCCGGGTTCAAAGTAACAATTGCGACAGGACGATTACGCCAGGTCGTCCGCGCAATGACGAAATGAAAATCCGTTCTCGCGGCGCGATGCGCGTCCGAGTTTTGCAAAACACTCCCGTCGCCCGGATTGAGCGGCAGCAAAATCCGGGAACGATCAAGTCTTAAACGGCATCCCGGATTTCACTTCGTTCAATCCGGGCTACCTCTCTTTGGCTTCTTCCTTTCGCTCCCTGGAACAGAGAAAAAGGAAGCGGAACGCCGGTAGACGCTGATCCTTATCCTCCGCACCTCACGGTGCGGCTCGCGCCTTGCAAGGCGCGCTCGCCTGCCGGCGTTCCACTCGCGGCTCTCGCCAGAGGGACTCTCGTCCCCAAGGCTCAGCGTCAGGCCATGTTTCCTGCGACTTGGCCGGAGCGTTT
>JBAPYW010000086.1:0-71424 GCA_049284935.1 Xanthobacteraceae bacterium
CGGATGTAGCACGAACCGAGGCAGGGCCGGGCGGCGAAACGCGCGCCCCATCGGCCGCCGACGCAGGCGAAGCGGACGCACCGCGTCAGGCGCATGAGCCGACCGCGCGCGAGCGACTGCTCAGCGCACGCTCGTCCGCGCCGAGCCGAGAACGCACGAAGGGCTTCCGCGACGGCGCCAACGGGGGCCGCGGTCGCGGCGGCGCGACGGCTAAAGCCGCGCAAATCACGCGCGACACGCGCGATTCATTTGGAGTGGTTTCGTCACATCCTTTGCCGTCAGGCGAAGAAGCCGTGGAGTCTTCCCTGCACGACGGCTTGCAGCCGCAACTTGACGCCGAAGAACTGATCTCTTCGTCTTACAGCTCACGGCAAAAGCGGAGCCGCGAACTTGTCGAAGAGCTGCCCATCGAGCATCGGGCGACGCCGCAATCCGCGCGGCAGCCGCCCTACATAACGACGCCGCCGGAAGAGATGCACGAACCGCCGCGTCCGGCGCGTTCCTATCGCGGCCTGATCAAGCTCCTCGTGGTGCTGATTCTCGTCGGCGGCGCGGCGGCGACGATCTCTTGGCAGTGGTCGAGCCTCACCGGGCTTTATCAGATCCTGACCAAGCACGGACCGCGACAGCCGAGTCAAACGACACATGAAACGCCGTCAGCGCAGCCGAAATTCTCCGGACGGGTTCCGCAGGAGCAAAGCGCCGGACAAACGCCCGGAACGGCGCCGGGCAGCCAGACGGCGCCCGCCGTGGCGCAGCGCGTCGTCCTCTACGAGGAGGATCCGAACGATCCGCAGGGCCGGCGCTTTGTCGGCTCCGCCATCTGGCGCACCGAAACGATTTCGCCCGGCCCCGGGCTCGCACCGGAACTCGCGGTACGCGCCGATGTGGAAATTCCTGAACGGCGGATGACCATGACCTGGTCGCTGCGCCGCAATACCGACAAGGCTCTACCTGCCAGCCACACGATCGAGATCATGTTCAATCTGCCCGCTGATTTTCCCGGCGGCGGCGTCGCCAACGTTCCGGGCATCCTGATGAAGCAGTCCGAGCAGGCGCGCGGCACGCCGCTCGCCGGGCTTGCCGTCAAGGTGACCAACGGCTTCTTCCTCATCGGGCTTTCTGCGGTCGACGCCGACCTGCAGCGCAATGTGCAACTGCTCAAGGAGCGTCCGTGGTTCGACATCCCGGTCGTCTACGCCAATGGCGGCCGCGCAATCCTGGCGATGGAAAAGGGTCCGCCCGGCGACCGCGCCTTCGCTGAAGCCTTCGCCGCCTGGGAAAAGAAGTAAGCGGCATCGCCATTGCCGGCACCGCCGCGATCGGAGTTATCGGAGATATTTGCAAAGATGGGTTCAGCTGATGCCAGGGTGTTGAAACCGGCGCCGCACGCCTTCATTGCTTCGGCACTGCGCACGCTGGAGACCGAGCGCGAGGGCCTGGCGGCGCTGGCGGCGGCCATGTGCGACGGATTGGGCCCCGCTTTTGTCGACGCCGTGGACACGATTCGCAGGGCCCATGGCCGCTTGATCGTGAGCGGCATGGGCAAGTCCGGCCATATCGCCCGCAAAATCGCCGCGACCTTCGCCTCGACCGGCACGCCGGCCTTTTTCGTGCACGCCGCCGATGCGAGCCATGGCGATCTCGGCATGATCACCACGGACGACGTGATGCTGGTGCTGTCGTGGTCGGGCGAGACCGAAGAGCTCAAAAGCCTGATCGACTATTCGCGCCGGTTCGGCATTGCCCTGATCGCCGTCACCGTCAATGCCGAAAGCACGCTCGGCAGGGCCGCCGACATCGTCCTGGCGCTGCCGCAAGCGCGGGAGGCCTGCCCGCACAATCTCGCGCCCACGACGTCGTCGCTGATGCAGCTCGCGCTCGGTGACGCGCTTGCCATCGCTTTGCTCGAAAGCAGGGGATTCACCCCGGTCGATTTCGGCGTGTTTCATCCGCGCGGCAACCTCGGCGCCGCGCTGAAGTTCATCCGCGACGTCATGCATCCGGGCGCCGCGCTGCCCCTGATCGCGCGCGGCGCGCTGATGTCGGAGGCGATCGTCGAAATGTCCGCCAAGGGATTCGGCTGCGTGGCCGTCACCGACCCCGACGGCAGGTTGGCCGGCGTCATCACCGACGGCGATTTGCGCCGTCATATGGGCGTCGACTTGCTGCAGGCCACCGTGGACGAGGTCATGACCGCTTCGCCGAAGACGGTCAGGCCCGATCAGCTGGTCAGCGAGGCGCTGCAATTGCTCAATGCAGCGAAGATCACCGCGCTCATCGTCGTGGACATGGAGCGGCCGGTCGGCATCGTGCATTTCCACGATCTGTTGCGCGTCGGCGCCGCGTGATTGATCCTATCTAGGACGTCTGCTCGTAGCTCGAGACCGAAGAGCAATGCTTGGTCAATGTCGGCTTTTCCCCTCCAATGCTGACACTGTGCCGCGATCGCAGAAATTCGGTTAAGGCCAGGCGCGACCGTTTTGCACTGCAGAAAAACAGCGCAAAGCGCAAGCGACCGATGGCATCACCGACGAGAGGATTGAGTGAAGCTTTCGCAATGCGGTAATCGGTAGTCACAAACCGACGCCACGGGGTCCAAAAGCAGACGTAACGCCGTCAAATCGTGATATCTGCTCTTAACCCTAAAATGTACATTGCATGCGTGTTTGTGAGTCCCACGCCTTAGTACAAGCCGCCCTGCGCCGTGGCTTGGTCATTAGGCGGGCGGTTACCAGCAGGCGACGCCTGCGCTTCGTTTTTCTCGGCAGCAGCGGCAGGCGCGGCGGCGTCCGTCTTGGCTCGCTCGTGCGCAATGAATTCGTCATAGCCGGGAGCGCCGGGCCGCGGCGGAACATCGTTGGGCATGCCGCCGGCCCAATGCGGCCAATGATCGGCAAAGGTCCCGGCCACCGAGCCGCACGACCCAAGCGCCAAGCCGAGGCCGAGCAACATTGTTGGCGTGAGAAGCCGCTTGCACATGCCGGCTGCCAAAGTCGAGCCTCGACCCTCCCCGATTGAAACGAGCCGGCGAGCTTTCGACCATGCTCTGCGACCGCCGGCGAACGTTCAATCGGCCAATGAGCTCTCAAATGAACAGCTTTCATGGCGGCACTGTGTCGGGCAAAAGGCGTGAGACGGTGACGAACGTTCGTCGCATGCGCCCCTCCCCGACCTCAATGTCGACCGAGCTTTTAACGGGTCAACTTCAAGGATTTGCTAAGATGTGGTCAATTGCCTCGGCCGGATTTTCAGCATAGTCGGTGATGCAAACGGATGAACGAGGATGGCCGGGGTTGACCTCGAGAAAGCAGCAAGGCGCCTCGACCTATCTGCAGACCGCCGCCTGCGCAGCGCTGCTCCTCGCGCTCGCCGCCGCTACCGGCTGCAGCAGCCTCACTGTATCGACGGCGGACGTCCCGCCGTCCGGTCCGGACCCGGCCTACGACGGGATGGTCGCCAATCACGTCAAATCATCGTTCAAAGATCACGCATCCTACGATGCATTCGAAATATCGGATTATCGCTGGGTACACTCGATCACGGGCTGGAGCTGGCTCGCCTGCGTTCGTTTCCAGGACAAGGGTCACAGGCGTACCTATGCTGTGTTCCTCAGAGCGAAGGATATCATCGAAACGCGGTACGCTGTTCAGACCGACGGCTGTGACACCGCGAGCTATGTTCCATTCGATCTGATGACGGGCGCGGCAAGGCCGGCGAACGCCGGCGCGTTGGAACCAGTGTATTAGGTGCCTCGGATGGTCGTGAGCCGGACATTGGTGACCGGGGCTTCCGGCTTCATCGGCCGTGCCGTCATGGCGGCCTTCGCGCAACGCGGGGACGTGCTGCGCGCCGCCGTGCGCCGGCCGCCGCAGCCGCCGTTCCCCGCCGCTATCGAAGTCGTTCAGCATCCGGATTTGGCGCAGCCGATCGACTGGCGGCCGCTGCTCGACGGCATCGATCAGGTGATCCATCTTGCCGGCATTGCCCATCTCGGCCGCGGCGTCGCGCCCGAGCTTTATGACCGCGTCAACCGGCTGGCGACGGCGCAGCTTGCCGCCGCCGCGGCAGCAGCGGGCGTCAGGCATTTCGTGTTCGTCTCGTCGATCCGGGCGCAAAGCGGGCCCGCCGCCGACCATGCCTTGACCGAGCGTGACCCCCCAGCGCCGACCGATGCCTACGGCCGTTCAAAGCTCGCCGCCGAGGCCGCCGTCCGCACCGCCGGCGTGCCGTTCACGATCCTGCGGCCGGCTTTGCTTTATGGCCCCGAGGTGAAGGGAAATTTTGCTCTGCTCGCGCGCGCGGCCGCGTCGCCGTTGCCTCTGCCGGTCAAGGATTTCGGCAACCGGCGCTCGCTGCTCGGCATCGACAATTTCATCTCGGCTTTGGCCTTCGTGCTGGCGACCCCCGCAACCCTCGGCGAAACCTACGTGGTCGCCGATCCCGGCATGCCGCCGCCGCTCTGGGCCGTACTTGCGGCGCTGCGGCAGGCCGCGGGCCGGCGGCCCCTCATCTTGCCGATGCCCAAGCGCTATGTCGAAGTTCCGCTGCGCATGATGGGACGCGCCGACCTTTGGGACCGGCTCGGCGGCAACCTCCGGGTCGATGCCGGCAAGCTCATGGCCGCCGGCTGGCAGCCTCCCCACGACACATTGGCCGGGCTGGCGGCGATGGTTGGGCAACTCACGCGGCCTGACGCATCGCCAGTGCCCGATCGACCGCCGCCATGACCTGAGATACCGATAGCTCATCGAGGCACTGGCTATGGCTGTCGATGCGGCGCTCGCAGCCTTCCAATTGGCAGGGCAGGCAAGGCAACGGGTTCTGCACCAGCCAGACGTTGCCGCGATGCTGGATCGTGCCGGCCGCAGCCCATGGCGGATCGAGGCCGCCGATTGGCCATGGCCCCCAAATGCGTGGGTCTGTCGGTCCGTACAGCGCCACCGTCTGCGTGGCCTTGGCGGCGGCGAGGTGGGTGACGGCGGTATCCGGACCGACATAGACGCGCGCGCCGCCGATCAGGGCGGCAAGCTCCGGCCAGGCGATCTTGCCGTCGAGACGCCTGACCTCGCATTCGCGCCAGACCTCATCGAGATAGGCGCGGTCGGCGGTGCCGCCGGTGGCGACGGTCGCGAGCCCGCGTGCGCGCAGCGCCGCGACGAGCTGCCGCCAGCCATCGATCCGCCAACGCTTGTAGGTGAACATCGGCGCGGCATGCACGACGGCATAGGGTTGCGACGGCAGCAGGCCGGCGCGCACCGCCCCGGCCGGGCAGACGATCTCGGAGAGCGCGGGAATACCAAGCAGTTCGGCGAGGCGGAGCGTCTCAAGTACGCGGTGCTGCGCTCGGTCGGTCGCGCACGACCGGCCGAGCGCCAGGCGCTTGAGTAAGGCAGACAACCCGTTCGCTTCGAGTAAGCCCGCACTTTGCCGTCCGGCGATCCACGCGAGCGTCGTCGGCCGGTCGCCTGGCTGCGCCGAGAGGGCGAGATCGTAGCGCCGCGCCAGCCGCCGCAACAGCGACAGGCTGCCGGCGACGCCCAGCCGCTGCGGCACGGCGATGACCCCGGCAAGATCGGAATTGCCCGCCAGAATGCCTTCCGTGCCGGTGAACACTAACGCCTCGATCGTAGCGTCGGGATAGGCGCGCTTGATGCTGCGCATAAGCGGCGTCGTCAGCAGCACGTCGCCCAGCCGCCGCAACACCACGACGAGGATGCGGGGATTGCTCGGCAATCTGATCGGATTCATGGCTTGTTCATTGGCTTGGCCATGGGCGATGCGGCAGATGCCGTGCTCTGCTCCCTCAGCACCATGCCGCCGACGACACCGACGCCGAACACATAGAGCCAGCCCTGCGTAAAGTCGAACAAATGCGAGTTGAAAAGCGAGGAGACGATGTTCTGCACGACAATGATCAGGCCGATCCAGGTGATAAATCCGCTACCGCGAAACAGCATGACGTGCGCTGTCCACATGGCCACCAGCACGATCGTGCCGAGAAGGCCGAGCTGGATGGCGACGGCGAAAATCTGATTATGCGGATTGGCCGATGTCGCCGATGACGCGCCGGTCTGGCCGACCGCCGCCGCCTGGCGAAACTGCTCCGTTATGGAACCGGTGCCGTGGCCGATGATGGGAGCGGTCTCCACGAACAACAATGACTTTCTCAGAAACTCAAGATGCAGACCGGTCGGGTTGTTCGCGTCGCTCCTCAGATAGTCGTGCAATTCCGTCGCGGACCTTTCCAATCGCTCGTGCAGATAGGGTGACTCGACAACGAGCGCGGCACCGAGGGCGCCGCCCAGCAGCACGGCGCCGAATAACCCCTGCCAACGGAATTGTCGCCAGCCGAGCAAAAGCGCCAGCACCGGCGCAACAAGCAACACGGTACGGCCGGTGGCCACGAAAGCGATGTTGATGAGAAAAAGGGCGGCAAGTCCAACAAGACCTAAAATGAAAATCGGCTTTCTTTCACCGCGCTCATCGAACGCATAGCCCAGGAGCGCAAAGGCGCAAATCAGAAAGGTTTCGCCCTGAAGGATATAATCCTTCACCGGCACACCGAATTCTTTGCCCGGCCACGGCAACCCGGGAAATGCCGCCGCGACCCAGGACATCAGCAGCAGGCCGAGCATCGATGCGAAAAATCCATAGATCACCCAGATGCCGTGCTCGGACCGGCGGAACTGCGCCAACAGCAAAGGGATCACCAGCAGCCGATGGAACTTGCCCAGGCCGCCGATGCGCTCGGCCCAGCTCACGTCGGCCCACAACATCCCGACGGCAGCCAGCACCCAGAGCAGGACCGGCAAGCCGCCGGCGGCAGTCGCAAGCTCACGGCGGACCGAAGCGACATCCAAGGTCGGCAGAGTTGCGACCAGCCACAGCGCAATGAGAATCCCGGTCGCCGACGTCGACCAGGGCAGCGATACGGCTACGCCGACGGCGAGCCAGTCGGCCAGCCGCTCGAAGCGGACGCGATCGAAGCGAGATAGGATGGAAATGGAGGTCATCCGATCAATGTCCTGCCCCAGGCGCTTTCGGGCTCGTTGCTCACCATCAAGAACCCGCGTCCAGCCGGAATACGATTGCTGACCAGGGCTTTGTCAAGGCGACGTTCATTGCCGACCGCCGCCCCCTTATGTTGCCATGGCGCAGGCGCCGTGCCACAACGCCGCGCAGCGCATTCGACCGCGAAGGGCCCTCGCGCGTGAGGGATAATCCCGAGGCAGCGCCATCACCTCGACATGAAGGTTTCCGGATTTACGTTCGTGAGGGATGCCGTCCGGTTGGATTATCCGATCGTGGAAAGCATCCAATCGATCCTGCCGATTGTCGATGAATTTGTAGTCAATGTCGGGGCGTCGAACGATGGCACCCTCGATCTGGTCCGCAGCATCCCGAGCCCCAAAATCAGGATCGTCGAGAGCGCCTGGAATCCGAACCTGTCGTCGGGCGGCTATGTGCTGTCGCAACAGACCAATATCGCATTGTTCAACTGCACCGGCGACTGGGCGATCTATCTGCAGAGCGACGAAGCCATCCACGAGCGGGACCACGCGCGGCTGCTCGAGCAGATGAGCAGATACCGCAGCGACGATCGCGTCGAAGGCCTGGTGCTGCAGCGGGTGAGCTTCTACGGCGATTACGAAACCATCCTCAACATCCATCCGTTGCGTTGCGAGCTGGCCTGCCGGGTAGTCAAGCCACACCGTTTCGTGCTGTCGCGCGGCGACGCGCTGGGCTTCACGGTGCATCCGAAATACAAGGAAAAAGGCCACCGCATCCGCGTGGTCGATACCGGCCTCGACCTCTTTCACTATCTCGACGTCCGCTCGCCGGGGAAGTCCAAAGCTTTCATCGAGGAGAAAGCGAAATTCTGGATCGCCGGTTCCGAGCGCAATCCAAGCCCGATTGAAATGCACGATTACTATTACAACCAGTTCCCGCGGCAATTCGTGATGGCCTATCGCGGCGGCCATCCGGCGCCGATGCAGGCGCGCATGGCCGCGCACCAGACGCGGCTCGATCTGAATTCGCCGCGCTGGCGCACCACACTCGCCGCCGCCGAACGCATGCTCTATCTGCGAACCAAGCTGATCGATCTGTTCGGCTGGCGCGCCGGCCCCGGCCGGTCGAGCCGAAAGATTGTCGGCTCGCATCGCCGCGACCAGGGGGCGTTCAGCGCGCGCCACGCGACAGAGGGGCCGAAGCAGGCTTCGTGACGTTACCGCGGCACAGACCGGTGTCATCCGCCGGTGGGTTCGCGCGCCTGGCGGATGATTTTGGTGGTGCTGTGGTCCGGCACCAGATCGACCAGGATGACATCGCCGCCCGCGGCCTCGACCACGTCGCGGCCCACCACCTCCTCGCGCCGGTAATCGGCACCCTTGACCAGCACGGCCGGACGCACGCGCTTGATCAGGTCGAGCGGCGTGTCCTCGTCGAAGACGACGACGAGGTCGACGGCCTCCAGCGCGGCGAGCACCTCGGCGCGGCCGTCGACGGGATTGAGCGGCCGGCCTTTGCCTTTCAGCCGCGCCGTCGAGGCGTCGCTATTGAGCCCGACCACCAGCCGGTCGCATGCGGCGCGGGCCGCCGCCAGCAGTCTGACATGGCCGCGGTGCAGGAGATCGAAACAGCCGTTGGTGAAGCCGATGCGCAAGCCCTGGCGGCGCCATAGCTCAAGCCGCTCGTCCAGCACCGACCAGTCGAACACGATCTTGTCCTCCGGTGCCAGCGATGCCGCGGGCAGGATGCGGTGGCGCAATTCGGCGAGCGAGACCGTTGCCGTGCCGCGCTTACCGACGACGACCGCGGCGGCGGCATTGGCTGCGCGCATGGCGGCCTCGTACGGCGCCCGCATCGCCAAGAGCACCGCCATGACCGCGGCGACGGTGTCGCCGGCACCCGAAACATCGCGCACCTTGACCGGATAGGCGGGAATATGGACCGGCGGATGGCCTTCGACGTGAAGGCTCATGCCGGCCTCGCTGCGGGTGACCAGCACGGCTTCGCTGCCGACGAGGCGCGCCAGCTCGGCGGCGGCAACCGCGATCTCCGCCGCGGTGGTCACCGGCCGATGCACCGCGGCGGCCAGCTCATTGGCATTCGGCGTGATCAGCGTCGCGCCGCGATAGACGCGGTAATCGTGGCCTTTGGGATCGACCACGACCGGTTTGCCGAGGCGCCGCGCCGCTTCGATGATGGCGCGAATGACGCGCGCGCCGAGCGCGCCTTTGGCATAGTCGGACAGCACCACTGCGCCGGCTTTGGGCAGCGCCGCTTCGGCTAAGCCGATGATCGCGGCTTCGCTTTCCCCGCTGGCCGCGTCCGCGGTCTCCCAATCGGCGCGCAGCAGGTGGGTGGAGTGATGCTCCGAGACGAAGCGCACCTTGCGCGTGGTTGGCCGCGTGTCGTCGACCACCAGCTCGGATGTGATCGACCGGAGCTTGCCGAGCTTATCGGTCAGTACGCGACCGGCCTCGTCGTTGCCGATCAGACCGACGAAGATGCAGTGCGCCCCGAGCGCGGCGATGTTGCGCGCGACGTTGCCGGCGCCGCCGATCTCCACCTCGCTCCTTCCCACGGTGAGAACCGGCGTCGGCGCCTCCGGCGAAATGCGCGTCACGTCGCCGTAGACGAAATCGTCGAGCATGACGTCGCCGACGCAGAGCACGGTCTGTTCGGCAACACGCCTGAGGGCTTCTTCGAAATCGAACATGTTTGCCCCGACCTGCCCCGCGATCCCCACTCACCGATGGCGATCGGCGCGGTCAAGATAACAGGTCACGTAGCGCTTGACGCCGTCTTCGAGGGACGTGAAATCGGCATTGAAGCCGGCGCGGCGCAGATTGCCGATCTCGGCTTGCGTGAAATACTGATAGCTGTCGCGAATGGAAACCGGCATGTCGATATAGTCGATGGCCGGCTCGCGGCCGAGCGCCGCGAACAGCGCCAGCATCAAATCGCGGAAGCTGCGGGCCACGCCGGTGCCGACGTTGAAGACGCCCGACACCGACGGCGTCTCCAGCAGCCAGCGGACGACGGCGACCGCATCGTCCACATAGATGAAATCGCGCTTCTGCTCGCCGTCGGCGATGCCGGCGCGGTGCGATTTGAACAGCTGGATGCGCTTGCCGGCCTTGGCCTCGTCGAAGCGCTTGGCCACGAGGCTCATCATCTCGCCTTTGTGGGACTCGTTCGGCCCGAAGACATTGAAGAATTTGAGCCCGGCCCATTGCGGCGGCAGCTTGTCCTTGCGCGCCACGCGCTCGACCACGGCCAGGTCGAACAGATGTTTGCTCCAGCCGTACAGGTTCATCGGCTTGATCCGTTTGAGCGCGGCCAGCGACCAGTCGTCGGAAAAGCCCGCCGCGCCGTCGCCATAGGTCGCCGCCGAGGAGGCATAGATGAACGGCGTGCGCGTCGCCGCGCACCATTCGAACAGGCGCAGCGACAGCCGGAAATTCGTTTCGATGACAAGATCGGCGTCGGTCGCGGTGGTCGAGGAAATGGCGCCGAGGTGCACCACCGCATCGAGCTTGCGGCCGTCGAGCCAGCGCAGGAGGTCCGTCGGCGGCACGAATTCGGCGAGTTGGCGGCCAGCCAGATTACGCCATTTGCCATCGCTGCCGAGCACATCGTTGACGGCAATGTCGGCGCGGCCGGCCTCGTTGAGGCTCGCCACCACATTCGATCCGATGAAACCGGCCCCGCCGGTGACCAACAACATCGACGCCGCAAGACCGGTTAAGGTTGTGTCGGCTTTTCTCCGACTGCCCGATCCTTTGCCCCAGTCTCGCGCGCCGAGCAACAGCGAGGTCGTTCATATAGGAATGAATTATGTTTCATATTTAAAAACGAGAACTCCCGGCTCTCATAACTCCCGCAGGATGTGAACCGCGCTATAGTGCGCTTTGGCTCCTTCGCACATGGCCGCCGGCCTTCGCTCATGCAGAAAATCTCAGCCTATATCCTGACGTTCAACGAAGCCGAGAAGATCAAGGCCGCGGTCGAGAGCGTGCTGTGGGCCGACGAGATTGTGGTCGTCGACTCCCACAGCACCGACGGCACCGCCGAGATCGCCGCCGGCCTCGGCGCCCGCGTGGTGGAGGTACCTTTCAACGGCTTCGGCGACTTACGCAACCGCGCCGTCGACATCTGCCGTCACGACTGGATTTTCAGCCTTGACGCTGACGAGCGCTGCACCAAGGCGGTGCGCGACGAGATTCTCGCCCTGCTGGCGGGTTCGCCGCCTTATGAGGTCTATCGGGTGCCGCGCCGCAACTACATGATGGGACGCTGGATCCGCGGCTCCGGCTGGTATCCGAATTTCCGACAGCCGCAGTTCTTCCGCAAAGGCAGCGTGCGCTACACCCTCGACCCCGTGCACGAGAGCTATGAAGTCCTCGGCGGCAGGCCGGTCGGCACGCTGCGCAACGCCATCTGGCAAATGCCGTTCCGTAACCTGGAAGAGATCATCAGGAAAATGAACCGATACTCTTCGCTCGGCGCGGCGAAGCTCACGCACAAGCGCGTCTCAATGGCGAGTGCGCTCGGCCATGCACTTTGGTCCTTCCTGAAGCACTATATTTTCAAGCTTGGCTTCATCGACGGCTGGGCCGGCTTCGTGATCGCCTTCGGCAATTTCGAGGGGACGTTCTACCGCTATGCCAAGCGCTACGAGGCGGCGCAGAACTGGGCGCCGCCGGTGAGCGAGCCGCTGACGCGAGAAACCTCGCTGTGAGCCGATGCTCGCGGACTTCATTGGCGGCGAAAAATAATGAATGATGATTCATATCATAAAGAGGCTGACCGGAGGGGCAGCAGCGCGGACCGCGCCCCCATCCTCATCGTTCCCTACATGTGGATCGGCGATTTCGTGCGCTGCCACACGGTGGTGAAGCTGCTCCGCGAACGCTTTCCCGACCGTCCGGTCGATATGCTGGCGACCACGTTGTGCGCGGCGCTAGCCGATTACATGCCCGGGCTGCGGCAGGCGGTTGTCGTCGACCTGCCGCGCGGCCGGCTCGCACTGGCCCAGCAGTTGACGCTGGCCAAGCGCCTCAAGGCAGAAGGCTACGGCACCGCGCTCATCATGCCGCGGACCTGGAAAGCGGGGCTGGCACCGTTTCTCGCCGGCATTCCCGAACGCACCGGCTTTCTCGGTGAGGCACGGTTCATCCTGCTCAACGACCTGCATTTCGGCGAGCGCCGATTGCCGCGCATGGTCGACCGCTGCGCGACGCTGGCGCTGCCGCCTGACGCCGCCCCGCCGGCGGAATGGCCGCTGCCGCAGCTCAAGGTCCCTGCCGCCGAGGTCGCCTCATGGCGGAGCAGCCGCGGCTTGGCCGCGGAGACCCGCCCGATCGTGGTCTTGGCCCCAGGCGCCGTCGGGCCGTCGAAGCGCTGGACGACCGCCGGCTATGCGGCGCTCGCCCGGCGGCTTCTGACCGACGGCCTCGCGGTTTGGGTGGTGGGCGGCCCCGGCGAGAAGGCGCTCGCCGCCGAGATTATCCGCGACACCGGGGCGCGCGATCTCACCGGCAACGATCTGCGCGATGCCGTTCTCGCGCTCGCCTCCGCTTCCGTGGCGGTCTGCAACGATTCCGGCCTGCTCCACGTGGCTGCAGCGCTGGGCATTCCCTCGATCGGCATTTTCGGCCCGACAAGCCCGTGGCATTGGGCGCCGCTCAATCCGCTGGCGGCGACGGTCGAGACCAAGAGCGAGCTCAACTGCCGGCCCTGCCACAAGCCGGTATGCCGGCTCGGCCACCACCGTTGCATGCGGGAGATCGCCCCCGAGGAGGTCCTCGCCGCCACCCGCAGCGCGCTTAAAGCCGTCGCTGCGGTCGGCTGACCGGCAAGCGGCGCCATAACGCCGTATTCATCAAATCAGCGTATGGCGAGGACGCACGCAAACGGTTACGGACATGACGGTCCTGGTCACCGGCGGAGCCGGCTATATCGGCAGCCATATGGTGCGCGAACTCGTCGATGCCGGCGAGCGCGTGGTGGTGCTCGACAACCTCTCTACCGGATTCGCCTGGTTGGTCCCCGAAGGCGTGCCGCTCGTCGTCGGCGATACCGGCGACCAGGAGTTGGTCGCTCGTCTGATCCGCCAACACCGCGTCGAGGCCATCATCCACTTCGCCGCCTCGATCGTGGTCCCCGATTCGGTTCGCGACCCGCTCGCCTACTATCGCAACAACACAGTCAATTCGCGCGCGCTGTTCGAATGCGCGGTGAAAGACGGCGTACGCCATGTCATCTTCTCCTCGACCGCCGCCGTGTACGGCAACACCACCGAAGCTCCGGTGAACGAAGATGCGCCGACGCAGCCGATCTCGCCTTACGGCTGGTCGAAGCTGATGAGCGAAATCATGCTGCGCGACGCCGGCCGCGCCCATGGTCTCGGTCATGTGATCCTGCGCTATTTCAACGTCGCCGGCGCCGACCCGCGCTGCCGCGCCGGGCAATCGGGCAAGGCATCGACGCATCTGATAAAGGTGGCCGTGGAGACCGCGCTCGGGCTGCGCCCCAAGATCGAAGTGTTCGGCAGCGATTACCCGACGCCCGACGGCTCTTGCATCCGCGACTACATCCACGTCAGCGATCTCACCCGCGCCCATTCCGATGCGCTGCGTTATCTGCGCTCCGGCGCGCCGTCGGTGACGCTCAATTGCGGCTATGGCCACGGCTATTCGGTGTTCGAAGTGATCGAGACGATCAAGCGCGTGTCGGGAGCCGACTTCAAGGTCGAGATGGCGCCGCGGCGCGACGGCGATCCCGCCCGGATCGTCGCCGATTCGCAAAAGATACGCGCCACGCTGGGTTGGCAACCGCGCTTCGACGATCTCTCCACCATCGCCGCCCACGCGCTTGCCTGGGAACGCGAACTGGCAGCGCGGCGGGCAGCTTCGCTCGATCACGGTGAACAACGCGCGCCTGCCGGCATTGCCGCGGCGGGTTCCGACCGCTCATAGCGACGCTGAAATCGCTTGAAAAATCCGCCCCTTCGGGCCATGGAACGCTCCGGGGGCACGCCGGCGCGCCGTTCTGCCGTAGCGGATGCTAGGATCGCGTATGACAGCTTTGACGGGCGATTCCTCGGATACCTATTCGACGTTCGCCCTGGTGCGCCGGCTTCTGATCAGTGAAGCGCTGACACATTGGCCGCGCTACGCCGTCGCCTTCCTGCTGCTGGGGATCGCCGCCGCCGGCACGGCGCTCAGCGCCTACCTCCTCGGCAAGATGACCAACGAGGCTTACGTCGACCGCAATTTCCACGGCATCGTCATCGTCGCTGTCGTCGCCATGGCGATCTTTGCGATCAAGGGTATGGCGTCATACGGCGCCACCGTGATGCTGTCGGCGATCGGCAATCGCATCGTCGCCGATAATCAGCGGCGCATGTTCGACAAACTGTTGCAGCAAAATATCGGCTTCTTCGCCGACCGCCATTCGTCCGAATTCATTGCCCGGCTCACCACCGGCGCCAACGCCGTCTGCCAGGTGATCAATCTCCTCATCACTGCCATAGGCCGCGACCTGCTGTCGCTCATCGGGCTGTCGATCGTGATGGTGATTCAGGATCCGGTGATGTCGATCGCCGGATTGATCGTGACGCCGCCGGCGCTGTTTTTCCTGCGCAAGGTGATCCGGCGGGTGCGCGGCATCGCGCGCATGCAGTTCACCGGCGGCACGCGCATCATCGAGACCATGCAAGAAGCCCTGCAGGGCATGCGCACGGTCAAGGCGTTCTCACTCGAGGACGAGATGCGGCGAAGGCTCGCGGTCAGCGTCGCCGCGGTCGAGCACGAATCCAACAAGATGGCGCGGGTCGGCAATCGCGCCAGTCCGATCATGGAGACGCTCGGCGGCTTCGCCATCGCGCTGGCGGTCGTCTACGGCGGCTACCGCATCATCGAAACCGGCGCGACGCCGGGCGCGTTCGTGTCGTTCATCGCCGCGTTCCTCTTGGCCTACGAACCGGCCAAGCGGCTAGCGCGGCTCAACATCGATCTCAACAACAATCTCGTCGGCGTCCGCGTCCTCTACGAGGTGGTCGACAGCCCGCCGGGCGAGCCGAGCGACGATGACCGGCCGCCGCTCAAGCTTGACGCCGCGCGCCTGGAATTCGCCAACGTGCGCTTCGGTTATCGTCCCGGCACGCCGGCGCTGCGCGGCATGAGCTTCGTGGCGCAACCGGGCAAGGTCACCGCGCTGGTCGGCCCCTCGGGCGGCGGCAAATCGACTGTGCTCAACCTGATCTTGCGCCTCTACGATGCCGATTCCGGCCGCATCCTAATCGACGGCCAAGACATCGCCGCCGTGTCGCGGCGCTCGCTGCGGCAGCAGATCGGCTATGTCGGCCAGATCGTTCAGCTGTTTCGTGGCACGATCCGCGATAACATCGGCCTCGGCCGGCTCGGCGCCAGCGAGGCGGAAATCGTCGCCGCGGCCAAGGCCGCGCATGCGCACGACTTCATCCTCGGCTTTCCCGCCGGTTACGACACGCCGGTCGGCGAACACGGCATGCAGCTTTCCGGCGGTGAGCGCCAGCGCATCGCCGTGGCTCGCGCGCTGATCAAGAACGCGCCGATCATCCTGCTCGACGAGGCGACCGCGGCGCTTGATTCGGAATCCGAGCGCTACGTGCAGGACGCCATCGCCGAGCTGTGCAAGGGGCGGACGACGCTCGTCGTCGCGCATCGGCTGACCACCATCATGCATGCCGATTGCATCCTCGTGGTGGAAGACGGGCTGATCGTCGAATCCGGCCGCCACGACGAACTCTTACGCAAGGGCGGCCGCTATGCCGCGTTTTATCGCCTGCAGCTCAAGGAGCAGGGGCCGGCGCGCGAACCGCTCGCCGTCGGACGATGACGGATGAATGACGGTGGAAATCCTTCTACCGTCATCTGCGTGTCAATGGAACTTCGGTAAAAGTGGCGGGTTAGGAGGTGAACCGCATCTCCTGGGAGATTGCCATGGGCGCCCGCCGTGTCACCTTACGTGTACAGCCGCCGATCCCGTTCGGCGACGTCACCATGGTGCCCGCCGCGCTGAGCGGACGCCCCGAGGCCGATATGGCCCGCGCCATGGCCGCGGCGCTCGCCGACGTCGAGGCGCCGACGGCAGCCGACGTGCATAACCGGCTGCGGCAGTCGTTTCCGCTGGCGCCGCTCGGCGCCCGGGTGGCCGCGCTTGGCGTCATCATGGAACGTCTGCGGCGCGCGTTCTGACTTGTCGCTATAATCCGAGATAAGCGCTGCGGACGCGGTCGTCGGCCAAAAGCGCGCTGCCGCTGCCCGACAGCGTGACCCGGCCGTTTTCCAGCACGTAGGCGTGGCTCGCGAGCTTGAGCGAAAGCGCGACGTTCTGCTCGACCAGGAGACAGGTGATGCCTTCGCCGTTGAGCTCGCGGATGGTGTCGAGCACGCTGCGCACGACATTGGGCGCCAGCCCGAGCGAGGGCTCGTCGAACATGATGAGCTGCGGCGCGCCCATCAGGCAGCGGGCGATGGCGAGCATCTGCTGCTCGCCGCCGGACAGCGTGCCGGCCGGCTGCCGCATCCGCTCGGCGAGCTTGGGAAACATGGCGAGCACGCGCTCGCGGTTTCTGGCCCGTTGCGCGCGGGCGCGCGGCAGCATGGCGCCGATGTCGAGGTTCTCGGCCACCGAGAGCGTGGGAAAGACCTGACGGCCTTCGGCCACCTGACCGAGGCCGAGGTCGCAGACCCGATGGCTCGGCCAGCCGGAAATATC
This sequence comes from Xanthobacteraceae bacterium, assembly GCA_049284935.1. Lineage (GTDB taxonomy): Bacteria > Pseudomonadota > Alphaproteobacteria > Rhizobiales > Xanthobacteraceae > BOG-931. Next base: position 16,777 of record JBAPYW010000086.1, read on the forward strand.
GGTGCCGCGGAAGACGATGCGGCCGCGCGCTTGCGGCTGCATGCCGGCGAGCGCGTGGATCAGCGTCGTCTTACCGGCCCCGTTGGCGCCGACGATGGCAATGATCTCGCCTTCCGCGATCTCGAGCGACACGCCGTCGAGCGCCTGCACATCGCCGTAGAAGACATCGAGGTTTTCGACGCGCAGCATCACACTGCCTCGGCACCGAGATAGGATTGCACGACCGCGGGATCGCGCACGACTTGTTGCGGGGTTCCTTCGGCGATCGCCGTGCCGTGGTCGAGCACCAGCACGCGCGAAGCCAGCGCCATCACCGCGCGCATCACGTGCTCGATCAAAAGGATGGTGAGGCCGCTGTCGCGGTTGAGCCCTTGCAGGATGGCGACCATGCGGTCGGTTTCGGTCGGCCGCAGCCCCGCCATCACCTCGTCTAGCAGCAAAAGCTGCGGATCGGTGGCGAGCGCGCGGGCGACTTCCAGCCGCTTGCGATCCGGCAGCGTCAGCGTCGAGGCGAGCCGGTGCCGCATATCGAACAGATCGAGGCGCTGCAGCAGCGTCCGCGCCCGCTGCCGCGCCGCCGCGACGTCACGCCGATGCAGCAGCGCGCCGATGGTGACGTTGTCTTCGACGCTCAGCGCCGGGAACGGCCGCACGATCTGGAAGGTGCGGGCGACGCCGCGCCGGCAGACCGCATCGGCCGGCAAGCCGCCGATGCGCGCGCCGGCGAAGGTGATCGAACCGTCATCCGGCGCCATGGCGCCGGCGATCATGTTGAACAGCGTGGTCTTGCCGGCGCCGTTCGGGCCGATAACGGCGAAGATCGCGCCGGCCGGCACGGCGAAGCTGACGCTGTCGACGGCGAGCAGACCGCGGAAGCGCTTGCTGACCGCCTTGACGGCAAGCAGCGCGCTCATTGCTTGTCCCCGATCAGACCGAGCCGGCGCGCCAAAGGCGGCCACACGCCGTTCGGCAGCGCGACGACGACGAGAAGGAGACAGATGCCGTAGAACACCTGCGTCGCGCCGGGCAGATCGACGCCGAATGCGGTCATGCCGGAATTAAGGGTTTCGGCGAGGCCGGTCAGCACGAACGCGCCGAGGATCGGCCCAAACAGGGTGCCGACGCCGCCGATGATCGGACCGAGGATGATCTCGATCGAACGCGAAATGCTGAAGACCTGCTCGGGAAACAGGTTGTTGTAGAAGAACGCATAGAACACGCCGGCAAACGAAGTCACCGCGGCGGAAACCATCACCGCGTACATCTTGTAACGGAAAGTGTCGATGCCGGCGGCGCGCGCCGCCTGTTCGTCCTCGCGGATCGCCAGCCAGAAGTAGCCGACGCGGCTGCGCAGGAGAAAATGGCAGAGCAGCAACGCCAACACGGTCGCGGCGAGGATGACGTAATAGAACATGGTCGGACCGCCGCGCAGCCGCCACAGATCGTTGTGCGCATATTGCTTGACCGGCAGGAACAGGCCGCTCGAGGCGTTGACGAAATCCAAATGGTCGAAGCCGATGCGGGCAAACTCGGCAAAGGCGATGGTCAGGATGGCGAAATAGACGCCGGCGACACGAAAGCGGAAAGCTAGAAAGCCGATCACCGCCCCGCAAGCCGCCGCCACCGGAATGGCCGCCAACAGGCCAAGCCAGGGGCCGATGCCGAATTGCGTGAACAAGGCGGCCGCGACATAGCCGCCGAGCCCGAGATAGATCGCATGCCCGAGCGACAGCTGGCCAGCAAAGCCCATCATGATGTTCCAGGCTTGGCCGGCATAGGCGAAATACAGAATGATGATGAGAACGGTGAGCAGATAATCGTTGACGATCCATGGCGCCGCCAGGAAGGCGGCGAGCGCCGCCGCGATCAGCACGGCGCTGCGGCGCGACACGCCGGCGGTCAGGCGCGACAGCGGAGCGGCGAGCGGCGCGCTCATGTCAGCCTCTTGGCGAGAATGCCCTGCGGCCGGAACAGGAGCACTAGCACCAGAATGCCGAACGCGAACATGCTTTTGGCGGAGGGCGTGAAGAGAAGGCCGGCGAGCGCCTCGGTGACGCCGATCAGAACGCCGCCGACCAATGCACCCGGCATCGACCCCAGCCCGCCGGTGATGACGATGACGAAGGCCAGAAGCGTATAGCTCGGCCCGAGCAACGGGGTCGCGTCGACAAGCAGCACCATCATTGTGCCGGCCGCCCCGACGCAGGAGGCGCCGAGCCCGAAGGTCAGCGCATAGAGCCGCTTGACGTCGAGCCCGACCACCAGCGCGCCGGTGTGATTGTCGGCGCAGGCGCGGATCGCTTTGCCAACGAGCGTAAATCGGAAGAACGCGAACAGCGCGGCGGCGAAGACGATGGCGGCGGCGCCGGCATAGACCTTGGCGGCGTCGACGATCAGCGGGCCGACCTGGAAACTATCGTACGAGTACGAGGTCTGCACCGAACGGGCGTCCGGACCGAAGAGGATCAGCAAGACGTTGGCGATGATGATCCCAAGCGCCACCAGCAAAAGAAACTGCGTGTGCTCGGGACGGGTGATGAACGGATTGATGAGACCGCGCTGGAGCACATAGCCGAAGACGAACATCACCGCGGCAATCGGCACCAGCAGGACCAGCGGATCGAGGTGCAGGCTTGCAAAAGCCAGCACCGCGATGAACATGGCAATGGTCATCATCTCGCCGTGAGCGAAATTGGCGACGCGCACCACGCCGAAAATGACCGACAGGCCGAGCGCCATCAGGCCGTAGACCAGGCCGGTCAAAACCCCGCCAACTGCGACGTTGAGATAGACGTCGAACGGCACCGCAACGCTTTCAGACGCGATTCTGATAGGGCGGCAGCGGCCATTCCGGTTTGGCGTTAGCGGCTTCCTTCGGCGCCAGCGTCACGATCTTGCCGCCACGGTTCTGGATGCCGCCGTCCTTGACCTTCTCGTTCTGGCCCTTGGCGTCGAACTGGATGCCCGGTCCGATGCTGACATTGTCGGTGATGTTGGTGGTACGGAGGGCGTCGGCCAGCGCCTTCGGATCGGCCGAGCCGGCGCGCTTATAGGCGTCGGCGGCAACGAGCAGCGCCTCGAACGTGAAAACGTGGTTGGTATTGAGGTTGACGCCGGGGTCGGCCTTGGCCAAGGCGGCTTCGAGCACCGGGGTCAGCCGCTTGTGCGGGTCGTACCAGGGCACGAAGCTGATCGGCCCGTCGGCGAGCTTGCCGAGCGTCTTGATGTATTGGTCCTCGTACCAGCCCGGGCCCATGCTGAGGATCGCCTCCGGCGTCCAACGCTGCTTGACCAGCTCGCGCGTCAACAGCATGGCGTCGTTGAGGCGGCTGACGACGAGCAGCGCCTCGGCGCCGGTCGCCTTGGCCTTCGCCACCTCCACGGACAGGTCGCGCGCCGCCGGATCGTAGGCGATCTCCTCGACGACCTTGTAGGGCATGTCGAATTTCGGCATGACCGCGCCGATGCCTTTGGCCATCGCCGTGCCGAAGGTGTCGTTGACGTGCATGAAGACCACCGTCTTCGGCGCCGCACCGGTCTCGGCGAAAATCTCTTTCTGATTGGCGAAGGCGTCGGTCAGGATCATCTTCGCAGTGGGAAAGTTCCGGAACACGAACTTGTATCCCTGCTCGGTGATGGCGGGCGCCGCGGCAATATTGATGACGTAGGGAATACCCTTCTGCTCGGCGACCTGCGCGATCGCGGTCGACTGGCCGGAATCGAAGGCGCCGACCAGGAGTTGCGCCCCCTCGCCGATCAGCTGCTCGGCGCGCGCCCGCGCGGTGTCGACGTTGGTCTCGGTGTCGGCGTTCATCAGGCTGAGCTCGGGCAGACCCATCGATTTCAGGATCGCCGGCGCGATATTCGCGCCGCGCTGGCAATCCTGGCCAATGCCGGCCTGGTAACCCGAGCGCGGCAACAGCACACCGACCTTCAGCGGGGCGCCCTGTGCACGCAGGATGTTGAAAGGCGCCGCGCCGGCGACGAAACCGGCCGCCCCGACACCCGCGGCAAAGGTCCGGCGGGTCAGACGCGCAGCGTTAAATTGAGATTTACGGCTCATAGCAAAATCCTCCCTGGACGATGCTGTCCGGCCTTGCCCCATGATGCCGGATTCATTCGACGCCACAAAGCTCGAAAATGCCGCGATCGGGCACCCATCGAGCCTGCGTCATCTGATATTGTTGACCTCGACAACAATCCCGTCAACACCAATGTGGTCGCACGGCCCCACGGCAAGGACGCGCTGCCTAAGAGTCGGGCGATTTCCGACCAGCGGTCAGTCGAACAAATTCTCTACCGCCGCGGCGATACGCAGCAGCATGCGATCCTGGCCGTTGCGCGCCAGCAGCATGAGCCCGACCGGAAGCGCCGCCGGAAGCGGCAGCGAAATGGCGCAGAGGTCGAAGAAGTTGCCGATCGCGGTGTTGCGCAGGAGCATGAAATTGCGCGCGGCGAACACCTTCGGGTCCGCCACCTCCGCGATCGTGGGCGCGACGATCGCCGTGGTCGGCATGACGAGCGCATCGGTACCGGCAAGGCGGCGATCCAGCGCCCGCACCAGACGGTGGCGCGCGCGGACCGTCTCGATGTAATCCGCCGCTGGAATCGCACAGCCGCGCTCGATGCGGACGCGGACATTCGGGTCGACGTCGGCGGCGCGCCGCTTGAGGCGGTCGCGATGAATGGCACACGCTTCGGGCGGCACGATGCCGCCCTTGGCGTTGACCTCGGCCATGTCGTCGAACAACGACAGCTCCTCGCGCGTGATGCGCACCCCGGCGCCGTCGAGCGCGTTGAGCGCCGCGGCGAAGGCGGCTCCGACGGTGTCGTCCAGTCCCTCGAGCGGCAGCCCCTCGGCCAGAGCGAAACGCAGGCCGGCGAGCGGCGCCGGCTCGAGCGGCGCAAAATCCTCGCCGGCCAGGACCACGTCAGCCTTGGCGCAATCGGCGACGCTGCGCCCGAGCGGCCCGATCGAATCGAGGGTAAAGCTCAATGGAAACGCGCCTTCGGTCGGGATGCGCCGCCGGCTCGGCTTGAAGCCGACGACACCGCACAACGCCGCCGGTATCCGCACCGAGCCGCCGGTATCGCTGCCGATGGCGATCTCGCAGAGGCCGTCGGCGGCGGCGACCGCGGCGCCCGCCGATGAGCCACCCGGCACGCGGGCGCGATCGCGCGGATTGCCCGGCGTGCCGAAATGCGGATTGGCGCCGACCGCGGAATAGGCAAACTCGGTCATGTTGGTCTTGGCGACGATCACCGCGCCGGCGGCACGCAGCCGCCGCACCACAACGGCGTCGACCTCGGCCGGCGACGCCTCCTCGGCGAGGATTTTCGAGCCGGCGCGAGTCGGCTCGCCAGCGACATCGAACAGATCCTTGATGCTGACGATGGCGCCGTCGAGCGGCCCCTGCGATACGCCGTGAGCGGCGCGGGCGTCGGCCGCATCGGCCGCGGCGCGGGCGGCGTCGGCATAGACCGAAAGGCAGGCCCTCGCCCCCTCCCCGTTCGGGTCGGCGATGCGGGTCAGCGCCTGTTCGAGCCGATCGCGGCAGGAGAGCGGTTGCATGCAGATGTCCGGCGGCGGCGTCCGCATTGCAGACGCCATTGCCGACCATACACCGATCCTGCCATCATCGGCGAGTGCCGACGCAATCAAGAAGATGAGGATGCCAGAGATGAAGCCGGCGCTTTGTTTCATCGGCTTCGGCGAAGCCGGCCAAGCCATCGCCGCCGGCCTGCGCCAGGCGAGCGGCGTCGAGCGGATAGCGGCGTGGGACATTCTCTTTCCGCACGCCGCGGGCGAACGGCTCACACGCGCCGGCGCGGCGATCGGCGTGCGCTGCGCGCCTTCCGCCGCGGCGGCCGTCGCCGAAGCCGACATCGTCATATCTGCCGTCACCGCGGCGGCCAGCGTCGACGCCGCGCAATCGGTCAGGGCGCATCTTGCCGGCCAGCCGTTTGTACTCGACATCAATTCGGTCTCGCCCGGCCGCAAGCAGGAGACGGCAAGACTCCTCGGCGAGACCGCCCGCTATGTCGACGTCGCCGTGCTGGCGCCGATCTACCCGGCGCGGCACCAAACGCCGTTGTTGCTCGCCGGCCCGCATGCCGACGCCGTTGCTCCCATCCTCGCCGCGCTCGGCATGCATGCGACCGTGGCCGGCGCGGACGTCGGCGCCGCGGCCGCGATCAAGATGGTGCGCAGCGTGATGATCAAGGGAATCGAGGCGCTGACGCTGGAGTGTTTTCTGGCCGCCGCGCGCATCGGCGTGGTCGAGCAGGTCGCCGCCTCGCTGAAGAACAATTATCCCGGTCTCGATTGGTCGAGAATGATCGCCTACAACCTCGAACGCATGGCCAACCACGGCGAGCGGCGCGCCGCCGAAATGGAAGAGGTCGCCGCGACCTTGCGCGAACTCGGTGTCGAGCCGCTGATGAGCGCGGCCACGGTCAAGCGCCAGCGCGAAATGGGTCAGATCGGCACGCAGCAGACCGTGCGCGGGGCGCTGGGCAAGAAGGACGGCGGCGCCATCCTCAACGCCATCAGCGCCGCGGCACGCGATCGGCATTGATCCCGGCAATGTCAGGAAGATCTCCTTGAACCGTTGCGGATCAGCCGCGGCGGGCGATATCGGCGAGGAAGGCGAAAGACGTCTTCGGCGTGCGCCTTAGGCTTTTGAAATCGACGTGGATGATGCCGAACCGCCGGCTATAGCCCTCGGCCCATTCGAAATTGTCCAGAAGCGACCAGACGAAGTAGCCGCGCAGATTAACGCCGTCGGCGAGCGCGCGGCGCGCGGCGGTAAGATGATCGTGCAGATAGGCGACACGGTCGTTGTCGTGCACGGCGCCATCCGGCGCGACCGGATCGTCGTAGCAGGCGCCGTTCTCGGTCACGTAGATGTCCAGATTGCCGTAACGGTCGCGCAAGCGATGGAGCGCGTCGGTTAACCCGCTCGGGTCGATCGGCCAGCCGAAGGCGGTAAAGCGCGTCCCCGCCGGCACCGCGCCGAACCACGCCCCGAGCAGGTTTTGCGGCGCAGCGGCGATATACATCGGCGCGTAATAGTTGAGCCCGAAAAAATCGATCGGCCGCTCGATCGTTGCCAGATCGCCGGGCGCCACCAGCGGCGCGAAGTCGGCGGCGATGGCGGCCGGGTAAACGCCCTTGAACAGCGGATCGAGCACTGCGCCGTTCCAGAACGCATCGAACCGCTCGGCGGCGCGGCGGTCTTCGTCGTGAGCCGATGACGGCCGCGCCGGCTGCACGTTGATCACGGTGCCCAGCCGCAGTTGCGAATGCTCCGCCCGCAGCGCCTGCAGCGCGCGGCCTTGCGCCAGGTTCTGGTGATGGATCGCGGCCAGCATGTTGGGCAGGCCAGTCAGGCCGGGCGCATGGCTGCCGATGCCATGGCCGAACAGCGCGTGGACATTGGCCTCGTTGAACATCGCCCAGTGCCGCACGCGGTCACCGAGCCGCTTGGCGACGACCCGCGCGTAATCGGCAAATTTTTCTGCGATGTCGCGGTGAAGCCAGCCGCCCTGGTCCTGCAGCGCCTGCGGCAGGTCCCAATGATAGAGACAAAGCCACGGCGCAACGCCGCGCGCCAGCAGACCATCGACCAGGCGATCGTAGAAATCCAGCCCGCGCGCTTCGACGGCGCCAGCGCCCGCGGGCATGATGCGCGGCCACGCCGTCGAGAAGCGATAGGCGGAAAAGCCGCCCCGTTGGAGCCATTCCACGTCCTCCGGCCAGCGGTGATAGTGATCGCAGGCGACGTCGCCGGTGTCGCCGCCCTTCACTTTCCCCGGCGTGTGGCAAAAAATATCCCAGATGCTCTTGCCGCGGCCGTCGGCATCGACCGCGCCCTCGATCTGATAGCTCGAGGTCGAGGCGCCCCAGACGAAGTCCACGGGAAAGGCATTGTCCTTGGCCATGGCTGGGCTCGACGGTAAGGCGCGCGGCAAGCCGATCAGGCCCGCCAGTGTCGGCAGCAGTCTACGGCGCGACAGTCTCAGCATTATGTCAGCGTTCGATAAGCCGCTCGTTCCCGCGAGGAATGATCCATCGGTGCAAAAACGTCATTGTTTGGTGCGGCGTTTGCTTGGCGATTGCGGCGGCCAAAAGCCGCTCGCCGTCAGCCGCGCGCACCAATATTCCCAGGTCCGCGCCACGACGCTCGGCATCGCGTTGACCGCGCCGGCGAGCTTGACCTCGCCCGGGCGCAACGGCGCCGGCGAGCCCAGCAGGCAAGCGCGCAGCTGATAGTCGGCGTTCTGGCACAGGAAGATCGCCCGCGAAACAAGTTCCTGCAATCCGCCGCCGACTACCGTCGCGCCGTGGTGCCGCATCAGCACCACCGCGTGTTGCCCGAGCGCGCGGGCGAGCGAATGGCCTTCCTCTTGTTTGCTAACCAGGAGGTTGCTGTCGCCGAATTCGTCATGCTGGTCCCAGAACGGCGTCACTTCGCCAATGGTGGCGCCGAGATGAAAGACCGGCACGATCGGCTTACCGGCGACGCAGAACGGCAGTACCGCCGGGGCGTGATGATGGCAGATCGCCATGACGTCGCGGCGCGCCTGATAGATGCAGCCGTGAATGACGCGCTCGGCATAGAGCGCCGTCTTGGCGGGCTTCACCGGCTCGGAATCGAGCGTGTATTGCAAAATATCGTCAGGCTCGACCAGGAGCGGTGAGCGCGAGCGTGACAGGAGATAACGGCTCGGATTGGCCGGATGGCGCACGCTGACGTGACCGAACGCATCGAGCACGCCTTCATGGGCGAGGATGCGGTTGGCCAGCGCAAGCTCTGTGATGAGATCGGTCGATTTGTCCGGCACGGGCAAGTCCTTGAGATGGCGGCAGCGCCAACGCCGCTGCCAGCGAAACTTTATCATGTCGCGCGACCGAGAAAATGGTCCCTTCTACAGTGACCACCCCCCTTGACATTCGTCTCCGTTTACGTTACATCATTGCGAATCTTGCCCACCTAAGGACGTCGGCCGGCTGACTCCGGCCGACGGGGCAGGAGCGGTTCCCGCGGGCAGGGGCTCGTCACCTCCGCTCCCGGGCGGCTAACGGGAAGACGCCCGGCCGGCATGATGACCGGTCTGCGACTTTGTCGCTGGACTGGGATAGGGGACGGCGGATAACGCCCGCCGATAACCGCGTCCCAGGAAGCGCGTTCTGGAGCTGAGCGGCGGCGTTGGCTCGCTGCCGCAAGTACCGCGGTGGAACGCCGTCAGGCGAGCGCGCTGCGATCAGCGCGAGCCGCGCCCGAAGCAGATGGTTTACGCAGACTGCGCAAACTTGTCTGCGGTGCGGACCATCGGAAGACATGCGCTTGGCGGCGTTCTGCTTCCTTTTTGTTTGTTGTTCTTTGTAACCCGGGTTGAGTGAAACGAAACCCGGGGACGATCGTGAAGCTTGAAAGGTCCATCCCGGGTTTTGCTGCGCTCAACCCCGGCTACTGACGCAGAGCATGATCGAGCCAAAAACCGGTTCCACCGCCGGCTCAGGCGTGACGCAGTGATGCTCGGCGGCGTGATCGACGCGTTGTATGGCACGCCTCGGGCGCGGAGCGCGTCGCGAGAATGAGATTTTATGTTTACCTCTCCCCGGTGGGGAGAGGTGATGGCGCACATCGCGCCGCGAGAAGGAGATACTTTTCATCCTCCCCCGCGTTATTGCGCTTGCAGAAATCGGTGTCGGCGGAGTGATAAATCACTCCGCGCAGGTCGGCTCCGGTCATCGTACCGGAGATTGGCGGTTGACCGGCGCTCCTTTCCGGTCTGGTTTGTTACCCTCGTCGTCGCAGGGACGACGCCGAGGCGCGGAGGGCGATCATGCATTGGACTGAATTTTTCACCAGCGGCGCATCGCTGTTCATTGTGGCCACGGCTTCGACGAAAACGATGGTGCCGTTGCGTGTGCTCGCGATCGTCGCGAATTGCTTCCTGATCACCGTCTTCGCCGTGTCGCACTCATGGTTTCCCATGGCGATGCAGGCCCTGGCGCTGCCGATGAACGGTTATCGGCTCTATCAGATGATCGTCCTGATCCGGAACGTGCGCGAGGCGATCCGCGGCAAGCCATCGCTGGACTGGCTCAAGCCGTTCATGACGGAGCGTCACTTCAGCAAGGGCAACATTCTGTTCGCCAAAGGCGAGCCTGCGGACGAGATGTTCTGCGCCGTGACCGGCCGCTATGTTCTTACCGAGATCGGCATCGAGATCGAGCCCGGCCAGGTGGTCGGGGAACTGGCGATGCTGGCGCCCGACAATCGGCGCACGGCAACGCTGGAATGCGTCGAAAACGGCAAAGTCCTGTCGATCACTTACGAGCAGGTCGAGCAGCTCTATTACCAGAATCCAACATTCGGCTTCTATTTCCTGCGGCTGGCGACGGCGCGGCTATTCGACAATATCAACCGGCTGGAAACTGAACTGACGCGGCAGCGCGCCGCGCCGGCATAAGTCCATCAAGATACTGAAATCATTGCGGTTTCTATGCGACTCTGCTGGACTTTTGGCGGGTAGGTTTAGCAACTTCGAATCGGCCGGACTAGGATGCCGTTGGCGAGCGAGTCGGCACCGCGCACCTGCGTTTTTCCCGGAATGCCATGACACAGAAGCAGATTTCACGCGTGGAGCTGGCGAGCTATCTGCTGTCGCCGGCGCTGTTCGGGATGCTGGTGCTGATGGTGGCCGAAGCGATGCTCGCCGCGGCGACGACCTGGCTCGTCATCAATGCCGCGCGCAAGGTCGCCGTCGGCGAGTTTCTGCTCACCGATCTCATCTTGATCCTTGCGGCGCAATCGGCCTCCTATATCGCGGGCGTCATCAGCTGGATGTTCGCCGAACGGGCCGGCTATCGCGGCTTCGGCAAGTTCATGCTGCGCTTCGCGCGCGAGAACCGCGGCAAGGTCAAGCTGTTCGGCGACAAACCGGCGCGCGAGCAGGTCGAGCCGTTCCTCACCGGCGAGACGTTCCAGTGCTTCTTTAATTTGATGTATGAGCTCGAGTTCACGCTGAAGCTGTTGCTCGGGCTGGTTTTCAACGCCGTCGTGCTGGGCGCCGAAATCGACCTCAGCCTGCCGTTCGCCTATATCGGCGCGTTCGCCGCCCTGTTGCTGATGCAATGGGCGCTGCAAGGGCCGATCGCACGCACCTATCTCGAAAACCAGCGCATGAACAACCGTATCACCGCGCAGGGCTATACCGCGTGGGACAACATCTTCAGCGGCAACCGCTACAATCTGCGGCTCTGGCTCGCCGGCTTCAAGAGCCGGCTGCGCCAAGCGTTGACCGCCCAGATCCGCGCCATCGTCGCGCGCGAAGGCATGAGCGCGATGAGCGGCATCGTCAGTCTCGCCATCGTCTTCGTCGCCATCACGGTGGTCGCCGTAAACAATGCCGGCGATACCGTATTGCTGATCGCGCTGGCGACCACGCTGCCGCGGCAGATCGAGATGACCTACGAGCTGCATCTGCTCGCCAGCGGCTGGAACGATGTCATCGCCGTCTGGACGCGGTTCGGCGGCGTCGCCGCCAACATGCTGCCGCAACCCGACGAGTCGTTCGACAATCGCATCAAATTCGATCGGCTGGTGCTCCGCGAAGGCGCCGACGCCAACGTCGTTTCCTCGGTGAACGACGCGCTGCGCATCGTGCAAGCGCGGCCGACCGGGCGCATCAACGTTCGCGGCGGCAACGCCACCGGCAAATCCTCGCTGCTGGCGAGTCTGAAGACCGAGATGCGCCGGCACGCCTTTTATTGGCCGGCGTCGGACCGGCTGGCGTTTCAGTTCGCCGGCGGCGTGGTGCCCGTCGACGTCGAAGGCGAGCACGAGGACGAGGCGATCGCCAGCGAAACGGCGGACAAGAAGCTCGGCTTTTCGACCGGAGAACGGCAGCTCAAATCACTGGAGGAGATCGTCAACGCGACCGACGCCCAGGTCTATCTGCTCGACGAATGGGATGCCAATCTCGACGCCGCGAACAAGGCCAAGGCCGACGCGCTGGTCGACGCGCTCGCCGCGCGCGCCCGCGTCGTCGAAATCTCCCACCGCGATCGCACCGGGTGACGTCGAATGGCTTGCGGACAAGCGACCAACACCCTCCGCGCGGCGTGCGTGATCGGCTGGCCAGTCGAGCATTCGCGTTCGCCGCTGATCCACAATTACTGGCTCAAGCAGTACGGCGTCGCCGGCCCATACCGGCGCGAGGCGGTGCCGCCGGCAGAATTCGCGGCGTTTATCGGATCGCTGGCGGCGCGCGGCTATGTCGGCGCCAATGTGACCTTGCCGCACAAGGAAGCCGCGCTGGCGCTGTCACAACCTGACGAACGCGCCCTTGCAGTCGGCGCCGCCAATACGTTGTGGCTCGACGCCGGCGTGCTGCGCGCGACCAATACCGACGTTGAAGGCTTTTTGGACAATCTCGATGCCTGCGCGCCGCGTTGGGATCGCCGCCCCGGCAAGGCGGTCGTGCTTGGCGCCGGCGGCGCGGCGCGCGCCGTTATCTACGGCCTCGTCACGCGCGGCGTCGAGCAAATCGTGCTCATCAACCGCACGCAAGGCCGCGCCGAGGCTTTGCGCCAACAATTCGGCGCGCGCGTGCAGATCGTGCGCTGGGAGGAGTTGAACGCGGCGCTGGGCGACGCGGCACTCTTGGTCAACGCCACGACGCTCGGCATGCAGGGGCAGCCTGCACTGCCGGTCGATCTGGCGCGGCTGCCGGGTCACGCCGTCGTCGCCGATCTGGTCTATGTCCCGGCGCGCACGCCGCTTATCGCCGCCGCACAGGCTCGTGCTCTGCGCACCGCCGACGGGCTCGGCATGCTGCTGCATCAGGCCGTGCGCGGCTTTGCGCTGTGGTTCGGCACGACGCCCACAGTGACAGCGGAACTGCGGGCATTGATTGAAGCCGACCTCAACCCCTTCGCCGCAAAACGCGGACCTTTCACGTAGTTGTGTTTGCAGCGGCGTAGTTGTGTTCGTGTCCGGCAAATTACATTCGCTACTCTGTCTGCTGCCGGTTGAAGCTATCGGGAGGACGACATGACAACGATGATCCGCAGGACAGTTGCCGTAAGCGCCTTCGTTCTATTGTTTGCAGCCTCGATGGCGGCAGCGCAAGCGCCCGTGCGCGTGCGCGGCGTAATCGATAGCGTGGACGGCAACACCTTGTCCGTGAAAGCGCGCGATGGCGCGATGGTGCGGGTCAAGCTCGCAGACGACGCGCGCGTGCTCACGCTCGACAAAAAGTCGCTCGCCGACGTCAAGCAAGGAGTCTTCGTCGGCATCACGGCCATGCCGCAGCCGGATGGTGGGCAGAAGGCCGTGGAAATCCACATCTTCCCGGAAGCGATGCGCGGAACCGGCGAAGGCCACTACCCCTGGGATCTGATGCCGAACAGCACGATGACCAATGGCAATATCGAGAGCCAGGTCGTCAGCAACGATAGCCAAACATTAGTTATGAAATACAAGGACGGTGAGAAGACGATCATCGTGCCGGCGAATGTCGAGGTCGTCATGTTTGTTCCGGCGACCGTGGCCGACATCAAGGCGGGTGAGAAGTTCTTCGTGCCGAGGGGGAAAAAGCTGCCTGATGGCGCGGTCGAAGCCGGCGTGATCATAATCAACAGCAGGGGTGTCGATCCGCCCATGTGAGCGGCTCGACAACTTCCATCTCGGCGATCGCGCCGACCGGAGCCCCGGTCGCTTGGCACGGCACTTGCTTCTCTCGCTGCCGCCGGCAATCAATCAAGCCGCACGCAAAGCGAGAGGAGATTGTCCATGACGCGAGCCGAACTCACCGAGAAGCTGCTCGGCATCAAGCGCGAGAAGGGCTGGAGCTGGAAACACATCTGCGCCGAGATCGGCGGCATGTCGCCGCTGTTGATCACCGGCGCGATCCTGGGCCAGATGAAGCTGACGAAGCCGCAGGCGGCGAAGGCTGCCGAACTGTTCGGGCTGAGCAAGAGCGAACAGGCGCTGCTGAACGAGGTGCCGCACCGCGGCACCGCGATGCCGCCGACCGACCCGCTGATCTACCGCTTCTACGAATTAGTGATGGTCAACGGCCCGGCGCTGAAAGCACTGATCGAGGAGGAGTTCGGCGACGGCATCATGTCGGCGATCGATTTCGATCTGCTGATGGAGCGCCAGACCGACCCCAAGGGCGACCGCGTCAAGCTCACCATGTCGGGGAAATTCCTGCCGTACAAATATTACGGCGCGACCGGCAATGCGCAGGCCTATGGCTATAAGGAAGAATAAGACGTTCCCATTTAATCCTCCCCGCCGCGCATTCGCTCGACAACTTTGACTTACATCTCCGTGATCACGCTGCGATCGATTTTGTCGATGCTGGTGACGCCGGTCAGCGCCATGCTGACGCTGAGTTCGTTGAGCATGATCTCGATCGCGCGGGCGACGCCGGCCTGTCCGCCGGCGCCAAGCCCATAGATATAGGCGCGACCGCTCAGGCAAGCGTGCGCGCCGAGCGCGATCGCGCGCATCATGTCCTGGCCGGAACGGACGCCGCCGTCGAACAGGATCTCGATCGACGATCCGACCGCATCGACGATGGGCGGCAGCGCCGAGATCGAGGACGGCGCACCGTCGAGCTGGCGCCCGCCGTGATTCGACACCACTAGCGCCGCCGCGCCGGTCTTCGCCGCCGCCCGCGCATCCTCGACATCGAGGATGCCTTTGAGGATGAGTTTTCCGGGCCAAATGCCGGCGATCCACTCGACATCCTTCCAGCTCAGCGTCTCGTCGAACTGGCCGGCGATCCAGTATGACAGTGAATTGACATTCTCCATGCCGCGGATATGGCCGGCGAGATTGCCGAAGGTCCTGCGCTTGCCGCGGGCGATGCTGAGAGCCCAGGTTGGTTTGCTGGCGATATCGATGAGATTCCTGATGCGCAGCTCCGGCGGAACGGTCATGCCGTTCTTGATATCGCGGTGGCGCTGGCCGAGGACCTGCAGGTCGACCGTGAGCATCAGCGCGCTGCATTTGGCCGCGATCGCCCGCTCGATCAGGGCGCGCACGAAGCCGCGGTCCTTCATGACGTAGAGCTGGAACCAGAACGGCTTGTCGACGGCTTGCGCGACATCCTCGATCGAGCAGATCGACATGGTCGAAAGGCAGAACGGGACGCCGGCTTCCTGCGCGGCGCGGCAGGCCAGAATCTCGCCGTCGCCGTGCTGCATCCCGCAAAGCCCGACCGGCGCCAGCGCCAGCGGCAAAGAGACCGGCTCGCCGAGGATCGTGGTGTGGGTGCTGCGATTGGACACGTCGACGAGAATGCGCTGGCGCAGTTTGATGGCCTCGAGATCGGCGCGGTTGGCGTTGAGCGTTTGCTCGGCGTAGGAGCCGCCTTCGGCATATTCGAAGAACGCGCGCGGCACCCGGCGGCGGGCGGTTTGCCGCAGGTCCTCGATGCAGGTCATGGTTTTCATGGCTGGCAATTCCCGGGTTCAGCACTCCTCGATAGCACAAACTCGCCCGCCGCTCTCAGCCGACGTTCTCGACCGCCGCAAGGAACGCTGACCGCTGCGGGAGCGTTACGGCGCCAAAGGGGGACAAACGCGCGTCAGGACCAAGACCATGATGGACAAATCGAACATCACTCGGTCGCAACCACCGGACCACCGCGCTTCCGCGAGCAGGACACGAAGGAAGCCGGCAAAGACCGCGAACGGACAGATAAGGTGCAGGCAGAAGCTTGACGAGAGCCTCGACCGCGGGCTGGAGGACACATTCGCCGGTTCCGACCCGGTTGCCGTCACCCAACCGCCGCGTAGCGCCCACGATAAACGCAAGCCCTAGGCCGAGGAAAACGCCGATTCCTCGCATCTGCACGCCCGGTGGCCGCGCATGTCCTTGACTTAATGCACGTTTTGACGACGGTGTGGTGGAGAAAGCCCTACTGCGGACAGTAAGATTACTGAATATTTTTTGAGGCGGATGTCACGCGGAACGGGTTAATATCGCGCTGCAAAGGCAGGGGGCGGCGGGGAACATGGCGCGCAAGTATTTTGGCACCGACGGCATTCGCGGCCGCGCCAATGGCGTGATCACGCCGGAATTGGCGCTCAAGGTGGGACAGGCGACCGGCGTCGTCTTCCGCCGCGCCGGCGATGATCGCCACCGCGTCGTGATCGGCAAGGATACCCGGCTCTCCGGCTACATGATCGAGACCGCGTTGATCGCCGGTTTCACCTCCGTCGGCATGGACGTGCTGCAGCTTGGGCCGATGCCGACTCCCGCCGTTGCCATGCTCACCCGCTCGATGCGGGCCGATCTCGGCGTCATGATCTCCGCGTCGCACAATCCCTTCGACGATAACGGTATCAAGCTGTTCGGGCCGGACGGCTACAAGCTGTCGGACGAGGTTGAGCACCAGATCGAAAGTCTGATCGACAGCGATATGACCAAGCGCCTGGCCAAAAGCCGCGAACTTGGCCGCGCCAAGCGTATCGACGGCGTCCACGACCGCTACATCGAATTCGCCAAGCGTACGCTGCCGCGCAACCTCTCGCTCGAAGGCCTGCGCGTCGTCATCGACTGCGCCCAGGGTGCGGGCTATCGGGTGGCGCCGGCGGCGCTGTGGGAGCTCGGCGCCGACGTCATCGCGATCGGGGTCGAGCCGGACGGCTTCAACATCAACCTCGACTGCGGTTCCACCGCGCCCGAGGCGCTCTGCCGCAAGGTGCGCGAGATGCGCGCCGATATCGGCATCGCGCTCGACGGCGACGGCGACCGCGTCGTCATCGCCGATGAGCAAGGCCACCTGATTGACGGCGACCAGCTGCTGGCGGTGATCGCCGAAAGCTGGCGCGACGACGGACTATTGACCAAGCCGGGCATCGTCGCCACCGTGATGTCGAATCTCGGTCTTGAGCGGCATCTGCAATCGCTGCAGCTGTCGCTGGTGCGAACGCCGGTCGGCGACCGCTACGTGCTCGAACACATGCGCGAGCACGGTTACAATGTCGGCGGCGAGCCTTCCGGCCATATCATCCTGTCCGATTACACCACGACCGGCGACGGCTTTGTCGCCGCGCTGCAGGTGCTGGCGGTGGTGAAGAAGCAGAACAAGCCGGTGTCGCAGGTCTGTCACCGCTTCACCCCGCTGCCGCAGGTGCTCAAGAACGTGCGCTACCGCAGCGGCAAGCCGCTGGAGAATTCCGAAGTCCGTTCGGCGATCGAGGATGCCGAACAGCGCCTGAACGGTCACGGCCGCCTGGTCATCCGGCCGTCGGGAACCGAGCCGGTGATCCGTGTCATGGGTGAAGGCGACGACAAGGCGCTGGTCGAAGAAATCGTCGACCACATCGTCGACGCGCTGACGGACCACGCCGCGTAACCCGCTTGCCGCTCACTCCCGCAACTTGAGGAAGTGCGCAAACGCCTTCAGCGTCACTTCCGAGACGTAGTGTTCTATGCCCTCGGCATCCGCCTCGGCCGCCTCGGTCGGAACGCCGAGCGCACACAGGACATCCACGACCAGGCGGTGACGCACGCGCACACGGTCGGCGAGCGCCTGGCCCTTCTCGGTCAAAAATACCCCGCGATAAGGGCGTGCGGTCGCCAACCCGGCGCGCTTCAAGCGCGAGATCGTCTTGACGGCGGTGGCGTGGGAGACGCCAAGCCGCCGGGCAATATCCGTCGGCCGCGCCTCTCCTGCACTGGTCAGGAGGTCGGCGATCAGCTCGACGTAATCCTCCAGCAACGCGGTTGACTGCGCCGAGCGCGTCTTGCCAAAGCGGCGCGCCTGGGTTCCTTCCGCCGGGAGCTTGCCCATGGCGCGATCCGGCTTTCGCTTCACGGTATGCGACACCGCCAATGTCATGATCTCGAAACGCTCCTCGACTCGGGCCGATCGTCACAACCTGAGATCATATTTTTATGACCACGTCAAAAGTATAGCACATGCTATATTGTGTAGTGGTTGACGCTAAGGCGCTACGTACTTATAATGTAACTAGTGCTACACTTTCTGGTTAGTGCTTTATGCACCTCGACATGGCCAATTTGACCGATCGACGGAAGCGGTCGCTGTCGGAACGTACTGTCGCCACGGCGCGCCAGGTCTTGGCCGGGCAACGCGGCGGTTTGCCGGCCTACTGGGCCTTCGCCGGGCCTGCGGTGATCGCCTCGATCGCCTATATGGACCCGGGGAACTTCGCCACCAACATCCAGGCCGGGGCAAAGTACGGCTACGGGCTGCTCTGGGTGGTGTTGCTCGCCAACGTGATCGCGATGCTGTTCCAGGCCCTGTCGGCCAAGCTCGGCATCGTTACCGGCCGCAACCTCGCCGAATTGTGCCGCGATCATTTTCCGCGGCCGGTCGTTTGGGCGATGTGGATCGTCAGCGAGATCGCCGCCATGGCGACCGATCTCGCCGAGTTCCTTGGGGGCGCCATCGGACTTTCTCTGCTGTTTCAGATGCCGCTGTTGGCCGGGATGGTCATTACCGCGATCGTGACCTACGGCCTCTTGATGTTCGAAAGCTTCGGCTTCCGGCCATTGGAGCTGATCATCGGCGCCATGGTGAGCGTGATCGGCCTTTGCTACCTCATCGAGATATTCATCGTCCCCGTCGATTGGGCCGCGGCGGCGTTCCACACCTTCACGCCGCAGCTCGCCGACGCGGAGGCTCTGCTGCTGGCCGTCGGCATCATCGGCGCCACCGTCATGCCGCATGCGATTTATCTGCATTCCGGCCTGACGCAGGCGCGGATGCCGGTTCGCGACGACAGCGAGCGGCGCAGGGTGCTGCGCTTCTCCAACCAGGAAGTGATCCTCGCGCTCACGGTCGCCGGCCTCGTCAACATGGCCATGGTGATGATGGCATCGGGCGCGTTCCACGCCGGCCATCCCGAGGTCGCGCAGATCGAGACTGCCTATCGCACGCTGACGCCGCTCCTTGGCATCGGAGCGGCGGGAGTGTTTCTGCTCTCCCTCATTGTCTCGGGGATATCGGCCTCGACGGTCGGAACCATGGCTGGCCAGATGATCATGCAGGGCTTCATTGGTTTCCGCATCCCGATTTGGGTGCGCCGGCTGGTGACGATGCTGCCGGCCTTCGTCGTCGTCGGCCTCGGCGCCAACGCGACGAACGCGCTCGTGATCAGCCAGGTCGTGCTCAGTATTGCGCTGCCGCTGCCGATGATCGCGCTGCTGATCTTCACCGGCCGCCGCGACATCATGGGCGTCTTCACCAATGGCCGGCTTACCCGCGCTGCGGCCGTGGCCGCGACGATCGTGGTGCTCAGTCTTAACTCCTTCCTGATCGCGCAAACGCTCGGCGTCGCAATTCCCGGCTTGCCGGCGGCGCACTGACCGGCTGTCAGCCTTGCAGTTGCGGGTCGATTATTCGGCGAAGAAAGGTTTTATGGCGGCGTAAACGTCATCGGGAAATTCTTCGTGTACAGAGAGCTTGCCGCGCAGCAATCGCTCGGTGCGGACGCCGGGCAGCGCCGCCAAGGCCTCCATCTCGGCGCGCGACCGCGGCGGCGTCTCGGCGCCGTAGACGAGCAAAAGCGGCGAACTGGTCCGCGCGGCAAGCGCCAGGAAATCCTCTCTTGTCGCCATCCGATCCAAGCCGCCGGTCACGAACGCCGCCGAGGCGAAACGCGCTCCCGGCGCCGCGACGACCTTTCGCTTGTCCGCCATTCGCGCTCCGCTCAACGACGCCGGATCGCTGTAGACGTGACCGGCAACCATTTTGCGCACCACAAAATCGTTGACGTTGAGGCGATAAAGCAGCGGACCAATCAAAGGCGCCTCGACGGCGCGCCTGATCTTGGCGAAGAACGGATGATTGCCGCCGGCCATGGTCGGCAGCGGCCCGCGCCAAGTCGGAGCGATGAGAACGATACGATCCAGCGCACCGGGATGACGAGCCGCGTGGTGCAGCACATAAGTGGCGGCGTGCCCGGCGGCGACGACGCGCGGCGCGGGCTCGGTAATGAGCGATTGAAAGAGATACTGCACGAACGCCGACAAGGCATCGGGCGTCCAGCGCATTGAAGGTCGCGGCTGCGTGCCGAAGCCGGGCCAATCGACGGCGACGACGCGGAAATCACGCGCCAGCAGTTCCATGAGCGGGCGCATCTCGCCGCGGCTTGAAATCGAGCTTAAGGCCGGCAACAGCACAACGAGCGGCCCCGCGCCAGCCTCGTCGAGCCCGAGCCCGACCTCGCGGCCTTGCCATGACCAAGAGAAATGGCGGGCGGTGATCACAATTTATCTTACTCCAGGACCGCGGTCGCGCACCACCTCAGCGCGGTGCGCCCCGACTTCCGAGAGCCAGGAAGCTGGGCTATAAGTTGCGAGCATCAACAACTGCCCGTTGAGAGGCGGTGCATCACAGGGGAAACGTCATGAGCAGGAACTTGTTTGCGTCCGCATTAGCGGCGTTGACATTGTTATGGAGCGTTGGCTTCGCCGGCGCTCAGCAATCCGGCACGGCGGCGGAAGCCAAAGCCATGCTCGAGCGCGCGGTTGCCGCGATCAAGGCCAATGAAGCCACGGCGCTCGCCGAATTCAACGACAAGACCAACAAGCAATTCCACGACCGCGACCTCTACGTCTTCTGCACCAACATGGCCGACGGCAAATTCACGGCGACCCCGAATCCGGCCCTGATGGGCACGGACGCCCGCGCCTTGAAGCTCAAGGACGACCCGTTCGGACAGAGAGTCTTCGATGCAATCAAGAACTCGGCGCCGGGAAGCGTCGTCACGGTGCAATATAGCTACCCGAGGCCCGGAACGACCGAGCCCGTGCCAAAGGAATCCTTTGTGACGCGGGTCGGCGACCAAGGCTGCGGCGTCGGCTATTACAAATAGCCGGCCGGACTGCCATAAGAGACGAGATCGAACGTGTAGCGAGACCGCCGCTGCGGTCTCGCCTTTTCGTCAGACGGTCTTCAGATTCTCGGCGGCCGATTTGCCGGTCTTGCGGTCCACGACGACCTCGAACGCGACTTTCTGGCCTTCTCTCAGCTCGCGCAACCCGGCGCGCTCAACGGCGCTGATGTGGACGAAGACATCCTTGCCGCCACCGTCGGGCTGGATGAACCCGTAACCCTTCTGCGCGTTGAACCACTTCACAGTTCCGTTGCTCACGGGACACTCCTGCTTAGGAATCAAGATATGAGCCGCGCAAGATGCACGGCCCGGTTCGCTCGAGATTTTGGTGAAAGATCGTCAGTCAGGCGCGTTGTCGCTGCGTGGCCTAGTCGTTCGGCCCGAAAACTCGATCACGCCTATTTAGCGGTATCTGGGATAATCCGCAAGAGCGGGAAAGCGGTTCCCTGCGGCCGTACCACGTTGCGCTTAATTGCGGGTTTCGGTGGATTCGCGCGGTCGGCGGGCGGATGATCTCCCCGATCGAATCGGTACCGCGCCCCGAAAACAGCCGGCGGCTTGACCACCATTGAGCGTGATCGGCCGTCAAATCAAACGGTTGCATCAAAGGCAAACTACCTTACGCTAAACGAAGGAGGCGGCGCGTAAAGTCGCCCGCAACGGCTCATCATGCCGTGGGGAGAAGCTAGTCGTGCACATCATCGATTTTTCGAGCGCGCCGAAGACTGGAATTGTTTTCGGATCCTCCGAACATGATGCCGAGCATCGAGTATCGGGACGCGCGGCGCGGCGCTGCTCGATAGCTGACTGATGAAGCCTGCGTCCTTCGACTATATCGCCGCCGACAGCCTCGACATGGCGGTTACGGCATTGGCCGCGGCCGGCGCCGACGCCAAGATCATCGCCGGCGGGCAGAGCCTCGTTCCGATGCTCAATTTCCGCCTGTTGCGGCCGTCGATTCTCGTGGACATCAATCGCATCCCCGGCCTGGCCTTCATCGCCGAGACCGAGAACGACATTCGCGTCGGCGCGCTGACGCGCCACCATCAGCTCGAGACGTCGCCGGTCATTGCCCGGCACTTGCCGGTCCTGTCCTGCGCCATGACCCATGTGGCCCATTTGGCGATCCGCAACCGCGGCACCATCGGTGGCAGCCTGTCGCACGGCGATCCGGCTGCCGAACTGCCGATGCTGGCGCTATTGCTCGACGCCGAGCTTCACATCGCTTCGGCCTCCGGCAAGCGGATGGTCGTCGCGCGCGACTTTTTCCTGGACGCGCTGACGGTGGATCTCGCCGGCGGCGACATCGTCACCGAGATCGCGCTGCCGAAATTGCCGCCGCAGACCGGCTGGGGCTTCGCGGAGGTCGCGCGCCGCCGCGGCGATTTCGCACTGGCCGCGGTGGCGGTCACATTGACGGTCGTAGCGGGCGCGGTCGCGCAAGCCCGCATTGCTCTCACCGGCGTCGGCCCGACCGCGTTACGTGCCGCGGCGGCCGAAGCCCTGCTGGTCGGCCATGCGCTCGAACCGGATCTGACCAGCCGCGCGATCGGCGGCATCCGCGCCGCCATCGAGCCCGAGACCGACCTGCATGCCTCGGCGGATTACCGACGGCATCTCGCCGGCGTGCTCACGGGCCGGGCACTCGCCGCCGCCTGGCGTCGCGCTACCGCGAGCGCCGCATGAACAAGACGCACAAAATCACGGTGACCGTCAACGGCGAATCCCAGCAAGCGGCCGTAGAGCCGCGGCTGCTGCTTGCCGATTTCCTGCGGCAGATAGTCGGCCTGACCGGCACCCATGTCGGCTGCGAGCACGGCGTCTGCGGCGCCTGCACCGTGCTCGTCGACGGCGACAGCGTGCGTTCATGCCTGATGTTCGCGGTGCAGGTTCACGGCCGCAGCGTCGAAACGGTGGAAAGTCTCGGCAGTATCGGGCGGATGAACGCGTTGCAGGAATCGTTTCACGCGCATCACGCGTTGCAGTGCGGCTTCTGCACGCCGGGCATGCTGATGACGGCTACCGACCTTATCAAAAAATATTCCCTTGCCACCGATGACGACATCCGCGAAGGCCTGTCCGGCAATCTGTGCCGCTGCACCGGCTACGAGCACATCGTCAAGGCGATCCGCGCCGTGGTCGGCAAATTCGGAGACGTCCGATGAAAATGCACGTCATGTCCGGCGGCCGTCTGCGCGTGCGCAAAACGATATACGACGCCAACGCCGTGCGCGGCGAAACCATGGGCGTGCCGGTATCCTGCATCCTGTTGCGCCACAGCCAGGGCAACGTCCTGTTCGATACCGGCTGTCATCCGACCGTGGCGGAAAACGCGGAAGCCCGTTGGGGCGGTCTCGCCAAGGTCATGATGCCGGCCATGCGGCCCGGCGACAACGTCGTCAACGCACTCGCCGGTATCGGCCTACAATGCGACGACATCGACGTGGTCGTGTGCTCGCATCTGCATCCCGACCATTGCGGCTGCAACACCTTCTTTAAACGCGCCACGTTCGTCATCCAGGCCAAAGAGGTCGAGGCGGCGCGGGCGCCGGGCGCCGACAAGGCCGGCTATGTCGCCGCCGAGTGGGAGCAATCCGCACCGACCGAAACGCTCGACGGCGAGCGCGATCTGTTCGGCGATGGCCGCATCGTGGTGATCCCGCTGCCCGGCCATACGCCGGGCTCGTGCGGCATACTGGTCGCGCTGGAAGAGTCCGGGACGTTCCTGCTGGCCTCCGACACCGTCAGTCTGCGCGCAACGCTCGATACCGGCGTCATTCCCCGCAATACCTGGAACGCCGACGCTCTGGTCAAGTCGCTCGCCGAGGTCAGGCACATCGAGGCGCGCGGCGCTACGGTGCTGTGCGGCCACGACGACGCGCAATGGGCCACCTTGCGCAAGGGCGCCGATGCCTATGAGTGACGTGGACGAAATCCACGCCCGGCCGAAGATTGTCGGCGCCCGCATCAAGCGCACCGAAGACCCGCGCCTGCTCACCGGGCGCGGCGCCTATACCGACGACCGCCAGCCGGTAGGCGTGCTGCACGTTGCCTTCCGACGGAGCGATCAGTCGCATGCGCGCATTGTGCGGATCGACTGCTCGGCGGCGCGCGCCGCGCCGGGCGTCGTCGCCGTGTACACGGCCGAGGATTTGAGCACCGCGGTCAAGCCAGTGTTCGCGACCTCGCGTATGAAGGATTATTACGCGACACCGATTGTGCCGCTGGCACGCGGCAAGGTGCGCTATGTCGGCGAGCCGGTCGTCGGCATTGTCGCCGAAAGCCGCTATCACGCCGAGGATGCGCTCGAGCTCGTCGCCATCGATTACGAGCCGCTGCCCGTCGTCATCGATCCGGAACAGGCAATACGCGCCGGAGCGCCGCTGTTGCATGAGGAAGCCGGCACCAACGTGCTGCTAACCCGCGAGTTCAAGCGCGGCGACGTCGACGCGGCGCTGGCCGCCGCGCCGGTAACGGTCGCAGGCAGATTCCGCATGCGCCGCAAGACCGCGGTGGCGATCGAGCCGCGCGCCTGTCTCGCCGCGTGGGATAACGACGGGGCGCTGACGCTGCATTCCGCCACGCAAGTGCCGGGCATCGTGCGCGACGCGTTGGCGTTGGCGTTCGATATTTCCAGCAACCAAATTCGCGTTGCCGCATCCGATGTCGGTGGCGGTTTTGGCGGCAAGGGTTCGCTCTACCCGGAGGAGATTTTCGTCAGCGCCGCGGCGCGGCGGCTGGCGCAGCCGGTCAAGTGGACCAGCGACCGCATGGAAGACCTCACCGCCAGCAGCCAAGGATTTGACGAGATCGTCGACGCCGAACTCGCGCTCGATAACGAAGGCCGGGTGCTGGCGTTGCGCGCGGATGTTATCGGCGACGTCGGCGCCTACTCGATTTATCCTTGGACGGCGGCGCTCGAGCCCGTGCAGGTGGTCAGCTTTCTTCCCGGCCCCTATCGCGTTGCGAACTACCGCGGCCGCGTGCAGGCGGTGGCGACCTCGAAGGCGCCGACCGGCCCTTACCGCGGCGTCGGTCGGCCGATTTCGACCTTCGTCATGGAACGGCTGATGGATTTGGCGGCGGCGAAAATCGGGATCGACGCCAAGGAGGTCCGGCTGCGAAACCTCATCGGCACCGACGAGCTGCCCTACAAAGTCGCTTCCGGGATTGTCTGGGACAAATCGGGCTTTCAGGAATGCCTGCACGCCGCTTGCGCCGCGATCGGCTACGATCATCTGCTTGCCAAGCAGAAGGAGAGGCGCGCCGCCGGCCGCTGGGTGGGCATCGGTATCGCGTGTTACGCGGAATTGACCGGCATCGGCTCGCGCATCTCCGTTGCTCCCGGCATGCCGATCGCGACCGGCACCGAAACGGCCATCGTCCGCATCGATTCCGGCGGCGCGGTCACCGCGGCGTTCGGCATAGCGTCGCACGGCCAAGGCCTGGAGACCACGCTCGCCCAAGTCGTGGCCGAACATCTCGGCGCCCGTTTCGAGGATGTGCGTATCCTGCAGGGCGACAGCGCCGCCGTCCCCGAGAGTACCGGCACCTATGCCAGCCGCAGCATGGTGCTCGCCGGCGGCGCGGCGACGCTGGCGGCGCAAGCGGTGCGCGAGAAGCTCCTTAATGCGGCTTCGCACCTTCTCGAGGCGGCGGCCGCCGACCTTGTCGCCGCGCATGGAAAAGTTAGCGTCGCCGGCACCGACCGCTCCGTGACGTTCGGCGAGGTCGCGCGCGCCGTCTATGCGGAAACGGAGCGGCTGCCGCCGGAAGCGCGCGACGAGCTCGCCGCCACCAAGACCTACGATCCGGTGTTCGGCACCACGACCTCGGCAACACACATCGCCATGGTGGAGATCGATTCGGAAACCTATGAAATCTGCATCGAACGCTTCGCTGTCGCCGAGGATTGCGGACGGCTGGTCAATCCACTGATCGTCGACGGACAGGTTCACGGCGGCGTCGCGCAGGGCATCGGCGCCGCGCTTTACGAAGAAGTCGTCTATGACGAACAAGGCCAGCTCAACACCGCGAGCCTGGTCGATTATCTCGTGCCGTCGGCCTGCGAAATCCCGCCCATGCAACTGGCCCATCTGGAAAGCGTCTCGCCGACCACGCTGGGCGGCTTTCGCGGCATGGGCGAAGGCGGCACCATCGGCGCGCCGGCGGCGCTCGCCAACGCGCTTGCTGACGCGCTCGCGCCGCTTGGAATTGAAATCAACGAACTCCCGGTAACGCCGGAACGCCTGTTCCGCCTCATCGAAGCGGCACGGGCGAAAGCCAAACTGTGAAAGAACGAACATGGATCTCGGACTGAAAGACAAGATCGCTTTGGTGACGGGCGCCACCAGCGGCGTCGGCAGCGAAGTCGCGCTGAGCCTCGCCAAAGAAGGCGCCAACGTCGCCGTCAATTACTGCGGCTCACCCGAGGAAGCCGATGCGCTGGTCACCGAGATCACGGCGAAGGGCGGCAAGGCCAAAGCTTATCAGACCGACGTGGCCGACTTTGCCGCGGTCAAAGCGATGGTCGATGATATCGTCAAGGATTTCGGCGGCCTCAATATCCTGATCAACAACGCCGGACTGGCGATACGGCGGCGCTTCATGGAGACCAAGCCCGAGGACTGGCATCGCCAGATCGACGCCTGCCTCTACGGCGCGATCCATTGCTGTTACGCCGCGGCGCCGCATCTCCATGCCGGCAAGAATGGCCGCATCGTCAGTATCGTCGGCGATTCCTCGCGGATCGGCGAATCGGGCTTGGCGGTTGTCGCCGCCGCCCGCGCCGGGACGATCGCTCTGATGAAATCGCTGGCGCGCGAATTCGGCCGCTCGGGTACCACTGCGAATACTTTGGCACTCGGGTTGGTCGAGACCCTGCACGACAAGCAGTGGGTCGACGCCAACCGCGACAAGCTGGTCAAGCTCTATCCGCTGGGCCGCCTCGGCATGCCGGCTGATGTGGCGCCGATGGTCACGTTGCTCGCCTCGCCGCACTCCGGCTGGATCACCGGACAGGTGCTCAGCATCAGCGGCGGGTTCAGTATGGTGTGAGGGGGCCGACGTGCTGCGTATGGATTTGATCGCTTCCATTCCGGCGTTATTGCGCCGGCATGCGGCCGCGCGTGGCGGACAATGCGCCTATCGCGACGCCCAGACGTCGGTGACTTATGCCGAGCTGCATGAACGCACCGGCAAGCTTGCCGGCCATCTGGCCGGTAACGGCATCGCCGCCAACGATACCGTCGCGATCATGCTGCCGAACTCGGTGCAATGGGTGGAAAGCTGCCTGGCGATCGCC
Organism: Xanthobacteraceae bacterium; assembly: GCA_049284935.1. Taxonomy (GTDB): domain Bacteria; phylum Pseudomonadota; class Alphaproteobacteria; order Rhizobiales; family Xanthobacteraceae; genus BOG-931. Next base: position 43,983 of record JBAPYW010000086.1, read on the forward strand.
CGCGCCGGAGCCATCAGCGTTCCGATCAGCTACGACTCGACCGAAACGGAAATCGGCTATCGGCTCACGGACGCCAACTGCAAAGCGGTTTTCACCACCGCCGAGCGCGGCGATTTGTTCGGCCGGTTGAAAGCCTCCGCGCCAAATCTCACGACGCTGATCGTGACCGATCGCGGCACCTGCGGCGCGCCGGCACTGCGCTACTCGGACCTGCTCATGGCGCCGCCGCGGGCGGCGCCGCGGGATCCCGCTTCGCTGCACGACACCGCGTTCATCCTTTACACCTCCGGCACCACCGGCCGCGCCAAAGGCGTTCGCCTCACGGTGCACGGGATGTTGTGGGTCACGGCAGCCTGCTGGGCGCCGATCACCGGCCTGTCCGACCGCGACACCGTGCTCTCCCCGCTGCCGTTGTTTCATTCCTACGCCCTCAATTTGTCGGTGCTGAGCATCCTGGCGACCGGCGCCAGCGCATACATCATGGAAAAATTCTCGATCAGCGACGCGGTGCGGCTGCTCAAGACCGGCGAATTCACCTACTTCCCCGGCGTGCCGACCATGTTCCACTATTTGTTGCAGGCGACGCGCGGCGAACAGAAGGTGACATTTCCCAATATGCGGCTGTGCGTGTCGGCCGGCGCCATCATGCCGGCGACGCTCAACCGCGAGTTCGAAGACCATCTCGGCATCCAGTTGCTCGACGGCTACGGCATCACCGAGACCTCGACCATGGTGACGATGAACTGGCCGAGCGGCGGCCGCATCCTCGGATCGTGCGGCATACCGCTGCCCGGGCTCGCGGTGCGGATCGTCGATATCAACGGCCGCGACGTCGGGCCGAACCAGCAAGGCGAATTGATCGTCCACGGCCCCAACGTCATGCCCGGCTATCACAACAAGCCGGAGGAAACCCGTAACGCGCTACGCGATGGTTGGTATTACACCGGCGATCTCGCCAAGCGCGACGAGAACGGCTTTGTGACCATCACCGGACGGCTCAAGGAGCTGATCATTCGCGGCGGCCAGAACATCGCGCCGGCGGAGATCGAGGAGGTGGTGAATAGCTTTGCGGCGGTGCTCGACTGCGCCGTGGTCGGGACGGCGCACGAGCATCTCGGCGAGGTGCCGGCGCTTTTCGTGGTGCCGCGTCCGGAGGTCGCATTCGAGACCGAGGCTTTGCTGGCCCACTGCCGCATCCATTTGTCGGCGTACAAGGTGCCGCCCATCGTTCATCTGATCGCCGAGATTCCCCGCACCGGATCGGGCAAGATCATTCGCTACAAGCTGCGTGAATTGATCACCGGCTAGCGAAGGAAGGCCATGGCCGGCAAATCTCCGCGCCACCGCGGCGACCGGTTGCAGGCCCAAGACTGCAGGCCCAAGACTGGCGCTCAAGACTGCAGGCTCAAGACCGCAGGCCCAAGTCTGGCATCCAGCGCCGGACCGGTTGTCGAAAACGGCCTCTCGTGACACCATCACCGCAGTGATTGGGTGTTAGGCTTCGAAGCGCCATGCCGCGTAGGAAATTCGCCTGGGCCGCACTGCCCGACGAGAGGCTGCTGCAGCTTCGGCTCAAGGACCTCAAGGTCAGGGTCGAAGGCACGTGGCTCGAGGACTGCCTGCTGACGCTTCACGACGAGCTGGCCGAGCGCGGCATTCGCGTGCGGCCCCATGCCTGGATCTCAAGCGAGTGGTTCAGCCCGAACACCACCCCGGGCATCGCCATCCCGTTCTATTTGGCGCATCCGCGGCTGATGCGGCTGGAACGAAAGATGATCATCGACGTAGAGGGCGGCACGTGGTCGGAGTGCATGGCGATTCTGCGCCATGAAGCCGGTCATGTGGTACAGCATGCCTATCAGCTCGACCGCCGCCGCCGCTGGCAACAGCTGTTTGGCCCGACCTCGAAGCGCTATCCGCGCTACTACCGACCGAATCCGGCCAGCCGGAACTTTGTCCAGCATCTTCGGCTGTGGTACGCGCAAAGTCATCCGGACGAGGATTTCGCCGAGACCTTTGCCGTGTGGCTGCGGCCTCGCTCGAACTGGCGCACCCGCTATGCCGGGTGGCCGGCGCTCAAGAAGCTTGAATATGCCGACGAGCTGATGGCGGAAATCGCCATGCAACGGCCGCTGCTCACCCATCGGGAACGTGTCGACCCTCTCAGCCGGCTGTCGGAGACGCTGGCCGAACATTACAAGAAAAAGCAGGCGCTCTATGCCTTCGATACGCCGAAAACCTACGACCGCGATTTGCAGCGGCTATTCTCCGCCGATCCAAACCATCGCCGGTCTGAAGCGGCGTCATCGTTCATCAGGCGCCACCGCGGCCGGGTGAGAGAACTGGTCGCAAAGTGGACGGGCGAATATCAGCTCACGCTCGATGCCGTGCTCAACGACATCATTGCGCGGTGCCGCGAGCTTAATTTGCGCGCGGTCGGCCCCGAGCGCAAACTGGTTATGGAATTTACCGTGTTATTGACCGCGAAGACGATGCATGCGCTGTTCGGTCCGTCGCGGCGAAGGTGGATCGCGTTATGAAGCGGCTGCGCGTCCTGGTGCTCGTCCACCCGGACCTGATACCCCCGGACTCCAGCAAGGGGTACAGCGAGCAGGAAATCAATGAGTGGAAGACGGAATATGACGTGGTGACGACGCTGCGTGCCGCGGGACACGAGGTCCGGCCGCTCGGCGTGCATGACGAACTCAAGCCGATCCGCGACCAGGTCGACGGCTGGAAGCCGCACGTGGTGTTGACCCTGCTGGAGCAGTTTCGCGGCGAAGCGATCTACGATCAGAACGTCGCCAGCTACCTCGAGCTGATGCACATCCCCTATACCGGCTGCAACCCGCGCGGCCTGATGCTGGCGCGCGGCAAGGACCTGTCGAAGACGCTGGTGCACTACCATCGCATTGCGGTGCCCGCCTTTGCCGTCTTCCCGATGCGCCGCAAGGTCCACCGTCCGGCGCGGCTGTCGCTGCCGCTGATCGTCAAGAGCCTGAACGAGGACGGCTCCTACGGCATCTCGCAAGCCTCCGTCGTCGACACCGACGCCAAGCTCGTCGAGCGCGTCGGCTTCATCCATGAGCGCATCGGCACTCCCGCCATTGCCGAGCAATATATCGAGGGCCGTGAACTCTATGTCGGAGTGATCGGCAACGACCGGCTGCGCGTGTTGCCGGTCTGGGAGCTGGAATTCGGCAATATGGCTCAAGGCGACTGGCCGATCGCCACCGAGAAGGCCAAGCACGATCCGGATTATCAGGAACGGCGCGGCATCTTGCACGGGCCGGCCAAGAACCTCGCACCTGAACTAGCCGCCCGCATCCAGCGCACAGCCAAACGCATCTACCGCACGCTGGAGCTCGACGGCTATGCCCGCATCGATTTCCGTCTCTCCGCCGACGGTATTCCGTATTTTCTCGAAGCAAATCCCAATCCCGAAATAGCGGAAAGCCAGGAATTTGCCGCCGCGGCACGGCATGACGGTATCGCCTACCGGGATTTGCTGCATCGCATTCTGGCGCTCGGAATAAGCCGGGCTGCCTCGACCGTAACCGCGAGCTAAAGCGACACGCCCACTGATGGACCCGAAACCATGATACCCAAACGACTTCTCGACGACGCGAACGAACTATGCCGATTAGGCGTCGCCGAACTCTCGGCAGGGTTCTCTGCAGGAAAGTTTACACCGTTGGAAGTGGCGCAGGCGACCCTGGCGCGCGCCGAGCAAGTGCAGGAGCGCCTGAACCCCTTCTCGCTGATCGATGCTGAGGCGGCGCTGGTGATGGCGGCGGAGTCGACGGCGCGGTGGCGAAGCGGCGCGCCGCTGTCGCCGATCGATGGTGTGCCCACGACCATCAAGGATATCGTGTGGATCAAAGACCGCGCCGTGAGATACGGCAGTCGCACGACATCGACCCAGCCGTGCACGCAGGACGCGCCATCGGTGAAGCGGCTGCGCGCCGCGGGCGCGGTGTTCATCGGCATTACGACAACCCCGGAATTTGGTTGGAAGGCGATCACCGAAAGCCCTTTGACCGGCATGACCCGAAATCCCTGGAATCCGCAGATGACGCCAGGCGGCTCGTCGGGCGGCGCCGTGGTCGCCGCGGCAACCGGCGCCGGCGTGCTGCACATCGGGACCGACGGCGGCGGCTCGATCCGGATTCCGTGCTCGCTCACCGGTGTAGTGGGATTGAAGCCGACCTTCGGTCGCGTGGCCGCCTATCCGCCGAGCGCATTCGGTACCGTTGCCCATATCGGGCCGATCGCCCGTTCAGCGGAAGATGCCGCCGCGATGCTCAACGTCATGGCCGGGCGGGATATCGACGACTGGAACCAGGGCGTCGGTGAGCTGCCGCCGCTTGAATGGACGCAAGGAGTCCTCAAAGGAGCGCGCATCGGATTGTGGACCACACCGCCTCATGGAGAAGTCGATTCGGAGGTCGCCAACGCCGTCGCCAAGGCAGTCGGCAGGATCGAGGATCTCGGCGCCCATGTTGAACCCATCGAACTGCCGGGCGAAGATCTGGGCGGGATATTTCGCACCCATTGGTATGCGGGAGCAGCCAACCGCTTTGCCGCGGTGCCGGCAGAACTTGCGCATTTGTGCGATCCCGGGTTTGTCGCCGTCGCCAAGGCCGGCTCGACCATATTGGCGTCCGCTCTGGTCGCCGCCCAGGGGCGTCGCGCAGCTTTCGGCGCTGGCATGGACAACCTCCTGGCGAAGCTTGACTTCATTGTCTCACCGGCGACCCCGATCCCCGCCTTCGTCGTCGGCCCCGAGATTCCCGGCGATGTCATTCTCGATCGGAGCATCAACGCCGGCAGCTTCGCTTTCCCGATCAATCTCAGTCAGCAGCCGGCAGTCTCCACGCCGTGCGGCTTGACAGCCGCCGGCCTTCCCATCGGCCTGCAGTTCGTCGGCGCCAGAGGCGCCGACGGCAAGGTGCTGTCGGCGGCGCGCGACTTCGCGCGCGGCACGCGCTAGAGTGCCATCCTGCGTTACCCAAAACTATCGAAGGCCGCGCGAATAAGAATCATTAGCAAGGCTTCGATCGCAACGCGATCAACAAAAATCCCAAGAGGGGCGGGCACAAAGCTTCCAGAATGTGACCGCCGCGGCCGGTCTAACAAATCGGTAGAGGCTGAATCATAAAAACCCCGCCCCAGAAAGATCCGGGGCGGGGTTTCACGGGAAGGGCGCCTCAACTCGAGGGTAGACGCAGAGCCGCCTTATCAGCAGCCCTTCGACGCACTGCCGTTTTCCCCGGACGGAGCGCCTTTTTCGGAGCTCCCAAGTTTGCTCGTTTGACAAGGCGCCGCGGTCATCGAGCCTTGATTCTGGCGGGGCGTCACCGTCGGTGAAGCTGCGCCGTGCGACTCGGCGCTCGGTGCACCCGCTGAGCCGCCGGTGTTCTGAGCTAGCGCTATCGGGCTGGTACTGGCGGCCAGAACGAAGGCCGCAAGGGCAATTCCGAATTTCCTATTCATCTCACGCTCCATTAGTAGGGAAACGCGGATGCTCTCACCGTAAGCCGGAACATCCGCCTTCATCGGAGCGATAACGCACATCTGATCGTCCGGTTCGGGCGCCCCGAAAAAAGGAACTGGCCAAGAACCGCGGCACAAGAACCGGCTGCATAAAACAGTGCCCCGCCCTGGGGGAGTGAAGGTGGGCGGGGCTTATACCGGCAACTGATGAAGGCGGAACCGGTACATGCAAAAAATATTCCCTTGCGCCGCACCAGAACAAGAGGGGTCACCTCGGGCAAATTGTCCCAAGGTCCAGCCTCGGCGTTGCATGCAGATGGCGCTCCCTACGGGAATCGAACCCGTGTTTCAGCCTTGAGAGGGCCGCGTCCTAGACCGCTAGACGAAGGGAGCCTAGTGCGGTGGATTTGAAGTTCCTTCAATCCAGCGGCACACTAGCATAGGAACTTCAAATCCAAAAACCGCACTAGCAACTAAATTTGCTAGTGTCCCTTTTGATTCCGAAGTTCGCATAAAGGGTGTGCCGCAAGCACTTGCGAACTTCGGAATCAGGACACTGGTGCCGAAATAGACGCGATAAGGCGGCCGCGCAAGCGTGTTGGCGCCGTCCTCACGGTTCGGTCGCGAACCTGATGCGTCCGGTTTCCTTCAGTGTCTTGACGTCGAAGGTGCGGATTTCCGTCGTACCGGCGATATCCACTGTCACCACCATGCGATCGCCGGCGACCGTGCTGGCGATCACGCGGGCGCCCTTCGGCAGTACGATGATCCCCTCGGCGGTCGCCGCGGCGCCGCTTCCGCCGGCGCGGTAAACGCGGTAACCGATGACACCGATCACCGCGGCAATCGCAAGAAGCGTGGTGAGGCCCGATATGATCATCAGCCAGCGTACGCGGGCCGCCATGCCGGCCGACATGGCGTCGGCCTCGACCGCGGGTGCAGCCGTGGGGTGACGATCGGCTTCGTCCCCGTCGCTTTGCACTTCACCGGCAGCTAATTTGCCCATTCAGGTGCCCAAGATTGCCGATGACATCAACGCAGAAATCCATCCGCATCGCGGCTGACGAATCCGGCGGACGACTTGACCGTTTGCTCGCCGCCCACGTCGCCGAGCTCTCGCGCACGCGGCTCAAGGCGCTGATCGAGGCCGGCGCCGTCACGGTCGACGGCCGCACGATCCGTGATCCGGGTCATCACGTCAATTCCGGCGCCGCGGTCGTCGTCGACATTCCGCGTGCCGCTCCGGCCAAGCCCGCGGCGGAGCCGATCCCGCTCAACGTGATTTACGAGGACGCGGACATCATCGTTATCGACAAGCCCAAGGGCCTGGTCGTGCATCCCGCCGCCGGAAACTGGACCGGAACGCTGGTCAATGCGCTCATCGCCCATTGCGGTGAGAGTCTCTCGGGCATCGGCGGCGAGCGACGCCCCGGCATCGTGCACCGGCTCGACAAGGACACGACCGGCCTAATGGTGGTGGCGAAGAACGATCGCGCCCACCGGGCACTGGCGGCGCAGTTCGCCGGCCATGGCCGCGGCGGCGGAGCTTTCGAACGCGGCTATCTCGCCTTCGTCTGGGGCGCGCCCGACCGGCCGCGCGGCACCATCGACCGGCCGATCGGCCGTCACGCCCAGGCCCGCAACCGCATGGCGATCCGCGAGGGCGGCCGCGAGGCGATCACTCATTGGCAAGTGCTCGAGCGCTATGGCGGGCCGAAAGGAGGCCGGCGCGGCACCAGCGGCGAGCCGGTGGCAAGCCTGCTCGCGTGCCGGCTCGAAACCGGCCGCACGCACCAGATTCGGGTACATTTAGCCTCGATCGGTCATCCGCTGCTGGGCGATGACGTCTATGGGCCCGGATTCCGCACCAAGGCCATCTTATTGCCCGAAGCGGCCCAAGCCGCCCTCAAAGCCCTTGGCAGGCAGGCCCTCCATGCCCATATATTGATGGTAGAACACCCCATCACCGGTAAAATCCTTCAATTGCGGTCGGAACTGCCGGCCGATCTCACACGTTTGCATAACGGATTGGCGGCCATGCGGGCGGGGCCCGGCGGTAAGTAAATCCTTACCAAAACGACGCTTTTCAGCGTCGATCGGTGGCTTCACGTTCCGGTCGCGGCGATGTTACGCGGTCTTCACTTCCACCCGCCCGATTCGACCGTGTATACCGTCTATGTTGCGAGTGCGAAGTGGGAGCTTACGCCGTCGGCTCGGGGAGCGACGGCACTGATCCGCCTGCCGCCTTGCGGGGGCGCAAATTATGGAGGGCGCTGTCATGGCCCAAACTGCAGCCTTGCCGGTTCTGTCGGGTGAAACCGGCCTGACCAGGTACCTGGAAGAGATCCGGCGGTTCCCGATGTTGGAGCCGCAGGAAGAATTTATGCTGGCCAAGCGTTGGCGCGAGCACGGCGACCGTGACGCTGCGCATAGGCTCGTCACCAGCCACTTACGGCTCGTGGCCAAGATCGCAATGGGCTACCGCGGCTATGGCCTGCCCATTTCCGAAGTAATCTCGGAGGGCAATGTCGGCCTGATGCAGGCGGTCAAGCGCTTTGAGCCCGATAAGGGATTTCGGCTGGCGACCTATGCCATGTGGTGGATCAAGGCGGCGATCCAGGAATACATCCTGCGCTCCTGGTCGCTGGTGAAGATGGGCACCACCGCCAACCAGAAGAAGCTGTTCTTCAATCTGCGCAAGGCCAAGAGCCGGATTTCCGCGCTCGACGAGGGCGATATGCGGCCCGATCAGGTCAAGCTCATCGCCAAGCGTCTCGGCGTCACCGAACAGGACGTGATCGACATGAACCGCCGCCTCGGCGGCGACGCGTCGCTCAATGCGCCGATCCGCGAAGACGGCGATTCCGGCGAATGGATGGACTGGCTGGTCGACGACAGCGTCAGCCAGGAGAGCCGGCTTGCCGAATCCGAGCAGTCGGAGAACCGGCATAAGGCGTTGGGTGCGGCACTCACCGTGCTCAACGATCGCGAGCGCCGCATCTTCCAGGCGCGCCGCCTCGCCGATGAGCCGATTACGCTCGAAGAGCTCGCCGACGAATTCGGCGTCTCCCGCGAACGCGTGCGCCAGATCGAGGTGCGAGCGTTCGAGAAGGTGCAGAAGGCGGTGAAGAGCCACATCACCGCGATGGAAAACCCACCGGCAGCGGCTGCAGGCGCGGCCGCCGTCGCCGCGGCGCATTGACGTCTTCCTGTACGTCTCTTGATGTTCGTCATGCCCGGCCCTAGCCGTTCGAAGAACCGCGTCGCGGAGCCTGTCATCGGGCCGGCCACTTCGGGCCGGACCCGTTGGGCTCGCCTGCGTGCCGGGCATCCACGTCTCGAAGATAGGGCAAGCCCAAAGACGTAGATGGCCGGGTCAAGCCCGGCCATCACGGCGTGAGAGGTTTGATATTTGATATTACTCCTTCAACATTCCACTCAGCAGCCAACGGCACGCGAAGATGACCGTCCCGGCGACCGCCGCGATGGCGGCGACGATCAGAAAAAACTCCGGCTTCTCCATCCGGCTCCAGAAACTGCCGATCCAGCCGGCAAGAAATCCGCCAACAAAACTCGTCGCCAGCCACACGCCCATCATCATCGAGAGAATGCGCGCCGGAGCGATCTTGGTCACCAGCGAAAGCCCGACCGGCGATAGATAGAGTTCGGCTATGGTGAGGACGACAAAATACCCGAACAGCCAGAGCCAGCTTACCTTGCCGCCGCCGGCGTCAAGCGCGGCAAGCACCATGATCAGATAGGCGGCCATGACGCCGAAACAACCGAGCGCCATCTTGGTGACGGTCGACGGCTCCGCGCCGCGCGCCGCCTGCCATGTCCACAGCGCCACGACGAACGGCGTGAACGCAAAGATCATGAACGGATTGAAGGCGAGGAACCACGTGGTCGGGATTTCGGTGTGCAAGCCGAACAGGTCGAGCGCGCGGTCGGTACTGGCATCGGCCCACAACACGATCGTATTGCCGCTTTGCTCGTAGGTCGCCCAAAACAAGGTGGTGGGAACGAAGAGGACGAGAATGGCGATGACAGCGCGCCATTCGCGGGGGTCAAGCGGTTTTGTCTCGGCGGGCGCCGCCCTCGCCTTCTGCAGCTCATCCGGCGGCAGCAGCGGCATGGCGTAGAGATAAATCGAGAGCCCGATCAACATGCCGACGCCCGCGGCGGCGAAACCGTAATGCCAGCCTGCCTCCTCGCCAAGCGTCCCGCAGATGAGCGGCGCCAGGAACGCGCCGACATTGATACCGACATAGAAGATGGAATAGGCGCGGTCGCGACGCCGGTCGCCGGGCGCATAGAGGCCGCCGACCTGGGTCGAGATATTCGGCTTGAAGGCGCCATTGCCGAGAATGAGCGCCAACAGCGCCAACAAAAAGAGCTGCTCGACCGCCATCATGAAATGGCCGATCGCCATGAGGACGGCACCGAGGACCACGGTGCGGCGCTGGCCGAGCACACGATCGGCCAGTAGTCCGCCGAAAATCGGCGTGAGATAAACGAGCGCCGTGTAGAAGCCGTAGATCTGCGACGACAGCGGCTGCACATCGAGCGGACCGAAGACCGCTTCGAGCGCGCTCTTGACGCCGCCAAGGCCGAGCACGTTGCCGACGTGCTGCGGCGCGAGCAGATATTTCGTCATGTAGAGGACGAGCAGCGAGCGCATCCCGTAATAGGAGAAGCGCTCCCACATCTCCGTCGTAAACAGGAAGGTGAGGCCCTTCGGGTGACCCAAAAGGTCCCCCTGAGCGGCTGCGCCGTCATGCGCGGAGCGACGCGCAGACCCGATGCTTTCAGCCAAGACAGCGACCTCCGCCATTGCCGACGGTGGTCAGTATAAGTCGATCCATGTTCACGCGAACACCAACACAAGGCCCCGGTTGCCTCATGTCGAAGGAGAAATGCGGAATGGGTTTCGGGTGGCCCGCCAGCGCGAGCGGGCGAGAGGTGCGGAGCCTATCGTGTGACTCCGTACCCCTCGCCACGGCCCTCTTCCGGCGCAGGAGAGAGCGAAAACCGCGTTCGCGGCGAACGCCGCGGCAGCCCTTATTCAGCGGGCTCCGCTATTGCCTCGTGCGGCGCCGTGCGATCCAGTGCTGACACTGGAGAGCGGCTCAGCCCGAACAGGAAGACCGCCACGATTAGATAGGCGACCGCGACCGTTGGGGTCACCGCGATGCCGATCTGCTCGCCGTGCATGAAGCCGAAGAAAGTGAGGATGGCGCCGGCAAGCGCGAACGCCGAGGCGTCGATGAACTTCTTGTCGATGACGAAAGCGCCGATTGCGGCAAGGACCAGTCCGGTCAAGATAGAGCCGCCGCCCATGACCTTGAGGCCGGCGTAGATAACGCCGTTATTGCCGAGCTTGTCCAAGCCGACGGCCGCCGCGCTGGTACCGGCCGCACCCAGCGCCCCGTCCAGCTGCACCCCGGCCCAGGCAGCCAAATGCGGCGTCAGCGCCAGCACAATGGCGGGCGCGTGGGTTTTCGGCGTGCTTTGGAACGCCTGCGCGCCGATCAACATGCCGATGTAGAGCAGGATCGGGTAGATCGCGACGACCGGTATGATCGCCAAGAGCAGCGAGATCACGCCGAACCAGGACAGCACAATCACCATGATGCCGGTTGCCGCCGAGTAGCCGATGCGGCCGCCCATCGCCTTCCAGCCGGGATGGCCGATATAGACGGCATTGATGAACGGATTGCCCATCAGACAGCCGATCAGGCTGACGACGCCATCGGCGGTCAGCACCCGCGTCGTCGGATAGGAATCGCCGGCTGCTTCCGCGCTCTCGACATTGTCCATGGCCTCGACGAGATCGTAGATGCCGAACGGTATCGCCGTGACCAGGATCACGCCGAGATATTCAAAGCCGGAGAAGATATGGTCCACGGCAGGGAGCGGCACCGAGAAGCCGAAATTCGTGAAGGCGTCGGTCACGCCCTTAAGAGTCAGTCCGCCGTAGTTAAGGCCAAAGGCATGGGAGCCCCAGGCGATGATCATTCCGACCGCGATCGCCACAAGACCGGCAGGAATGCCCTTGGGATATCTGAACCCGCCGAACCAACTCACCATGATGACGGCAAAGCAGGAGAGGCCGATCACCGGAGTCATGTACATTTCCAACGCCGGTCGCATGGAGATGAAGGTAATTGATACGCCGGCAAGCGTGCCGAGCAGGGCCGCGCGTGGCGTGATCCGGCGGATGAAGGGAGCGATGAAGCCGCCGGCCATCAGGATGAAGCTCTGAAAGAACACCCACGTCAGTCCCGCTTCCCAACCCTTGATCGGATCGTTGGTCCTCAGCGCGATCGGCAGCATGATGACGAAAGTCACGATGAACATGTGCGGCACACTGATGCCAGAGGGCAGCGCACAAACGTCCCTGCGACCGCTCTGCTTGGCCAGCCGGTAGGCGAGATACGCATAATAAAACGTCGACAGGCACAGCATCAGGCCGACCGCCGGCAGGATGCGGCCAAAAACAATCGCATCCGGCATCTTGATCACGAACCGCAACAGGATCGTGAGCGTCAACATGTTGGTGAGGATGTTGGTGCCGAAGCCGAAAAAGGCATTCCAGTCGCCGCTCGTCCACAGCGGTGGGCGATACGCCGTCGTCGCCGTTGTCGCCGTCATCGCAGGCTCCTCTTCATGGCGAAGCTGATCGATGCGCAAAGCAGCGCCCACAGGCTGTCAGCCGCCCGCCTCTTCGACGAACAGTGTATTGCAGTGGGAAGGCTCCCGCGCCCCGGCGGTGAAGATGCGCAATCCCTGGAGATTGCGCCGTAATCGACGCAAGCGGCGTGCCAACCGGCCCACCGGGCACCGCTGCCCGCCAGTGCCTGGATGGAACTGATGAAACAGTAACGGAATCAGATTGATCGCCGGCGCAGGGTTTCTCACCCGCGCCGTATTACGCCTACGGCACGAGCCGCCAATAGGCACAGGCGATCAAATAGCAGTCATTGCCTTGTCAAAAAAACTGGCAGGCCGCCGCCTACGGCGTGATACGGGATGAACCCGCCGGCCGCATTGGCGGTTCACGGCGTGCGTCGATCAGTTTACCGCCGCCAGCGAAGTGAGCAGCGGTGTCGATGCCGCGACCGAGCCGAAAATGCCGCCCTGCGCCTTGATCATGGCGAGGCCGGCTTCGTGAAATTGCGGGAAATACGAGGCGCAGCAGTCCGACAGCACGACGCAGCGAAAGCCGCGATCGTTGGCCTCGCGGACCGTGGTGTTCACGCAAACTTCGGTGGTGACGCCGCACACGAACAGCGTGTCGATGCCGCGGTTGCGCAGCATGAGTTCAAGGTCGGTCTGGTAGAACGCGCCCTTGCCCGGCTTGTCGATCACCGGCTCGTCCTTCAATGGATAGAGCTCTGGAATGATGTCGTGACCGGGCTCACCGCGCACGAGGATACGGCCCATCGGCCCGCGCGCGCCGATGCGGTTCGCCGGATCGCCGCGCTCGACCTTGTGCGGCGGCGCATCGGAAAGATCGGGGCGGTGCCCTTCCCGCGTGTGAATGACCAGCATGCCGAGGCGGCGCGCGGACGTGAGGACTTGCCGGCAGGGCCCCACAGCCGCCTGCAGGCGGGATACGTCGTTGCCGAGCGCTTCACCGAAGCCGCCGGGCTCAAGGAAGTCGCGCTGCATATCGATAATCACCAGCGCCGCCCGGTCGAGATCGACGGAAAGCGGTGTCGGTTCGGCTTCGAATGTTACGCTTCGCATTGCAGGCCCTTGCGTTGCTACGGCCGGAGTCGTGCAAGAACAGGGCCAGCATGCCAAGAAACCGGCATTCCGCGCAACGCAGCGGCGTGCTTTGCCCGGGCGGTGATCGAAGTGGGCATCGCCCTTTGCCCGCAGCCGCCTTATCGGTACCATCCCGACTAAATACCGAGGAGGAGAAGGCGCGGGTCGTCCACATTTTGAGACCGGAGCGCCGGGAAGAGGGCGAAGGATATGACATTCGGAGTTCTTGCGTACGGCGCCTATATCCCACGGCTTCGGCTTTCGCGGCGTTCCGTAGCCGAGGCCAATGCCTGGCTCAATCCGGCGCTGAAGGCGCAGGGCAGGGGCGAGCGGGCGATCTGCAACTGGGACGAAGATGCCGTCACCATGGCGGTGGAAGCCGCGCGCGATGCGCTTATCGGCCGCGATCGTGCTTCGATCGCCTCACTGCGCTTTGCTTCCACGACTTTCCCGTTTCTCGACCGGCTCAACGCAGGCCTCGTCCTCAAAGCGTTGCGCCTCTCCGACGAGACCGCGGCGGTTGATGTTGCCGCCACGCAGCGCGCCGGCACGTCCGCGTTAGCGGACGCGCTATCCAGGAGCGGTGAGACGCTCGTTATCGCGGCGGAAAAGCGGCCGGCAAAAGCGGCAAGCCCGATCGAAATGTCGACGGGGGACGGCGCAGCGTCGTTCCTCGTCGGCGAGGGCGAACCCGTGGCCCGGCTTCTCGCGAGCGCGACCAGCGCCGCCGATTTCGTCGACCACTACCGCACGATCGAATCCGAATACGACTACCAATGGGAAGATCGCTGGATCCGCGACGCCGGCTATCTGCCGATCGTGCCGCCGGCGATTGCACGCTGCCTCGAGGCGGCGAAGATGACGCCCGCCGACGTCACCTCGTTTTGCATGCCGGCCGTTTTGCCCCGGCTTGCAAACACGATCGCCAAGGCTGCGCGGATTCCCGACGCCGCAGTGCGTGACAATCTGCACGCTAGCTGCGGCGAGACCGGCGCCGCACATCCGCTGCTGATGCTGGTCGCGGCGCTCGAAGACGCCAAGCCAGGCGATCGCATTTTGCTGGTCGGCTTCGGCCAAGGCGCCGACGCGTTGTTGTTTGAAGTATTGCCGGCGATCAATCGGCAACCGGCGCGGCTTGGAGTGAAGGGTCACCTGGCCCGGCGGCGCCCGGAGGAGAATTATTCGAAGTTTCTCGCCTTCAACGATATGGTCGAGATCGAGCGCGGCATGCGCGCGGAGGCCGACAAGCTCACGCCGCTGTCGGCGCTCTGGCGCAATGCCGATACGGTCACGAGCTTCATGGGCGGCAAATGCGCCGAATGCGGCACTTTGCAATTTCCGAAGAGCCGCATCTGCGTCAATCCCAATTGCAACGGCATCGACACGCAGGAGCCGGAACCTTTCGCCGACAAGATCGGGCGCATCAACTCCTATACCGCCGACCGCTTGACCTACTCGCCCGATCCCCCGGCCTGCTATGGCATGATACAGTTTGAGGACGGCGGCCGCTGGATGATGGATTTCACTGATATCGATGAAGCGGACCTGACCGTCGGGCGTGCAATGAAAATGATGTTCCGCATCAAGGATATCGACACGCAACGCGGCTTCAGGCGTTACTTCTGGAAGGCAGCACCGGCCGCCAGCAGGAGAGACTGACATGGCAAAAGGCATTCGCGACAAGGTCGCCATCCTGGGAATGGGCTGCTCGAAATTCGGCGAGCGTTGGGACATGAACGCCGAGGACCTGATGGTCGAAGCCTACGTCGAGGCTTTGGCCGATGCCGGCATCGAGACCAAACAGATCGACGCCGCTTGGCTGGCCACGGCGCTCGAAGAGCAGCATGTCGGCAAATCCGCCATCCCGCTCGCTGTGGCGCTGCGCCTGCCTTACATCCCGGTGACCCGGGTCGAGAACTATTGCGCGTCAGGCACTGAAGCGTTTCGCGGCGCCGTCTACGCGGTCGCTTCCGGCGCCGCCGACATCGCGCTCGCCCTCGGCGTTGAGAAACTTAAAGATACGGGCTACGGCGGCCTGCCGCAGCGCGGCCGCGGCACGCTCAACAATATGACCTGGCCGAACGCGTCCGCACCCGGCAGTTTCGCCCAACTCGCCGCCGCTTATCGCGCCAAACATAGCAGTGCGCCGGCGGACCTGAAGCGGGCGATGGGACATATCTCGGTCAAGAGTCACGACAACGGGGCGAAGAACCCCAAAGCGCATCTGCGCAACCGCATCACCCTCGATACGGTGCTCAATGCGCCGATGGTGGCCGAGCCGCTGGGACTTTACGATTGTTGCGGCGTCAGCGACGGCTCCGCTTGCGCCATCGTGACCACGCCCGACATCGCCAAAGGCTTGGGCAAGCGCGACGTGATCACCGTCAAGGCTCTGCAGCTTGCGGTGTCGAACGGCACCGAAGCGCAGCACAATTCCTGGGACGGCAGCTATTTCGCCACCACGCGCATCGCCTCCAAGCGCGCTTATCAGGAAGCCGGCATCGAAAAGCCTCGGGAAACGCTCAACCTTATCGAAGTTCACGATTGTTTTTCGGTGACTGAACTCGTCACCATGGAGGATTTGCACATCTCCGAGGAGGGCTCGGCGATAAATGACGTGCTTGACGGCTTCTACGATGCCGAGGGGCCCCTCCCCTGCCAGATCGACGGCGGCCTCAAATGCTTCGGCCATCCGATCGGGGCTTCCGGTCTACGCATGATCTATGAGCTTTATCTGCAGATGCAGGGCCGCGCCGGCGAGCGTCAGCGCAGGGAGCCGCCCGCGATTGGGCTTACGCACAATCTCGGTGGCTTTCCACATCAGAACGTTTGCTCGATCTCCATCGTGGGTCGCTACGACGCGTGATCGGGCTCGACTGCGGCGGGCGTGGCGCCACAGTTGACGGCTTACTCTGAGCGCAGGACCCGTCATCAGATACGGCGACCCGCGCCCTGGGTGCGTTTCCCGAAAGGTTGGCGCGTCGTCGCGGCGCACCTGAGCTTCATCGACGAGCCAAAGTGATCGTCACGCCGTCGCCTTCGCCTGCGCCATGAAGGCGCGCCAACCGCCGAAGCTTGAAATGTCGCGCGCACCCGCAACCGCCTCGGCCTCGACCAAGAAGCCCTTGACGGAGCGGCCGCTGTCCAGTTCGAGCGTGCCGATCGAGAGAGGAGACGGCACCGCGGCGACGAAGCGGCCGAATGCTGTTTCCGACAGCGCCCAGACCTCGACCTCGATGGCGGCGCCGGCCCCCTTCTGCACGCGTAAAAGCCCCGGCTTTGGCGGCCGTGTGCCGGCAAGCGCATAGAGCCGATAATGCGGCGCAGTGGCGGTACGTTCGATCAGGCGGCCGCCGGCCGCGCGCAATTCGCCGTTGAGCGGCATACCGGAGAGATGTGCGCCGACGACGGCAATCGGAATTTCGCCCTCGGCCGGCGCAGCCCGAAGCCTGGCCAGCGGCGGCTGCGGATGTTGGAGCGCCCCGAGCGGCAGGCCGCTCGCGGCATGGAATTCGCGGCCGATCGCGGCGAGCGCCGCGTCGTCGCCCGCTGGCGCCAGCAAGGTCACGCTGAACGGAATGCCGTCGGGGCGTATGGAGGCAGGCACGGCGAGGCCGCACATGTCGAGCAGATTGACGAAGTTGGTGTAGGTGCCGAGCCTGCTGTTGAGCCCGATCGGATCGGCGAGAACCTCATCGATCGTATAGATCGTCGGCGTCGTCGGCAACACCAAGGCATCGATCGAGTGGAAGGTTTGATCGCGCACCCGCCGCAGTTCCTCGAGCTGATAGAAGGCTGCGAAGGCGTCGGCGGCCGTGCCGTGCGCGCCGGAGAGGATCACCTGCCGCGTGACCGGATGCAGCGATTCCGGGGACGAGGCGATCAGTGCGCGCGCCGTGAGGTAGCGCTCGGCGACCCATGGCCCTTCGTAGAGCAACCGCGCCGTCGCGTAGAACGGCTCGACGTCGATCTCCACGATTTTTGCGCCGAGCCCGGAGAGCCGCGCCAGCGCTGCGTCGTAGGCCGCTTCCGACGCGCGATCGCCAAAGAACAGACGCTGACCCGGCAGCGGCACGCCGAGCTTGAGCCCGAAAGGCATCGGCCCGACCGCATGCACCGGCCGCGGCCGTGAAAACGGATCGGCCGGGTCGGGACCAGCGATTACGCGCAACATCGCCATCGCATCATCGACGGTAAGTGCAAGCACCGAGACGCAATCGAGCGTGCGGCACGCCGGTACGACGCCTGCCGTGGAAACAAGACCGCAGCTCGGCTTGAGCCCGACGATGTTGCTGAAGGCGGCGGGCACGCGGCCGGATCCGGCGGTGTCCGTGCCGAGCGCGAGCGGTGCCAAGCCAGCCCCGACCGCGAGCGCCGAGCCGGCGCTCGATCCGCCGGGAATGAGTTTTTGGTCGAACAAATTGCGCCCGATACCATAGGGCGTGCGCACGCCGACCAGGCCGGTCGCGAACTGATCGAGATTGGTCTTGCCGAGCACGAGCGCTCCGGCCTGCCGCAACCGGGCGACGCACGTGGCATCCTTCTGGGGGCGATAGCTGTAAGCCGGGCACGCGGCGGTGGTCGGCAACCCGTTGACGTCTATATTATCCTTGACCGCGACCGGAATGCCGTACAGCGGCAGCGTTTTGTCGCCGCCGCGTGCCAACGCGCGCGCCTCGGCGACGACGTCTGCTTCTTGGCGTAGCGCGATGAAGATCGCCGGGTCATCATGGGCGCGGATACGCTCGAAGCTGCGCGCGACAATATCCTCGGGCTGAACTGCTCCGCAGCGATAACCGTCGAGGATTTCGGCGACCGTTTCGGTCACGTGAGGCTCCATTTTGGTGCGACAGGTGGGCCCGGTTACCGTTCGCCGCTTCCTTTTTGCCAAATCCGGGCCATTTCGCAATGGCCATGCGCGCTTTTGGTGGGCGCGCTGTGCGGGCGATCCGGATCAAGAAGCGACGCAGCGGTTGCACGGGGCCTGCGGGCCGCCTATATTCTGTCAGCTTTTCAGTCATCGCTGATGACGTGAGTGGCTCCGCCCCGCCGGGCGGGCGGAGCACAGAGGAGATTTGCATATGGCTATCGCGCCCCTGATGCCGAAGGCGACGGCGGTGTGGCTGGTGGAGAACACGGCTCTGTCGTTCGACCAGATCGCACAGTTCTGCAACCTGCATCCGCTTGAAGTAAAGGCGATCGCGGATGGCGACGCCGCGCAGGGCATCAAGGGGCTTGACCCGATCCAGACCGGGCAGTTGACGCGCGAAGAAATCTCCGAAGCCGAGGCGGATCCGAACCGCCGGCTGCATATCGCCGACCCGAAAGTCCGCCTGCCGGAGGCCAAACCAAAGAAAGGTCCGCGTTATACGCCGGTCTCGCGCCGCCAGGACCGGCCGAACGCTATCCTCTGGCTGGTGCGCAACCATCCCGAGCTCAAGGACAGCCAGATCATGCGTCTGGTCGGCACCACAAAATCGACCATTCAGGCGATCCGCGAGCGCACCCACTGGAACTCAGCCAGCCTGACGCCGCTCGACCCGGTGACGCTCGGGCTTTGCTCGCAGATCGACCTCGACCTCGAGGTGCAGCGCGCGGCCAAGGAGAAGCCGGTTCCGGTCGAGGCGCAGGGAGCGACGTTGCTTCCGGCCTCCGTCACCACGGCGCCGAAGGCGGAGCCGGAGGAACCGGCCGCCGCGAAGAAATCCGAAGAGCTCAACGTCGAAGCCGTGTTTGCCAAGCTCAAGCAGCTGACCGGCAAAAGCGAGTGATCGGCAGGCGGTTCGCGGCGGCGCGCGCTATCCCTCGCCGATAAGCTCCTGCCGCCGCCGCTCCAACTCCGCCGCATAGCGGCGTAGCGCATAAGCCTCTGTCAGGAGTCCGAGGAGGCGGCGATCGATGTAGGAATCGACGACCGCGAGGGCCTCGGCCTCGGCGCGATCGAATGCGAGCACCGCTTCTTTGATCGTCATCCCGGGCAACAGCATATCTTCGGTATTGTGGAGAATATCCTTGACCGGCTTATCCAGCGCGACCTCGGAAGCGTGAGCATCCGCGACCCGCACCATGCCAGCATAACGCTCCTGTTCGTCGACGGCGATGACATGGGCAGGGGAGCCGAGCGGGAAGGCTTCGCGGAAGGCGCCGATACTCGCCGCGGCGCGCACGGTCCGGACATCGTGGCGCATCATCTTGGCGACCGTCAGGTCGCGCATCCAGCCGACGTCGGCCGCGCTGCGGATCGTCTCGCCGCGCAGGTGGAAACGCCAGGTGGCGAATGAATAACCGAACGCCTCGCGCGTCACCTGCGAGGAGATGATCACGGCGATGAGCACCGCCGTGGTGAGCCACAGATCGCCCGTCGTCTCCAACGCGATGAATGTCATTGTCAGCGGGCCGCCGATCACCGAGGCCGCCAGCGCGCCCATGCTGATCACCGCGTAGGCGTTGGAATCGAACGAGCCGATCGGCCAGCTCGCGGTCAGCGCGACCGCCAGGAGATCACCGCCCAAGGCGCCGATCAGCAGCGAGGAAAAGAACAGGCCACCGCGAAATCCGGAGCCGAGGGAAACGATCGAGGCGGCGATCTTCAGCGCAAAAAGCAGCGCGACGGTCCGCAGCGACAGGTCGAACATTCCGGAAAGGTGCAATGCGCCATGACCGGACGACATCACCTGCGGCGATACAATGGCCAAAAGCCCGACGGCAAGCCCGCCCACCGTCGTGCGCAGCGCCGGCCGCAGCTGCAAGCGTACGAACAAGGCCTCACACAGCGCCACCCCGCGCATGAGTAAGATCCCGGCAGCGGCACAAAGGAGGCCAATCATGGCCGCGATCACCAGATCATGGGCCGCGATCGTCATCCTCTCGGGCGCGACCACGCCGATGTCGGCCGGCGCCAGCGCATGCGCGACGAGATAACCGATGAGCGCCGCGACGCCGACCGGCGCCAAGCTGTTCGGCGAATAGCCGCCGATGATGAGCTCGAAGCCGTAGAAGGCGCCGGCCAGCGGCGCACCGAACGCGCCGGCTATACCTCCGGCGGAGCCGCAACCCACCAGGATGCGCAGGTCGGCGCGCCGCAGCCGAAACGCCATACCGATGCGCGACGCGAGACCGCTAGCAAACTGCGTGTAGCCGGCCTCCAGGCCGACCGAGGCGCCGACGCCGCTCGACCAGACCGTCTCCGCGGCGACGATGATGCTGCCGAGCAGCGACATGCGCCCGCCATGCAGCGCATTGGCTTCGATCGGATCGATTTCCCGCTCCGGCCGCCAGCGCGCGATCAACTCGCGCGCGACACCGAACACGAGACCGCCGGCGAGCGGCACTGAGATCGCCACCACCGGATCGAGCCGCAACAGTCCCGACAGACGCACGCCGGGCTCGAGGTGAAAGAACAGGCGGTGCAAGACATCGACCCCGGTACTCATCAGAGCCACGACCACGCCGGCGATGGCGCCGACCAGCGCCGCCAGCGCGATCAGGCTCGACTCTCGCGCGCGCACGACGGCGCGTAGCCGCCGCGGTATCTCCAACCGGCTGGTCATTTTGTCGATCAAGGCGGATCACCTCAGGCCCGGGGTCCGGATTGAAGCGCGCAACCGGGCGAGAAGCCAGCCTGCGCGCGTCGGCGGCCGAACTCACCATATAGCGCCCGCCGGACGCGACCTGGAACCCTTGATCACACTCGGCGTTTCCTTGCAGAGAGACTGCGCTTGGGGGCGATCTGCCAATGGCTCGGTATGCACCCCACGCAGTGGTCGATCGGGATTCGACGCGGCGTCAACGTGCGACTCGATCAGACCGGCTGCGCGCGCCAAAGGCCGTGGAAGCGACCCGCTCCCGACCCGGCGCCGTCATCCAAACCGATATCCCCGCCCGTCTCGACGCGGTGCCATTCGGGCGCTTTCACGTGTTGGTCATCGTTGCGCTGGGCATCACCTGGATTCTCGACGGCCTTGAAGTGACGCTCGCTGGCGCGTTGTCGGGCGAACTGATGCAGCCCTCGGCGCTAGACCTGAGCAATTCGCAGATCGGCCTTGCCGGGAGCTGCTATCTCGCCGGCGCGGTGCTGGGCGCCTTTTTCTTCGGTTGGCTGACCGATCGGCTGGGGCGCAAGAAGTTGTTTTTCATGACGCTTGCAGTCTATCTCCTGGCCACTGCCGCGACGGGTTTGGCGTGGAACGCTCGGAGTTTCGTGCTGTTCCGCTTCCTCACTGGCACCGGCATCGGCGGCGAATACGCTGCCATCAATTCGACAATTCAGGAGCTTATTCCCGCCCGCCTGCGCGGCTGGACTGACCTCTTGATCAACGGCAGCTTCTGGGTGGGAGCGGCCGTGGGCGCAGGCGGCTCGATCGTCCTGCTCGATCCCGCTTTTGTCGATCCGGCGCTGGGATGGCGGCTGGCCTTCCTGATCGGCACCACGATAGGACTTGTCATTCTCATCATGCGACGTTGGATTCCGGAAAGTCCGCGCTGGCTGATCACCCACGGTTTCGTCAAACAGGCCGAGGCAGTTGTACGCGAGATCGAAACACGTTCCGCGCGCGGACCTCGCGCAGCCGCGCCGCCGCGACAATATGCACGGCTGCGCATGCGCGATCACACGCCGCTCGCGGAGATGGCCCGCGTGTTGTTTCGGACTTACCGGCAGCGCACGCTGGTCGGCCTCACGCTGATGGCTGCGCAAGCTTTCTTCTACAACGCGATCTTCTTCACCTATGCGCTGATCCTGGCGAACTTCTACGGCATCCCGGCCGATCGGATCGGCTGGTTCATTCTGCCCTTCGCCGCCGGCAACGTGCTCGGACCGATCATGCTTGGCCGCCTGTTCGACACCATCGGTCGTAAGGTGATGATCGCAACCACGTATGGAGCGGCCGGGCTTTTGCTCGCAGTCACTGGTTATCTGTTCAGCCAAGACCTCCTCTCCCCGCAAGCGCTCACCGTCGCCTGGATGACCGTGTTCTTCTTCGCCTCGACCGCCGCCAGCTCCGCTTATCTCACGGTGAGCGAGATTTTCCCCCTCGAGATCCGCGCGCTTGCCATTGCCTTCTTCTACGCGATTGGCACCGGCGTCGGCGGCCTGGTGGGCCCGCTGCTGTTGGGCGTGCTGATCAGTACCGGTTCGCGCGGCAGCGTCGCCATCGGCTACTTCATCGGTGCGCTCCTGATGGTTGTGGCGGCGGTCGTTGAAGCGCTCTGGGGGGTCGCCGCCGAGCGCCAACCGCTCGAGGCGGTAGCCCGGCCCTTGTCGTATATCGAATCATGATGGGATATGAACGTGCGGAACCAGATAGACCTTGCGACTCTCGAAATGGACATTGCCACTACATCGCTGACGTCCGACTTGCGCGAGTGCGCGATCCTGCTCGATATCGACGGCACCATCCTCGATATCGCACCGGCCCCGCAGGAAGTCTGGGTACCGCCGACGCTGCGCCATACCCTCGGCCGTCTGCAGGAGCTGACCGGCGGCGCCTTGGCGCTGGTGAGCGGCCGCAAGCTCGATGACATCGACCTGATATTCGCGCCGCTGCAGCTCGCCGCAATCGGCGGCCACGGCGCCGAACTGCGGCCGGTTCCGGGGGCTGAACCGCAAATCCGAGCGAGCTCGCTCAGCGGCGAATTAAAGCGCATGCTCGCCGCGCTCACCGAACTTGGTCCAGGCATCCTAGCCGAGGACAAAGGATATTCGCTCGCCCTGCACTATCGGCTGGCGCCCGATCTGGGACTGGCACTGCGCGCGGCGGTGGCCAGCATTTGCGCGCAAATGCCGCCGGGCACCGTCGATATTCTGCCGGGCAAGGCAGTGGTCGAGGTCAAACCGGCGGCAATAAGCAAGGCCCTGGCGGTGCGCGAACTGATGAACTACCCGCCGTTCGCCGACCGGCATCCGATCTTCATCGGCGACGACACCACCGACGAGCCGGTATTCGGCGTCATTCCGAACTTCGGCGGCCTCAGCTTTTCCGTCGGTCGGATCGTTCCCGGGGTGGACGGCCACTTCGATAAGCCCGAGGACGTGCGCTCATGGCTGGCGCGGATCGTGGCCGACCGCGGGGATCGTGCGGGATGAAGGACCACGGGCTTGATCTTGCCGTCATCGGCAACGGACGAACCGCTGCATTAGTCGATCCCTGCTCGCGCATCGTCTGGTGGTGCTACCCGCGCTTCGACGGCGATCCCATCTTCTGCCGATTGTTAGCGGGCAAGGAGGAGAAGGGATTCTCCGACGTCGTGCTCGACGACATGGCGGAGTTTCAATCCGAATATCTGCGCAACACGGCGATCGTGTCGACCGTACTCACCGATCGGCAGGGAAACAAGCTGCGGATCACCGATTTCGTCCCGCGCTTTCATCAATTCGGCCGCGTTTTTCGGCCGCCGCAAATCTTTCGCATCCTCGAGCCGGTCGCCGGCCTGCCGCGCATCACCATCAGGGTGCGGCCGACCAATCAATACGGCAAACCGCTGCCGCATCGCTCGCTCGGCAGCAACCATATCCGCTATTCCAGCGAAGGCACCGTGATCCGTCTGACGACGGACGCGCCGCTGTCGCTGATCGACGACGAGGCGCCGTTCGTTCTGACACGGCCATTGCATCTGGTGTTCGGCCCGGACGAGCCGTTCCCCGGCGACCTGCAAACGACCTGCCGCGAATTCGCCGATCGCACGCACGCGTACTGGATGGAATGGGTGCGCCGGCTGTCGATCTCGTACGATTGGCAGGAGGCCATCATCCGCGCCGCCATCACGCTGAAGCTCAGCAATTTCGACGAGACCGGCGGCGTCATCGCGGCACACACCACCTCGATCCCGGAGGCGCCCGCCTCCGGCCGCACCTGGGACTATCGCTATTGTTGGCTGCGCGACGCCTATTTCGTCGTCCAGGCGCTCAATCGCATCGGCGCGACGCGCACGATGGAGGAATTCATCTCGTTTACGATCTCGATCGCATCGAAATCGGACCACGAGCTTCGTCCTGTCTACAGTGTGGTCCCGACGACGGCGATCAAGGAGCGAATCGCGCCCGACCTTGCCGGCTATCGCGGCGACGGACCGGTGCGCATCGGCAACGCTGCCGTCGATCAAATCCAGCATGACGCCTATGGCAGCGTCATCCTCGCCGCCATGCCGATGTTCTTCGACCGCCGTCTGCCTCGCCCCGGCGACGAGGGACTGTTTCGTCTGCTGGAAACGCTCGGTGAGCGGGCGGCGAAGAAGGCGTTCGAGCCGGACGCCGGCATCTGGGAATACCGCGGGCGCCAGCGCGTCCATACTCACTCGGTCGCGATGTGCTGGGCGGGCTGTCAGCGGCTTTCGGCGATCGCCAAGCGCATCGGCCTCGACGATCGCGCGCAATATTGGGATTCGATCGCCGAGCCGATCCACGCCGCGCTGCTCGCTGGCGCCTGGAACGAAAGGCGCGGTGCCTTCACCGCCGCGTTTGGCTCGGACGATCTTGACGCCAGCGTGCTCCTGCTCGCCGACCTCGGCGTCGTCGAAGTGGACGATCCGCGCTTCGCCTCGACCGTGGCCGCCATGGAGCGCGAACTGGTGCGCGAAAAACACGTCATGCGCTACGCCAGCGCCGACGACTTCGGGCTGCCGGTGACCGCATTCCTGATCTGCCGGTTCTGGCTAATCGACGCTTTGTGGTCGCTCGGACGGCGCGAGGCGGCGCGCGACCTCTTCATCGACGCGCTCAATCACCGCAATCGTTACGGTCTCCTCTCCGAGGACGTCGATCCGCGAACCGGCGAGCTGTGGGGCAATTTCCCGCAGACCTATTCGATGGCCGGCCTTATTCTCTCCGCCATGCGGCTGTCGCGCAGCTGGGAAGACCGCTACTGGCGTGGATGAGCTGGCGCGGCAATGACGAACGGTGCAGCGCCAATTTAGGGCCGACATTACGGTTCACCGGCCTCGAATGGCGGTTCCCTGCCGGGCGGGACGCCCTGCTCGCTCATCGCCAACAGCATCGCCACTGCCACATAGCTACCCGCCACCGCCGTGAGATCGACGACCTGCTGCTCGCCAAGCAGCTCTTTCGCGTGATTGAAGGTCTCGTCCGAGACCTCATGCTTGGTTGTCAGCTCGGTGACGAAGTCATAGACCGCCGACTCTTGCGGCGGCATGTTCGACGGCCGCTTATTGGCCTTGAGCTCGGCGACGATGTCCGGCGACAGCCCCGCTTTGATGGCGAGCGGCGCATGTGCAAGCCACTCCACCTGCGAGCGCCACTGTCGCCCGATGATGAGGATCGCAAATTCATTGAGCTTCAAGGGCACTGATGTCTCCCAGCGCAGGTAATGCAACAGATCGAACATTCTTTGCCCGAGCACGGGGCTACGCAGCAGCGGATTGTAGGGGCCGCCGATACCGACGCTCGAAACCTTCATGATCTGCTCAGCGAGCGGTTTTTGCTGGTCGCTGAGTTGATCTATCGTCAGTTGCGAAAAGCGAGGCTCTTTGCTCATGGCCTTGGATCCTGTCGCTATGATTGCAACCGAACCGGCGGCCAACGTGAGCATGGCCATAATGATCAGGGCCGAGCGTCTCATGGGTTTCCTCCGAGCTCCGCAGACGAAATTCTGCGAACGTATCCGAGCCCGGAAATATGTACTACGCTGTCGTAAATAACGGCACGATCCCGTTATTCTGCTTTCCGGCTATTTTATTCATATAACTACCTGCTTGTTTCAATCTCGAATTCATATGCCGTCGCCTGCATATTGGTCCTGGTGCATGCCATGCACCAACCCTTCGCCAAGGCGAATGCGGGGAGGCAGTTGTGCTGTATCGCGGACTGCAAAATTCGGTCATTCCCCCTGCCGGCGTCATCCTTGCGGCGGCGGCCATCATGGTCGGCGGAACGCTGTGCTGCGCGGCACAGGCCGACAATGCCGACGTCAGCATTCGGCGCGCATCCGAACGAACAAACTTCAGCGACGACGAAATCAAGGACGGTTTCTTCAAGACCGCGTTCCATGCTGAGTTGCAATTCGACCGCCGCAGCGAGCGCATCCGTAAATTCGACGAGCCGGTCCGGGTCTTCGTAATCAGTCGCGGGACGCCGGATCGCCGTCCCGAGATCGCGACGATCATCGCCGACATCCGCGCCCATGTGGACCATCTCGATTTGGCAATGACGGAGGACCGCCAAGCCGCCAATTTCGTCGTGACCCTGGTGCAGAGCCGCGACTTGGCGCGGACGATCCGCGCCCACTACGGAGCAGACAGGGCGAAGCAAATTCAACAATCGCTGCATCCACAGTGCCTGTCGGGCATCGGCAAGGATCAGAGTTTTCGCATCCGGCGCGCCGAGGCGATCCTGCCGGTCGATGCCGGAGAATTTGCCTTCTATGACTGCGCCTATGAAGAATTGCTGCAAGCACTGGGGGTCATCAATGATGACAGTTCAGTGCCCTGGACCATGTTCAACGACAACGTCCAGATGGGATTCTTCGACGTTTACGATCAGTACCTGCTCAATATCCTTTACGACCCGCGGGTTCGGCCAGGAATGAGCAGAGGCGATCTTGACAAGCTGCTGCCGGCAGTTTTGCCGAAAGTGCGGGCGTGGGTGGCGGACGGCAATTCGAGAGGGATGGCCGCGACCAACCCGCCCCGATGAAAGCGGGCTTCATAGGCCCGGCGCTGGGCGATCGCAGTCGGAACAATTGAAAAGCGGCAAGGATACGATCCCGCCGCGTGTCCGACGCTCACGTCAGACAGCGCGCTGCTTCGCAGCCGCACCTACCTCAACGCTTTGGCACGGAGGTTTTGGCCGAAGAGGAGGAGAATTCCGTAATTCCGAATTCGGCCGTCTGCACGCGCTGATGATGCCGAACTACCAGGTTCGCGGTATGGCTCGCATTGTTGTATTTCGACGGCGCGCTCGCCGCCCCTCCGGCTTGTGCGCGATCGCATGCAAGCGATCCCAGTGACAAGATCGCGAGCGCAGCCGCGATCGTAATAAGGCTCTTGCACATCAGACCCTCCATTGGTTTCGTGCAAAATCTCGGTGCTTCCCTCAAGGTCTGGCTCAGCCCCAAGCCAAGCATGATCCTCATTCTCAATTTGCGCAAGAATCAATCAACGATTGATTACAAAATCAGCACAATTGACTTAGACCAAAAAATAATCATTCGCGAAAGACAGC
>JBAPYW010000087.1:0-23263 GCA_049284935.1 Xanthobacteraceae bacterium
GTTCCACTTCTTGCCTTTGCCGAGCGCGAACACCTTCCGGAACAGTTCCTTGGTCTTGCGGCGGCTGAGGAAATGCTCCTGGTCGGGCGCGCGCTCATAGGCGTAGCCGGGCGAAATCGAAACGCCGACGCCGAGCTCTTCCGTAAGGTCGAGAAACGCCGCGATGTCTTCGGCCGGATGGCCGTCGAAAACCGTGCAGTTGACGTTGACGACAAAACCCTTGGCTTTCGCAGCCTTGATCGCTGACACCGCCTTCTCGAAGCCGCCGTCCATGCATACCGACTTGTCGTGATGCGCTTTGATGCCGTCGAGATGCACGGAGAAGAACAGATAGGGCGACGGCTCAAACAAATGCAGCTTCTTTTCCAGAAGGAGCGCGTTGGTGCACAGCGAAACGAATTTTTTGCGCGCTACGATACCTTTGACGATTTCGCCAATCTCCTTGTGGATCAGCGGTTCACCGCCCGGAATGGCGACCATCGGCGCGCCGCACTCGTCGACCGCGTCGAGGCATTCCTGCACCGAAAGGCGCTTGTTCAAAATCGCGTCGGGATAATCGATCTTGCCGCAGCCGAAGCACGTAAGATTGCATCGAAACAGCGGCTCCAGCATGAGCACCAGCGGGTAACGCTTGCGCCCGGCAAGCCGCTGCCGGAGGATGTAGGAGCCAACGGCCGCCGTCTGTCGCAGGGATACAGCCACAATCGTTTCCTTCTATAGTTTGCCTTTTGCGTCCGCCGCCAACCGGCGGCCAAATTAGACCTTCGCTGCCGCCCGAGCCTGCGTTTTCACGTCGGTCAATTCCGGCGGCAAGCGAAACTCGATGGTTTCCTGCCGGCCGGTCAATTCGCTGACCTCCACCGGCCCCAGTCGCCGCAACGCATCGATGACATCCTCGACCAGCACTTCGGGCGCCGAAGCGCCCGCCGTGATGCCGACGGTATGGGCGCCATGAAACCATTCCGGGCGCAGCTCGCTGCCGTCGGCGATCAGATAGCACGGCGTCCCCGCCTCGTTGCCGATCTCGCGGAGCCGGTTGGAATTGGAACTATTCTTGGCACCAACCACCAGGATAACGTCGACGAGCTTGCTGAGTTCACGCACCGCCGTCTGCCGGTTCTGGGTGGCGTAGCAAATATCGCGCGTCTCCGGCCCGACGATATCGGTGAACCGGCGATGCAACGCCGCGATGATGTCGCGCGTGTCGTCGACACTAAGCGTTGTTTGGGTGACGTACGCGACCGGGGTGTCGGGCGGAATGTCGAGGGAGGCGACGTCGTTCTCGGTTTGCACCAGGGTCACCGGCTCGGAGATCTGGCCCATCGTGCCCTCGACCTCGGGGTGGCCGGCGTGGCCGATGAGAACCAGCCGACGCCCCTGCGCCACATAGCGTTTGCCCTGATTGTGCACCTTGGTGACCAGCGGACAGGTGGCGTTGAGAACCGGGAGCTCGCGTGCCGCCGCCTCTTCCTCGACGCTTTTGGCCACGCCATGGGCGCTGAAGATGGTAACCGCGTTCGGGGGAACCTCGGACAGGTCTTCGACGAAATGCGCCCCCTTGGCCTTCAGGCTCTCCACGACGTGCTTATTGTGGACGATCTCATGGCGCACGTAGACCGGCGGACCGTACTTCTGCAGCGCGCGCTCGACGATCTCGATGGCACGCACGACGCCGGCGCAAAAACCGCGAGGCTGGGCGAGTATGACCTTCATCAACGACCTCCAGGCGGGTGCCGGACTGCGGCGTTGCGCCGCAAGAGCCGCGGGCGGCCGCCCCCATGCTCCCAGTCCAATACTTTGGCTACAACGCCGTGACAACCAACTTGGCCACGTTTCTGTGACAATCAAGCCCGTTCTCGGCGGCCCCAGGCAGCCGATCGATCATGGTTTCTAAGCGGAACCATTGAGCTGAAAGGGGGCTCCTTGTCCAGCGCACGCCCCCTGACCCTCGCCCACCCCTACCCCCCGGCTGCGGCCTGCGGTCCCCCGGGATTTCTAGGAAAATATCCATGATTTCACTTTTGTGGCATTTCAGGGCATCTAGTGCCGCGCCAGGCGAGGGAGATTCCATGAACGCACTGCACGCACGCCCAAGGTTCCGCCCGAACGGAGGGCCGTAGGCAGTCAAAGCGTGTGCCTCCAATTCGCCTTTCTCTTAACGCCTCAAACATTGGTTTGCCGTTATTCGCCTCACGTCCCACGCCTCAAACGTCGGTTTGACCTCCTCATCCCATGAAGACACTTACCGCCTTCGTTGTTCGCACGATTGCATTTTGCATCCACTTCCCGTGGTGGGTGATCGCCGGCGCCCTCGTGCTCGCGGCCGTGTCGACCTGGTATGCCGCCAGCCATTTCTCGATGACGACGGATATCAATCAGCTCATTTCCAGCAATAGTCCGGGGCGGCAACGGGAACTGGCATTCGAAAAGGCTTTCCCGCAATTCGATTCGATCATTGCGGTGATCGATGCGCCGACGCCGGAGCTGGTGGAGCAGGCCACCGGTGCGCTGGTTGCGCGGCTGTCGCAGCAGAAGAATTTCTTCCGTTCCGTCCAGGATCTGCAGGGCAGTTCCCTGTTTGCTCAGAACGGTCTGTTGTTCGAGCCAACCGACGAGCTCGCACCGCAGATGAGCATGCTGTCGCAGGCACAGCGGCTCATAGAGGTCCTGGCCGGCGACCCGAGTTTGCGCGGCGTGGTCCGCGCGCTGCAGTTCGGGCTGCTCGGCGTCCAGGGCGGCAACATCAAGCTCGACGACATGACCTGGCCGATGACGCTCGCCGCCAATACGCTCGACCAGGTCAAGGCAAATCAGCCCGCAAACTTCTCCTGGCGCGTGCTGGTTCAGGGCCACGAGGCCAAACCCACCGATCTGCGGCGGTTCGTGAAACTTACCGCCGTGCTCGATTATTCGGAGCTCGAGCCGGGTCTGAAGGCGAGCAATGCCGTCCGCCAAGCTGCCGCGGACCTCAATCTTGCATCCGCTTATCAAGCACAACTGCGGTTGACTGGCCCCGTGCCCATGAACGACGACCAGTTCGCCACGATCAAAGAGAACGCGCTGCTCAACGCCGTCGTGACCATCGCCGTCGTGCTCTTCATCCTGTGGATGGCGCTGCGTTGGATGCGGATCATTTTCGCCGTGTTCGTCAGCCTTGTGGTCGGACTTTCCGCCACGGCGGCACTGGGCATGCTGCTGGTCGGTACTCTCAACCTGATATCGGTGTATTTCGCCGTGCTGTTCGTCGGCCTCGGTGTCGATTTCGGCATCCAATTCAGCGTCCGCTACCGGGCCGAGCGGCATGAAGTGGATGGTCTATACGAAGCCCTCCTGCATGCCGGGCGCCGCGCCGGCGCGCCGCTGACGCTTGCCGGGCTCGCCACTGCCGCGGGCTTTCTTTCATTCCTCCCGACGGCCTACCGGGGATTGTCCGAGCTCGGCTTGATCGCCGGCCTGGGCATGCTGATCGCCTTTGTTACCAGTATTACTTTGTTGCCGGCCCTGCTCAGCCGCCTCAAGCCGCGGAGCGAGCCGCATCCACTCGGCTACGCATTCCTGGCGCCGGTCGACGATTTTCTCGAGCTCTATCGCGTACCGATCCTCATCGGCACGGCGCTTGTCATTCTGGGCGCGTCGCCGCTGCTGTTTTGGCTGCGGTTCGATTTCAATCCGATGAACCTGCGCAATCCCAATGTCGAGTCCGTCGCCACCTTCCTTCAACTCGAGAAGGAGCAGGAAAGCGGCATCAACGATATCCAGGCGCTGGAGCCGACATTGCCGGCAGCCGACCAGCTTGCCGTCAAGCTCAGAGCCTTGCCTCAGGTTGCGCGCGTGGTGACGCTTTCGACGTTCATTCCGGATCACCAGCAGCAAAAGCTGCCGTTGATTCAGAGCGCGGCAAAGACGCTCGATCCCGCGCTGAACCCGCCGAGCGTCAGCCCGCCGCCGACGGACGCGGAAAATGTCGCCATCATCAATTCCACGGTCAATGCGCTCAATCGCCTGGCCGGTAGCGCTCCTGGTCCCGGTGCCGCCGCGGCCAAGCGGCTGGCCGCGGACATGACCGCGCTCGCCAAGGCCGATCAGGCGACACGTCAGCGAGCCGAAACGGCGTTCGTGCAGCCGTTGCGAACGGCGCTCGACGTTCTGCGCAATCTGCTCAAGGCGCACGAAGTCACCCGCGACAACCTGCCGCCAGAGCTTGTCAACCAATGGATGACGCCGGACGGGCAGGCCCGGCTCGAGATCGCCCCGAGCGGCAATACCGACAACAATGCGACGTTGCGGACGTTCGCGCATGCCGTGCAGAGCGTGGCGCCCAATGCAACGGAGGGTCCGATCTCGATTCTCGAGGCGCGCCGCACGATCATCACCGCCTTTCTCGAAGCTGGTGCCTACGCGCTGCTGTCGATCGCCGTCCTGTTGTGGATCACCTTGCGGCGGGTGGGTGACGTATTGTTGACGCTCATCCCGCTACTGGTGGCAGGCGTCGTCACGCTGGAAATCTGCGTGGCAATCGACTTGCCGCTCAATTTCGCCAACATCATCGCGCTGCCGCTCCTGCTCGGCGTCGGCGTGGCGTTCAAGATTTACTACATCATGGCGTGGCGCGAGGGACAGACCAAATTATTGCAGTCGGTGCTGACCCGAGCCGTGACGTTCAGCGCCTGCACGACGGCGACCGCATTCGGCAGCCTGTATTTTTCCAGCGATCCGGGTACGTCCAGCATGGGCAAGCTGCTCGCCATCTCGCTGTTGACGACGATGACGGCGGCGGCACTGTTCCAGCCGGTGCTGATGGGCAAGCCGCGCGACGAGGAAGCACGCGAGCATGCCCAGCGCAAAAGCGTCGGCGCTTCGTCAAATTGAAGCGACCGGGCGGAGCAGCCTGTGAACTACTCTAGCGACGCGCGGAATTCTCAGGTTTCGGCAAGGCCTGAGGTTTGTGCGCCGCTGCGGCTGCGGAGTGGTTGGGATTAAAGCGGGAATCGATCTCGTTGTAGGCCGTATCCGGCAATCGCGTCCAATATTGATTTTGCCCTAACAGTGAAATGCCGAGATAGCCGCGCACGATGAGCGATTGACCATCAGGCGAGAGATTCATCAAGGCGCCGTAAACTTGGCCGTACCGCGGATCGAGGATAGTCCCATTATCGTAATGCAAACCGTCGCGCTTCATGCCGCGGATGATCTCGAGGCCCAGCCACGGCTTGTCGTGGCGATCGTCCTTGCACTGATCGCAAACGACGCTCATGCTCTCACCCGGCTTCAGGAACATCTTGACGATGGTCCCATCGTAGATACCGTCGTGATCGCGAATGAGAAACCAGCCGGTCGGTTGTCCGGTTTCCTGATCGACTGCTTGCCAAAGCCCGGTTGCTGTCGGCTCTGCACCCAGCGCATGACCGGCGACGAGCGCTAGCAATGCTGCGGCAGCGATCATGTATCTTGCTCGCATCTCGGCTCTCCGAATTTCGATCATCTTAATCCGTGGCGGTGCGCCGGTTCCGCGGAACGGCGTTTACGGCGCGGGAACATGATCGGCCGTTGCGTTAATTCATAAGCATTCATCGCCGGTCGCGATTATCCAATATGCAACGCGCAACCGCAGCGCAAGCGGTAACACGAGGCGAACACAACCGCCAGACGCAGAGACAAACCAGATCGAGACGGCAAAATTTTGAATATAGTGTGAAGCCGTGTGTCGCCGTGCGGGCAGAATTTGACCGCTTTCGCCGCCGGCTAGCGGCGAAACTGGCGGATTTTCCACTTGAACGCCGCCGCAACGTCGAGGATCGTAGCGGCTGGTGAGGAATGAACGGGCCGGCCGGCCGGCGGCCACCAGGGGGAACGACCATGGCGAACAAGACCATCATCAGCTGCGCGATCACCGGGTCGATCCACACTCCGACCATGTCGGACGCGCTGCCGATCACGCCCGATCAGATCGCAACGCAAGCAATCGATGCCGCCAAGGCCGGTGCCGCGATCCTGCATTTGCACGCGCGCGATCCGCAGGATGGGCGGCCGTCGCCGGACCCGAATGTCTTCATGCAGTTCCTGCCGCGCATCAAGCAAAGCTGCGACGCGGTGGTCAACATCACCACCGGCGGCGCCGTGACCATGACGGTGGAGCAGCGCATCGCTGCGGCGCTGCAGCTGTCGCCGGAAATGTGCTCGCTCAACATGGGATCGATGAACTTCGCGCTCTACCCGATGGCGCGCCGCTACAAGAGCTGGAAATACGATTGGGAGGAGAGCTATCTTACCAACTCCGACGCCTATATCTTTCCCAACACCTTTCGCGACATTGAAAAAATCTCCAAGCTTCTCGGCGAAGGCCATGGCGTCAAATTCGAGCATGAGTGCTACGACACCGGTCATTTGTACAACCTCGCCCATTGCATTGACCGCGGCATGTTCAAGCCACCGGTTTTCGTGCAGCTGATCTTCGGCATCCTCGGCGGCATAGGCGCTGAGCTCGACAATCTGCTGTTCATGAAACGCACTGCCGACCGGCTGTTCGGCGATCAATATTTCTGGTCGGTGCTCGCCGGCGGCCGCCACCAGATGAATTTCTGCACCAACGCCGCCATGATGGGGGGCAACGTGCGCGTCGGCCTCGAGGACTCGCTCTATATCGGGCCGGGGAAGCTCGCCAAGAGCAACGCCGAACAGGTGGCGAAAATCCGCCGCATCGTCGAAGAGCTGGGCTTCGAGATTGCCACGCCGGCAGAGGCGCGCGCGCTGCTGGAATTAAAGGGCGGTGACCGGGTAAAATTTTAGCAGCCGGGACGGTCTTGACCCTTGGGCCGGCCGAACGCTACATCCGGGGCTCGGATTGGGCGGTTAGCTCAGCGGGAGAGCACATCCTTGACATGGATGGGGTCACAGGTTCAATCCCTGTACCGCCCACCATCCAAAATCAATGATTTAGCCGGATTTGCGTAAGTCCAATCGACTAGCTGGGGTCGATGCGTGGCGGGTTAAGGCAATGGTGGGGCGAACCTTAGCGGATCCGAAATAAAATGATCCACTACCGCCTTTCGCCTATTGCAGAAACGGATTGGTTGCTCTTTCCTGGCCGATCGTGCTGGTCGGCCCATGTCCGCTGATGATCGCGACGTCATCTCCCAAGGGCAGAAGCTTGTCTCTGATCGATTTGAACAATTGCCGCTGATCGCCTCCGGGGAGATCGCTGCGACCGACCGAGCCGGCGAACAACACGTCACCGACGATCGCCAGACGCTGCATTGGACTGAAAAAGACGACGCTTCCCGGAGAATGCCCCGGACAATGCAGGATATCGAACGTCATCTCCCCAATCTGGACCTGATCTCCATCTTCCAACCATCGGTCCGGCGTCACGTTCGAGACGTCCAAGATGCCGAAGGCGCGAGCGCTTTCGGCGACGTGTTGCAACAGAAACAGATCGTCCCTGTGGGGACCCTCGATTGACACATTGAGGCTCGCCTTTAGCGCTGCGGCACCGCCCACATGATCGACGTGGCCGTGGGTCAGCCAGATTTTATCGACCGCGACGCCAGCCTGAGCGATGGCACGCTCGATGTCCGGCAGATCGCCGCCGGGATCAATGACCACGGCACGCTTCGTGGCCTCGCACCACAGCAGGGTGCAGTTCTGTTGGAAGGGCGTAACCGGAATGATGATGGCCTTGGCTTTGGTCATGGTCCGGCGCACCGGAGCGGAAAGGTTGGCTTGGGTGGACTCGCCGCACCCGGCGAAGGGCAACTTCTCCGGCAGTGAACACAGATTGCGGGCTCGCGGGCTAAAGCCGCGAGCCCGCAATGACGCGTCGAGACGACCGCGGCCCTAGGCCGTCACATCCCCTCGGCCTTCTTGCGCTTGTTGCACTCGCTCCAGTATTGCGGCCATTTCATCCCGGCCTGAATCTTTCCGGCCGCCTTATCGGCCTTCCATTCCTTGCCGCAGGCGCGCTCGCGTGCGTACTCGGCCTTGCGGCCTTCTGACACGGGTTTTTCAGCGACGGGCTTTTCAGCGGTTGCCGGCGCCGGGGCAGGTTTGCTCTCGGCTGCCGGCGGTGTCCCGGCCGCCGGCGGTGCCGTCGCTTCAGCGCCGCATTGCGACTTGCGGAAGTCATTCCATTTCATGCCATTGAGCGTGCCCGCTGCCTTGGCCTCTTTGTATTTAGCACTGCACTCTTTCATCGTCAGCGCCTGCGCCGACGTGGCTTCCAACGCCGTGGCTCCGAGAAGGATGGCTACGGAAATGGTGAGGTGACGTACAAGCATTGCTCAGCTCCCATTCTTTGGTGACTTCAATGAGGCTCTTAACTTCCGGTGGCATCAGACATGCACTTCTTGGTGAAGCTCGTCTGTGCCGCGCCGTGCAGGTTCTGGGCGGCCGCCTGGTCGTTGCAACATTTCTTCGCGAAGCTGGTCAAAGCGGCACCGTGCAAATTCTTACCGGTCGCTTGGACCTTGCAGCTGTCGTCCGCCAATGCGGCGGTGGCGACCAAACAAAGCGAGACGAGAACAAATGCGACTGTCTTCATTTTCCTCTCCCAAGGCTGAACAGTTGAATTCGAGAGTGTCAGGCGGCCGGCTTCAGCGTGCCGTTCGGCGAAGCCTTGTCGACGATTTCCGGCAGATACTGCGCCAGCAGCTTGAGGGTCTCGTCGACGGGCAATCCGAGATGGCGGGCAAATTCCTGCACCTGGGCGTTGCCGAGAACCGCCTTCAACTGATCTTCGGTAATCGGAAGATTGGCGCCGGACCCAAGCCACGATTGGACCTGCGGACCAAGGCCGCCCTGCTGCAATGCTGCAACAAGCCCGTTGAGATCGTGATATTGGGTTTTCGCCAGCACCGCGCTGATCAGGGCCGGCAGGGCCGCCGCCTCGACTTCACCCAGGGCGCCCTTGAGCGCGCCGCCAAGGCCCAGACTGTCCAAAAGCCCCATGTTTTCCCCCAATGGTAGAGGTCGCGACGATATGCCGGAGTCAATCAAATCCGCGACGAGCGTAGCAGATCCGTGACGAGCCTAGCCGAACATGGGGGTTGGCACCAGAGGCTCCGAAACGTATCCACCCGCGACGGCAAAGCCGCGAGACCCCGAGAAAACGAAGAACCCTAACGAGCCGGCTTCCGAGCGAACAACTCAAACGCCGCGATTGCAGCCAGCACCAGCAAAATCAGCACGTTATAGCCGGCAAGGGAGATGCCGAGAACACGCCACGCCGCTTCGTCGCAGCGCACGACTTGGACCGACTGCAGCTGATCGAGCAGCGGTCCCTTCGCCGACAAATCGGTCAATGGGCCCGAGCAGTCGGTTGGGCCGGGCCACCAGCGCCACTCGACTCCGGCGTGATACGCGGCAAGCGCGGCGCCGCAGAGGACCGTGGCCAGGATCGCGACGAAGCCAACGACAATCAGCGCCCGCGGCGCCCGCACGAACGCCGCGATCGCCATCAGCAGCGAAAGCGGGATCACGATGTGGTAGGGTAGGCGTTCTTCGAGGCAGAGCGGACAGGGCTGCAGCTTCAGCACATATTGGAAAAACCAGGCCGCGAGAATCGTCGCGGTCGAGAGCGCGAAGATCGCCAGGGCGGCGGCGGCCGGTTCGCGGCGAAGTTGTTCGCTCCAGGTCGCTTTCATCGCCAAGCCGCCTTCATCCGGGGTTTCTATTTCGACGCGGTTTTGCTACCGCGTTCGCGGCCCCGCAATTTGCCGATCCCGGAGGCGGATGCAAGCCCCGAAAGTTAACCGGGTGCCGACGCCGCTGCGGGTTGATTTTCTTTTGCCGAGTCCGAGGGTCAAAGATATAGATACCGCCTGGAGCGTGCTCCGGAAGCGTGGTAGCCGGTCTTCCGATGCCATCATGCTCCACGAAAGAGGCGGCAATCGTTTCACTCTGCCGATTGCCGCTCTGGGCCCGTGTGGCGGAACTGGTAGACGCGCACGACTCAAAATCGTGTTCCGCAAGGAGTGGGGGTTCGATTCCCTCCACGGGCACCACATGTCCGATGGTCCGTGGGCGCTGCATCGCACGCGCCACCCGGCATCGGAACCCCCGCCGCGCTGGCGGGTTTCCGGAGCACAGTGGAAAGCGACTGCAGACGTAACCAAACAGCGAGTTGGAACATGACGAAACACCTAGTTGTCATCGCATTTGGGTTAGCCCTCGCGCTAGGCGCCGCGACGGCGTCATGGGCGCAAGGTAATGGAGGTGTTGCAAAGAAGGGTACCGGCGGCACTGCGGGCGGCGGAGCGGCCGCTGGGAGCTATTCTCCCCCTGGCAGCAGCGAGCCCGATCGTTGCTTCGCGCCGTCTCCTTGGGGTTACCAGTGGGTCTGTGGCTGAGCATGATCCGCAACGGCAGCCGGTAGATCCCAGCTGCCGGTGACCGCCCGCGCGTTATGTTTTGCAGCCCAGGTGCACGGCTCACGTCATCCGTGCGGTTTAGCGCCGGCATCGGGGTTCGTGGAATGATCGTGCGCGATCTCGACCGGTGCCCACCGCGCTTGCGGGCTTATGCCCCGTAGATCCTTCACGACCCCGATGGGCACGCCGACCCGCTCGATCACATTCACGATCTTGCCCCGAAGCACGCGGTCGCAGTTCATGTGCGTGGGTGCGATGAAGAAGTCGGCATGGTCCCAATCAGGGGTATATCGCAGGCGCGGATCGGCTTCGTTCTCGAACGAGACCCGCTCGCCACAAACCGCAACGGTGTAGCGCGGCTGGCGAATTGGATAGGCGGGAGTGTCCACCTCATCTAGATAGGTCTCGAGGTCGTTGACGGCGGCCGGCATGATGTTCACCCAATAGTCCATGACGTAACGCCGCGAGGCGCCTTTGAGGCCGCCAACGAGGGAATTGTAGAAGAGATATTCGTAGGGATGCAGCCGCACCAGGATCGCGGCATCCCAGAGGAAAATCGTCGCCGCAGCGGCCAGCGCGACAAATCCGAGAGCGTGGCCTTTGGCTTCAACAGCCGACAGGCAAGCATGCAAGCCGATGCCCGCCAGCGCCGCGAGCGGCGGCACGACGAACAGAAAATGCCGCATGCCGGTATCCGCTGGGCCGTGGCCGATGACCTGGCAAGCCAAGGGGAAAGCAATAGTGAACAGCAAGAGCCCGATGTCCTGCGGAGACGCGTTTGCTGCCGGATGATCCCCCCGCCTCACCACCGCGAGAGCCGCCGTTACCAGGGCCGCCGCGACACCGAGCAGGACAAAAAGCGGTAGCTTGATCGCCAGATAGTCAGGTTCGTACCAGCGCGGCACGTCGCTCATGGAGTAAACGTGGCCGGCGATAATGGTCTGGATCGGGTAGTGAAAGTGCGCAAAAGCAAAAATCGCACGCGCCGGATTGAAAAATGCCAGCGACGCCCACGGCCAGGATGCGATCATGATGACATAGCCGATGGCGAAGGCGGGAACGAAATGCAGCAACGAGCGGGCGCTCACGCGTGCGAACCGGCGCCAGTCCTGCTGCCGGAGGGTCCATGACTGCGAACCGATCAGCGCCACGGCGTAGCACACCATCAACAAGCCGGTGGCGCGTAGGCCGAGCGCGGCGCCCAGCAGTATTCCGAACCATAAAATGTCGCGGCGGCGCGAATCGGGAAGATCGCGCGCGGCGCGCAACAGAAAAAACGTCGCACCCATCATCGCGGAGGCAAACGGCACGTCCTTGGTATGGTTGAACATGCTACCGTACCAAACGCCGCAAAGCGCCAGCGCGAGACCGGCCAGCAGACCAGCGCGGGGTCCCGCAATCATCCGGGCAGTGGCCCAGGTTGCGGCCACTCCGCCGATGCCGGCGACGGCACACATCACGTGGCGAATGTCGTAGGGATCGAACGGCAGGGCGTGCGCCAGCAGCACCGCGATGATGTCGAACAATCCGCCGTAGAGATAGAGATTGCCGTAATCAAAAACCGATTTGTCGGCGAAGCCGCTCTTGTAATAGGCGACGATCAATTCACCGTAGTGGTGCTGCAGGCCTTCGTCGTTTGAAACCGCGTATTCCCTGAACGTGGCGCCCACCAGCACGAACAAAGCCACGATGACCAAGGCGAACGCCAGATCATATTGGTCAAACGGACCAATCGAAAAACGAAATCGACGGGGAGCTCCACTCATGCTGACGCTATGCCCCGGCATCCATGGTGATGAGCATTTGGGAGAACGATCAACCCGCGCCGAAATGTATCCCCCGGATTCTGAATATTGGGCAACGGCCGGTGGGGCAACTTGACGCGCGGTTCGGTGTGCAGTGCAATAGAAACCTTTACTAACCGGGGTCATTGGTACGAGCCACAGATGACTTCCGGCAAGCCCTTAGCTTGTGCTCCCTGCTCACGAAAGTCCGTGTCGTATCAGCATCATTTCCCACCTTGCATAGAAATGGACGGGCACTTGAACCCGCAGTTTGGCGCCGCCGGTGTTGTCGCGGCTGCCGCCGCCGTGGTCTTTATGATGGCCGCCCGGCCGGCCTACGCCGTCGATCAGGTCCACGACGAGATCCAGGTCTACAACGCCGAGATAGCGGGGGTTGGGCAGTGGACCTACGAGCAGCACCTCAACTATGCAGCGGTGGGACAGATGCAGCCGGAATTCCCCGGAGGATTCATCTCCAACCACGGTCTGCAGGGTACCCCGGAATTTGCCTACGGCATGACCAACTGGTGGGAGGCCGGCTTCTATCTGCCGTTCGCGGTCAACAGCGCCGGCGAAACCTATTCCGATGGGGCCAAGATCCGCAGCCTGTTCGTGGTCCCTGACGCCGCCAAACGCAGCTTCTTCTATGGGGTTAATTTCGAACTTGGTTACGAGATGCCGCAATTCTCGTTGACGCCGTGGAATTTGGAGATTCGGCCGATTATCGGCGTGCGTAACTCCGAGTGGGAGTTGATCGCCAATCCGATCGTGGATGTCGGTTTCGGGCCAGGCGGCGAGGCGGATTTCGCTCCAGCGCTGCGGCTCGCCCGCAATCTCGAGCAGGACCGATTTATCGGCTTGGAATATTACGCCGACTTCGGCAGGATCGGCAATTTCCTGCCGCTGCAGCAGCAAAATCAGCAATTGTACGCCGTCACCGATTTCAAGGTGAATACGGTCGACGTCGAACTTGGCATCGGCCACGGCTTTACACCGGGATCGGACGGCCTGGTGATCAAGGCCATCATCGGCTACGCGTTCCCGGTTCCCGGTAAGAGCGACGACGCCGGCAGTACACCGAGCACGCCATTGGCCATGGGGACATCGGCACGGGCGTCGCAAAACACCTGGAGCATGAAATAAAACAGAAAATGGCGACGCCGATCGGTCTCCTGGCGAAGCCAACGAAGTTGCTGCTCGCGCAGAACCTCACCAATCGGCGATCATTGATTTGAATCAACACTAGCCGAGGGCGCTTTTGTATTTTCTTCCGTGTATCCTTGCGGCAACAACGACGAAAGAAGCGCAATGATAGGACACGAGCAAACAATCGCCGGTCCGGACGCTGGCAAGGGGAGTGGAATGAGAGTGGGGTTGTTCATTCCTTGCTATGTCGATGCCTTTTTCCCCGAAGTCGGCATCGCCACCTTGCAGCTATTGGAGCGGCTGGGAATCGAAGTGGTCTATCCGCTCGACCAGACATGTTGCGGTCAACCGATGGCGAATAGCGGTTGTCAAAAGGATGCGGCTGGCGCCGAGGCGCTGTTCGTTGCGAATTTTCAGGAGTTTGACACCATCGTTACGCCGTCGGGCAGCTGCGCCCATCACGTGCGCGAGCACCTCGACGCAATCCCGCAGACGCCGGCGGTCGAAAGGGTCCGCCGCGGCACCTACGAGCTGGTCGAGTTTTTGCACGATATCGTGAAGGTCGAGGAATTCCCCTGGGCGGAATTTCCGCACAAAGTCGGACTGCACAACACCTGTACCACGCTGCGCAAGTTGCGCACCGCCAAAGCTTCGGAGATCGACGAGCCGTTCTTTTCCAAGCCGCTCGATCTGTTGCGCAAGGTGCGAGGTATCGAGTTCGTGACGCCGAGCCGGCCGGATGAATGCTGCGGCTTCGGCGGCACGTTTTCGGTGTTCGAGGAGCCGGTCTCGGCCAAAATGGGCTACGACAAGGTCGAGGACCATCACCGCGCCGGCGCCCAGTACATCGTTTCCGCCGACATGTCCTGCCTCATGCACCAGAAGGGTTGCGCCGAGCGCCTCGGCCTCGACATCGGCTTCATCCACATCGCCCAGGTCTTGAATGGGAGCCGCGGATGAAACCGATCGATCACGCCGAGGCGTCGTCGCACTTTATCGAGGCCAAGGCGCATCTGGAATTCCACGATCGGCGGCTCTGGGACCTCAGAGTGAAGCGCGATCGGCAGGCGCACAACATCCCCGAATGGGAGGAATTGCGTAATCTTGCCTCGGCAATCAAAGAGCATGCGCTATCGCATCTCGCGGACTATCTCGAGGAGTTCGAAGCCAAGGCGAAGAGCAACGGCGCGCAGGTACATTGGGCGCGCGACGCCAGCGAGCACAACCAGATCGTCCACGACATCCTCTCGGCGCACGGCGCCAAGACGCTGGTCAAGAGCAAATCGATGCTGACGGAGGAATGCGACATGCGTCCGTTCCTCGAGACCCGCGGCGTCAAGGTGATCGAGACCGATCTCGGCGAGCGCATCCAGCAGCTCGACGACGAGCCGCCAAGCCATATCGTCGTCCCTGCGGTCCACAAGCTGCGCGGCGATGTCTCGGACGTGTTCGCCAAAACCATCGGGTCCGAGCCGGGCAATAACGACCCGCGTTACCTCGCCGAAGCGATGCGCCGCGACACGCGGCCTTATTTCTTGGGTGCCGGGGCCGGCATGACCGGCGCCAATTTCGCGATCGCGGAGACTGGCAGCTTCGTCGTCTGCACCAACGAGGGTAACGCCGACCTCAGCGCCAACGTGCCCAAGCTGCACATTGCCTGCATCGGCATCGAGAAGATCATTCCGAAATTCGAGCACCTTGCTGTCTTCATCCGCATGCTGTCGCGAAGCGCGCTGGGCTCGCCGATCACGCAATACACCTCGCATTTCCGCGCGCCGCGGCCGGGCACCGAGCTGCACATCGTGCTGGTCGACAACGGACGATCGCAACGCCTGGGCATGAAGGACTTCTGGTATTCGCTCAAATGCATTCGCTGCGGCGCCTGCATGAACACCTGCCCGGTCTATCGCCGCAGCGGCGGCTTGAGCTATGGAGCGACCTATTCCGGTCCGATCGGGATCATCATCGATCCGGCTTTCGACATCCGCAAATACAGCAATCTGCCCTACGCCTCGACGCTCAACGGCAGCTGCACCAACGTCTGCCCGGTGAAGATCAACATCCACGATCAGATCTACAAATGGCGCCAGGTCATGGTCGAGCGCAATCAGCTGCCGCTGGTCAAGAAGGAAGCCATCCGTATCATCGGCAAAGTGCTGAGCGA
Organism: Xanthobacteraceae bacterium; assembly: GCA_049284935.1. Taxonomy (GTDB): domain Bacteria; phylum Pseudomonadota; class Alphaproteobacteria; order Rhizobiales; family Xanthobacteraceae; genus BOG-931. The sequence continues at coordinate 15,459 of JBAPYW010000087.1, forward strand.
TCCCCGGCTTTACCGGGCGGCGATTTCGGCGACGGGCCTGGCCATCGAGCGCCTGCCGCGTTTCGCCATCTACAACTGGCTCAATCCGTGGGGACGGCAGCGCGAGGTGCCGGAGCCGCCCAAACAAAGCTTCCGCAGCTGGTATCTCGAGAACAGGAGGCGCCAGTGAGCAGCCGGGACGCCATCCTCGCCGCCGTGCGCGCCAACCAGCCGGCGCCGGCGCCGGCCATACCGGCGATTCCATTGTTCGAGCGGACGTCGCGATCCTTGCTCGATGAGTTCCGGGAAAACCTGACGAGCATGGGCGGAAAACTCGCTGCGGCCCTCGACGCCAGCGGTCTCGATGCCTGGCTGCGAGCACAGTTCCCCAACGCCGCCGTGATCTGCTCGGCCACGCCCGAGGTGCGCGGGACGCGGCCGCTCGACAGTGGCGCGCAGCCGGCCGAGCTGGCCGACGTCGATGTCGGCGTCGTCCGCGGCGCATTTGGCGTCGCTGAAACCGGCTCGGTCTGGCTCAGCGAGGAAGAGTTGCAGGTGAACGCGCTGGCCTATCTCGCCCAGCACCTCGTCATCATGCTCGATCCGACACACATCGTCGGCAACCTGCATCAGGCTTACCGCGACCCCCGGTTCAAGACCGCACGCTACGCAGTGCTGGTCACCGGTCCCTCCGCCACCGCCGACATCGAGGGCGTGCTCATCCATGGCGCCCAGGGCGTCCGCAGCCTGACCGTGGCCATGATCCCGCTTGGATAGGACCGCATACCAGTCGCGCATTCCCCTCATCCTTGACCTACGTCAAAGGTTCAGCCGCTCGCGCATGCCACTCTAAACATGCCATGCTGTAACCGTTGCAAACGGCCGTCCCTGGGGGGCATTCATGCGACCGAAATGGCTGCTGGAACGCAATGTGGCGCCAATTGGTGGCGAATGCCCGGGCAAGGCCAGCGAGATCGTGGCGCTCTGTCCGAGCGCCGCGGTGCCTGACTATCTGAGCACTCATTATTGGTGGGCCTACATTCATCCCAAAGCGGTGAAGCTGTTCGAACGCCAATGGCTGGTCAATCTCATCCTGTTCGGCAACTACGTCCGGCTGCGCGATGCCGCGCTGGCGGCGATGGGCGAATCGTTGCCGGGAACGACCTTGCAAGTGGCCTGCGTTTACGGCGATCTGACGAAGCGCCTAAGCCAACGCGCCGTGAAGGGCGGTGGTTCGATCGACATTGTCGACGTGCTGCCGATCCAACTGAAAAATCTAAGCAACAAATTGCCGGCAGGAGCGCCGGCAAGGTTGCTGGCCATGGACGCGGTGGATCTCAGGCTGCCCGATGCCAGCTACGATCAGGTGCTGGTGTTCTTTCTGTTCCATGAGCAGCCGCGCGAATGGCGCGAACGAACGCTGCGCGAGGTGTATCGGGTCGTCAAGCCTGGCGGCAAGGTTGTGATCGTGGACTATGCGCGGCCATTCTGGTGGCATCCGCTGCGCTATCTGCTTCCACCCTTTCTGGCCGCGCTCGAGCCGTTTGCGCTCGACTTGTGGCGAGAGGGAGTCACCGGCCGGCTGTCGCAGCTGCGGGCAATCATCGTGGATCAGCGCCGGTTTTACGGCGGGCTATATCAGCTGGTGGTAAGCCGGCGCTGACTTGGCGATGCGGCGCCGGCGGTGGTCCTGGCGCGAGACAGGCGTCCCGCCCGTCGCTCGAAGCTGTCGAGAATCTTGCCGAACATCGCAGCAAACACGCGCGAGGCCACCGCCGCCAACAGCGGATTGCTGAACTCGTAGTTCACCGAAAAATGCACCCGCGTATGCGTCTCGTCTTGCGGCTCAAACCTCCAGAGGGCGGTGAGATACCGCAGGGGTCCATCGGCAGCGTCGATGCTAATCTTGCGGCCGATCGCATCTCCCGTTGTACGGTTGGAATAACCGACCTCGAATGCCGAAAACCCAACGGTCATTCGCGACACGATGACGGTCGTGCCCGGCTCTGGCGTCTCGCGCGACAGCAGCCTGACGTCGTGGCAATGCGGCACGAACTGTGGATAGCTCTTGACGTCGAGAACGAGATCAAAAAGGTCCGACCACGGATAGCCAATAAGCTTGGTTGTCTGGACACTGGTCATAACCCGAAGGCACACCGCGCTCGGTCGCCAGCACCTAAACTTGCGCTGGTTTTGCTGATCATAGATCGGCATGATGCCCTGGCGTTGCGCTAAATCAAGGCCTCGCGGTGCCGGCGCAGCAATCTTACCGCCCGCACAGCCGTGCGCCGGACGCCGGAGGAGCCGCGTTGACCGTTTCGCCATGACGCCATTCCTTTCACCCAATGTCCGGGCCATCATGCCTTCGACCGGCACGGCGCAGCGCGATCGGGCACCGGATGCTCTGGCGGCAGGAACACCGGCCGCCCTGCGCGATGATCTCGTCGCGCTCCTCGGCGCCGACTGCGTGCTCACTCGGCCCATCGATCTTATTCGCTACGCCACCGACGCCAGTCCTTATCGCCTCTTCCCCAAAGCGGTCGTGATCGCCCGCAACGTCGATGACGTGCGCAAAGTGCTCGGCTATGCGCGGCAGCAGCATGAGAGCGTGACGTTCCGCGCTGCCGGTACCAGCCTCTCGGGCCAGGCGCAGGGCGATGGCATTCTGGTCGACGTCAGGCGGCATTGGGCCGGCGTCAACGTCGAAGCAGGCGGGCGGCGGTTGCGCGCCCGGCCTGGCACGATCTTGTCGCGTGCCAATCTCGCGCTGCTCGCGCACGGCTATCGCCTCGGCCCCGATCCGGCAAGCGCATCCGCCTGCACGATCGGCGGCGTCATCGCCAACAATTCCAGCGGCATGTGTTGCGGCACCACGCAGAACTCGTACAAGACGCTGTCGTCGCTTAAGTTCATGCTGCCCTCGGGCACATTCATCGATAGTGCCGGAGAAGATGCCGAGCGGCATTTCGCCGCCGCCGAACCGGCGCTCGCCGCCGGCCTGATGGAGATCAAGCGCGACATCGAAACCGATCCGAAACTCGTCGCGCGGCTGCGCAAGAAGTTCAGCATCAAGAACACGACCGGCTACCACATGGAGGCCTTCCTCGACGGCGCGACGCCGCTCGAGATCTTCCGCCGCCTGATCGTCGGCTCGGAGGGCACGCTTGCCTTTATCGCGGAGGCGGTTTTCGAGACCATCGCCGACGATCAGTGCCGGCTCACGTCGTTTATGATTTTTCCCGACATGTACGCGGCCTGCGCGGCGGTGAAGCCGTTCGTCGATCACGGCGCGGCCGCGGTCGAGCTGGTTGATCGTGCGTCGCTGTGCGCGATCGAGGGCAAGCCCGGGGTGCCGGACCGCTGGAAAGCACTGCCCGAGCAAGCGACCGCGCTGCTGGTCGAGTTCCGTACGGCAAATGACGCGGCCCGCGGCGAGGCGGAGCGCATCGCCAACGCGACATTGGCCGGGCTTACACTGCTCGAACCCGCGGCATTCACCCGGGACCCGGTTCTTGCGGCGCAATTTTGGAACGTGCGCAGCGGGCTCCTTGCCTCCGTCGGCGGCGCCCGGCCGTCAGGCTCGTCGTTTATTCTGGAGGATGTGTGCTTCCCGCAAGAGCGGCTCGCTGACGGCGCACTCGACCTGCAGGCCCTATTCGCCAGGCACGGCTACACCGGCATCGTCTTCGGACACGCTTCGGCCGGCAACTTGCACTTCCTCATCACCCCTTTCCTCAATGAGGCGAAGGAGATCGCTCACTACGGCGCGTTCCTACATGACGTCGTTGAATTGGTGGTCGGCAAATACGATGGGTCGCTCAAGGCCGAGCACGGCACTGGCCGCAACATCGCGCCTTACGTCGAGCGGGAATGGGGCAACAAGCTCACGGCGTTGATGTGGAAGCTGAAGCGGCTCGCTGATCCGCAGAATATTCTGTCGCCCGGGGTCATGCTGACGGCGGACCCGGAAAGCCATCTGGAAAACTTGCAGACTGCTCCTACGATCGAGCCGACCGTCGACCGCTGCATCCAGTGCGGCTTTTGCGAACCGGTCTGCCCGAGTCGCAACCTGACCACGACTCCGCGTCAGCGGATCGCCTTGCGCCGCGAGATGGCGCGACAGACTGCAGGCTCAAAGGTGTCTGCGGGGATTCTCGCGGACTACGACTACAACGCCATCCAGACCTGCGCGGGCGACGGTTCTTGCGGGATAGCGTGCCCCGTGGACATCAATACCGGGGAGTTGATGAAACATTTTCGCCAACTCGAACACGGCCCGCGCGCCGAGCGCCTCGCTGCCGCATTCGCGAGACGGTTCGGCACCGTCGAGCGCGTCGCCCGTCTCGCGGTCGGCGCCGCCGATGCGACAGCAAAAGTGTTCGGTAAGCGCACGATCACCGCGGTGACCGATACGGCCCGCGCTTTCGTCAGCAAAGATCTCATGCCCGGTTGGCTACCCAACATGCCGGCCGCCGCCAAGCCGAAGCTGCCCGAAACGTCACGCGACGGCGCTGCCGGCGTCTACTTTACGGCATGCGTCAATCGCATCTTCGGCCGGATGGCGGGTCAGAGCCGTAAGCCGTCACTGCAGGAGGCTATGATCGCCGTCTCGGCACGCGCGGGGGTGCCGCTGTGGATTCCTGAGGACATCGGCGGCCATTGCTGCGCGACCATCTGGCACTCGAAGGGTTACGCCGAGGGCAATGCGGTCATGGCGAACCGCACCGCGGAGAGTCTGTGGCGCTGGAGCGACGGCGGCAGGCTTCCGATCATCTGCGACGCCAGCTCGTGCTCATTCGGGATCACCAGCGAAATCGTCGCGTATCTGACGCCGGAGAACCGCGAGCATCACGCACGGCTGACGATTCTGGACTCGATCGCCTGGGCCCACGATCGGTTGCTGCCCAAGCTTCAAATTCGGAGCAAGATCGCATCCGCAGTGCTGCATCCGAGCTGCTCGGTCAATCACCTCAAGCTTGCGCCAAAGCTGCAGGCGCTCACCGCCGCGATGGCCGACGATGCGGTCACGCCGGCCGCTCACGGGTGCTGCGGCTTCGCCGGCGATCGTGGCTTCCTCCACACCGAACTCACCCGGTCGGCCACGACGGAAGAGGCGGAGGAGGTTCGCGCACGCAAATTCGACGCGTATCTCTGCAGCAACCGCACATGTGAGATTGGCCTGAACCTCGCGACAGGCAGAGACTATGTGTCTTTTGTCTACCTGTTGGAGGAGTTGACGCGCCCCACTTGAGTTGGTTGGACACCGACCTTCACGCCAAGATGGAGCGTGTCGGAAACCGGGAGGGCCTGAGATGGCGCAACATCCTGCATTGCCATATCTGCGGAGCTCCGAGAAGGGAAAGGTTGTTACCGCGGCCGAGGCCGTGCGCCTGATCCGCGACGGTGACACCGTCGCGACCGGCGGCTTCGTCGGCATCGGATTTGCCGAAGAGATCGCGCTGGCGCTCGAGGAGCTCTACCTGTCGGCGGAGGTCGAGCCGCCGCATGGCACCGGCAAGCCGCGCAATCTCACGCTCGTCTATGCGGCCGGCCAAGGCGACGGCAAGGATCGCGGGCTCAATCATTTTGCCCATGAGGGCCTTATCAAACGCGTGATCGGCGGTCACTGGGGCTTAGTGCCGAAGCTGCAGCAACTCGCTATTGCCAACCGGATCGAAGCTTACAACCTGCCGCAGGGCGTGATCACGCACCTGTTCCGCGACATTGCAGCCCACCGTCCCGGCCATATCACCAAAGTCGGCATCGGCACGTTTGTCGATCCGCGCAACGGCGGCGGCAAGCTCAACCCGCGCACCACCGAGGACCTTGTCGAGCTGGTGACGCTCGGCGGCACCGAGTGCCTGTTGTACAAGACGTTCCCGATCGACATCGGGATCATCCGTGCGACCAGTGGTGACGCCGACGGCAACCTCACTATGGAGCGCGAGGCCCTGACGCTCGAAGCGCTGGCCATCGCCATGGCCGTGCGCAATTCGGGCGGCATCGTCATCGCGCAAGTCGAGCGCGTGGTCGAAAGCGGCAGCCTCAATCCGCGTCAGGTCAAGGTGCCGGGCATCATGGTCGACTGCGTGGTCGTCGCCAAACCTGAGAACCATTGGCAGACATTCGCGACCAACTACAATCCGGCGTTTTCCAGCGAGATCAGGGTGCGCGTCAGTTCCCTTCCCGCCATGGAGATGAGCGAACGCAAGATCATCGCCCGGCGCGCGGCCTTTGAGCTAAAGCCCAACAGCGTCGTCAATCTCGGCATCGGCATGCCCGAAGGCATTGCCGCGGTCGCCAACGAGGAGAAGATCATCGACCTCATCACGCTGACGGCGGAGCCGGGAGTCATCGGCGGCATACCGGCAAGCGGACTTAACTTCGGCGCCGGAACCAACACGCAGGCGGTGATCGATCAGCCTTATCAGTTCGACTTCTACGACGGCGGCGGACTCGACATGGCTTTCCTCGGCCTCGCCCAGGTCGATGCGCGCGGTGATCTCAACGTCAGCAAGTTCGGGCCCAAGCTCGCCGGCGCCGGCGGTTTCATCAACATCAGCCAGAACGCCAAGAAGGTCATATTCGTCGGCACCTTCAACGCCGGCCGGCTGCGCGTGGCGATTGAAAACGAGAAGCTCGTCATCCTCGACGAGGGCACCGCGAGGAAATTTGTCCAACAGGTCGAGCACGTGACCTTCAGCGGCCCGTACGCCGCCTCGCGCGAGCAACAGGTGCTGTACGTCACCGAGCGATGTGTGTTTGCTCTATCACCGGACGGGCTTGAACTGCGCGAGGTCGCGCCCGGGATCGACATCGAGCGCGACATTCTCGCGCAAATGGATTTCAAGCCAACTGTCAGTGACACGCCCGAGATGATGGATGCGCGTATCTTTCGCCAGGAACCGATGGGTCTGCGCGACGACATGCTGAGCATCCCGCTCGACCAGCGCTTGACTTACGATCCGCAGCAGAACCTGTTCTTCGTCAATTTCGAGCGCTTCTCGGTGCGCAGCCGCGGCGAAATACGTGCTATCGTCAAGGAGGTGGAGAGCAAGCTCGCTCCGCTTGGGCACCGGGTCTACGCGATCGTCAACTACGACAATTTCTCCATCGCGCCGGAGCTGCTTGACGAATACTCGGCGACGGTCCGCGGCTTGGTGGACCGGTTCTATTCCGGCGTCTCCCGCTACACGACGAGCGGCTTCCTGCGCATGAAGCTGGGCGAAGCGTTGGAAAAACGCGGCGTAGCCCCGCATATTTTCGAAAGCGCCACCGAGGCGCAATCCGATATCCGGATTTTGGAGAAGGGCGCGGGGCAGTGATGCCCCTTGTCTTTCGGAGGAGAGCTCGACCGGTGATTGGCTGGCCCGCTCAATAAGCCACAATCGCGGAGCCGATAACCGATCATAGTAGCCCGGGCGCGAGAGGTAACTTTGATCCAAATCAACTTCAGTGACGGCTGTGATAATGGAAGTTTGATGTGCATCAACGCTTGCCGCCGCGGTCGCGGATATTGCGTGCCTGACCGCCGTCTTGGGCACGAGAACGCAATGGAACCGTCGCATGGCGTGGACGCCTCGCAACTGGTCGGAGTTTGCCTGATCGCAGCCGAGCACCGCGACGTGCCGTGGCTTGAGGCCCCGGCGTCTGCTATCGTTTCATCGTTACAGAGTTCACCGGGGAACCGTCAGATATCATGACTCGTAAGCGACGACGGCTTATTTTGATTGGCGGGGGGCTTGGGGTGCTGGCGATTGCGGTTGGGCTGATGCTCAATGCGCTGCGCGACTCGATTGTATTTTTCAATTCGCCGAGCGACGTGG
>JBAPYW010000088.1:0-27858 GCA_049284935.1 Xanthobacteraceae bacterium
TCGTCGATGAAGATGATGCAGGGCGCATTCTTCTTCGCCTGCTCGAACATGTCGCGCACGCGGCTGGCACCGACGCCGACGAACATCTCGACGAAGTCGGAGCCGGAAATGGTGAAGAACGGCACGTTGGCCTCGCCGGCGATGGCGCGCGCCAAGAGCGTCTTGCCGGTGCCGGGCGGGCCGACCAAGAGCAAGCCGCGCGGGATGCGGCCGCCGAGCCGCTGGAATTTGCCGGGGTCGCGCAGGAATTCGACGATCTCCTGCAAATCGAGCTTGGCTTCGTCGACGCCGGCCACGTCCTCGAAGGTGACGCGGCCATGCGCCTCGGTCAAAAGCTTGGCGCGGCTCTTGCCGAAGCCGAGCGCCTTGCCGCCGGCGCCCTGCATCTGTCGCGAGAGGAAAATCCACACGCCGATCAGCGCCACGAACGGCAGCCAGGAGATCAACAGCGACACGAACCAGGGCACGTTCTCGGTCTGCGGCCGTGCCGTGATCGAAACGCCCTTGTTGTACAGCCGCTGAATGAGCGACGGGTCGCTCGGCGCATAAGTCTGGAAACTGCGGCCGTCGGTAAAGGTACCGTGGATTTCCGGCCCTTGGATCAGCACATCGCGCACGCGGCCCTGATCGACCTCGTTGAGCAATTGCGAGAAGGAAACGTCTTGCGCGGTGGTATGCTGGCCCGGGTTTTGAAACAGCGTGAACAGCGCCAGCAACAGCAGGACGATGATGACCCAGAGGGCGAAATTGCGCAGATTGGCGTTCATCGCGTGTCCTTGACCGGCGTTCCGCCGGCGGCCGACGGCTAACTTGTGCCCGCGAATCGTGGCGGCTTCGCGTCCCGTACCCCGGCAATGTAGGGGCCGGTTGATCCCCTGCCAAGGGAAGCCGGGCCACGGGCAAGCTGTTTATTGTACTGTCATTTCGTAAAGCGGCGGTTGCCGTTTGTGGGGAAGGCGCGGTGGCGGCGGGGGGGCGCGCGCTCGACCGTCAGCCGATCGCCGGTCAACGTGACGAGCGCACCGGCCAGAGTCCGGCGCAGCGGCACGCGCGCCTGCCGCAGCGTCTCCCACAGCAATTCGAGCTTGCCGAGCTCGACCGGGCCCTCGTTACCGGCGTGGGCGATGGCGCGGCTCAGCAGCCGCAGCGCCACCTCGGCGGGCAAGTCGTTGAATCGGACCGCTTCGAAGACGATCGGCCCGCGCTCGCGCCACGGCTCCGGCGTCAATGCCGCGCGCGCGGCGGCGACCGCGAATTCGATGGTCGCTTCGGCGCGTCGCATGCGCGCCGCCAAACGCGCCAGGCTCTTCGCATCGAGCCCTTCGCGCGCCAGCGCCGGCATCAAGGTGCGCAGCCGCGCGCGGGCATAGCGCGGATCGCGATTGGTCGGATCCTCGCTGTGATCGATCCCGGCGGCCTTCAGCGTCGCGACCAGCCGCGCCTTGGAAACGTGAAGCAGCGGCCGCACGAGAAAAATCGCCGTCTCCGCGCCGACCGGAAGAACTGACGCCTGCGCCATGCCGGCGAGCCCGGTCAGTCCGCTGCCACGGGCAAGACGAAACAGCACGGTTTCCGCCTGATCGTCGAGCGTATGCGCCGTCAGCACGTGCTCGCAGCCGGCACGCGCGGCGGCTTCGCCCAGCAACCGGTAGCGGGCGATGCGGGCCGCCTCCTGCAGGCCGGATTTCGGCTTGTCGCCGCGCCAGCGCAGCGTGCGATGAGGCACGCCGAGCCGGCGCGCCAGCCGCTTCACCGCGGCGGCTTCGCCGGCGGATTCCGGCCGCAGGCCGTGGTCGATGGTGATCGCGGTGAGTTTTGGCGGGCGTTTCAGCCGCTTTGCCCAGCGTGCGGCAAGCACGAGCAACGCCGTCGAATCGGAGCCGCCGGAAACGGCGAGGAGAAGCCCGCGCAGATTTTCAAGACCACCGAACAGCGCACGCGCTTCTTCGTCGCCAATCGCTTTCTCAGCAATGGCCACGCTTTTGTTCCCGCTCCACGCTTTGCCTTACGCTCGCTGAGGCGTGCGGATATTTGCGTAGAACCTCCCCCAGCGAGGCGCAGGCCGCTTCCTTCTCGCCCAAAGCCGCGAGCGACTGGCCAAGCCGCAACAATGCCTCGGGCGCCCGGGCGGTCGCCTCGTACTTGGTCGACACGGCGAGGAACGATTCGGCGGCGTCGCGATATTGCTGCTGTTGGAACAGACTTTCGCCGAGCCAGTATTGGGCTTCCGGCGCCAGGCGGTCGCTCGGATATTGGCGCAGGAAGCTGCGGAACGTGTTGGCGGCGAGCGCATAGTCCTTATGCAGAACGTAGCCGTAGCCGAGGTCGTATTCGTCCCGTGGCGTGCTGCCGGGCGGCAGCGTCGCCTGCAGGGCGCCGGTCGCGCTCGGATTACTCGGCGGCGGAGCCGGCAGTTCGCCGGTCGGCGCCGCACCGCCTTGCGGCCGGTTGAGCGTCGAGAGGTCGAGCGGCGCACCGAGTTGTCGCGGGCCGGGAGCGGGCGCGTCGGGGATCGGCGGCGGCGGCTCGGTCGCGGCCGTCGTGGTGCCCATTGGCCGCGGCGCTCCCGGTGCGTTGGGATTGAGCGCCGGATCGAAGGCGTCGCCGCGGCGGTTTGCCGGCGGCGGCGATTCAATTGGCGCGACGGGCGGAGCGGCAGCCACCACAGGCGCCGGTGCGCCCGCCGGCGCCGAGTATGGGGGCGGCGGATACTGAGCGGTCGACCGCTGCGGCACCGAGGCTTGCGGCCGCACCCCATCGCCGTGAGGCTGAGCGTCGGCTTGCAGACGCTGCAGCTGCTGCTCCAGCTGCTGATTGCGATACTGCAATTGCTCGATATTGCCGGTGAGCTGCCGGATCACGGCCTCGAGGCGGTTAATGCGCGTCACCAAATCCGCATCCGATTCTTGTGCGCGGGCGGCGTCGGCGCCAAGCGCGCACGCGAGAAGAGCCACGAACAGGAGGGCGGATCGGTTCATCGCCGGCGACATTGGGGTGGTGTGCGGGTCGTCCTTACCATAGTTCGGCCTGCGTCCAAATTGTGACTGCCCGCCACATAGCGGGCGAAGCTTTGGGCCAAATCAGGCCACGGCAATTGACCACCTTCCGCGTTATGGCGAGGCCCGCAGGGCCGAAGCAATCCGGACGTGACGCCCGGATCGCTTTGCCGTTCGCTTAGCTCAGGCTCGCAATGGCAATGACTACGAGCTCTGATTGAGCACCGTCACCGCGCGGCGGTTCTGCGACCAGCAGGAGATGTCGTTGCACACCGCGACCGGCCGTTCCTTGCCGTAGGAGATGGTGCGCATGCGCTGAGCCTGGACGCCGCGCGAAATGAGATATTCGCGCACCGTCTGCGCACGGCGGGCACCGAGCGCAATGTTGTATTCACGGGTGCCGCGCTCGTCGGCATGGCCTTCGATGGTGAAGGCGTAGCGGTTGTAATTGTTGAGCCACTGCGCCTGCTTGTCGAGCGTCGCCCGCGCCTGCGGGGAAAGCTCCGACGAATCGGTGTCGAAGAACACGCGGTCGCCGACATTGACCACGAAATCCTGCTGGCTGCCGGGCGTCGCGGCACCGCCCATCGCCGTCTGTTCGGGCTGCTGCTTGGCGCAAGCCGCGATGGCCAGCGCCCCCATGACGAGGGCTGCGAATTTGATGCCGCGCACGATGCTCACCACCTTCATTCCGGTGCCTCCATTGTTCCGTTGTGGCCGGACATGGTTGGTCCCTGGAGCGATCTAGCAGCGCCTTCGTTAAGCGAAGGTTCCGTCAACCTTGATGCAGCCTTACAAAAAAGCCGCGAACCCGCCCACCGCCCGGAAAGCTTTGGCAATGGTTAATGCGACGTGAATGCGGCAACGGTGTGGGGCCCCGCCGGGCTTTATGACAAAAGCGGGGACCAGGCGGGATCGGACGCGAAGCTCGGCGTCGGAACCTTGAGTTCGTTGCGTCCGGAGATATCGATGGTGAACAGCGACGGTCCGGCGCTGCCGCCCGGATCGCGGAAGAACATGATGACCCGGCCATTGGGCGCGAAGGTCGGTCCCTCGTTGTGGAAGCCTTCGGTGAGGATGCGCTCGCCTGAGCCATCCGGTTTCATCACGCCGATCCCGAATTTGCCCTCGGCCTGGCGGGTGAAGGCGATGTAGTCGCCGCGCGGCGACCATACCGGCGTCGAGTGGGTGCCTTCGCCGAAGCTGATGCGCTGTGCCGCCCCGCCGGATGCCGCCATGACGTAGATTTGCGGATGGCCGCCGCGGTCGGACTCGAAACAAATCTGGGCGCCATCTGGCGAATAGGACGGTGCGGTATCGATCGCCGGCGTATCGGTCAGCCGGGTCATCGCCTTGGAGCGCAAATCCATGACGAAGATGTTCGAGTTTGAGCTCTCCTGCAGGCTCATGACGACACGCTGTCCGTCCGGCGAGAATCGCGGCGCGAAACTCATGCCGGGAAAGTTGCCGACGATCTCCCGCTGGCCGGTCTCGATGTTGAGCAGATAGACGCGCGGATCGCCCTGGCCATAGGCCATGTAGGTGATCTCCTGCGTCGACGGCGAGAAGCGCGGCGTCAGCACCAGATCCTCGCCGCGCGTCAGATAACGCACGTTGGCCCCGTCCTGGTCCATGATGGCGAGCCGCTTGACGCGGCGTTCCGGCGGCCCGGTTTCGTCGACGAACACGACGCGGGTGTCGAAATAACCCTTCTCGCCGGTGAGCCGCTCGTAGATGGCGTCCGAGATGATGTGGGCGATGCGGCGCCAATTGTCGGGCGTGGTGAAATATTGCTGGCCGGCGAGTTGCTGGCCGGCGAGCACGTCCCAGAGCCGGAACTCGGCCTTCAGGCGACCGTCGCTCTGGCGGGTCACGCGTCCGGTGGCAAGCGCTTGCGCGTTGATGGTGCGCCAATCGGGAAAGTGCGGCACGGCGTCAACGCTGGTGATTTTCTCGAGAAAGGCGGCGGGGTCGATCGGCGCGAACAGGCCGCTGCGCTTGAGGTCCGCGGTGATAATCTGGGTCACGCCCAGCGCGGTGTCGTTGTCGGTCGTGGCTCCGCCCATGAAATCGGAGATGGCGATCGGCAGCGGCTGGAAGTTGCCCTGGGTCACGTCGAGGCGGACGACGGCGGCGGCGTGACGGGCCGACAAAGTAAGCCCGCCGGCAAGCGCGCCCAGCGTCAGCACGCGTCGGCGGGTCATGGAAAAATCAGGCCGGTGCGAAGGCATCATGATTGTTGAATTCGCCAAATCTTGAATTCGCCGGTCAACCACCGAGCAATTCATGCGGGTCGAATTTGACTTCAATGTCTTTCCACTGATCGTAGTGCTCGGGCTTGAGCATGGTGAACGGCTGGCACAGCAGCAGCGCGCGCTTGGCACTGTCGGCAAGAGCGGGCCCTAAGGCCGAGGTCGAGCTTTCAACCACTGCGGGCTCGGACGCAAGCGAACCGTCGGCCTTGAACAGAACATGCAGGACCACAAAGAGATCGGACGAGACGTCGACCCCGGGCGGCGGACTCCAGCACTGGCTCAAGCGCGCCCGCAAGGCGTCAAGCTCGCTCTGCGACAATTGCGCCGCGCGTCCGTTCGCCGCGCCGAGTGAAGCGGCGCCGTTGGGCGTTTCGGCGGTGGCCACCTGCCGACGCGGCTCGCGCTTGTCGAGCAGGGCCGCGACCTGATTGGCGTCGAATTTAGGAGACGGCTTTTTGGCCTCGTCCTTCCGCAATTCCTCCGCGATCTGATCGGGCTTGAATTGCGGCTCTTTCTTTTCCGGCTTCGACTTCTTCGCCTCTTCCTTTCTCAGCTTCTCCCCGATCTGATCGGGTTTGAGGTCTGCCGGCTTTGGCTTTTCCGCTTTCTCGGTCGGCTTCGGTTCGACTTTCGTTTCGGCCTTCGGCTTCGGCTCGGCAGCGGCGTCGGTGGTGATCTCCGGCTTGTCCGCAACCCTGGGGGCGAGGTGCTTGACCTGCTTCAGTTCGCCGGCTTTGTCGGCCAGCGGCTTCGGCTTCTCGGCCTTCGGCGCGTTTTGCTGACCGGGCGGCGCTTGCGAAACATCGCCGCCGGTGGCGATCGCAATCGGCATGAAAGTCGACAGGTCCTCGTTCGGCTTCGAGCTGGCCAGAGTAACCAGTCCGAAGACGAGAACCGCGGCGTGGGCGCACCCCGATATGATCCAATCGGATCGCAACCCTATTCCCCCACCTTCTCGGGCACGACGTTGAGCGCGGCGCCCAAGCCGGCGTCGCGCAGTCTGCCCAATATCCGCATCACCTCATTATAACAGACATCCTTGTCGGCATTGACCATCACATTGGCGGTCTGCCCGTTGGCCGCCTTGATCGCGCGCAACTTGGCCTCGATCTCCGGCAGCGCGATCGGGCTTTGTCCGAGATAGATGTCGGCCTGACTGGTGCAGGTGCCGCCGCTTCTTTTCAGCGTCAAGATCAGCGGTTCCTTGTCGGCGTTGTTGACGGTGCCGGCACGCGCGTTCGGCAGATCGACCGTGATCGACAGGGTCATCAATGGCGCCGACACCATGAAGACGATGAGCACCACCAGCATGACGTCGACGAACGGCGTCACGTTGATCTCGCTCATCACCGCGCGACGGCGGCGCCGGTGCCGGCCTGCGGATGCCGCACTGACCACGCTGGCCGCCATATCCGCCCCCTCACCCGCGCTCGTCGATCTGCCGCGACAGGATCGCCGAGAATTCGTCCGCGAAGCCTTCCAGGCGCTGCGCCTGCCGGTTCACGTCGGTCATGAACTTATTGTAGAAAATCGTCGCCGGAATGGCGGCAGCAAGGCCGATTGCGGTCGCGAACAAAGCTTCGGCAATGCCGGGGGCGACCACCGCCAGCGAGGTGTTTTTCGACGCCGCGATGGACTGGAAAGAGGTCATGATGCCCCAAACCGTGCCGAATAGCCCGATAAACGGGCCGGCCGAACCCACCGTGGCCAGTACCAGAAGCCGGCGCTCCATATGTTCGACCTCGCGGGCGATGGCGACATCCATCACTTTGTCGATGCGCATCTGCAGCCCGCCGATAGAGCGGGCATGGCCCTCGAAGCTTCGCTTCCACTCGCGCATGGCGGCGACGAACAGCGCCCCGGTCGAATGGCCCGGCTTGGCGGCAAGCGAGGTATAGAGCTCCTCGAGCGACTGGCCCGACCAGAAAGCCTGCTCGAAGCGATCGGCGGCCTTGCGGATGCGCGAGAACAGCCTCGTCTTGTTGACGACGATGGCCCAGACCCAGACCGAGCAGATAATCAGCCCGACCGTCACCGTTTTGACCACCCAGTGGGCCTGCCAGAACAGGTGGAACAGCGAAAGATCTGAGGACGTCAACGGCAAGGCCGACGGCACGATGTCGGCAGGATTCATGGGCGCATCCTTTCGGCGATCCGACCGGGGCCATGACCGGAGCGGCGCGCTAGCGCCTGGGACGAACACAGGGGCCAGCCGCATTGCGCGCGCCGACCAGGCCGAAATTTCGCGAGGACCCCGAGCCGGACCCGCCACCGGCGGGGACCGAAATCATCGCCAAACTTGTCCAAACTAGGGCGCACCGCCGATCGTTCGTGCCTAACGAAGCCCCGTTGTCCTTAATGCGCCGTTAACGCCGGCCACCGACGCCGCGAGGGAGCAATCCCGTGGCAAATGGAAAGGGCCGTCCACTGTCCGTGAACGGCCCTTCAAAGCGATGATGGCGAGCGAACTGGTCAGGCCTGCGGCTGCGATTGCGGGCCTTCGCTCGGCGGCCGGTTGCGGCGCTCGCTCATGAACTGATCGAACTCCGCCCTGTCCTTGGCGAAGCGTAGCCGCTCGAGAAATTCCTTGAACTCGCGCTGCTCTTCTTCGAGCCGTTGCAGCGTCTCGCTGCGATAATCGTCAAAGGCGCGATTGCCGCTCGACGGCGCCGAGCCCCAGCCTGGGCCGCCGCTGCGCCCCTCCATCTTGGCGCGCATGCGGTCCATCTTCTCCTGCATGCGCTCCATCTTCCATTGCCAACGGCCCATGTGGTTTTGCCACTGGCCGCTGCTGTGATGATGCCAGCATCCCATTCTTCCACTCCCAATGAAAAAGGCCAAGGTTGCAAGCCCCAGCGGCCACCAGGCCATGAAGCCGAGGATCGCGAGCGCAATCCAGGCCGGCTTTCCGAGTTCGTCGAGCTTTTCAACGAGGACCATAATGGTCTCCCTGTGTGAATGTAAATAACATTTACATCGACCCCTGATCCTGTCAAGAGCCTCGCGCTTTTGTGAACCGCCCTTGGTGCCGGGAT
Organism: Xanthobacteraceae bacterium; assembly: GCA_049284935.1. Classification (GTDB taxonomy): domain Bacteria; phylum Pseudomonadota; class Alphaproteobacteria; order Rhizobiales; family Xanthobacteraceae; genus BOG-931. The sequence goes on from JBAPYW010000088.1 coordinate 8,287, forward strand.
GCGGCGTCAACCGTCCCCACATAGGGGCGGCTCTCGTGGCCGCCTAGAGGTGGTGGCGCCCACAAGAGGGGCCCCTACGGTCGCTCCGTCGGCACCCCGAGGCCGCGCAGATAAACCAGCACCTGGGCTTCCAGCAATTCTTCGGGCGACATCGGCAAGGTGCGCCGCGCCGCATCACCACGACCAAATAAAGAGGCGACGCCATGCGACATCGCCCAAATATGCAAGGCGACCATCAACGCCGGAGGCCTGGTGCGCAGCGGAATTTGAACGCAAAGCTTTTCGGCGGCGCCGCGCAGCACCGCGAAGGCACGCTCGCCCGCCTCGCGTAATTCGGGATTGGTCGCGAGCGGAATACCGGCTTCGAACATCGCCGAATAGTAGGCGGGCTCGGTACGTGCGAATGCGAGATAGGCTTTGCCGAGCCGGTCGAGCGCCACGAAGACGTCCGGACGGCCGTCGTCCCAGGCGCGCGCCAGTGCAACCTCGAATTTCTCGAAACCGCGCAGCGCCACGCTGGCCAAGAGCTCATCGCGATCGCGAAAATGCCGATAAGGCGCCGCCGGGCTCACCCCCGCCCAACGCGCCGCCTCGGCAAAAGTAAAGCCGGCCGGTCCCTTCTGCGCGATCAGCTCGAGCGCCGCCCGCAGCAGCGCCTCTTTCAGATTGCCGTGGTGATAACCGCGCGGGCCTTCTCTGTCGTGCTTCGACCAGGTCATGTAAATAGCTCTTACATTAAGCCGGCCGATCCGTCGACACCAGAATCTCGCAGCCGTTGCAGGCGTTTATCTGGAGCGACCGGTCTACCCGTGCTCCACTACTAATTGCCGTCAGCTTGGTCCGCCCCCGGCGCCAGAAGATCCTGGTCGGCTTTCATGGCGATGCGCAGCGGTTTCGGGATCGGGCGGGCGCGGCCGCCGCTGATGAAGGCAAAGCGCACGCGGGCCTCGACCAAAAGCTCGTCGCCGCGCATGACTCGCTGGCGCAGAATGCCGGAGGCGCCCTTCACTTCCTCCGGCTCGGTGACGATGTCGAGCACATCGTCCATGCGCGCGGGCTTGAGGAAGTCGATGGTCATGGAGCGCACCACGAAGGCAAATCCCGGCGCCTCCTTTTCGGTCGCCTCGAACAGTGCCCGGTGATCGGCGCCGATGAGACGCAGATAATTGGTGCGGCCGCGCTCCATGTAGCGCAGATAATTGGCGTGATAGACAATGCCGGTGAAGTCGGTGTCCTCGTAATAAACGCGCACGACCAGCCAATGGCGGCCGTCGCGGATTTCACCGTCGAGCGGAATGCGGGTCATGACGTCATCTCCACGGCACCCGCTCCGTCATCGCGTGCTCCCAGTTCTTGCCATCAAACAGAAGCGGCTTGATCGTCGCGAGATCGATACCATTGAGGCAGCGGACGTTGACGTCGATCTTATCGGGATCGGAGCGCGGGACATAGAAAGGATGGATGCCGCAGGTGGCGCAGAACGTGTGCCGCGCCGTGCCGGTATTGAACCGATAGGTCGTCAGCGCCTCGGCGCCGCTGAGAAGCTCGAAGGCGTCGCCCGCCACGATCAGATGCAAAAAGCCCTTCTTGGTGCAGATCGAGCAATTGCATTCGGTGACGCGCGAAAGATCGGCCGTGACGCGAAAGCGCACGCGGCCGCAATGGCAGCCGCCGGATAGTGTTTCTGCCATTGCCTGCTCCAGACGAGAATGTTCTGGCGACGCCTGTATCACACGCGCTGGGCAACGTCAGCTCCGGTTGCCAAGCCAGATTGTTGTCGCCGCCCTCGACGTGGACGCTATATAGTCGTGCGGCGCGACGCCGCTTGGGGATGGGCATGAAGCTGCGGTTCGTGGTTGCTTTGTTTGCGCTTCTGGTCTCGGTGCCGGCACGCGCGGACTGTTCCGACGAGGCCTGCATCTCGATCAAAAAGATCCTCGACGCCCGATCGGGCAATTTTGCAAAAATCAAGGGCAAGCCGGCACTCGACCCGCGCGGCGATCCGGTGTGGGAAGGCACGCAAGCGATCGCGGGTTTGATCGCCTATTGCTACATCAACAAGCGCGGCGAAGGCTCGCGTTATGAATACCGCTGCGATTCCCAAGCCTCGCGGTCGCGGGAAAAAGCCAAAAAAATCGCCGACGGCGTAAAGACGGCACTCCAGTCGGCCGAACCGCAGCTCGTGTGGTTCGACGATCCGGCCGCGCTTGCGCTCGCCGAGATCGAGGGATTTCGCGGCACCGAGGGCTGGTACGGCGGCTATGCCAAGAACAAGTCGATGCTGATGAAGGTCGAGATCATCGTCTCCGAGGCGACCGGGAGCGTCGCCAGCGTTACGATTTTCGCCAAGCCTTTGACGCGGCGCGATTTGAAATGACTTGCATCGATCGGGTTAGGCTTCCTCGTCGGCCCCGAACAGCCCGAACTGCGCCGGGTCGCGCGCCGGCTCCGGCAGGCCGAGGTGGCGGAAGGCATGCCCGGTGATCAGCCGGCCGCGCGGGGTGCGCTGCAGGAAGCCGCACTGGATGAGATAGGGCTCGATGATGTCCTCGATGGCGTCGCGCGGCTCCGACAAAGCGGCGGCAAGCGTCTCGACGCCGACCGGGCCGCCGCCATAATTCACCGCGATGGTCGAAAGATAACGGCGATCCATGGCATCGAGGCCGGCGGCATCAACTTCGAGCGCGGCGAGCGCCTTGTCGGCGACGGCGCGGTCGATGGCGGCAGCGCCGGCGACAGCAGCAAAATCGCGCAACCGCCGCAGCAGCCGTCCGGCGATGCGCGGCGTGCCGCGAGCGCGGCGCGCGATCTCGTTGGCGCCGTCCGCGGTAACCACAATGCCGAGCACGCGCGCGCCACGGTTGACGATCTGCTCGAGCTCGGCCTCGGCATAAAAGTTGAGCCGCACCGGAATGCCGAAGCGGTCGCGCAGCGGATTGGTCAGGAGCCCGGCGCGGGTGGTGGCGCCAATGAGCGTGAACTTGGCGAGATCGATCTTCACCGAACGCGCCGCGGGTCCGGCGCCGATGATGAGATCGAGCTGAAAATCCTCCATCGCCGGATAGAGGATTTCCTCGACCGCCGGATTGAGCCGGTGGATCTCGTCGATGAAGAGCACATCGCGCTCTTCGAGGTTGGTCAGCAGCGCCGCCAGATCGCCGGCCTTGGCGATCACCGGGCCCGACGTGGCGCGGAAATTGACGCCGAGCTCGCGCGCCACGATCTGCGCCAGCGTCGTCTTACCGAGCCCCGGCGGGCCGACGAACAGCACGTGATCGAGCGCCTCGCGCCGTCCCCGCGCCGCCTCGATGAACACCCCGAGATTCTTGCGCGCCTGCTCCTGACCAATGAACTCGGAAAGCCGCTGCGGACGCAGCGTCACTTCCGCCGTATCTTCCTCGCGGCGCTCGGGCGTCACCAATGTGCGTTCGGGGCTCGTTGTCACCGCTGCGGCCCCCGGCTGTATTTGTTGGGCAGGAGTTCGCCGATCGGCACCACCGCCGGCGATGCCCCATTCGGCACGATCACGCGCGCTTTTGGATCGTAGTCGAAAATGAGTTCGCGGCACGCCCCGCATGGCGATACCACCGCAATGGACTGATCCTTCTCGTCCGGGTCGGGATGGCGAACCGCGACGATGGTGTCGATACCGGTATCGCCGAGGTCGACGAAGGCGCGGCCGAGCGCGACCGCTTCGGCGCAGACCGCCATGCGGCCGAGATAAGCGTCGAGATTGATGCCGGTGTATAGTCTTCCCGCCCGCGTGCGCAAAGCCGCGCCAACCTCCTGCCAGTCATAGCGATAGCGTTGCTTGATCGCCGCGGTCGCCGCCGCGATCAATTCGCGATCCGCCTTGCTGAGTTTGCCAGGCCGTTTCACTTCGCCAGCTCCTTGAGGCCGAGGCGAATGAGCGTCTTCACTTCTGCAGCATCGCCGGCGCTGCGGGTCGCCGCGGCGATGGCGGCGGCGGCCTGCGGCTGCGCGTAGCCGAGATTGATCAGCGCGGAAACCGCGTCGGTCACCGGCTGCGGCGCGCGTTTCTCGTCGAGCGCGCCGGAGAGCCGCACCAGCGCCGGATCGATATCGGTATAGGCCGGCGCCTTGTCCTTCAATTCAGTGACGATGCGCTCGGCGACTTTCGGCCCGACGCCCGGCGTGCGCGCGACCATCGCCTTGTCACGCATCGCGATGGCCGCGGCGAGATCGGCGGGCTTGAGCGTGCCGAGGACGGCGAGCGCGACCTTGGTGCCGACGCCTTGGACGGTCTGCAACAAGCGGAACCATTCGCGTTCGACGTCGGTGGTGAAGCCGAACAGGCGGATCTGATCCTCGCGCACATGCGTCTCGATCGCCAACGTCGCCGGCTCGCCGACGCGCGGCAATTCCTGCAGCGTCCGCGCCGAGCAATGCACCAGATAACCGACGCCATTGACGTCGAGGATGACGGCATCCTCGCCGTAGGAGTCGATCACGCCCTTGAGCTTGCCGATCATCGGGCCGCCACCTCGAGAATGACACTCTGCCGATGGTGCGCGTGCGTCACCGCGATGGCGAGCGCGTCCGCGGCGTCGTCCGAGGACGGCTCCGCCTTCGGCAGCAAGACGCCGATCATCATGCGGATTTGCGCCTTGTCGCCGTGACCGGCGCCGACGATGCTCTTCTTCACCAGGTTCGGCGCATATTCGGCAACCGGCACGCCGGCGCGCGCCGGCACCACCATGGCAATGCCGCGCGCCTGTCCGAGCTTGAGCGTGGCGTTGGCATCCTTGTTGACGAAGGTCGCCTCGACCGCCGCCTCGTCGGGCTTGAATTCCTCGAGGATGCGCATCAGCCCGTCGTGGATGGCCAGAAGCCGCGCCGCCAGCGCGTCGCGGTCGCTGGTCGTCACCGAGCCGCAGCCGAGAAACGAAAGCCGATTGCCGGCAATCTCGACGACACCCCAGCCGGTGCGGCGGAGCCCGGGATCGATCCCCAGAATGCGAATCGGGCGCGTCATCCTCCTGCGTTGATAGACCCGCGGCCGCCCGCCGGAAAGCGCTTAGCTTGCGAAAGGATATTCCTACACTTAAAATCCCAATCATGTTGGACTGGAGCAAATGCCCGGCGGTCGAGCGCATCCCCGGCAAGGGCGGCGGCGAATGGCTATTTAAACACAGCCGCGTGCCGGTGAGGGCCCTGTTCGAGAACCTCGAAGACGGCGCCGGGATCGACGAGTTCCTGGAGTGGTTCCCCGGAGTGTCGCGAGAACAAGTTGAGCTTGTGTTGCGCCACGCCGAGCAAAGTCTCGTGGCGTGAGCAGCAAACCTTCACGTGAAGATACTGTTTGACCACGGCACTCCCGCACCGCTTCGTCATGCGTTGTCCGGCCATTCGGTTTCCACTGCCAACGAAATGGGATGGAGTGAGATCGACAATGGTAAGCTGTTGTCTGCGGCCGAAATCGAATTTGATTTAATCATTACAACAGATCAAAGCATGCGCTATCAGCAAAACGTGGCCGGGCGCCGATTGGCGATACTAGTGCTGCCGACGACGCGTTGGAAGCGAATCGAACTTCATCGATCGCAGATTTTAGCAGCGATCGACAGGTTACGTCCCGGCGATCTTGTAGAGTTGAAATTCAGATGATGCCCAGCTTCACGCGCTCATCCGGCTGACCAGGGCGTCGGAAATCTCGAAATTGGCGTAGACGTTCTGCACATCGTCGTGATCGTTGAGGTTCTCGATGAGTTTTAAGAGCTTTTCGCCCTGCTCATCGTCGATCGCCACGGTGTTTTGCGGACGCCACACCAGCGATGCCTTGCGCGGCTCGCCGAACTTTAATTCCAGCGCCTTGGCGACTGCGCCGAAGCGGTCCTGCGCGGCATAGATCTCGTGGCCGTTGTCGCTGGAGACGACGTCGTCGGCGCCGGCTTCCAGCGCCGCTTCGAACATCGCCTCGGCGCTCGCCGCTTTGGCGTCGTATTCGATGACGCCGACATGATCGAACATGAAGGAGACCGCGCCGGTCTCGGCCAGGTTGCCGCCTGACTTGGTGAAGGTCGAGCGCACCTCGCCGGCGGTGCGATTGCGGTTGTCGGTGAGAACTTCGACGATCACCGCGACGCCGCCCGGCCCATAGCCCTCGTAGCGGATTTGCTCGTAGTTCGCGGCATCGCCGCCCGACGCTTTCTTGATGGCGCGCTCGATATTGTCCTTGGGCATGTTTTCCGCGCGGGCGGCAATGATGGCGGCGCGCAGGCGAGGATTCATCGTCGGATCGGGCAGGCCGAGCTTGGCGGAGACGGTGATTTCGCGCGCGAGCTTGCCGAACAGCTGGGATTTCGCCGCGTCCTGCCGCCCCTTGCGGTGCATGATGTTCTTGAACTGCGAATGTCCGGCCATGACTCTTCTTCCGTTTTTCAATGCCCGTTTGCGCAGCAAACCACGCGGCTGCGCCCTCTCGCGCCCGCGCCGTGGCAATGAATTGATGTCGAAAGATTTATAGGCTGGCGTCGCGCGAAAATAAAGTGACGGCGGCGGAAACTTACGCCCAGAAGGCGGGCACCGCCTGGTCGAGACAGCCGCCCAGCCGTACCGCGCCGACGCGCGCCGCCAGTCCGGTTGCCGGATCGGTCTCGACGGCGAGCGCGCAGAGCGTCGCCGGGCCCGAAGCCGCTTCGAAGCGCGAGGACGGGATGCGCCGGGTGAATCGCTGCAACGGCTCCTCCTTGGCCATGCCGATCACCGAATTGTAGTCGCCGGTCATGCCGACATCGCTCACAAACGCGGTGCCGCCGGGCAGGACGCGCAGATCGGCCGTGGGCGCATGCGTGTGGGTGCCGGCGACAAGGCTGGCGCGGCCGTCGCAGAAATGGCCCATCGACTGCTTCTCGCTCGTCGTCTCGGCGTGCATGTCCACGATGATAACGTCGGCACCCTGCCGCAGCGGACAGGCGGTCAATTCGCGATCGACTGCCGCGAAGGGATCGTCGAGCGGGTCCATGAAGATGCGGCCCATGGCATTGATGACGAGGACGCGGGCGCCGCTCCTGGCGTCGCAGAGGGTCGCGCCGCGGCCCGGCGTGCCGGCGGGATAGTTGAGCGGCCGAATGAGGCGCGGCGCGCGCTCGATGAACACCAGCGCCTCCTTCTGGTCCCAGGCATGATTGCCGAGCGTGATGGCGTCGGCCCCGGCGTCGATCAATTCGCGGTAGATCGCCTCGGTGATGCCGAAACCGCCGGCCGCGTTTTCGCCGTTGACCACGACGAAATCGAGCTTCCAGTCACGGACGAGGCCGGGCAAGCGCTCGCTGACGACGGTCCGCCCGCTGCGGCCGACAACATCGCCGACGAATAAAATGCGCATACTCAGCTGCCTCGCAAATCCAGAACTTCGCGCTCGGTTAGCACAAGATCAAGGCGCGCGTCGCGGGGCGTGGCGGGCACGGCAGCAACCTCCTGAGCAGCAAAGCCGAGCCCCACCGCGATAACCGGTTTGCGGGCGCGCAGTTGCGCGAGCGTGAGATCGTAATAGCCGGCGCCATAACCGATGCGATGGCCGGTGCGGTCGAAGGCGAGAAGCGGCACCAAAAGGATATCGGGATCCACCATTGCCGCCTCGGGCTTCGGCTCGCGGATGCCCCAAACGCCGGCGATCAGCGGCTCGCCAAAAAGCCATTCGCGCATGACGAGCGGCTTGCCGCGGCCGGCGACCACCGGGAGCGCCAGCCGCGCGCCCTGCCCCGCCAGCTTGCGCAGCAGCGGCAGCGGATTGATCTCGCTCTTGAGCGGCATGAAGCCGGACACGATCATGCCCGTGGCGATGGGGAGCGGAAATTTTCGCGCCGCGATCGCTTCAGCAGCCGCCTGCCGCGCGTCCGGCGGCAATGCGTCACGCCGCGCCATCGCCTCGCGGCGAAGTTCGGTTTTTTTGTCTGAAAGAGATTCCACGGTCGATTCCGTCATCCTGAGGTGTGAGCCAACGGGTCGGGCCCAAAGTGGCCGGCCCAATGACAGGCTCCGCGAGCCTCGAAGGATGAACGGCCCGGGCCGTCACCCTTCGAGGCTCGCGGCCTTCGCCGCTCGCACCTCAGGGTGACGGGAACAGGTTGGTGCGCGCGATACGATAGCAAAAGAGTGCGGAGCCGCGCTGGCCGTAGGAGCGCTGATCCCGGGAACCTACATAAGTAGGTGGGCGCCATGTGACCGAACCCACGAGCTCGGCCAGGGACAGCTCCCGTCAGGATCGTAAGGCCCCGGGGAATTGTCCCCTACGTACCCCACAGCCCCGCTCCAGCAATGTAATGCACCGCGGCGCTGGACGCCACCTGGGCGCACCCACGCCCTGACCCAGAGCCACCACTTGGGGGACCCTCCGGCTATGTGGACATGCAAGGCGGAACGATTCGCCCATGCGACCAGGTGCAGTCGGGTGCTTTCGTGACTCGTTATAGATTTTCCGGGAAAGTTCAGATTCCCCTCGAACCGGGGCTAACCACAAATAAGCCGGATTGCCGCAAATTCATTAAGTTCGGATGGTTGGCGCCTGATAGTTTGGGCTGAGAAAGTGACGAGGGCTCGGGAGGTTTGTTCCGATGAGCCAGGCCGACTTATCCATCCCCGCTAAGCCGTTAGAACCCCGCGTGGTCAACTCGATCAGGGCCGCATTTTTACGTGAGCCTGTGGTCTGGCTTGTAGCCTTGATGGTCGGCCTCGTTCATATCGCGACGGGCAGCCGCTATGACGCGCAGCGAAACGAGCTTTATTTCCTCGTTTGCGGCTGGCATCCGGATTTCGGATATGTCGATCAGCCGCCACTCGTGCCACTGATCGCTGCGGCGACGCAAATTTTCGGGATGAATATTTGGCTTCTGCGTCTACCGGCCACGATTGCAGCGGTTGGGCTTGTATTCATTTGCGCTGCCTTCGCGCGCCTGCTTGGCGGCGAACGAAGGGCGGTGTCTTTCGCTGCGATTGCAGCCGGCATTGCGCCAGGTCTTGCCGCGCTGACATCGCATCTCACGACGTCGACTTTCGAGCCAATCGCGTGGACCGCAGCCGCCTTCTTGCTCACGCGCGCGCTGTTGCGCGACAAGCGCTCCGATCTAGTCTGGCTCGGTATATTGGCCGGCACGGCCATGGAAGCAAAATGGGGCATTGCGGTGTGGTTCGTCGCACTTGCTGCTGGCGTCATCGTAACGCCCGCGCGCCGCATATTGCTTTGGTGGCAGCTCTGGCTCGGCATGGCCGTTGCGGCTGTCCTGGTTGCGCCAAATCTCATCTGGCAATGGCAGCACGGGTGGCCATTCTTCCAGGTGATCCTGCCGCAGCTTGCCGGCCAGGAGGAGTATACCGGCCCGCTTTGGCAGTTCGAGTTCAGGCAGGCGCTATCGATGAACCTCGCGCTTGCGCCGTTGTGCCTGGCAGGGGCTATTGGACCGTTTATCGACCGCCGTCTTGCGACAGTGCGGTATCTGGCAGTCGCATTCGTGCTGGCAACGGCGTTCTATTACAGCCAGCGGGGTACAAACTATTATCTGTTTCCGGTGTATCCCACGGTATTTGTGATTGGGGCAGTGTTTTCCGAGCGCCTTAGTCCGATAATTACGCGGGCCTGGATTGTTATTGCTGTCTGCGTTGGCGTCTTGTTCGCACCGGTCGCGCTGCCGATCCTCGATCCGTCGCAACTGCCGCGTTATATGGAGATCACGCATACCAAGCTCGCGCCAATCGAAGCTGCTGGTGTCGGCGCCCCTCTGACTCAAAGTTTTTCCGACGAATTCGGGTGGCGCAACCTAGAGAAGAACGTGGCGGCGATCTTCCATCAACTTTCCCCGGAAGATCAGGCGCGTGTTGCGATCATTACTTCAAACTATGGCGAAGCCGCCGCACTTGACGTCTACGGGCGCAGCGACGGACTACCGCCGGCGCTGAGCGGCCACAATCAATATTGGCTATGGGGCCCGCGTGGCTATGACGGTTCTTTGATCCTGCGTGTGGGCGGAAACGCGGATCGTTGGCGATCGCTCTGCGGCTCGGTCGAGGTCGTCGGCAGCTTCGGCGGGCCGTACGTCATGCCCTACGAGAATGATCGCCCGATCTTTATCTGTCGCGACCTTCGGATGCCGTTGACAAAGCTGTGGAGCAGACTGAAGCGTTTTCGGTAGGCAACTTGGTGCTGGCGTCGCGATACTCTTTACCCCAGCGCGACGCTGCTGCCGCCGATGGTCTGATTGAGTTTGTCGGTGACGCTTTCGATGCGCTCGGCGGCGGCGGTGAGCGCGGTGGCGATCGCAGCCTGCGCGCTCTGGGCGCGATCGGCGGCGGCGACGCGCGCCTCCTGCGCCCCCGCCATCTCCTCCTCGAGGCGCTTGAGGCGTTTGCCCATCTCGGCGAGTTCGTCGGCGACGGTGAGCGCCGCCATCACGGTGAGCCGGTTATCGCCGATCTCGCCGAATTTGGCGCGCAGGCTTTCGATCCGCACATCGAGCTCGCGGGCGAGTTCCATGAGGTGGTCCTCCTGGCCGTCCTCGCAGGCCATGCGGAATTGCCGCCCGTTGATGCTGACGCTGATTTGGGACATTCCTCACCCTGCCTTGGCTAGCCTCGCCCCGTCCGCGGCTCACCCCGCGATGGTTTTTTACTCGTCTTTCGCCAGCATGCCGCGGATCGTTTCGATCGATTGCGCAATCCGCCGCGCGACCTCCCGGTTGGCGGCTTCCAAGCCGCGCGAGCGCGCCACCGCGTGATCGAGCTCGCTGGCAAGCCGGGCGCGATCGGTGCCGAGCGCCTGGATTTGCGTCGCCAGCGCTTCCTCGCTGCGATCGGTCTCGCTGCGCTGCTCGACCGCAGCCTCCAGCGCGTCGAGCGCCAGCATCAGCCGCCGGCTTGCGATCTCGATCGAATCGCTTTCGCTCATTTGGCCATCCGCTGCGGCCAGCCGCGCCGTCGCACCATAGGTGAAAATTGTGCGCCGGCAATTATTTATGCACGGAAGCTTACGTCGCATCGAGCTAGAGCGTCAACGCCTAAAGCGACACGCCCAACAGCCTGTGCATGACGCCGTCGAAGCGGCCGGCCGCGCATTTGACTTCAAGCTCTTGCATGCTATCTGTGCGCCGCCTGTTCCCGTGACCGCGGCCGCTCGCACTCGTGCCGCGCTTGGCCGTTTCATGACGATGCCGGACCGTCTTCCCACGGCGAGCGCAAACCTCGCCCAGGCTGCACGTTTTACCAATGCAGCTCCGGCCGCGCGCGCGGAACACGACCGCATGGCGAACGCCGTCCGTGCGTTGGCCATGGATGCCGTCGAGCAGGCGAAGTCCGGCCATCCCGGCCTGCCGATGGGCGCGGCCGACGTCGCGACCGTGCTGTTCTCGCGCTACCTCAAATTCGACCCGGCCGATCCGGCCTGGCCCGACCGCGACCGCTTCGTGCTGTCGGCCGGCCATGGCTCGATGCTGATCTACGCGCTGCTCTATCTCACCGGCTACGAGACGATGACGATCGGCGAGATCAAGCACTTCCGCCAGCTCGGCTCGCTCACGCCCGGCCATCCCGAATACGGCCACACGCCCGGCGTCGAGACCACGACCGGTCCGCTCGGCCAGGGGCTGGCTAACGCCGTCGGCATGGCGATCGCCGAGCGCCATCTCGCGGCGCTGTTCGGCGGCGATCTCGTCGATCACACGACCTACGTGCTCGCGTCCGACGGCGACCTGATGGAGGGCATCAGCCAGGAAGCGATCGCGCTCGCCGGGCACCTGAAGCTGAAAAAGCTCATCGTGCTGTTCGACGACAACGGCATCTCGATCGACGGCCCGCTGGCGCTCACCGACTCCGTCGATCAGGTGCAGCGCTTCGAGGCCGCCGGCTGGGCGGCAACCCGCATCGACGGCCACGATCCCGCGGCGATCGCCGCCGCGATCGAAGCGGCGAAAAAATCCGAGCGGCCGTCGTTGATCGCCTGCTGCACCACCATCGGCTTCGGCGCGCCGACCAAAGGCGGCACCGAGAAGAGCCACGGCTCGGCGCTCGGCGCCGACGAGATCGCGGCGGCGCGCAAGGAACTCGGCTGGAGCGCGCCAGCCTTCGAGATCCCGCCGGCGATTCTCGCGCAGTGGCGCGCCGCCGGCGAGCGCGGCCGCACCAGCCGGCTCGCCTGGCAAAACCGCCTCGCTGCGCTCGAACCGCAAAAGCGCGCCGAGTTCGAGCGCCGCATCGGCGGCGAACTGGCGGCGGACAAGCTCACGGCAGCGGTGCGCGCGGTGAAAGAAAATCTCGCGGCGGCGCCGAAGGAGATCGCCACCCGCGCCGCCTCCGAATTCGCGCTTGAGGCCTTGACCGCGGCGCTGCCGGAAATGGTCGGCGGCTCGGCCGATCTGACCGGCTCCAACAACACGCGCACCAAGGCGATGAAGGCGATGAGCGCGGCGGATTATTCCGGCCGTTTCATTCATTACGGCGTGCGCGAGCATGGCATGGCGGCGGCCATGAACGGCATGGCGCTGCACGGCGGCATCATTCCCTATTCCGGCACCTTCCTGGTGTTCTCCGATTATTGTCGGCCGGCTATCCGGCTCGCCGCGCTGATGGGCCAGCGCGTTATTCATGTAATGACCCATGACTCGATCGGGCTCGGCGAGGACGGCCCGACGCACCAGCCGGTCGAGCATCTCGCCGCCTTGCGCGCCATCCCCAACCTCAAAGTGTTCCGGCCGTGCGATGCGGTGGAGACGATCGAATGCTGGCAGCTGGCGCTGCAGACCCACGGACCGAGCGTACTCGCTTTGACGCGGCAGAACGTGCCGCAGCTGCGGCAAGAGTTCGACGAGCGCAATCGCTGCGCGGCCGGCGCCTATGAGCTGATTGCCGCCGCCGACGGCGCGGCCGTGGTGTCGCTGTTCGCCACCGGATCGGAAGTCGCCATCGCGGTCGCGGCGCAAAAGCTGCTCGCCGCGCAGAAAATCTCGGCGCGGGTGGTTTCCGTGCCGTGCTTCGAATTGTTTTTCGCCGCGCCGGAGGCGGAGCGCGCGGCGATCATCGGCAAGGCCAAGGTCAATGTCGCGGTCGAAGCCGGCATCCGCCAGGGCTGGGACGCCATCATCGGCACGGCCGGAGCTTTTGTCGGCATGACCGGTTTCGGCGCCAGCGCGCCGTACAAGGAGCTTTACCAGCATTTTGGATTGACGCCGGAAAAGGTCGCCGAGGCGGCTTTGCAGCGTCTTTAGAGCGTTCGTAGGAGGCCGGGAATGTCAGTTCGTGTCGCCATCAACGGATTCGGCCGCATCGGCCGCAATATCTTGCGCGCCGTCGTCGAGGCGGGACGCGAGAACGAAATGGAAGTCCTCGCCATCAACGATCTGGCCCCGGTCGAGACCAACGCGCATCTGCTGCGCTACGATTCAGTGCATGGCCGCTTCCCGGGCGAAGTCACGGTCAAGGGCGACACCATCAATTGCGGCAACGGCCCGATCAAGGTCACGGCGCTCAAGGACCCGACGCAATTGCCGTGGAAGGAACTCGGCATCGATGTCGCGCTCGAATGCACCGGCATCTTCGCCTCCAAGGACAAGGCGTCGGCGCATCTGCAAGCCGGGGCCAAGCGCGTCTTGATCTCGGCGCCGGCCGAAGGCGTCGACCTCACGGTGGTCTACGGCGTCAACCACGACAAGCTGACCAAGGCGAACACGGTCGTCTCCAACGCCTCGTGCACCACCAATTGCCTGGCGCCGGTGGTCAAGGTGCTCAACGACACCGTCGGCATCGACAAGGGCTTCATGACCACGGTGCACGCCTACACCAACGACCAGCCCACCCTCGATCAGGTGCACAAGGACCTGTACCGGGCGCGCGCCGCGGCGCTCAACATCATCCCGACCTCGACCGGCGCGGCGAAGGCGGTCGGCCTGGTATTGCCGGAGCTCGCCGGCAGGCTCGACGGCGTGGCGCTGCGGGTGCCGACGCCGAACGTCTCGGTCGTCGACTTCAAGTTCGTCGCCAAGCGCGCGACGTCGAAGGACGAGATCAACGCCGCGGTCAAGCGCGCCGCCGAGCAGCAGCTCAAGGGCATCCTCGGCTATACCGACGCGCCCAATGTCTCTACCGACTTCAACCACGATCCGCATTCGGCCGTCTTCCACATGGACCAGACCAAGGTGATCGACGGCACCCTGGTGCGGGTGATGGCGTGGTACGACAACGAATGGGGCTTCTCCAATCGCATGATCGACACCGCGGTAGCGATGGGCAAGCTCGCCTGATTTGGCCTCTCGGGTCCGTTCTCGTTGTTAGCGCGTTCATGAAAGCTTTCCGCACCCTCGACGACGCCGACGTCAACGGCAAACGCGTGCTCGTGCGCGTCGACCTCAACGTGCCGATGCAGAACGGCGAGGTGACGGACTTTACCCGCATCAAGGCGATGGCGCCGACCATCACCGAGATCGCCGACAAAGGCGGCAAGGTGATCCTGCTCGCGCATTTCGGCCGCCCGAAAAAGCGCGATGCCGAGGACTCGCTCAAGCCGGTCGCCGCCGCCGCCGCGCGCGTCATCGGCCGGCCGATCGCCTTCGCCGAGGACTGCATCGGCGAGGTCGCCGAACGGGCCGTGGCAGTCATGCAACCCGGCGACATTTTGTGCCTGGAGAATACCCGCTTCCACGACGGCGAAGCGGCGAACGATCCGGCTTTTGTCGCGGCGCTGGCGCGCCTCGGCGACCTTTATGTCAACGATGCATTTTCCGTCGCGCACCGGGCCAATGCCTCCACCGAAGGCCTGGCGCACAAGCTGCCGGCCTATGCCGGGCGCGCCATGCAAGCCGAGCTCGAGGCGCTGGAAAAAGCGCTCCACGCGCCGCAGCGGCCGGTCGCCGCGATCGTCGGCGGCGCCAAGATTTCCACCAAGCTCGAGCTGCTCGGCAACCTCCTCACCAAGGTCGAGACGCTGATCATCGGCGGCGGCATGGCCAACACGTTCCTGGCGGCGCAAGGCAAGCCGGTCGGCAAGTCGCTGTGCGAGCGCGACCTCATCCCGACCGCGCGCGACATTCTCGCCCAGGCCGAGGCGGCCGGCCGCGAGATCGTGCTGCCGGTCGATGCGGTCGTCGCCGAACAACTCGCCGCGCACGCGCCCTCGCACGTCGTCGCCGTGGACGCGGTCGGCTTAAACGACATGATCCTCGATATCGGGCCGCGCACCGTCGAGCACGTGATCTCGGTGCTGGCGCGCGTGAAGACGCTGGTCTGGAACGGCCCGTTCGGCGCCTTCGAGGTGGAACCGTTCGACAACGGCACCATCGAGGTCGCCGAAGCCGCCGCGGAACTCACCGACGCCGGCAAGCTTGTCAGCATAGCCGGCGGCGGCGACACCATCGCGGCGCTCAATGCCGCCGGCGTCACCGCGCGCTTGACCTACGTCTCGACGGCGGGCGGCGCCTTTCTGGAATGGCTGGAAGGCAAGGCGCTGCCCGGCGTCGAGGCGCTCAAAACCTCCCCCACTCGCACTGCCGCCGGCGGATGAGTCATAATGTGCGCCAAATAATGTGCCCCGGATAACCGACATCGCGGAGAACCCCGATGAACCTCACCGAACTGAACAAGATCGCCGCGGCGATGGTCGCGCCCGGCCGCGGCATCCTGGCCGCCGACGAATCCTCCGGCACCATCAAGAAGCGCTTCGACGCCATCGGCGTCGAGTCGACGCCGGTGACGCGCCGCGACTATCGCGAAATGCTGTTCCGCAGCGCCGAGATGGCGAAATACATTTCCGGCGTCATTCTCTACGACGAGACCATCCGGCAGAACGCCAATGACGGCACGCCGCTGGTCAAGCTGATCGAGAAGGCCGGCGCCATTCCCGGCATCAAGGTCGACAAGGGCACGAAGCCCCTGTCCTTCTGTGCCAACGAAGTCGTCACCGAGGGCCTCGACGGCCTGCGCGAACGGCTCATCGAATATCGCGGGCTCGGCGCCCGCTTCGCCAAGTGGCGGGCGGTGATCGACATCGGCGAGCGCCACGTGATGCCGAGCTACACCTGCGTCAAGGCCAATGCGCACGCGCTCGCGCGCTATGCCGCGCTGTGCCAGGACGAGGACATCGTACCGATCGTCGAGCCGGAAGTGCTGATGGACGGCGGCCACGACATCGACCGCTGCGCCGAGGTCACCGCGTGGGTGCTCAAGGAAACCTTTCAGGAGCTGTTTTACAACCGCGTCGCGCTCGAAGGCATGGTGCTCAAGCCGAACATGGCGGTGCCCGGCAAGAAGTCGGGCAAGCGCGCCGCGGTCGCCGAAGTCGCGGAGAAGACGGTGCGCGTGCTCAAGGCCTGCGTGCCGGCGGCCGTTCCCGGCATCGCGTTCCTCTCCGGCGGCCAGTCCGACGAGGAAGCGACCGCGCATCTCGACGCCATCAACAAATTGGGCCCGCTGCCCTGGCACGTGACTTTCTCGTACGGCCGCGCCTTGCAAGCGGCGCCGCAAAAGGCATGGTCGGGCAAGGCCGAAAACGTCGCCGCGGCGCAGCGCGCCTTCGGCCATCGCGCCGCGATGAACGGCCTCGCCGCGCTCGGCCAATGGCAGGCCGATCTGGAACGGAAGGCGGCGTGACCTGCGGTCAAATCAGCCGCTGCGAATGAAGCGGAAGGGCGCCGCGGCGTCCCCCTCCCCCGCTGTGCGGGGACGGATGGCGCCATGACCCAACCCCCGCGCCAGCGGATTTATCTGATCACCCCGCCGCTCGGCGACCCGCAATCGTTTGCGCCCGCGCTTGCCGCAGCGCTCGACGCCGGCGATGTCGCCGCGGTGCTGCTTCGGCTCGAAGACAGCGACGAGCGCACGCTGGTCAATCGCGCCAAGGCGATCGCGGCGATCGTCCAGCCCCGCGACATCGCGCTGCTCCTCGACGGCCGTGCGGACATCGCCGTCCGCGCCGGGGCCGACGGCGCGCATCTGACCGGGATCGCGGCGCTCACCGCCGCGCTCGGCGCGCTCAAGCCCGACCGCATCGCCGGCTCAGGCGGCCTGCGCAGCCGTCATGATGCCATGCTCGCGGCCGAAGCTGGCGCCGACTACGCGATGTTCGGCGAACCCGATCATTCAGACGTCCGCCCCGCCTTCGACACCGTGCTGGAGCGGATCGCCTGGTGGGCGGAACTGTTCCAGTCGCCCTGCGTCGGCTACGCCGCAAACCTCGACGAGGTCGGCGCGCTGGCGCAAGCCGGCGCTGATTTCATCGCGCTGGGTGATTGGATATGGACAGATGCACCCGCCGATTCGGTCAAGGCCGCCGCCGGCCGGCTCGCGCAGCCGGTTTAGAGCGCTTGCGATGATGGGGAAACAATGCGGCATCAGGATTGCGGCCGCGCTCGCGCTGGCAGCGATCGCCGCGTCGCTCTCGCACGACACCGCATCGGCGCAGACCGCCGCGGTGCCGGGCACGGCGACGACAACAACCGGCACCGGCGGCGCCGAACCCGACCTCGCCTACGGCGCCTTTCAGCGCGGCCGCTTCCTCACCGCGTTCGGGCTGGCGACGCATCGCGCCGAGGCCGGCGATATGAAGGCGATGACGCTTCTCGGCGAACTCTATGCCAACGGCCTGGGCGTGCCGCAGAACGACGCCAAGGCCGACGAATGGTACCGGCTCGCCGCCGCCCGCGGCGACCGCGAGGCGATGTTCGCGCTGGCGATGTTCCGCCTGCGCGGCCGCGCCGGCGCGCGCGACCGCGACGCCGCCGCCAAATGGTTCGCCGCCGCCGCCAAGCTCGGCCAGCCGCTCGCCGCCTACAACCTGGCGCTCCTCTACATCGAGGGGCAATTGTTTCCGCGGGATTTCAAGCGCGCCGCCGAGCTCTTGCGCGTCGCCGCGCGGGCCGGCAATCCGGAAGCGCAATATGCGCTCGGCACCTTCTACAAGGAGGGCCGCGGCGTCGACAAGGACATGCGCGAGGCGGTGCGGCTGTGGGGCCTGGCCGCGCTCGCCGACGACACCGACGCGCAGGTCGAATATGCGATTGCGCTGTTCAACGGCGACGGCATCGCCAAGAACGAAGAGGCCGCCGCGGCCGTGTTCCGCCAGGCCGCGCTGCACGGCAGCGCCATCGCCCAGGATCGGCTCGCCCGCATCCTCGCCGAGGGCCGCGGCGCGCCGAAAAATCCGGTCGAGGCGACCAAGTGGCACCTGATCTCCAAGGCGCGCGGCGAGACCGATCTTCTGCTCGACGACTTCGTCAACGGCCTCGACCCCGAGACCCGCGCCGCCGGCGAGAAAGCCGCAAAACCCTGGCTCGACGCGCTGAAGAAGCCGAAGTCTTGAGGGCTCTCGTCATTGCGAGCGTAGCGAAGCAATCCAGTCCAAAACAACGGTCAATTGGGAAATGTCGACACTCTCCTTCCGGCCGACGCAGTGGTAGATGGAAAAAAGCGCGGAACTAGCCCAGCTCTTCGGACTCGCCTCTTAGTTTGACCTTCCGTCTTCTTTCTCGTTTGACAAGAGCGTCACGGCGAACTCGCAAAAGCTTGCTTATCTTTTTCGCCGCGTGTGCTTTGATCGGCTCGCGTTCTATAAAATTAAAGGGAATCTGAGGCGTGCCTAAGATTTCCATCCACCGCTTGGCCGCCATCTCGGTAACTTTAGTCTTTGTCCAACTATCAAACTGTAGTGCACAGAAAGCGATGAGACGACTCGGCGTAGAATTCATCCCAGAGAACACTCCAGCTTTTTTGATCAAAATACGGCACCCCGATCCAAGCGCTTCCACGTGCGACCAGACTCTCAAAGCCATCACGGCTTAAGTACATTCCGGAGTCGTGGAGCCCAACCGCGACTGTCAATAATGCAGCGTCGTTTGCTGTTAGGAGGCCGCGTGAAGGATTAGTGGCTAGATCGAACGCAGTCTGAAGTGTCAGTTCTAAGTGTCTAACGCTATGATCCGTGTATTCAGGGAAGAACACCATCCGATTTGAGGAAATGTGGCCGACGATCTTGCCAATCGACGTAGAAACAAAAGATGTTAGCTTATCGTCGGAGCGGTAAGCGGCTTCTAGAAACGGCGGGATGTGCATATAGACTCAGCAAAGGTTGCATTGTGCAATCATAACTATCTTCGATGTGCGGCTTCAGCAAGTGGGAACCTTCGTCACGCCATAGCGGCGCAGGCGCTCGGGGCACTTGGCACGGATTCCTGCATTTGTGGCGAGCATCCACGTCTTTTTCAAGCGACTAGGCAATAAGGCCGCCGATGGCCGGGACCTAAGCGAGTAAAGCAACGCCATTCTTCGCATGGCTATGCCCGGCCATGACGGGAGAAGGTGCCAGATGCGCGGCGGTTGTCGCTTTTTAGCGGACATCCCTCTTGACATCCGTCCCCGTTTCAGCTACATCATTGCGAATCTTGCTCGCCGAAAGGACGTCAGCCGGCGACACCGGCTGATGGAGCGAGAGCGGTGCCCGCGGGCGGGGGCTCGTCACCTCCGCTTCCGGGCGGCTTGGGCATCATGTCTGCCGGCACTACGACCGGCGCGCGAGGTGCTTTCACTGGACTGGGACAGGCCGGCGCGGGTAACGCCCGCGGAGCGGCGCGCGGTCTCCGCCCC
>JBAPYW010000089.1:0-2920 GCA_049284935.1 Xanthobacteraceae bacterium
CCCTGGTTGAGATCGATCCTACGCTGGCGGCGCTCGCGAGCGAGAATGCCGCGCGTAATGCGCTCGCCGAGCGCGTGCGCGCGGTCTGCCTCGACGTCGCGGCGCCGGCCGCCGCGTTTGCCGCAGCGGGGCTGGCGCCCGGTGCCGCGGACCGCGTGCTGATGAATCCGCCCTTCAATGCTCCGCAGCAGCAGCCCTCGCCGGACCCCGGCCGCCGCCTGGCGCATAGCGCTTCGCGTCATACGCTCGATCGGTGGGTCGCCGCCGCTGCACGGCTGCTTCGGCCCGCGGGCGTGCTCACGCTGATCTGGCGCGCCGATGCGCTGGCTTCGCTGTTGGCGGCGCTGACCACTGGTTTCGGCGCGGTCACCCTGTTGCCGATCCACCCCAAGCCGGGCGTAGCGGCGATTCGTGTGCTGGTGCGCGCCGTCAAGGCAAGCCGCGCGCCGCTGTCGCTGTTGCCCGGCTTCATTCTCGCCGACGAGGCGGGAAAGCCCACCGCGGAAGCCGACGCTGTGCTGCGCGGCGGCGCCCTATTGCCCCTGGCTCGGGACTGAAACCGCCGCTGCTCAGCCTTTAGAGCATGATCCGGAAAAGTGGAGGCCGGTTTTCCGAAGAGATCATGCTCCACCAAGATATTAGAGCGCCAATCGATTCAATCTGAAGCGATTGCGCTCTAGGCATCATGCAGGCACTGAATCCGGCGGTGCTGGCGGGACAGGCTTCGCTCGGCCGAAGCTCGGAAGATAGGAAAAGGCGACAATGACGCCAATGAGCGTCAGGAGCACGTATATCTTCATTGCTTGCGCACTTCCGCCGTTCCACCAGGCCCGCAGTCCGCACGCAAGAAGCGTTCCATCGGGTTAACAAACGGTTACTTGAGCGCGCGGCAGGCAGGGCTTATCTGGATTTCATGAGCAAGCCCTGGACTGCTGAACGCATGAGAGATGGGTGGAGGCGCGCGCTGGCGGGCTTGCGCGAATACGTTCCCCAGCGCTTCCGCGGTGATCGGCCGGTGGTGCCGGTGGTGCGGCTCACCGGGGTCGTCGGTTTCTCGACGCCGCTGAAGCCCGGCCTCACGCTCGCCGGCATGGCGCGCACGCTCGACCGCGTCTTTGCCGTGCGCAACGCCGCCGCCGTCGCGCTCTCGATCAACTCGCCGGGCGGATCGCCGGCGCAATCGCACCTCATCTTCCACCGCATCCGCGAGCTGGCCGAGGAAAAACAGCGCCGGGTGATCGCCTTCGTGGAAGACGCCGCCGCCTCCGGCGGCTACATGATCGCCTGTGCCGCCGACGAGATCATCGCCGATCCCAACTCGATCGTCGGCTCCATCGGCGTCGTCGGCGGCTCGTTCGGCTTCGACAAGCTGATCGCCAAGATCGGCATCGAGCGCCGGCTTTATACTTCGGGCGAGCATAAGGCGATGCTCGATCCGTTCCTGCCGGAAAACCCCGACGATGTCGCGCGGCTGAAAATCCTGCAACGCGAAATCCACGACGATTTCATCGCGCTGGTGAAGTCGCGGCGCGGCGACAAGCTCAACGGTCCGGAAAACGACTTGTTCTCGGGCGAGTATTGGACCGGAAAGCGGGCGCTCGGGCTCGGCCTGGTCGATGCGATCGGCGACTTGCGCTCGACGCTGCGGGCGCGCTTCGGCGACAAGGTCTATATGCCCCTGGTGACCGCCGAGCGCAGCTTGTTCGGCCGCCGCGTGTGGGGCGTCGGCGGGAGTGCTTTCGGGCAAGGCGGCCTTGCCGAAGACATGATCTCGGCGCTTGAAGCCCGCGCGCTTTGGGCGCGTTATGGGCTTTGATGGAGGGCTTAAAGGATGCCGCCGGTATTCGCCTTGGCTCTGGGACTGATGGGAGCGGCGGTCTTGGCGCGCTGGTGCGTCAAGGAAGTGCGGCGCGTCAATGCCGAGCTGGATGCAATGCGCGACCGCTCCGCCGCCGAGCCGATCGACCGCCACGCACTGCCGACGTTGAAGCGCGATCCGCAGACGGACGAGTACCGGCCGGGTTGAGCAGCGACACTTGACCGCAAGCGGCCGTTCCACAACAACGTCCCGATGGACTCGATCTCCAACGACGATTTGCCGCCACACATGCGCCCCGAACGGTCGTTTCAGGGGCTCATCCTGGCGTTGCAGCGCTACTGGGCGGATTGGGGCTGCGTCATCCTGCAACCCTACGACATGGAGGTCGGGGCCGGCACCTTCCATCCGGCGACGACGCTGCGCGCCCTCGGCCCCAAGCCGTGGAATGCAGCCTACGTGCAGCCCTCGCGCCGGCCCAAGGATGGCCGCTACGGCGAAAACCCCAACCGCCTGCAGCATTACTACCAGCTTCAGGTGATCCTCAAACCGTCGCCGGACGATTTGCAGGAGCTTTATCTGCGCTCGCTCTCCGCGATCGGCATCGATCCGAGGCTTCACGACATCCGCTTCGTCGAGGACGATTGGGAGAGCCCGACGCTCGGCGCCTGGGGACTCGGTTGGGAATGCTGGTGCGACGGCATGGAAGTTTCCCAGTTCACCTACTTCCAGCAGGTCGCCGGCTTCGAATGCGCGCCGGTCGCCGGCGAACTGACCTATGGGCTGGAGCGGCTGGCGATGTACGTGCAGGGGGTGGAGAACGTTTTCGATCTCAACTTCAACGGCCGCGAAGGCGCGCGGAAGGTCACCTACGGCGCGGTGTTTAAGCAGGCCGAGCAGGAATATTCGCGCTACAACTTCGAGGCCGCCGACACCGAGATGCTGTTTCGCCACTTCAAGGACGCCGAGCACGAGTGCAAGCGGCTTTTGCAGATCGGCGGCAAGGACAAGCGTAACGAGCTGGCGTTGCCGGCTTACGACCAGTGCATCAAGGCGAGTCACGTGTTCAATTTGCTCGACGCGCGGGGGGTGATTTCCGTGACC
>JBAPYW010000090.1:0-9898 GCA_049284935.1 Xanthobacteraceae bacterium
GGCACCGGGGCTCCATCTATTTTCGGCGACCGTCGTGACCGGCCCATGCGTCGCGGCACGACGGTTCTGCCCAAACCCCATTGCTTTCCTCTCACCCTTCGCACATGGAAGCGGCGCCTAGAGGGCAATCGCTTCAGGTTGAATCGATTGCCCTCTAGATTCCTCGGTGAAGCATGATCTTTTCGTAAAACCGGCTTCCACTTTTCCGGATCATGCTCTAAGGCCCGCAAGCCCAAAGTGACGTGTGAATTCCCCGCATGAGCGACGACATCGCCTACAACAAGACCTTCGATCTCCTGCCCGGTCGACCGGAAGAGGTGGCGCCGAATGTGCGGGCGGTCGTCGCCAACAATCCTGGTCCGTTCACCTTCGCGGGCACGGTCAGCTACATTATCGGCCGCGGCAAGGTTGCGATCCTCGACCCCGGCCCCGACGATGACGCCCATGTCGCGGCGTTGCTCGATGCCGTGCGCGGCGAGACGGTGACCGACATCTTCGTCACCCATACTCATCGCGATCATTCGCCGGCGGTGCCCAAGATCAAGGCCGCGACCGGCGCCACGGTATACGCAGAAGGACCGCATCGCCCGGCACGGCCGCTGCATATCGGCGAAGCACAGCGGCTCGACGCCAGCGCCGACTTGGACTTCCGTCCCGACATCGCGCTCGCCGACGGCGCGATTGTATCCGGCGCCGGTTGGACCATCGAAGCGATCACGACACCGGGCCACACCGCCAACCACATGGCCTTTGCGTTCAAGGAATCCAATCTCATCTTCTCCGGCGACCATGTGATGGCGTGGTCGACATCGATCGTGGCGCCGCCCGACGGCGCCATGAGCGATTACATGGTCTCGCTGGAAAAGCTGGCGCGGCGCAGCGAGCCGATCTATCTGCCCGGCCATGGCGGTCTGGTGCGCGAGGCACCGCGCTTTGTCGAGAGCTACATCCGGCATCGGCAGGGACGCGAGGTGTCGATCCTGCGCCGGCTCGCCAAGGGCGCGGCCGATATTCCGACGCTGGTCAGGGCGATCTACATCGGCATCGACCCGCGGCTGGTCGGCGCCGCCGGGCTTTCGGTGCTTGCGCATCTTGAAGACCTGGTCGCGCGCGGGCTCGTCGCGACCGAGGGCACGCCGTCGATCGGCGGCACTTACCGCCTGACCGAGCTTCCCTTGCCCGCCGCCTGAGCGGGTTTCGGCACCGGCTGCTTCTTCTCCGGCCCCGCCGCCAGCACATCGTCGACATCGTCGATCAGCGCCCGCACCCGCGCGGCATTGGTGCCGAGATCGTGGCGGCCGTAGCGCGACGCCGAGCGCACGTCGATGCGAGCGCCGTCCCTCGTCGCGCGCACGCGCACCACGACGTCGTCGCGGAAGCCGAGAATCGGCGTGCGCGCGACGGCCTCGATGCGGCCCTCGCGCGGCGCGGCTGGCTGCGGCGGCCGTGCATCGACGATGTGCCACTTGCGCTTGGTGATCACCTTGAGCGCGGCGTCGTAGGCCTCTTGCGGCGACGAATTGGTGAGGTCGGGTTCGATATCCGAATACGCGGCGCGCTGCTGCTCCGCCGTATAGAGACCCGCATAGGTGACCGGATTGGCGTCGCGCGGCCGCAATCGCGCGATCGCCTCGAAATGCGGCGGGTCGATCGGGTCGGTGGTGACGTCATAGATGGCCGGCAGCCGATACGCCTTGACGCCGAGATAGAGCGGATAGGCAATGAGCGCGACGCCGACGAGCAGCGCCGTGACCGCCTCGCGGACCCCGCCGACCCCTTCCCTCCAGATGGCGATCCCGGCCGCGAAGGCGAGCAGAATCGCGACCAGGGCGAGCACCAGCGCGCCCGCCAGCGTCGACAGCGCCGGCACGATGTCGAGCGCGCCCGAGCGCACAATGATGATGGCAATCAGCGTCGCGGCGAGCGAAAACAGCGCCGTACGCCGCGCCCAGATCGCGAGCCGGGACATCGGCTGTTCGGAGATGCGGCGCCGCGCCATCGCTCTGTTTCGCTCTTGCTGCGTAATTGGCTTTGCCGGAGGCCCGGCAGGGATAATTGGTTTCGCCGGTAGCAGGCAATACTGGATAAATGTAAGGCAAAACCTCACACCTGCGCAGTGACGATGGGCGGCAGCAATCTGCTGCGCGGTTTCTCCTGGATCAGCTGCGGCGGCAACCCGGCCTTGAGCAGTCCAAGATCATCAGGTTCTAATGCACGCCGGCCCGTTTGCCTCGGCGCGCGCGAGCGCTCGCTTCGGCGATCAAGGAAGGAGCTTCGGTGAGCAAGCCAGGTGTTTTCTCAGGACTCAAGGTGCTCGACGCCGCGAGCTTCATAGCGGCTCCCGCCGCAGCCACAATCATGGCCGATTTCGGTGCGGACGTGATCAAGATCGAGCCTCCCGGTGAGGGCGATGCCTACCGCGGCGTTTCCTTCCTGCCGGGCATGCCGATCAGCGACAGGGACTACTGTTGGACGGTAGATGATCGCAACAAACGCAGTCTGGCCCTCGATCTCAAACGGCCGGAGGCGCGCAAGATCGTCCACGATCTCATCGTCGATACCGATGTATTCATCACAAACTATCCGCCGGAGGTCCGGAACCGCCTCGGCATCGCGTTCAACCAGCTGTCGCACATCAACGAGCGGCTCATCTACGCGTCCCTCACCGCGTATGGCGAGCACGGCGCCGAGGCGAACAAGCCGGGTTTCGACTCCACGGCATGGTGGGCGCGCTCCGGTCTGATGGACCAAGTTCGGCCCGACGCGCGAAGCTTGCCGGCGCGGTCGATTCCCGGCATGGGCGACCATCCGACGGCGCTGGCGCTCTATGGCGCGATTGTCACCGCGCTTTTCCATCGTGAGCGCACCGGCAAAGGCGCTCTGGTCGGCAGCTCGCTACTGGCGAGCGGTGTCTGGGCAAGCGCCTGCTTCGTCCAGGCGGGTCTCGACGGCGCCCGCTTCATTCCGCGGCCGCCGCGCACGGAAGCCCTCAATGCGCTCTCGAACCACTACCGTTGCGGTGACGATCGGTGGCTCATTCTCGCCATCAGCGTCGCGCAGGACGTAAAACTATGGCCGCGTTTTGCCGAGACCATCGGGCGACCGGACCTCGCGCATGACCCGCTCTTCGCCAACCGCCCGGCCAGGATCAAGAATGCCCGCGCCTTGGTTGCACTGCTGGACGAGATTTTTCTCCAGCGCAATGCCGAGGATTGGATGCGTCTTCTTGAGGCGAAGGGGTTTGTGGTGGCACTGGTGGGTCGACCCAGTGAAGCTGTCCACGACCGGCAAATGCGGGAGAATGGCGTGATCGTGCCGCTGCAAGGCGGCGGCCACACCGTCAGCAGCCCGCTGTGGATCGCTGGCGTTGAAAAGGCGGTCGCAACGCCGGCCCCCACGATCGGCGAGCACGGCGCGGCCATTTTGCGGGAGCGCGGCATCACCGACGAGCAGATTGCGGAACTGCGCAGCAAAGGCGTCATCGGCTGATCGTCCGCGAGCGCGCCCGCGAGATCAAGACAATGCCGTGGCTGCCGGCGGCCCGACCGATCTCGATCGCCCTCTCCCGCGCCGCGCCTTCGCCCTCCCGCGCTTGACCCCCGCCATCGCTTCGAGCACGGCGCAGACGGCGGCGGTATCGTGCGCGGCGTGGCCGGTCGACATCGCGGCGGCATAGATCGGCAGCGTTGCCGAGAACAATGGCGTCGGCGCGCCCAGCGCCTGCGCAAAACCGCCGATGACATCCATGTCCTTCTGCCAGACCGCCATCGTCATGGTCGGATCGTCATAGCGGTCCTTCGCCATCATCGGCCCGCGCAGCTCGAACACGCGCGAATTGCCGGCGCCGGCTTTGACCAGATCGTAGATCAGCTGCGGCGGCAGGCCGGCCTTGATGCCCAAGACCATCGCCTCCGCGCTCGCCACGTTGTGGATGGCGACCAAGAGATTGGCGACGTACTTCATGCGGCTGCCGTTCCCGAACGCACCGAGATCGTGCACGGCGCGGCTGAACGCGGCGAATAGCGGGGTGAGCCGCTTGATCTCGGCGGCACCGCCCGAGGCATAGACGACGATGTCCTTGATCTTGGCCTGCGCGCCGGTGCCGCTCACCGGGCAGTCGAGCAGGACGTGGCCGGCCGCCCGCAACGCCGCCTCGGCGGCTTCCTTGTCTTTGAGCGCGAAGGTCGACGCTTCGATTAGCACGCGGCGCGGCACGCCGCCCCTGACGATCGCGGCCACTGTCGCGGCGAGCGCGCCGGGGCTGGGCAGGCTCAAAATGATGGTCCGCGCCGCCCGCGCCAGCTCGCCGGCATCGGCGGCGATCTCGACACCGGCGCGCTTAAGCGCGCGGCGGCGCGCCGCAGCGATGTCGTAGCCAATGACGCGCCAGCCGGCGGCGTGGAGATGCTGCGCGAAGGCGCCGCCCATGATGCCGAGACCGACGACGCCGACGGTGCCGCGCTTCCTTACAGTCACGCTTCCTCCAATCAGCCCGCCGCCGATTACATCCCGTTCATGTTCATTGCCACCGATGAATATGACCTTGCCTCGCGCTTGGTCGTCATGCCGGCCGTGGCCGCCTTGTATTTCTTGAAATGTTCGGTCGCCGTATGCGCTTCCGCGGCCGCCGCGTTGTTGTAGACCTCGAGGATGAACACGTGGTTTGGATCCTTTTGTGAGACTGCAATATCAAACTCGCGGCAACCCGGCTCCTTCACCGACGCCGCGCCGTTTTCCTTGAGGGCCGCAAGGAAGTTGTCGACCTGGCCGGGCACGACGTCGTATTCGACCGCATTGATGAGGAGCGGCCCGGATTGCGCCGCCGCCTCGCGGTTGCGCATCGGCAGCAGCACAACGGCAATGGCGGCGAGTAAAACGACGCCAATGATCGCGACTGATTTCAACATGATCATTTCCTCCCGGTGTATGGCGACGCCCGGCCTTAGCCGGTTGCGCCGCCTTCGTTGCAAGGTCACAGCGAGCTCTCGAGAAACCGCAATAGCCGCGGCACTGTCAACGCGTTGTAGCTGCGCGGCTCGCTTTCGAACGGGTCGCTCGCCCAGAAATGCCCGGCGCCCGGAACGACGATGCGGCGGGCGAAAAAGCCGGCTTGGCCGAGCGCCGTCAGGAACGCGCCCGACTGGCTCGCCGGATCGACGACGTCATCGTCGGTGCCGTGAATCAGCAGAAAGCGCACGCGGTTATGATCCGTGGTCGCGTAGCTGATCGGCGAGGCTTCGAAATAGATGCGCCGGTTCTGCATCGGCGAGGCGCCGAGGAATTTTTCCACGAGGTTGTCGTGCGGGTGTGCGATCTGTTCGTGGGTCCACTGCGCCAGCATGTCGAAAACGCCGTAGAAGACGACCACGGCCTTGACGTCGGCGGGAATGGCGGCGTTGGCATCGTCGCGGTAGGCGCTCGTGTACTGGTCGCCGGCAAGCGCGGTGAGCGCCGCAAGCTGGCCGCCGGAGGAAGCACCCATGAGGCCGATGCGGTCCGGGTCGATGTCGAACTCGGCGGCCTTGGCGCGTACGAACTGAACGGCCGCTTTGGCGTCGTACACGGCGGCGGGATAGGCGCCACCCTTGCCCGTCCGGTAATCGATCGCAAACACCGCGTAGCCGTTGCGGGCGAGGAACAGGCCCCAGTACCAGTAATACCGGCTGCTGCCGGCTTGCCACCCGCCGCCGGGGATCGCCACGAGCAGCGGCGCCTTGGCTCGACCCTTGGGCAAATAGAGATCACCGGTAAGCTTGGTGCCATCGTGCTCGGCATAGACGACAGCGGATTTGTTGGTGACCTCATATTCCGTCGCGAATGCCTGGCCGGCCGCCAGCAGCATCGCCAGCGCCGCCATCAAGCCGAGCATGGCAGGCATGATCGTGGTCTCCGCCGCAGGCCCCCCGCCGAACCCGAAGCACACCTCAAGCGGTAGCAATTTTCGGGCCTCGTCGAAAGCCCATCTTGGCTGTCGCGCCTCACCACCAGGCGTGAAAATGATGCAGCGGGCCGCGGCCCGCGCCGATCGCCAGCCGATCCGCTGCGGCAAGCGCGGCGCTCACATAGCTCTTGGCTTGCCTCGCCGCCTCGTCGAGCGAAAGCCCCTTGGCAAGTCCGGCGGCCAAGGCGGCGGCGAGCGTGCAGCCGGTGCCGTGGGTGTTTTTGGTGACGACGCGCGGCGCGGCCAGCCGCAGGCATCCGCCGGCTTCGACCAAAAGGTCGACGCTTTCCGGTCCGCTCGCGTGACCACCCTTGATCAGCACCGCGCCGGCGCCGCGCGCGAGCAGTTTTTCCGCTTGGCCGCGCATCTCGGCTTCGTCGCGCGCCGGCGGCGCATCGAGCAGCGCCGCGGCTTCCGACAGATTCGGCGTGATCACGCGCGCGCGCCGGATCAGGCCGCGCAAAGCGCCGAGCGCTTCTTCGCGCAGCAAACGCTCGCCCGAGCTCGCGATCATGACCGGATCGAGAACGACATTGCGGGGGCGATAGCGATCGAGCGCAGCGGCGACGGCGTCGATCGCCGACGCAGTGGCGAGCATGCCGATCTTGACCGCGCCGATGTCGAGATCGGCGAACACGGCATCGATCTGCGCGGCGATGACATCGGCGGGCACGTCGTGGATGGCGAACACGCCCTTGGTGTTCTGCGCGGTGAGCGCGGTGATGGCGCAGGCGCCATAGACCCCGAGCGCGGAAAAGGTTTTCAGGTCCGCTTCGATGCCGGCGCCGCCGCTCGAATCCGAGCCGGCGATGGTCAAGGCGATGGGAACGCTCATCCTCCAAATCTCCCTGCCCATGCTGCGGTGCCCCGTGGGCTTCGACAAGCACGATCTTAGTCGCTTCCGCCTTAGCGACCTACGCCGATAAGGCTCCCGCGCTTCACCCGACGCCGTCGCTGAGTTGGCGCCGCATTTACGCCGCCAACGAAAAGATTGTCGCCGCAACAAAAAATCCTTGCATCGGGCGGCCGCTGCGCCTATTTGCCGTTCGCCCAATTTCGCACGTGCCTGTGGCCGCGTGTCGGTTGGTGGGCATCCGGACAAGAGGCCGGACAGCCGCCCGGAGCAAACGACGAGACTCGCTGAAAGAGTTTCGGCCGCCTGAGCTCCGAACCACTTAACCGGCAGCCGGAGGCGAAACCGGCGCACCCCGCGCTCAACGGGGGACGCGGCTTAAAGCAACGACGGAGCGGGCTTCTCTGGTCTCGTCGGCCCTCCAAAGGTCGGCACCGCAGAGGCTTGTTCATCCTTGCCGGCCGTGCGGAACGGGTCATCCCGCTCCAAGCCAAGGCAGCATCTCGGGTCGAGGAACCCGCCGCCTGCGTCCGTGTCTCCACCGCACGGCAAGGCGCCGATCTTCACCCGCTGACGCCGGGCGATTGGTGATTGCCCGAATTTCAATCCGAGCCTGCAAGGCTCATTGAACCTTGTGAGGAGAGCGCCATGACCACGCGCATCAGCGATTTCCTGCGCAGCCGCCGGGAAAACCATCAGGACGACGGGCCCTGCCTGGTCGTCGATCTCGATGTCGTCCGCGAAAATTATCTAACTTTCGCCAAGGCGCTGCCCGACACGCGGGTGTTCTACGCCGTGAAGGCCAATCCGGCGCCGGAGGTGCTGTCGCTCCTGGCCGGGCTCGGCTCCTGCTTCGACGCCGCTTCGGTGCCCGAGATCGAGCTGGTGCTGGCCGCCGGCGCCACCGCCGACCGCATCTCCTACGGCAACACCATCAAGAAGGAGCGCGACATCGCCTGCGCCTATGAACTCGGCGTCCGCTTGTTCGCGGTCGATTGCCAAGCCGAGGTCGAGAAGATCGCGCGCGCCGCGCCGGGCGTCCGCGTGTTCTGCCGCATCCTCTCCGACTGCGCCGGCGCCGAGTGGCCGCTGTCGCGCAAGTTCGGCTGCGAGCCGGCGATGGCGGTCGACGTGCTGGGAGCCGCGCACCGGCTCGGCCTCGAGCCCTACGGCATCTCGTTCCACGTCGGCTCGCAGCAACGCAATCCGCAAGCCTGGGACCGGGCGCTAGCGTCGGCCGCCGCGGTGTTCCGCGACTGCGGTGAGCGCGGCATGACGCTGTCGATGGTCAACCTGGGCGGCGGCTTCCCGACCAGATACCTGAAGAACGTGCCGACGGTGAAGACCTACGGCGCGGCGATCTTCCTCGCGTTGCGGAGGCACTTCGGCAACCGCATTCCGGAGACCATCATCGAGCCGGGCCGCGGCATGGTCGGCAATGCCGGCGTGATCGAGGCGGAAGTCGTGCTGGTGTCGAAGAAGAGCGAGAACGACGACGTGCGCTGGGTCTATCTCGACATCGGCAAATTCGGCGGCCTCGCCGAGACCATGGACGAATCGATCCGCTATCCGATCCGCACGCCGCGCGACCGTCGCGACGGGGAGGTCGGCCCCTGCGTGCTGGCCGGCCCGACCTGCGACTCGGCCGACGTGATGTACGAGAGAGAGCCCTATCTGCTGCCGGTCTCGCTGGAGATCGGCGACAAGTTCTTGATCGAGGGCACCGGCGCCTATACCGCGACCTATTCCGCCATCGCCTTCAACGGCTTTGCGCCGCTGAAGACGTTTCATATCTGAGCGCGCCGTGCGACACATGGCGTAGCGGTACCCGAACGGCTGAAGGAGCAACCATGCATGCGATGACCAAACCCGAGACCGCTTGGCCGCTGCATGCGCGGTTCGACGGCCCGATGGTGATGATCGGCTTCGGCTCGATCGGCAAAGGCACGCTGCCGCTGCTGGAGCGGCACATCGGCTTCGACGCCGCGAAATTCGTCGTCATTGATCCGGTCGACACTGATCGGGCGCTGCTCGACGAACGCAACCTGCGCTTCGAGAAGCTTGCCATTACCCGGGACAATTACCGCGCCGTCCTCACCCCGCTGCTGACCGGCGGTCCCGGCCGGGGGATGATCATCAACCTCTCGGTCGACACGTCGTCGGCCGATCTGATGGATTTGTGCAGGGACATCGACACCCACTACATCGATACGGTCTGCGAACCATGGCCCGGCCTCTACACCAACGCCGAGGCCTCGATCTCGGAGCGCTCGAATTACGCATTGCGCGAAGGCGTGCTCGACGTGCGCCGCCGCCGTCCCGGCGGCGTCACCGCTGTGAGCTGCTGCGGCGCCAATCCCGGCATGGTGTCCTGGATGGTCAAGCAGGCGCTGCTCGACGTCGCCGCCGCGATCGGTCTTACTTTCGACGAGCCCAAGACCCGCGCCGACTGGGCGCGGCTGATGCAGCGCGCCGGGGTCAAGGGCATTCATATCGCCGAGCGCGACACCCAGCGCGCGCGCGACCCCAAGCCGCGCAATGTATTCGTCAACACCTGGTCGGTCGAAGGATTCTGCTCCGAAGGTCTGCAACCGTCCGAGCTCGGTTGGGGCACGCACGAGAAAACAATGCCGGCCAACGCGCGCCGGCATGCTTTCGGCTGCGACGCCGCTATCTATCTGACGCAACCGGGCGCCGGCACGCGCGTGCGCTCCTGGACCCCGACCGCGCAGGCTCAGCACGCCTTCATGATCACCCACAACGAGTCGATCTCGATCGCCGACTATTTTACGCTGCGAGAGGACGGCAAAGTCCTCTATCGGCCGACCTGCCACTACGCCTACCACCCCTGCGATGATGCCGTGCTGTCGGTGCACGAAATGGCGGGAGCCGCCTGGCAGCAGCAGCCGCAATGGAAGATTCTGGACGAGCGGGAAATCGTCGACGGCATCGACGAGCTCGGCGTCCTCCTCTACGGCCACGCCCGCAACGCCTATTGGTACGGCTCGCAGCTTTCCATCGAGGAGACGCGGCGGCTCGCGCCCTACCAGAACGCCACCGGCTTGCAGGTGACGTCGGCGGTGCTTGCCGGCATCGTCTGGATG
>JBAPYW010000091.1:0-14961 GCA_049284935.1 Xanthobacteraceae bacterium
ACGTAAACTCGCAGCGTGACGTGTGGTCGTCCGGCCGACATATCGTACCCTTGTGCCTGACGACGATCCGCTGAACAAACAAATTGATCAGCAAATCCGGCGGGTAGTTGGCTTGCAAATAAAGATCCCAGATCTGCCCCGGGATCGCTTTCAATATTCCCTGATAAAATTCCTGGGTATCCAGCACCGGCACCGTAAACGCCGGACCGCCGCTCATCGAACCGCCGAACAACCACGTTGGAAGCGGCGGGAAGGCTGCAATCCCGGTAGCCCCCTGCGTGGCCGGCCTGAACGGAACATTGGTCGGAAGCGTGTATTGCACGCTTCCGGTGGCAAGGGCTGTTCCCGTAATGGTCGACACCGTGGTGAACTGCATCGGCCGGCGCAGATAGGCGCGAACGATATTGAGCAGCATCGCTTGGTCTTGCGCCTGTTCCGCCTCCAAATTGTAGACGATGGCACGGCCCGAATACTGATCAACGACGGTGCAACCTGCCAGTGCCGCAACGATCGCTATCGTCCACACGCAGACGCCAACGCGCACCCCCGAAGACATTGTTGCCCCCAACGCAAACAATACCCAGAGCCCGCCCTACGACTTTAGAGTAAGTATTATAGCAATACAATTCAAACATGCAGACACTCTGCGCGGTCAAAGTTCTGCCCTAGGCGTCGCGATGAGCATCGTCGAGCGCCTGCACTGCCACCGCCGGTGCGATCCGCGCATTACGTTCGCACGGCCGATCGCGTCACGGTGATCGGCGAAGCGACAAGTTCTGGACAAGCGACCAAGATGTCTCGTTGGCGGTGATCGCACCGCACCCGCTCCTTGCGCTTGCGCCCGGCCCGTGGTCCACTTAGCCGGCAGGACATTGCCGGAATCCGAGCCAAAAGGCGCAAGGCCGCAGCTTTTCATCGCCCGCCGGCAGCGGCGGACTTGTGCTGGCGCCCGGAGTTTGCCATGTTCCGCATAGGACAGCATTGCTGTCCCAATTGGTGGTCCGCGGCGCGCGCCCCGTCCCTCTCTCTTCCCGCCCAATAGGGAGGATAAAGGTGGGGAAGACGCGCGCAGACCGGCCGTCGAAGGCGAGGGCGCGTCGGACGGCGGCAGAACAAGCAACCAAGGCCGGCAAACGGCACAAAGGTTGCCTCCAAAATGGATGACTCGCCCTCGGGCGCCGGACGATGACCGGCGCGAGGAACGATCTGCGCGACCCCGGCTGCGGGCCATGCGGCCGGGCCGGGAAGCGCGAGGATGACGATGAGCGCGCAACAGTTCGGCCTGTTCGATCCGGCGCTGGAAAAAGATTCCTGCGGAGTCGGATTTATTGCCGACATCAAGGGCCGCAAGTCGCACAAGATCGTAAAGGACGCGCTGACGATCCTGCTTAATCTCGAGCATCGCGGCGCCGTCGGCGCCGATCCGCGCGCCGGCGACGGCGCCGGCATCCTGGTGCAGACGCCGCACAAGTTCTTCGCCAAGAAGGCGGCCGAGCTCGGCTTCGAGTTGCCGCCGCCCGGCCACTACGCCGTCGGCGTGCTGTTCCTGCCGCACGAGGATGCCTGGCGGGCGGAGATCATGGACACCTACGCGGCGGTGGCGGCGCAGGAGGGCATGACGCTCATCGGCTGGCGCGACGTGCCGACCGACAATTCAACGCTCGGCGAATCGGTCAAGCCGACCGAGCCGGTGCACAAGCAGGTTTTTCTGGCGCGCAATCCGAAGACGCAATCCGAGGACGAGTTCGAGCGCCGGCTCTATATCCTGCGCAAGACCATCTCCTCGACGATGTACGGCAAGCGCGAGCGGCGCACCTCGCACTATTACCCGGTGTCGATCTCCTGCCGCACCGTGATCTACAAGGGCATGTTCCTCGCCGATCAGCTCGGCACCTATTATCCCGATCTGCACGATCCGGATTTCGAGAGCGCGCTCGCTTTGGTGCATCAGCGCTTTTCCACCAACACCTTCCCGACTTGGTCGCTGGCGCATCCCTACCGCATGATCGCGCATAACGGCGAGATCAATACGTTGCGCGGTAACAATAACTGGATGGCGGCGCGCCAAGCCTCAGTCTCGTCGCCGAAGTTCGGCGCCGACATCAAGAAGCTGTGGCCGATCTCCTACGAAGGCCAGTCCGACACCGCCTGTTTCGACAACGCGCTCGAATTCCTCACCATGGGCGGCTATCCGCTCGCCCACGCGGTGATGATGATGATTCCGGAGGCGTGGGCCGGCAATCAGCTGATGAACGAGGAACGCCGCAAGTTCTACGAATACAATGCGGCGCTGATGGAGCCCTGGGACGGCCCCGCGGCAATCGCCTTTACCAACGGCCGCCAGATCGGCGCCACGCTCGACCGTAACGGGCTGCGGCCGGCGCGCTATATCGTCACCCGCGACGACCGCATCATTATGGCGTCGGAAGTCGGCGTGCTGCCGATTCCGGAGGAGGATATCGTTACCAAGTGGCGGCTGCAGCCGGGCAAGATGCTCTTGGTCGATCTCGAGGAAGGCCGGCTCATTCCCGACGAGGAGCTCAAGGCGACGTTGGCCAAGAGCCACCCCTACGGCGAGTGGCTGGAGCGCACCCAGATCGTGCTTGAGGATCTGCCGTCGGCTTCCGAAGCGGCGCCGATCTCGAACCTGTCGCTGCTCGATCGCCAGCAGGCCTTCGGCTACACCCAGGAAGACCTCAAAATCCTGATGACGCCGATGGCGACCACCGGCGAAGAGGCGATCGGCTCGATGGGCAACGACACGCCGATTTCGGCGCTGTCGGAGAAGCCGAAGCTCTTGTTCACCTATTTCAAGCAGAACTTCGCCCAGGTGACCAACCCGCCGATCGACCCGATCCGCGAGGAGCTGGTCATGAGTCTGGTCTCGATCATCGGGCCGCGGCCGAACCTGTTCGACCTCGAGGGCCTGTCGAACACCAAGCGCCTGGAGGTTCATCAGCCGATCCTCACCAACGCCAATCTGGAGAAGATCCGTTCGATCTCTGAGATCGCCGAATCGCATTTCAAGTCGCTGACGCTCGACGTCACCTGGCCGGCCGAAGCCGGCGCCGCCGGCATGGCGCTCGCCGTCGACGCGCTCTGCCGCCAGGCCGAGGCCGCGGTGCGCGAAGGCATCAACATCATCATCCTGTCCGACCGTCGTGCCGGCGCCGACCGCATCCAGATCCCGTCGCTGCTCGCCTGCGCGGCGGTGCACCATCATCTGATCCGCGAGGGCTTGCGCACCTCGGTCGGCCTGGTGGTGGAATCCGGCGAGCCGCGCGAGGTGCATCATTTCGCCTGCCTCGCCGGCTACGGCGCCGAAGCGATCAATCCGTATCTGGCGTTTGAAACGCTCGTCGCCATGAAGGGCGAGCTGCCGCAAAAGCTCGACGACAAGGAAGTCATCAAGCGTTACATCAAGTCGATCGACAAGGGACTGCTCAAGGTGATGTCGAAGATGGGCATCTCCACCTATCAGTCCTATTGCGGCGCGCAGATCTTCGACGCGGTCGGCTTGAAGTCGGATTTCGTCGCCAAATATTTTACCGGCACCGCCACCCGCATCGAGGGCGTCGGCCTGACCGAGATCGCCGAAGAGGCGGTGCGGCGGCATCGCGACGCCTTCTCGGACGCGCCGATCTACCGCAGCATGCTCGACGTCGGCGGCGACTACGCGGTGCGCGTACGCGGCGAGGATCACGTCTGGAACGCGGCGACGGTCGCGGCCTTGCAGCACGCGGTGCGCGGCAATTCCTACGAGAAGTACCGGCAATACGCGGCGATCATCAACGAGCAGTTGGAGCATCTCACGACCATCCGCGGCTTGTTCCGCATCAAGCCGGCCGCGGAAGACGGCCGCGCGCCGATACTGATCGATGAGGTCGAGCCGGCGAAAACCATCGTCGAGCGCTTCTCGACCGGCGCCATGTCGTTCGGCTCGATCTCGCGCGAGGCCCACACCACGCTCGCCATCGCCATGAACCGCATCGGCGGCAAGTCGAATACCGGCGAGGGCGGCGAGGAAGCCGACCGCTTCAAGCCGCTGCCGAACGGCGATTCCATGCGCTCGGCAATCAAGCAGGTGGCGTCGGGCCGGTTCGGCGTCACCGCCGAATATCTGGTCAATTCCGACGTGATGCAGATCAAGATCGCGCAGGGCGCCAAGCCCGGCGAAGGCGGCCAGTTGCCCGGCCACAAGGTCGACAAGACCATCGCCAAGGTGCGCCACTCGACGCCGGGCGTCGGTCTGATTTCGCCGCCGCCGCACCACGACATCTATTCGATCGAAGATCTGGCGCAGCTGATCTTCGATCTGAAAAACGTCAACCCGGACGGCGACGTCTCGGTCAAGCTCGTCTCCGAGGTCGGCGTCGGCACCGTCGCCGCCGGCGTGTCGAAGGCGCGCTCCGACCACGTCACCATCGCCGGCTTCGAAGGCGGCACCGGCGCCTCGCCGCTGACCTCGATCAAGCACGCCGGCTCGCCGTGGGAGATCGGGCTCGCCGAGACGCATCAGACGCTGGTCGCCAACCGGTTACGCGGACGGATTGCCGTCCAAGTTGACGGCGGCATCCGCACCGGCCGCGACGTCGTCGTCGGCGCGCTGCTTGGCGCCGACGAGTTCGGCTTCGCCACCGCGCCCTTGATCGCCGCCGGCTGCATCATGATGCGCAAGTGCCATCTTAACACCTGTCCGGTCGGCATCGCCACCCAGGATCCGGTGCTGCGCAAGCGCTTCCGCGGCCAGCCCGAACACGTCATCAATTATTTCTTCTTCGTCGCCGAAGAGGTGCGCGAGTTGATGGCGGCGATGGGCTACCGCAGCTTCGCCGAGATGATCGGCCAGATGCAGATGCTCGACGAGCGGCAACTGGTCGATCATTGGAAGGCGCGCGGGCTCGACTTCTCCCGGCTGTTCACCAAACCGGACGTGCCGGCGAGTGTCGCGCTCTACAATTGCGAGAAGCAGGATCACAAGATTTACGACATCATCGACCGCACGCTGATCGCGCAGTCGCGGGCCGCGCTCGACCGCGGCGCGCCGGTGCGGTTGAGCCTGCCGATCAAGAACACCGACCGCACCACCGGCGCCATGCTGTCCGGCGAGATCGCCAAGCGCTACGGCCACGCCGGCTTGCCGCCCGACACCATCGTGGTGCGGTTCAAGGGCACCGCCGGGCAAAGCTTCGGCGCCTTCCTCGCCCGCGGCGTCACCTTCGAGCTCGACGGCGACGCCAACGATTATGTCGGCAAGGGCCTGTCCGGCGGACGGCTGGTGGTGCGGCCGCCGGCGGAATCCGCAATCGTTCCCGAGCAATCGATCATCATCGGCAATACCGTGCTGTACGGCGCCATCGAGGGCGAGTGCTACGTCCACGGCGTCGCCGGTGAGCGCTTCGCTGTGCGCAATTCCGGCGCCATCGCCGTGATCGAGGGCGCTGGCGACCATTGCTGCGAATACATGACCGGCGGCGTCGTCGTGGTGCTCGGCCGCACCGGGCGCAATTTCGCCGCCGGCATGTCGGGCGGCATCGCCTATGTGCTCGACGACGACGGCACCTTCGCCTCGCGCTGCAATCTCGCCATGGTCGAGCTCGAGCCGATGCCGCAGGAGGAAGACCTCAACGCCCGCGTCTTCCACCACGTTCACGATCTCGAAAGCCACGGCCTCGTGGACATCATGACCGATATGAGCCGCCATGACGCGGGTCGGCTGCATCACTTGATCGCGCGCCACGCCCGCTTTACCGGTTCGGCGGTTGCCGGCAAGATCCTCGCCGAATGGCCGATCTGGTACCCGAAGTTCCGCAAGGTCATGCCGGTCGAGTACCGCCGCGCTCTCAACGAACTCAAGGCGCAGGCCGCTGCCATGCAGGCGGCGGAATAGCGCGTGGAATAGAGAGCGAAGTGGGCAAGGTCACCGGCTTTCTCGAATACGAACGTGAGGACCGCGACTACGAACCGGTCGAAGCGCGGATTCGTCATTGGCGCGAATTCGTCCAGCCGCTGCCGGAGGCGGACTACCGCACACAGGCCGCGCGCTGCATGAATTGCGGCGTACCCTATTGCCAGGGCACCGGCTCGCTGATGCCCGGCACGCCGGGCTGTCCGGTCAACAACCAGATCCCCGATTGGAACGATCTGGTCTATGCCGGCAACTGGGAGGAGGCGGCGCGCAACCTGCATTCGACCAACAACTTTCCGGAAGTCACCGGCCGGGTTTGTCCGGCGCCGTGCGAAGCCTCCTGCACGCTCAACATCGACGAGAACCCGGTCACCATCAAATCGATCGAATGCGCGATCGCCGATCGCGCCATCGCGCAAGGGCTCAAACCCGAGCCGCCGGCCACGCTGACCGGCAAGAAGGTCGCGGTCATCGGCTCGGGGCCGGCGGGGCTTGCTTGCGCGCAGCAACTGGCGCGCGCCGGGCATGCCGTTCATGTCTACGAGAAGTACGCCAAGGCGGGCGGCCTTCTCACTTACGGCATTCCCGACTTCAAGATGGAGAAGCATCACGTTGAGCGCCGCGTCGCGCAGATGCAAGGCGAAGGCGTCGTGTTCCACTACGGCGCCCATGTCGGCGTCAATGTCGCGGTCGACAAGTTGCTCGGTGACTACGATGCCGTCGTGCTCGCCGGCGGCGCCGAGAAGCCGCGCGATCTGCCGGTTCCCGGCCGCGAGCTCAAGGGCATTCACTTCGCCATGGACTACCTGCCGCAGCAGAACCGCCGCGTCAGCGGCGAGCCGGACGACGGCGCCGAGCCGATCCTTGCCACCGGCAAGCACGTCGTCGTCATCGGCGGCGGCGATACCGGGTCGGATTGTATCGGCACTGCGATCCGCCAGGGCGCGTTATCGGTCACCAACTTCGAAATCCTCCCCGCTCCGCCACTGCACGAGAACAAGCTGCTGACCTGGCCGAACTGGCCGCTCAAGCTGCGCACCTCGTCGAGCCACGAAGAAGGCGCCGAGCGCGATTTCGCGGTGCTGACCACGCGGTTTTCCGGCGCCAGCGGGTTCGTCGAGAAGCTGCACTGCGTGCACGTCGACGACAAGATGAAGGCGATTCCCGGCAGCGAATTCGAGGTCGTCGCCGAGCTCGTGCTGCTGGCGATGGGCTTCGTGCATCCGGTGCACGAGGGCATGATCAAGAACCTCGGACTGGCGCTCGACCAGCGCGGCAATGTCAGCGCCAACACCCGCGATTACCGCACCTCGATCGACAAGGTCTTTGCCGCCGGCGACATGCGCCGCGGCCAGTCGCTGGTCGTGTGGGCGATCCGCGAGGGCCGCCAGGCGGCGCACGCCGTCGACAAGTTCCTGATGAGTTCGTCGCTGCTGCCGCGCTAGGGCATGATCCGGAAAAGTGGATGCCGGTTTTCCGAAAAGACCACGCTCCACCAAGATATTAGAGCGCCAATCGATTCAATTGGAAGCGGTTGCCCTCGAGACGTGAACGCATAAACATGCAGGCAGCTAGGGCAATGTTTTTGACCGCAGCGGTGATGCAGTGGAGATTAGCACGCACAATTGCCATGCGGGCTCTTCACCAAGTCGCGGCTATCGCCGCTCCGAACGCCATGCTGCCGTTGCGATGGCGCGACGCAAACGCGTTCAGTCGAGGGACAGAACTTCGCCGCCAGCGTCTTCCGACGTGAACGGCAGCGTGACAAAGAAGTGTTTCCCGTTTCGGCACGTGACCTTAAGCGGCATCAGATGCTGCGCTTGATAGGTTGCAGGATCGACGCCTGGCTGGGCCTGCTCAAGCACATCGTTGAGCCCAGTGCAGTCGAATCCGGCCTTGTGAATTTTTTCCAATATTTCGGGACCCTTGACGAGGAGCAGCGGCGCCGGTGGAGGACGGTCCGGACGCTTTCCACCCCAAGGAGGGATGACATCCGCTCGCACCGTGACCGGCAGCAGCGCCGCCAGCAGGGCGAGTTTTGCGACGCTTGAAACGGGAAAACGTTCAAAGAAGATGCGGAATTGGGTGAGGCATGATTGGGACATGAAATTCCTTCCACGGGATCGGGAAATCTGCCAGCGGTATTGCGCCAATTTCCGGCACGATTAAGTCGCCGGTTTGGCAGGATGGCTCATGTCTCAGCCGCTTGCCGTGCTGCTTTCGATCGCCATCGAAGCCGCGGTCGCTGCTGCCTTGATCAGTGCGCTTCGCTGGGGCAGCGCCGCGCGCGCTGCGGCGGCCGCGACGATCGGGACGTTACTGACCCATTGGTTTGCTTGGCACTGGTCGCCCCCGCTCATGGCGGTGATCGGCGACATTCCAGGCTTTATCGCGGTTGAGGCTTGCGTGACCCTGATCGAGTCCGGCGTCTACCGATTTCTCGTACCCGTGAACTTAGGCCGCGCGCTGGTGCTATCGCTCGCCGCCAATGGGAGTTCGGCAGCAGTCGGCATTGTCCTCGCCGCTTTCAACCTGGTTGCACCCTCTTGACCGCGGTTCGATCGAGGGCGAGCACCAGGATCGGAATCTCGATCCACCCATGCACCAAAGCGGCGAGTGCGTAGAGCTTGCGCGCCGCCCCGTAATCGATTGAGAAGCCGACGGCGAGCGCAAGCGCCAGCACCGTTAGATACCAAATGAACCGCCCAGCTTTCGGCCAAGGCAGCATCGTTCGCGGCACTACGGCGCCATCGATGAGCCGGGGCAGCACGAAGATGACCACCGCGTAGTGAATGCATTGGGCGAAGACGGCCGCCGAGAAAGCGTTCACCGCCCATGACGCGTCGAGATAGGCCGGCGGAACATAGGCGCCCAGATTGTCCGCGAGCGTACCACCGGAAAACATTGTGACCTCGGGCGCGACGAGCCCGGCCTGCGCCAGTAGCGCATGCGGCAATCCGGTCGCGATCGTCAGCGGCAGCACGACGAATGGTATGACCATGATCGACAGGACCCGCCGCCGCTCGGTGCCACCAAGCGCATCGGCAAGGAAGGCGAGCGGCGTCAGATTGTGCGCGACGGCAAGGCAGAGGAAGGTCGGCACCGGCGCAAAGACGGTACAGCCGAACAATGCCGCAGCGACAACAGCACCCGCCGCCCAGAATCGTCGCATGCCCACTACCATCGAAGCCGTCATCGCGGCGACAATTGTTAGTTCGAGCACAATGGCTGCGCCGTGCGGCATTAGGCCGACCATGCCGAAAATGCGCACGGTCACCGCCCCGGCCAATCCGGATAGCAGCCACAGCACAAGGCCGCCACCCAGCCGACCGCCAAAGCGATGATCGACGTAGCGCAGCTCGCTGCCGACATGGGCAAGGCCGAACGTCGCGAGCGCCGTTGTATAGGTCGCGAGCGGCAACGCAACCGCAGCCAAGAAAATCGCGAGCAGCAAGGCTGCGCCACCCGCCGCCACGATCGGCCGCATGAGCACTTCGCCAAACAACAGACTCGAGGGGATCGATGCGTTACGGTCGGGCACGTTTGCTTTGCTCGGTACATAAACCTTCAAGGAAACACGCGTTCCGCGGATCGCCGGCTACCGTGGCAAATTTAGCACTCGCCCATCCGAAGTTGTGCGAGGGCGTACACCTGTGACGTTGAGTAAGAAAGAGGGGCGTATGTCTCTTCCTGGCCCGTGTCGACGTTCGCAACGCGGCAACATCATGTCTGAAACTAACGGATGAACGGACTCGACCCATACAAGCCGCCAGCTCGCAGTTTGGCGCTTTGCCGAAATGCCAATCAAGGTTGTGAATTGCTGTTTTCCGCTTTGCCGTGGTCCGCCCAAAGCGCGTTGGCGAGGTGGATCGTGCCGTTTCGGTTGGCGTTATTTCACCTGAGCTGCCGCCTGGATAGCCTTCCAGTCAAATTTCTCCGCGAGCCCCAGCGCTTCGTCCTCGTTGATCCCGTTATAGGATAGACTAAAAAGCGCGTCCTTGCCGAGCGCCACCATGATCGTGCCGGAGTTCTGTTTCGTGTTGAAAGTCTTGATAACAGGTAGGCCGTGCATCGTCGACGAAATCATGTGGCCGTCGGTAGTCTGCACGTTCATCCCGGCCTGAATCGGCGCCAGCGCTCCTGCGGCGGCTTGGCCTATCACGACTCCGGCGTGCAACTGCGCCGCGCCACGCCGGTAATCGCGTGTTGCGGTGGTCATGCTATTGTTTGTCATCTCCATTGACATGCCTTCCGGCTTCTTGCCCTGCCAGCCATTCAGATCGACCAAAAGGGGCAGGAAACGCTGAAACGCCTGTTCGGCAAATACAGACGAAGGCGGCCACAAGATCGATACTGCGATTAAGGCCGAAAAGGTCACGCGACGCCTATTGATCATACGCCCCTCCAGCAGTTGCGCGCACATTAGCAAATCCGTCTCGCCGTTGGAAATGCTAAACTCTTCATTCGCATGCGCCGATAATGTCGCCTAATCGCCCGAAGCGTCGGTCGCGGTTCTGCGAGAGTATGTCCGGAATCGGAGGATGAATGGACTTAACGCGAACATCGCGTTTTCCTAGCTGTTGACCCACCGCGGACATTCCAAAGCGTGCGCTCTGACATGCGCTTTTCAGGGATAAAGCTGTTATCCTACGTTTGATGGAGGAAAAATTGTCCCTTTGGATGCCGGACTGAGCTATTCTTGCTTTCAGTCATAAACTTGGGGGCGGACTTAATGTGGTGCGAGTGTCGCTCTGCAATGATTGGGTAACTCGATGGAAGTCACAGGAGCGGCATATCTCTACACGATTGCGGTAATTGGTATAACCTTTATAGGCTTTTCGGCGATCGTGATGATGTTACGTCAGACCTCCGGCCAGTCATTGCAACCTTTCGATATTTTGATCGCTCATGTTTATATGGAATTTGGGCTTATCGTCAGCATAGGTTCATTGCTACCGCCACTATTTTCATTTTGGGGGCTAGGTCCCCAAATGGTCTGGCGGCTATCGAGCGCAATAGTAGGCGCGTCGCTGCTACTGTTCATCCTGAGTTATCCACGTCGCCGCCGCACAGCGATCCACGAGTCTCTGCCGCGGTACACTAAAATGAACATTGCGGTTATTATTTTCATCGACGTTGTTTTTGTTGGGAACGCCAGCGGAATTGTTCAAGAACAGATGCCCGCAGTATATCTGAGCGCTATCACGGCGTTTATGACCTTTGCCGTCGCAAGCTGGCTCAGAGCGCTCAGCATTATTTTTCTTGAGAAATCCCGGTGACACATGACGTCCTTGGCTCAAGGCGGACATTCCACTCGGCGCGATCGGCAAGAGCCGCAAAGCGGCGCACGCGGTCGACAAATTTTTGATGGGCTCGTCGCTGCTGCCGCGCTAGGGCATGATCTGGAAAAGTGGATGCCGGTTTTCCGAAAAGATCATGCTCCACCAAGATAT
Source organism: Xanthobacteraceae bacterium (assembly GCA_049284935.1). Lineage (GTDB taxonomy): Bacteria > Pseudomonadota > Alphaproteobacteria > Rhizobiales > Xanthobacteraceae > BOG-931. Next base: position 11,362 of record JBAPYW010000091.1, read on the forward strand.
TAGAGCGCCAATCGATTCAATTGGAAGCGATTGCGCTCCAGGCGTGAACGCATAAACATGCAGGCAATGTCTGCTCGGCAACCCGGAAGTGCTTGGCGCATCCTCGATATGACGCCTATGACCCGAACCGGACCAACCGCGCTCTTTTGACACAGACATCGGCGTCGGACTGTCCGTGAACATTCTATAGTCGGACGTAGAATGATTGTGCCGACACTCCAAAGCCGGCATCCGTCTCCGCAGGGAACACAGAGAGATACGGCTATGAACGTCGAAAGCATTTTGCTGCAGAAGGGAACGGACGTTGCAACAATAGGGCCAGAGGCCAGCATCAAAAGAGCGGCAGACTGGTTGCGCGCAAAGAATGTCGGAGCTCTTGTAGTGGCGCAAGACGATGCGGTTCTCGGTATTATCTCCGAACGCGACATCGTTCGCGCATTTTCTCAGTACGGCGAGCCAGTCGCGTCCATGCCCGTGAAGGACATCATGACCCACGGCTTGATCACCGTGACCCCGGGAGACGACCTCGATCGCGTGATGAGGTTGATGACCCGCCATCGGGTGCGCCACTTACCCGTACTGCGCAACGGCAAGCTGGCTGGCATGATCAGTATTGGCGACGTGGTCAAGCGCCGGCTGGATGATCTAGAACTCGAGACAAACGTTCTGCGCGACGTCTACATCGCCAGCCATTGACGGTAGCCCCGCGGTTCCGTTAGCGGCCCTGGTTTTGCTCTTTTGGCAAGCCGAGAAAAGCGCTACTACTCTCCTAACGTTCGGCGTTGACCCGCAATAATCTCCGGATCAATGGCGAACGACCCGCCGGCGCCAGACCGGCACGGAAAACTAAATCAGGGAGGAAACTGCCATGCGTGTGAAATCTCTTGCTCTCGGCCTGGCGGTAGTGATGGCGGCGCCGGCTGCCATTACGGCGGCGCAGGCGGAGGACGGAATTTACATCCCGCTTATGAGCTACCGGACCGGCCCGTATTCCGGCGCCGGCGCGGCCATCTTCAACGGTATCTCCGATTATCTCCATATGCTCAACGAGCGCGACGGCGGCATTGGCGGCGCCCGCCTGCTCGTCGAGGAGTGCGAGACCGGCTACGACACCAAGAAGGGCGTCGAGTGCTACGACTCCACGAAGAGCAAAGACCCCGTCGTTAGTACCCCGTATTCGACCGGGATCACGCTGCAGTTGATCCCCAAGGCGGCGGTCGACAAGGTTCCGATATTGTCCATGGCCTATGGCCTATCGGCTTCGGCTGACGGCAGCGACTTCCCGTGGGTCTTCAATCCGCCGGCAACCTACTGGGATGGCGCGTCCGCATTCATCCGGCACGTCGCCGATGCCGAAGGAGGCTTTGACAAGCTCAAGGGCAAGACAATTGGTCTTGTCCATCTCGATGCCCCTTACGGCAAGGAGCCGATTCCGCTGCTGCAGGCACTGGCCAAGGATTACGGCTTCGAGCTGAAACTGTATCCGGTGCCGCCATCGCAGATGCAGAATCAAACCTCGCTCTGGCTCGATGTGCGGCGTGACCGGCCCGACTGGATTTACATGCAAGGCTGGGGCGCCATGAACCCGACCGCTCTGAAGGAAGCGGCCAAGGTGAGTTTTCAGATGGACCGCCTCGTCGGGGTGTGGTGGGCCGGCGGTGAGGACGATGTGCGTCCGGCGGGCGCCGATGCGAAGGGCTACTTGGCGCTCAGCATCAGCGGAGTCGGCCAGCAATATCCGGCGGTTCAGGACATCCTCAAATACGTTGTCGACAAGGGCAAGAGCCAGGTTCCCTCGAAGGATAAAGTCGGCGAAGCTCTGTACAACCGCGGTGTCATGAACGCCGTCATCATCGCCGAAGGGATCCGCACGGCGCAGAAGCTGACCGGCAAGAAACAAATCGACGGCAAAGACATGCGCCGGGGCTTGGAAGCGCTCAACATCACAGATGCGCGCTGGAAACAAATAGGTCTGCCGGACTTTGCCGCGCCGATTCATCTGAGCTGTGCCGACCACAACGGCCACAACGGCATCTATCTCGCCCAATGGAATGGGACGACGTGGGTTAAGGCGTCGGGCTGGATCGAGCCGATCAAGGACAAGGTCCTGCCGTTGATCAACAGCGCGGCCAATAGTTATGTCGCGGGCAATATCGGTTGGCCCAAGCGGACAGAGGCTTGCGACAAATCATCCTAGTGTGGCGGTTCAGAAGTCCGCAGCATTTTTGCCGCGAACTCGTCATGCGGATTTCTGAGCAAAAGTCAAACTCTGGGAGCAGGACGCGCGCCAGCTGCTCACGGCTAGCAACGAAGGTATGCCTGGCAGCGAGGAGGGACTCGCGAAGACGGATACGTCCCTCCTGGGCCAGGTAGAAAGGGCAAAGAGCAAACTGGGCGAACCGCCAAGACACAAACCAGCACATTAGCAGTGGCAGTGCGGACATCCCGGCGGTCGGCGAGCGCAGGCTGGCTGTGTTTGGCAGGAACTGGCTAGGTCTTTGCCGCAAACAGTTGACACCAACCACTAGGGCTGATTTCGCCCTGGACGATCTTACACGCGTTCGGGGGTTGGAAGTTCACGCAGCCGTCGCAGCGCTGTTGCCCCTTCGGCTGGCCCTGATATTTCGCATCCGCTTGGCTCACCTTTTGCTGCGCGGCGGCTTGTGTAGTGATCGTGCCGGTCGCGGCGACGCCCAGTGCGAGGGCCGTACCTGCCAGCACGGCTCGGCGTGAAATGACTTCGCCACCATTCCTGATATTGCCCATGATAAAACTCCAGGGGTCGAACTGTGACAGCAACGTGCTGACGTGCATGAAACGCACTCAACCGTTGTTTGTTCACCGAGCCACGCTTCGAGCATAGGCTTGGCGGCCGGCGCAGTCGCTCCAACCTTACCCATTCCAGCAGCGCCAGGCGTACCGATAGGCGGTCGGTTAGCAGAAATGGGCGGAGGGTTCGAAAGAGCCTTGCCGGGCGTGGCCGCGGTTCGGCCGTCCTTCGCGATTCTATAGCTCGCGTCCCAGGATATTTTGGGATGCCGCTCGCGACATCCCAAACAAAACGTTCGACGAGTAAACCTTGTATGGAGGTAACGAGTCCGCAATCACAATTTAACGTGAAACAGAATTATTTTAGGAACCTTGGCGTCGCCGCCTGCAAACGGATGGCAGACCAATGCCGGTAGAACTGAAGCGGTTTAAGTTAACCAACCGATCGTTTCGTGAAATCGGCCACGACTGAACGCCGCAGGTCTCCGATCTTCATGGACGACATCATCCTCGAAGTGCGAACCAGCGGGTGGCGAAATACTTGCCGCGCGATCCTAATCCCGGCTCGGAGCGATCGGCATCGGCGGCCGCGGCGCGCCGTCGAGGTCTTCGCGCGCACGGCGCGGTTTTGCCGGCGCGGCGGTCGCACCGGCCGGCGGCACCGCCAGCTGAGCCTTGGCGTCGCCCGATTTCTTGGCGTCGATCTTGTTGGCGTTGTTTTTGTTCACGTCGCTCTTGCTGGAATCGTTTTTGCCGCCGGAGCCTTTGGCCGGTGGCGCAGGCGGCGTCGCCACGGTCGGCTCGGCTGCCGCGTCCGGCGCGGCATTGGCG
>JBAPYW010000092.1:0-59524 GCA_049284935.1 Xanthobacteraceae bacterium
GCCCAAAATCGCCCAACGATAATCAACGGGACAACCGGCGGCTCTCAGCCTGTCTTGTGCCCGGTGTCGCAAGGAATGGACTACCTTGCCCTTATCAACAATGCCGATGCGGCGGATGAACTTGTTGAGCCGCTTTGACGCCGCTGGCGTCCCGCCTTCAAACAATGGTCCCTTTATCACCTTGGGCAGATAGGGCAGCGCGGCCGCCGGTAATGGAACCCGGCGATGCGACTGTGGCGTCTTTTTGCCGATAATGACGTAACGACAGCCGCGCTCGTTCATTTCGCGGTCAATCTCGAATGCCTCGCTCAATCTCATGCCCGTGGCCGCAAGCAGGCGGAATAGCAACTGATCGCTTTCACCAAGCTGGCCGAGGTTCCGCTTCGCGTTCTTAATATCGTCCTCGCTGAGCGGAAGCCGCTTTTGCTTGTCGTCGCGTTTCGGCACGATGGACGAAAACGGGTTGAAAGTCAGTTTGGACTCCTTGATTGCCAGATTGACCGCTGCATTAAGCCACGTGATCTTTTTCTGTATCGTGGCGCTTCGCAGTCCTTGGCCCTCGAAATGCTGTACAAGTTTGCGGCCGTCGTCGCGCGTCGCATCCTTCAACGGTTTACCATCCGTGAGTTGCTTATACAGCGCCCACACCGCTCGCGTTTCGCGCTCACTGTGGCCGGTGATATTTGCATGTTCGAGGTATGTCGCAATGATGGCGTCGTCCGCAGTGCGCTCTTGTCGGCGCGGGCGAACTCCGTCGTTAAAGGGAGATTGATCCCCGGTGATGGCTTCCACGACAGAACGGAGAGTCAGTTTCCGCCCCACAAGCTGATATGTGGTTCCACCATTGGGCGAACGTCTTGTGATATGGCCTTGCGTGTCGAGATAGATCAACTCTTGATCGTTTGCGATGATGCGCCCACCATCGGGTCCGACGTGCTCGCGGCCCGGTTCGTATTCATACCGCCATGTGGTTTCGAGCCGGGGCCGCGCCTCCAATAGCTTGACCTTGTGCTCGGCGATCATCGGCAGTGCCAGGATTTCCGCTTGCACACGGTCGGGCGTGCCGAGCGACTTTTCAACGCGCCCTGTTGGAGATTGCAGTTTGATGTGCCAGTTTCGGGAGCCCGGCCGCAGGAATAGGTAATCGGTGCGTCGCATGACGTGCCTCCTTGGCGGCACATCTTAGCGGCATCCGTTAGCAGCATGGTAAGCCATTCTGTTGTAATGGTTATTTTCTCGTTTGTAACCCCGGATTGCCCTCCCTTCGGGCGCGCCAGCCTGCGCCGACCCTCGCTATGACTGGCAATGCGCCTCGATCCGGTAGCCGTCGGGGTCGATGACAAAGGCCGCATAGTAGCCGGGGCCGTAATCGGCGCGCAGGCCGGGCGTGCCATTGTCGCGCCCTCCGGATTTCACCGCGGCGGCATGGAATGCATTGATGCTGTCGGGCGTCGGCGCGGTAGAGCAGAAATGCAAACCGGATTTCATATCGGCGGCAACGGGACGCTCCGTAGCGCCGATCCAGAGAGCGACGACACCGCGCCCGTAGCCGAGCGATCCTTCGCCCTCGCTCAGACAGACGTAACCAAGCGGCTTCAGCGCCGCGTCGTAGAACCGCTTCGACCTGGCGATATCGCGAACGCCGATGGAAACATGATCGATCATTGTATTTGCTCCGTTTGCGGTTGCCGCACGCGCCGCGCGAAGAACTCGGCCTGCAATTGCCAGGTCTTGTCGTCATCAGTCGCGCCGTCATCGCGGGAACGCTCGCCGGTCCAACGAAACGAGTCGGCCGTGATCTGCGTAAAGCTCCAGCGCACGGCTTCGCCGGCATCGTTCTTGCCGTGCTGGACGATGTCGTCGCCCTGGGCGCGTCCGATCTGGCGCGAATAGACCTGGCGCAGCGGGTCGCTCCAGAGGATGTGCCAGGCATCGATCCCCGGGTCGTAGACGCGCAGCGTCGTGCCGTAGAAGACGCCGGGCAGAATCCAGACGTCCTGGATGGCGCGGCCTTCGAGCACCCAGGCAAAGTGGATCTCGCCCTCGCCTTTGTGTGTGGCGCCGGCGTCGCGATGAACGGTTGCGGCAAAAGTCCAATGCCCGATCAGCCAGCCGTAGAGGCGCATCTTGCCGGCGCGGTCGACGGCCGGCTTGTCGCTGTGCAGCGCCTCGATGAAAGAGCTCGCGGTCATCGTCGGAACCCTCGTCTCGCGAAAGGTTGACCGCGTCATTAGTTCGTCAGTCTGGCTGCCGCTTGGGAAAAATTGCTAAATTGCAGCCATGGCACTGGCTTCACGTCTTTTGGCATCGGGTTCCGGCTGGCGCGTCGCGGATGCCGTCTGCAGCTACGGCCCGCACGATCGGCCCTACGAGGAACAGCACGACGCGGTGTGCATCGCGGCGGTGACGGCGGGAACGTTCAGGTATCGCTCGACGCAAGGCTCGGCCGTGCTGGCGCCGGGGGCGCTGCTGCTTGGCAACGACCGGCACTCGTTCGAGTGCGGTCATGAGCACGGGGTCGGCGACCGCTGCCTGTCGTTTCAGTTCACGCCTGGATTTCTGGAGGGTATCGTTGCCGCCGTCCCGGGCGCGCGCCGCTTAGCTTTCACCGTTCCGCGCCTGCCGCCGCACCCGGCCTTGCTGCCGATCGTCGCCGCCGCCGAGGCCGCGCGCGAGGACGTCGACGCAGCCGAATTCGAGGAACTGGCGGTGCGTCTTGCCGGTGCGGTTTCCGCGGTGTTAGCTGAAACCAAGCGGAGCTTACGCGCGGCGAGCCGGCGCGACGAAAAGCGCATAGCCGCCGCGCTGCACTGCATCGAGGCGCAGGCGGACGAGCCGCTGTCGCTGGCCGATCTCGCCGGTGCGGCGGTGATGAGTCGGTATCACTTCCTGCGCACGTTCCGCGCGTTGGTGGGCATGACGCCGCACCAGTACGTCCTGCATACGCGGATGCATCGCGCGGCGGTCCGCCTACGGCGAACCTCCGACAGCATTTCGGCGATCGCGTTTGCGGCTGGGTTTGGCGATCTCTCGACGTTCAACCGCCGCTTTCGACGCGTCGTGGGAATGAGCCCGAGCGCTTATCGGGCATCGTCACGGTGCTAAACAAAAACGCAGCGCGTTTTTCACGCGCTGCGTCGGGATGCCGAAGTCCAAAACGCCGCTTGCTTGGCCGCTTACTTGGGACGGCCGTAGGTCCAGTGAATCGCGGCTTTGGCCTTGGAATGGAAATGCAGCTCGAAGCCGACGACCGCCGGCGAGACCATGTCGTCCTTGGCGAATTGCAGCTTGTCTTCGTCGACCGCGTAGACCGTCAGCGTATAATGATGCGGCTTGTCGCCTTTGGGCGGGCACATGCCGCCATAGCCGTCGAAACCGTAGTCGGTCCGGCTCTGAATCGCGCCCTCGGGCATGAGTTTGGCTTTCACGTCGCCGGCATTCTTCGGGATCGACGTGGTCGACGCCGGAATGTTGAACACGACCCAGTGCCAGAAGCCTGAGCCGGTCGGCGCATCCGGATCGTAGAGATTGATGGCGAAGCTCTTGGTGCCCTCGGGCGCCCCGGTCCACTTCAAGGACGGCGAAGTATTGCTGCCGTCGCAGCCAAAGACGTTGGCCTCCATGGCCTTGGTGCCGACGGCGCCGTTCTTGATCTCGTCGCTGGTCACTTTCATCTGCGCATGCGCGACCGGCGCCGCCAACACACTGAAAGCCACCGCCATTACCCCTAATGTCATTTTATGCATCGTTTCGCTCCCCTCGGTTTTTGGGAGGCGAAAGTTAGCATAGGGATACCGTCTTGTCTCCCAGGCCTGGAGCTTCCGGTTAGCTGCGGAGGCGTCTGGCGCGCTGCGCGATGGTCGTCATGCGGGCGGGCTGTTAGTCTTGAGCCACCTGCGACTCGCGCCGCGAAGGAATTTACGGGGTGGCCATGCATGCGATGAACGCCTTCCTGGCTCTGTTCGGTCGTCTGCTGATGTCCAGCATTTTCATCTACGAGGGCATCGCGCTATTGCGCAATCCGGACGGCTTTACGAAGTACTTCGCCAGCGTCCACGTGCCGGCTCCCGGCACCGCGGTGTGGATCGCCATCGTCATCCAGCTTGCCGGTGGCCTGGCCGTGCTCGTGGGTTTCAAGGCGCGGTGGGCCGCCGCCATGCTCGCGCTGTTCTGCCTGGGGACCGCCCTTGGCGTGCACCTGCCGGCCGGGGACGCGGCCAACATGATCCATTTCTACAAGAACCTGGTGATGACGGGCGGTTTCCTCTACGTCGTGGCTTACGGCGCCGGCGTCATCAGCGTCGACGGCTTGGCCGTGTAGCGCGCGGCCGTCGCGCCGGATCATGCTCTAAAATTCGGCGACGGCGCGGATCAGCCGCTCGATGTCCTCCGGCCGCGACAGCCGATGATCGCCGTCCTTGACCAGGGTGAGAACGACATCGTCGCTGGCCAGCCGCGAAACCAGCTCCACGGCATGCCGCCACGGCACATCGGGGTCCTCGACGCCTTGCAGGATGCGCACCGGGCATCCGGTTTCGATCATGCCGCCAAGCAGGAGGTGGTTGCGCCCCTCATCGATCAACTGCCGGGTGACGAGATAAGGCTCCGGCGAATAGTCGGACGGGCGCGCCCAGACGCCGGTCTCCTCGAGCTCGCGCTTGATTGCCGGCGGGAACCGCTTCCACATCAGCTCTTCGGTGAAATCGACCGCCGGCGCGATCAGCACCAGGCCGGCGACCGAGGCCGGGCCGATCTGCGGGCGCTGCCGCAAGGCGCGGACCATGAGCAGCGCCAGCCAGCCGCCCATCGACGACCCGATCAGAATCTGCGGACCGCGGCAGCAGGCCTCGAATACCGCCAGGGCATCGGCGAGCCAGCGGCCGATCGTCCCCTCGGTGAACACGCCGCCCGATTCGCCATGGCCGGAATAGTCGAAGCGGACAATCGCGCGCCCCGCGTCTTCCGCCCAACGCGCCAGCGCCGCGGCTTTGGTGCCCTTCATGTCGGATTTGTAACCGCCCAGCCAGAATAGACCGGGGCCGGCGCCGGAATGTTCGCGGACGGCGATGGCGCGGCGCTCGCTCCCCTCTCCAATTTCCAAGAATCTCAGGCCGTTATCTTCCATGCGCGGTCTCGGCGGGGGAGCGGGGGGAGGACGCGAAGCGATGCTTTAGCCATGTTTCGCCGCAACAGCACCCCGGCGCAAGGGATCGCGCCGCCGCATTATCGTTGACTTGCAGCCGAAAACTCCCGATCTTCTGCGTTTGCCGATGAGCATCGCGGATGCGTCCATCAAAATCCGCCCGTGGATGCTAAAGGCCTATCGCAACGACTTGAGGAGAAAAGAACCATTCGTCGCCCGATGAGAACCGCGCAGCCCGCCGCCAAGGAGGGTCCGCGCATCAACGAGGAGATCCGCGTCCGCGAGGTCCAGCTCATTGACAAAGACGGCGCCAACAAGGGCGTCACCGAGATCACCGCCGCTATTGCCATGGCGCAGGAGGCCGGGCTCGACCTGGTCGAGATCGCGCCGAACTCGGTCCCGCCTGTCTGCAAGATCCTCGATTACGGCAAATACAAATACCAGGCGCAGAAGAAAGCCGCCGAGGCGCGCAAGAAGCAGAAGGTCGTCGAGATCAAGGAAATCAAGCTGCGGCCGATGATCGACGATCACGATTACGACGTGAAGATGCGCTCGATGGAGCGCTTTTTTCAGGAAGGCGACAAGGTCAAGGTGACGTTGCGGTTCCGCGGCCGCGAGATGGCGCATCAGGAGCTGGGCTACAAGCTCTTAGACCGCGTCAAGGGCGACACCTCGAAGATCGCCAAGATCGAGCAGGAGCCGCGCTTCGAGGGCCGGCAAGTGGTCATGGTTTTGGCGCCGCGTTAAGCGGCGCCGATGGCGCCGATGCCGCAGTGACAGTCGTCCGGCGGGTCGGTTCGGAAATGACCCGGCGCGCGAGACCGGGAAAATTCTCAGGGAGAGGAGACGATCATGCTGTTCATCGTCACGGCAAGCTGGACCGACCAGGGCATCCGCTCGGTCAAGGACGCGCCCAAGCGCATGCAGGCCGCACGCGAAGCGGCCAAGAAGATGGGCATCGAGTTCAAGCACGCCTTTCTCACCTCCGGCGAATCCGACCTCTTGATCATCGCCGAGGCCGCAAACGGCGACAGTGTCGCCAAATTTGCCCTGGCGAGCGGTGCGCTGGGCAACGTGCGCACCCGTACGGCGCGGGCCTGGACCGAAGCCGAAATGACCAAGATGATTTCCGAGCTGCCGTAACGCCCGGAAATACGCCGGAATCGCCTACTCAGGCCGCGCGGAGGCGACCCCACGGGGCGCGGCGCAGCATTTGCCAATTTCGACCGGCTCTGCCATAACCGCGCCCTCCCGCCGCCCGGCTGATTAGGGCTGCCGTGGCAGCGGCGACGTGCTCCAAGCACACAACGCTCGTTGATGAGCATTTTCGGCCGCGGCGCCTGCGTGCCTGCGGCCAAGGAGAGCCAAATGCCCAAGATTAAGACCAAGTCGGGCGCGAAAAAGCGCTTCAAGGTGACGGCGACCGGGAAGGTCCTCTATGCGCAATCGCGCAAGCGCCACGGCATGATCAAGCGCACCAAAAAGCAGATCCGCCAGTTGCGCGGCACCGCCGTGCTGTTCAAGACCGACGGCGACAGGATCAGGAAGTACTTTTTGCCGAACGGCTGACAGTCCAGTCGCTTTTTCGGCCGCCGTCCATCCAGCGTTATGCGATCGAGAGGAGATCAATCATGGCACGCGTCAAACGCGGCGTCACCGGCCATGCCAAGCACAAGAAGGTGCTCAAGGCCTCCAAGGGCTATTACGGCAGGCGCAAGAATACCATCCGCGTCGCCAAGCAGGCAGTCGAGAAGGCGAACCAATATGCCTACCGCGACCGCAAGCGGCGGAAGCGCACGTTCCGCGCGCTGTGGATTCAGCGCCTCAACGCGGCGGTGCGGCCGTTCGGGCTCAACTACAGCCGCTTCATCGCCGGCTTGAGCAAGGCCGGCATCGTGGTCGACCGCAAGGTGCTGTCCGATCTCGCGATCTCCGAGCCGGCGGCCTTCGAAGCGATCGTCGGCCAAGCCAAGTCGGCGCTGGCTTAACGGAGGACGGAAGACGGCCGACGGGTGACAGATATAGACTCGCTGGTTTTCGTCCTCTGTCCTCGGTCGTCTGTCTTCCGATAGCGATGCCCGATACCGCCCAACTCGAACAGCAAATCCGCGCCGACATCGACGCGGCGAGCGACGAGGCGTCGCTCGAAAAGGTACGCGTGGCAGCGCTCGGTAAGAACGGTTCCATCACGGCGTTACTGAAGACGCTGGGTGCGCTGCCGGCGGAGGAGCGTAAAAGCCAGGGGCCGCTGATCAATGGCCTCAAAGACCGCGTCAACGCGGCGCTCGCCGCCCGCCGAGAGGCGTTCAAGACCTCGGCGCTCGAGGCGCGGCTGAACACCGAAACCGTCGACGTCACCTTGCCGGTACGCGAAGCGCCGTTCGAGATCGGCCGCGTCCATCCGATCACCCAGGTGATCGACGAGCTGACGGCGATTTTCGCCGACATGGGCTTTGCTATCGCCGAAGGACCCGACATCGAGACCGACGACTACAACTTCACCAAGCTCAATTTCCCGGAAGACCATCCGGCGCGCGACATGCAGGATACGTTCTTCTTTCCTCCGAAGCCGGACGGCTCGCGGCTGCTGCTGCGCACGCACACTTCGCCGGTGCAGGTGCGCACGATGCTCGCGCAAAAACCGCCGATCCGGGTCATTTGTCCCGGCCGTACCTATCGCAGCGACTCAGACCAGACCCACACCCCTATGTTCCACCAGGTCGAAGGCCTGGTCATCGACCGCGGCTCGCATCTCGGCCACCTGAAGTGGATCCTGGAGGAATTCTGCAAGGCGTTCTTCGCGGTCGATCGCGTCAAAATGCGCTTCCGGCCCTCGTTCTTTCCGTTCACCGAGCCCTCGCTCGAAGTCGACATCCAGTGCCGGCGCGACAAAGGCGAAGTCCGCTTCGGCGAAGGCGACGACTGGATGGAGATTCTGGGCTGCGGCATGGTGCATCCGAACGTGCTGAGAAACTGCGGTCTCAATCCCGACGAGTTTCAGGGCTTTGCCTGGGGCCTGGGTATCGACCGCATCGCCATGCTCAAATACGGCATGCCGGACCTGCGTGCCTTCTTCGAGGCCGACGTGCGCTGGCTCACCCATTACGGCTTCCGCCCGCTCGATTTCCCATCACTTGCCGGGGGATTGAGTTCGTGATGCCATGATGAAATTCACTTTTCGCTGGCTCAAAGAGCACCTCGATACCGATCGTCCGCTCGGCGCGATCACTGAAAAACTCACCATGATCGGGCTCGAGGTCGAGCGCGTCGAGGACAAAGGCACGCTCTTGGAGCCGTTTATCATCGCGCGCGTGGTCGAGGCGAAGCCGCATCCCAATGCCGACCGGCTCCGCGTCTGCATGGTCGATACCGGCGACGGCAAGCCGATCCAGGTGGTCTGCGGCGCGCCGAATGCGCGCAGCGGCATGAAGGGCGTGTTCGTGCAGCCGGGGGCGTTCATCCCGGGCAAGGCCATGACGCTGCAGGTCGGCACCATCCGCGGTGTCGAGAGCCGCGGGATGCTGGTCTCGGAATTCGAGCTGCAAATCTCCGACAATCACGAAGGCATTATCGAATTGCCCGACGATGCGCCGGTCGGCGCAAGCTACGCCCAATGGGCGGGCCTCGACGATCCGATGATCGAGATCAACCTGACGCCGAACCGCGCCGACTGCACCGGCGTCAACGGCATCGCCCGCGATCTCGCCGCCGCCGAGATGGGCAAATTCAACGACCGCGCCGTTAAGTCCGTCAGCGGCGAATTTCCGTGCCCGGTGAAGGTGACGATCGAGGCGCCCGAGCTTTGTCCCGCCTTCGGGCTGCGCCTGGTGCGCGGTGCCAAGAACGTATCGTCGCCGGCCTGGCTGCAACGGCGGCTCACCGCGATCGGGCTGCGCCCGATCAACGCGCTGGTCGATATTACCAACTTCATCACCTATGACCGCGGCCGGCCGCTGCACGTGTTCGATGCCGCGAAGGTGCGGGGCGATCTTGTCGTGCGCCGCGCGCGCGCCGACGAGACGCTGCTCGCGCTCGACGGCAAGACCTATCCGCTCGACGAGACAATCTGCGTCATTGCCGACGCGGACGGCGTGGAATCGCTGTCTGGCATCATGGGCGGCGAAAAAACCGGCTGCTCGGCCGCGACCACGGACGTGCTCATCGAGTCGGCGCTGTGGAATCCGATCAACATTTCACAGACCGGCCGCAAGCTCGGCATCAATTCCGATGCCCGCTACCGCTTCGAGCGCGGCGTCGATCCGGCCTTCATGCTGCCCGGGCTCGAGCTGGCGACGCAGATGGTGCTCGATCTGTGCGGCGGGACGCCGTCAGAGGTTACCGTCGCCGGCAGCGCGGAAACCCCGGAGCGGGTCATCGATTTTCCGTTGTCCGAAATCGAGCGTCTGGCGGGCGTCGCCGCGCCCTTGCCGGACGTCCGCCGCGTGCTCGACCGGCTCGGTTTTGCCGCGGCCGGCCAAGGCGAGCGTCTGAAGGTGACGGTGCCGTCGTGGCGGCCCGACGTGCAAAACAAGGCCGACATCGTCGAGGAAGTGATCCGCATCTTCGGCGTCGACCGCGTGCCGGCGACGCCGTTCGATCGCGGCGAGGCGCCGCGCAAGCCGGTGCTGACGCCGATCCAGCTGCGCACGCGCAAGGCCAAACGCGCGCTCGCCGCGCGCAACCTCGTCGAGGCGGTGACCTGGTCGTTCATCGCCAAGGCGCCGGCGGAATTGTTTGGCGGCGGCAAGCCGGAGCTTGCGCTCGCCAATCCGATCGCGTCCGATCTCTCCGACATGCGGCCGAGTCTCATTCCCGGCCTCGTCGCCGCGGCGCAACGTAATGCCGACCGCGGCTTTCCCGACACGGCGCTGTTCGAGGTCGGGCAGATCTTCAAGGGCGACCGGCCGGAGGAGCAATTCACCGCCGCCGCCGGCGTACGGCGCGCGCTCGCCAAACCCTCCGGCATCGGCCGCCATTGGACCAAACGCGACGGCGCCGTCGACGCCTTCGATGCCAAGGCCGACGCGCTCTCGGTGTTGGCGGCCGCCGGCGCGCCGGCGCCAGCGCTGCAAATCGTGCGGGGCGGTCCGGCCTGGCTTCATCCTGGCCGCGCGGGAACCATTCAGATCGGCCCGCAGACCGTGCTCGGCCATTTCGGCGAGCTGCATCCACGCGCGCTCGAGGCGCTTGACGCCGAAGGTCCGCTCGTCGCCTTCGAGGTGATTTTGGAGCGCATCCCCGAACCGAAGGCGAAAGCGACGCGCGCCAAGCCGCCGCTCGAACTCTCCCCGTTCCAGCCGGTCGAGCGCGACTTCGCCTTCGTGGTCGAGCGGACTGTGAAAGCGGCCGACATTGCGCGCGCCGCGACCTCGGTCGACCGCAAGCTCATCAGCGGCGTCACCATCTTCGACATCTACGAGGGCGCCGGCATCGAGCCGGGCAAGAAATCGATCGCCATCGCCGTCACCATCCAGCCGCGCGACAAAACCATGACCGACGCCGAGATCGAGGCGCTGGCGGCCAAGATCGTCGCCGAGGTCGGCAAACGCACCGGCGGCGTGCTGCGGGCATGAGCGTCAGCGCGGTTCGTCGCGCGAGAGGTTTGGCGTGACCTAAAAGCGCCCTGGCTGGCGCGGCTCGGTCTGCATCCGTTTCCGCTTGTGCTTGAGTGTTGCTTCAGGCTCCGGTGGTGCCGGCTCCTTCTGTCCGCCGAGACGGCGCAACACCGCGTCGGCGGCGCGCTCGCCTGATTCCCAGGCGCCCCCGACCGTGCCCCACAGGGTCTCATGGACGGCTTCGCCGGCGAACCATACGGCGCCTTGCACCGGCTCCATGAGGATGCGGCGGGCTCCCTGCCCGCCCGGCGCCGCGGCCGAAAAGGCGCCGAGCGCCAAAGGCTCATGGTTCCAGCGCGTGGCGTGCGAGCGCCTGATCGCCTTCTTTACGTCGGCGCCGTAAAGACCGGCCAGCCAGTCGGCGGCGAAGTCGACCATCGCCGCGTCGCCGTGGGCGGCGAGATCGCGGCCGAAGCTGCCTGCGACTTCGATCAGGCAAAGCTGCGTGCCGGAGACATTGGCGAGGATCGCGGCGGTGCGCGAACCGGCCGCTTTCTCGAACACCAGATCGTCGCTCTCGAAGCCGAGCGCGTTGTCGGCGATTTCCAGCGCGATGTGGTCGTAACTGCCGAGCGAGAGCTTGGCAAAGGCGTCGCGCTGGCGGCTGGCAAGTTCGGGCGTGAATTTGATGCCGCCGGAGGCGATCACATTGGTCGACACGGTGACGATGACAGTGCGGGCGGCAATCGTGCCTCGCGGCGTTTCCACCATGACGTTGCGCCTGGTATCGATCGCGATTGCCGGCGTCGACAGCTTCACCGCAAGCCCCTCGGCGCGCGACGCGATCAGCGCGCCGAAACCCTGGCGGCAGAAGGCGTCGGCATTGCGCTCGGCGGATTTCGCGAAATCCACCGCCGATACTTGCGTAAGCTCCTTGCCACAGCCGAACCCGCCGAGCACGAATTCGACTGCCGGCCGCCAGTCGCCGAGATCATTGGGCAACGCTTGCGCACAGGCCACGTCGCCCTTGCGCGCGGCGTCGGCGATGGCGCGCGTGGCGCGGGCTTGCGCAGCCAAAAAATCCTCGAGCTCGCCCTCGCGCGCGAAGCGCCGGCCGATCCGCACCTTCTGGCTGGCCGGTGCCGGATAGACTTCGATGCCGCGGCGCGGCGCGAGTTTGGTCACCGGATTGAGGTCGGGGGTGTGGATCCAGTGGGCGCCGCGGTCGTACGGCAGGCCGAAGGTCTCCATGTCGGTAATGCAGCGTCCGCCGACATGGTCGGCTGCTTCGAGCAAGACGAACTTGCGGCCGGCGGCGGCGATCCGCCGCGCGGCGGCAATGCCGGCGGCACCCGCGCCGATGATGACGACGTCGAGCTCGGTTGAGGCCGTTGCTGCGGCGCCGGTCGCGGGGCGTACCGCAAGCGCGGCCGAGGCGGCGAGGAACGAGCGGCGGCTCAGTCGCGGCATGGTTTCCAATACTTGCGGCTTGCGGCAGATTGCCCGAACGGTGCACGGCGCGCAAACGCCACCGGGCTCAGACTCACTCAAGAATGGCGGCGATTGTGTGAACCGAATTGCGACACAGAAGTTCGGCCTTGCGTCAATGCGGGGTCGGAACATAAGAGACAAAAATGCTCGACGACGCGGTCAAAGCGCTCACCCAGATGCTGTCACCGCCGCTGCGCGCGGTGCTGTGGAAGTCGATCGCACTGGCGCTTGCCCTCATTGTCGTTGCCGCCATCGCGCTCAACCGCTTGATCGTTTGGCTGGTCGGCGCCGGCAGCGCCTCGGTGGAGACGACATTCGGGCCGGCAACGCACCTGCCAGCGAGCGCGCTCGCCTGGGCGCTCTCGATTGCCGCGAGCCTCGGCATTGTCGCCGGCAGCATCTTTCTCATGCCGGCGGTGACCGCGTTTGTCGCCAGTTTCTTCGCCGACCAGATCGCCGACGAGGTCGAGCGCGTGCACTATTCGGGCGACCCGCCCGGCGTCGCGCTGCCGCTGTGGCTGGCGATTGCCGAGGGCGGCAAGACCGCGCTGCTGGCGATCGCCGTCTATCTGTGCGCCGTGCCGTTCCTGCTGTTCGCCGGTTTCGGCGCCGTGATTTTCTTCTTGGCGACCGCGTGGCTGCTCGGGCGCGAATATTTCGAACTTGCCGCCATGCGTTTTCGCCCGCCGCATGAGGCCAAGGCTTTGCGCAAGCGCAATGCCGCGGCCGTCTATGCCGGCGGCTTGATCATCGCCGTGTTTGTCTCGGTTCCCATCGTCAACCTGGCGACGCCGCTGTTCGCCATGGCGTTCATGGTGCACCTCCACAAAAGGCTAAGTGGAGCGGAGGTGATCGTAGCCTGAGCCGTCTTGGGCCATGATCGGACTAAAATATCGCAGCAAATTATGTTATTCGATAGCGGTAACAGCAGCGCCGTAGCGCCGCGAATCGGTGCGGGCTGTTGGCGCAACCGCTAGATCCTTTGGTCGCATGACATTTTTGTTGATTTCGCGATCATGGAACATCATATCTCATTCCAGCTCACAACCGCGCCGTGACCGCCATGCCATTTTCTCAATCGTTCTGTAACGCTGCTGTTCTTGTTGCGCTGCTGCTGCCGTCGACCGCGCTCGCCGCCGATAGTGGCCGCTCCAACAAGGTGTCGTTTTACTTTGCCGCTCACGAAGACGATTGGCAGCTGTTCATGAATCCATCGGCGTTCGAGGATGTGACCGGCGGCGCAGCTAAGACCGTCTTTGTGCATGTCACCGCCGGCGACGACGGCCTCGGGGTCGGCTCCGGCGGCCGCAAGCAGCCCTATTATCTGGCGCGGGAGAACGGCGCATTGAATGCCATTCGCTTCATGGCCGACGCCGACAAGACGCCGATCGACAATTCGGCCGGCCCCATGACCTTCAACGGCCATCCTGTGTTCCGCGTGAGCTACCTCAACACGATTGGCTATTTCCTGCGGCTACCCGACGGTGACGCTTCGGGTTCGGGCTTTGCCGGGACCGGCTTTCAGTCCCTCAAGCGTCTGGCCACCGCAGAGATAAGCACGCTTTCGGCCATCGACGGCTCGACGATCTATCACGGCTGGAGCGATCTCGTTGCGACCGTGCGCGACATCGTGCAGTACGAACGTGGATCGGCGCCACTGATTCAGATCAATGTCGCCGAGACCGATCCGCGCATCAATCCGGAAGATCACTCCGACCACCTCATGACGGCGAACGCGGCGCTTGAAGCGGCAAAGGACATGGTCTGCGTGCGTCGGGTGTACTATGTCGATTACGCCAGTTCGAAGCTGCCGGAGAATCTTACGGCGCCCGAGCGCGACATGGAAAGCGCGGTGTTTGCCGTGACACTTGCCGGCGTCATGGCCTTCGACCAGCCTACGGCATGGCATCACTACGATCAGTCCTTCATCGGCAAGAACTATTTCCGCGTCGAGGAGCCGCATGGTCATTGCGTGGGAAGCGATGGCAAATTCGCGGCGGGAAGGCACTGACTTCTTGCCCCGAGGCCGGCGAATACTGTTGCGCTCGTCAAGCGTAATACGGCTCAAGGCCGGCCTGGCGTTTCTCGGCGCAAGCTGTTCTGACGGAGTTGGCTTTATCGGGCAGCCGATTTGTGCTGGCGCCGACATCGAAACCGTCCGATGCGCTACGTCGAGCTAGTCTCCGCCCAGCAAACGCAGCGCATCGTATCGATCGATGCGCTGCGCGGCTTCAGCATGTTCTGCATCATTGGGTTGGACGGCGCGATGTGGGGGCTTGCCGAAATGTCGCAAGGAAAGGGAGCCGTCGCCAGCGCCGCCGGCAGCTTTCTCGGCGATCAATTCACGCACGCACCCTGGGAAGGTCTTCGCTTTTACGATTTCATTTTTCCGCTGTTCATTTTCATTACCGGCGTCTCGATCGCGCTTTCCTTGCCGGCCCTGGTCGAGCGCGTAGGCAAAACCAACGCGCTTCTGCGGGTCCTGCGTCGCTCGCTCCTGCTTTACCTACTCGGGCTGGTCGCCGTCGGTGAGATCAGTCAGCACTGGGCCGATCTCCGCCTTCTCGGCGTTTTGCAGCGCATCGCGCTTTGCTATCTCTTCACGTCTCTCGCGTTCCTGAATTTCAACCTGCGCGGACTGATCGCAACTCTTTTTGCCCTCCTGGTCGGCTATTGGACGCTGATGGCCTTTATCCCGGTTCCTGGAATCGGTGCGGGTTCATTCGTCCCCGACGCCAACCTCGCAGACTGGATTGATTACTACTATTTGCCCGGCAGACTATGGGAGGGCAGCCGCGATCCTGAAGGTATGTTGAGCACGCTGCCGGCTATTGGTACTTGCCTGCTCGGGGTTTTCGCCGCGCTTCTCCTGCGTGACATCCGCGGTTCCGCCCAGCAAAAAACGCTTTGGCTGCTCGCTTACGGCTGCGTCCTGATCGCCATCGGCTACTTCTGGGCGCTGCAGTTTCCAATCATCAAGGCCATTTGGACATCGTCCTTCGCACTCGTTACCGCCGGATACAGCGCGATCCTGCTCGCTGCAACGCACCAGATCATCGACGTGTGGGGGTGGCGGCGCTGGGCCACGGTTTTTATCTGGATCGGGGCAAACGCGATCACCCTCTACGTTATCAACGAAGTGCTTGGCTTCGCGCCGCTCGCAGCGCGCTTTTTGGGCAGCGACTTCGTGAGCCTACTCGACAATGCGGTGACCAAAGGTGCGGGCGGCTTCGTTATGCATGTGCTGGGACTTGTGCTTGCCGTGGCGCTGGCCGGCTTCTTGTACCGTCGCAAGATTTTCCTGCGAGTATGAGTTCGGCAACTGCGTACGCGACCGGCAAGACGGCGCCTTAACGCCACACCTCGTCCGCAATCTCGACGATCATCTTAAGCTTCGCCCATTGCTCGTCCTCGGCGAGCACGTTGCCTTCCTCGGTCGAGGCGAAGCCGCATTGCGGCGACAGGCACAGTTGGTCGAGCGCGGCATATTTGGTCGCCTCGGCGATGCGCCGCTTGACTTCGTCCTTGTTTTCGAGCGCGCCGCTCTTGCTGGTGATGAGACCGAGCACGACCATCTTGTTTCCCTTAGGTAAAAAGCGCAGCGGCTCGAAGCCGCCGGCGCGCGCAGTGTCGTATTCGAGGAAATAGCCGTCGTAGTTCAATGTCCCGAGCATGATCTCAGCGACCGGCTCATAGCCGCCCTCGGAAATCCAGGTCGAGCGGAAGTTGCCGCGACAGACGTGGGTCGTGATCGTCATGTCAACCGGCTTGCTCTCCAGCACCTTATTGATCACGCCGGCATAGTCGTGCGCCAGGCGGTCGGCGTCGAGGCCGCGGTCGCGCGCCTTCTGTAGCTCCGCCGGCGAGCACAAATAGGCCCAGACGGTGTCGTCGAACTGCAGATAGCGGCAGCCGGCGTCGTAGAACGCGCGCACGGCCTGCCGGTAGGTGTTCGCCAGATCGTCGAAGATGGCGCCGCGATCGGCATAGACCTTCTTATTAACGGCATCCGGCTCCAGGCGGAAGTGGAGCACGGCCGGACTCGGGATGGTCATCTTGGGCAGGACGCGGGTGTGCGCCTTGAGGAACTTGAAGTGCTCCAGCATCGGATGGTCGGAGAATCCGAGCTTGTTCCTGATGCGAACGCTCTGCGCCTTGGTCTGCACGCCGTGGAACTGGATGCCGTGATCGAGCTCGTAGAGTTCGACGCCGTCGAGCATGCCGAAGAAATCGAAATGCCACCAGGAGCGGCGGAACTCGCCGTCGGTCGCGACCTTGAGGCCGACCTGTTCCTGCTTTTTGATGATCTTCTCAATCTCGCGGTTCTCGACTTCCGTGAGCTCGGCGGCGCTGATCGCGCCCTTCTCCCGCTTTGCCCGCGCTTCTTTCAATGGTGCGGTGCGCAGCAGGCTGCCGACAACGTCGGCACGAAACGGCGGCTTGTTTCGGGTCATTGGCATCTCCCCCTTGGAACGGTCGACAGTACCAAGCGAGGACCGGTCGCTCCGTCAACTGCAAAAAACTCGTGGTAGACCCAGATGATGTCTGATTCCGGGTGATGCAGGGACCGGCTGGGGTTCTTCGCAAGGCTCGAGCGGGCCGCCCCCGCCGCGGCTGCGCCGGTGGTGTGGCGCGAAAATGGCGCGTTGGGCAGGCAAGCCGCTGGGGTGTGGCCAAACAGCGCGGCCGGCGCCCATTTGCCGCCGCCCTCGCGCCCGAACACGACATCTGCTAGGTGGAGACCGGTTCGCGCTGGTGTCGAGGTTCTGAAGTCCACGCGCTTGCGGCGTATCCTCATGCCCAACTTCGGAATCTGATAGGACACTGGAAATTTACCGTTCCAATGCGGGTATTGATGCACGAACAGCCGGTCTGGAGCGCGGAATGCTGAAGAGATTGCGCGCGTCCGCGCACTTCTTCGACCGAAATATCGGCTTCAGTCGATTGGGCATTGCGCTCAGCCTCACCATCGTCGTCGTGGCCGTTGTGGTGCTCTATCGCATCCTGCGCGACATCGATCTCGACGCGCTCCTCGACGCGATCGAGGCGACCAACTGGCGGACGCTCGGTATTGCCGGCTTCTTCGTCGCCGCCGGCTATCTGACGCTGACGTTATACGATCTGTTCGCGCTGCGCACGATCGGCCGCTCCGAAGTGCCCTATCGCGTCGCCGCGCTTGCCGGTTTCACCAGCTATGCGGTCGGGCACAATGTCGGTGCCAGTGTCTTTTCCGGCGGCGCGGTGCGCTATCGCATTTATTCCGCCTGGGGCTTGAGCGTCATCGAGGTGACCAAGATTTGTTTCGTCGCCGGGCTCACTTTCTGGCTCGGCAACGCCACCGTGCTCGGCCTCGGCGTCCTCGATGCGCCGCAGGCGGCGCGCGCCATCGACCAACTGCCGCTCTGGCTCAATCGCGTTTTTGCGCTGGCGATCCTCGCCCTGCTCGGCGCCTACGTGGCATGGGTCTGGGTCAAGCCACGCGTCGTCGGCCGCGAGGGCTGGCAGGTGGCCTTGCCCGGCGGTCCTTTGACGCTTGTTCAGATCGCCATCGGTATCCTCGATCTGTCGTGCTGCGCGCTGGCCATGTACATGCTGGTGCCGGACGAGCCCAATCTCGGCTTCGTCACCGTGGCCGTTATCTTTGTCGCGGCCACGCTGCTAGGCTTTGCCAGTCACGCCCCTGGCGGCCTCGGCGTGTTCGACGCCGCCATGATGGTCGCACTGTGGCAGTTCGACAAGGAAGACTTGCTGGCGGGCCTGCTGCTATTTCGTTGCCTTTATTACATCATTCCGTTCATCCTCTCGCTGCTGATCCTCGGAACGCGTGAAGCTCTGATCGGTCGTTCCGCCCGGCGCCTCGGCCACCCGGTTGCAGCGCCGATCAGCGCCGTGACCGGGCTGGCGCGGGAAAAGTCGGACGCGACTTGATCCGAAGGTTGGACGGGCCGCTGCGCGGGGACGGATCCGATGAGCCTGGACGACGATCTCATAGCGCCGCGAAAGAGCGGATGGCGCGGCGTGCGGTTCGTCACCGTAACCGCGGCGATCGTATTCGCCGGATTGGCGCTGCTCAACGCCCTCGCCATCGGCTACGCGGTCGCGGGTTTCGCCTTGATCACGGCGGCCGCTTTCCTCGCCATGCGCGCCGGCGAGGAGGCCGGCCGCCTGGCGCGGCCGGCTGCCGTCTCCGAACGCGCCGGCGACCCGCTCGAGGCCGTCGTCGCCGGGCTGCCGGATCCGGCGATCGCGCTCGACCGCAACGGGCGCGTACTCGCGCTTAATGAGCGCGCGCGTTCCTTGGCGCCGGCGTTGCGGCGCGGCGAGCTGGTCTCGCTCGCGCTGCGAATGCCCGAGCTGAACGAGGCGATCGGCCGCGCCTATGCCCGCGGCGAAGAGCAGCGTGTCGAATATTCCGAGCGCGTGCCGCGCGACCGCTGGTTCGAGACGATCGTGATGCCGGTCAGGCGCGAGCTGAATTCGAGCAAGCCCGATCTGGTGCTGATGGTGTTTCATGACCTCACCCCGCTGCGCCGGGCCGAAGAGATGCGCGCTGACTTCGTCGCCAATGCCAGCCACGAGCTGCGCACGCCGCTGGCGGCGCTTTCCGGCTTCATCGAGACCCTGCAGGGCTCGGCGCGCGACGATTCCAAGGCGCGGGAGCGCTTCCTCGCCATCATGCAGGAGCAGGCGCGGCGCATGGCGCGGCTGATCGACGACCTGTTGTCGTTGTCGCGGATCGAGCTGAATGCGCACCGCCGGCCCGATACGCTGGTTGACCTGGTGCCGATCGTCCGCCAAGTCGCGGACGGCCTGGAAACCCTGGCGCGCGACCGTGGCGTCACTGTCCACGTCGAGGCACCGACCAAACTGACGATCCCCGGCGACCACGATGAACTGGTCCGCGTGTTCGAGAACCTGGTGGAAAACGCGCTCAAATACGGGGCCGCCGGCAAACGCGTCGACATCACGCTGCGGCCGGCGATATCCGCGGAAGGCGAAGCGGAGGCGCAGGTTGACGTCCGCGATTACGGGCCGGGCATCGCGCCCGAACATCTGCCGCGGCTGACCGAGCGTTTCTATCGCGTCGACGTTCGCGAGAGCCGCGCCCAGGGCGGCACCGGGCTCGGGCTGGCGCTGGTCAAGCACATCCTCAACCGGCATCACGGTCGCTTATCGATCGACAGCACGCCCGGCGCCGGCGCCACGTTCACCGTTCAACTTCCAGCGGCGAAACCTCAGCCGGCCGAGCAAATCACCTGATAAATTCTTATTCGCCGAGTGCGGTGGCTTCGTTCCGCGTCGCCGTGGCCCTTTGATGGGACTCCCTAAGCGATGGAAACAGCACGGCTGCCACGGATGCGGCGGCAAATGCTCCGGCCATTTGTGCGACGATGAATGCCGGAACGTGGTTGATGGCGATGCCGCTGAACGTGGTGGTGAAGCCGCGGGCGAGCGTGACCGCCGGGTTGGCGAACGAGGTCGAGGACGTGAACCAGTACGCCGCCGTGATCACCAGCCCGACCAGCCATGGAACGGCTTGCGGCGCATAGCGCAGCCCGCCCAGAATCGCCAGAATCAGGGTGAAGGTGGCGACCGCCTCGCCAAGCCACTGCGGAGCGCCGCTGCGCGCCGTCGTTCCGATCGCCAGCGGCGCGAGGTCGAACATCAGGTGGGCGATCACCATGCCGGCGATGCCGCCGGCAAATTGGACAAGCACATACGGGACGACTTCACGCCAGGGCGTCATCCCGCGGGCGGCAAAAACCAGCGTCACCGCCGGATTGAAATGTGCGCCGGAAACGGGTCCCAGGATCGTAATGATCACGACAAGGATCGCGCCGGTCGGAATGGTATTTCCGAGGAGCGCAATGGCTTGATTACCGCCGGCCAGCCGCTCTGCCATGATGCCCGAACCGACGACCGTGGCCACCAGGATCGCGGTGCCCAGCGCTTCCGCTAGAAGCCGTCGCGACAAGGGTGCGGCGAAGTCGCTCATCCGGACGCGGTCTTCTGCTCGTCGGTTGCATCTTTGGTCTTGCCGATCGCATCGAGCCGCTGTTGCAGCGACAGCTTGTCGAGGGAGTCGATCGGCAGGCTGACGAATATCGAGATGCGGTTGTTCAGCATGCGGAACGTATCGGCGAAGGCAAAGCGACGTTCTGCTTCGTTGCCGGCGGCCGCAGCCGGATCGGGAAGACCCCAATGCGCCGTCATCGGCTGACCGGGCCAAACCGGACAGGCTTCCGCGGCCGTGTCGTCGCAGAGCGTGAACGCAAAATCGAGCTTCGGCGCGTCGGGACCCGAAAACTCGCTCCAGCTCTTCGAGCGGAAGCGCGTCACGTCGAAATTCATCTTGCGCAGCAGGTCGAGGGCATAGGGATGCACGTGGCCCTTGGGGTGGCTACCGGCCGAGAAGGCGCGGAAATCCTTGCGGCCTTCGCGGCTCAAGATCGCCTCGGCGATAATCGACCGCGCCGAGTTGCCGGTGCAAAGAAAGAGCACATTGAGGCGTTTGTCTGCAGCGGCTTCGTTCATGGCTCGGTGCTCTGCTGGGTGTTCGCCGGCGGCGCGCAACAGCCGCTTGTGCCGCGTATCGCCTCCTGGAGATCGCACAGTTCCGGGTGACCGCCGCAGCAGTCATTGACCAGGAAACCGACCAGCGTCCGGATCGCGTCCACGTCCGCCCGGTACAGGATCGAGCGCCCGTCGCGAGCGCCGCGCACCAATCCCGAGCGCGCCAGGATGCTGAGATGGGACGAGAGCGTGTTGTGGGCGCAGCCGATCTTTTCGGCGATGGTGCCGGCGGCAAGACCGCCGGGTTCGGCTGCCATCAGCAGCCGAAAAATTCCGAGCCGTGTCGGCTGACCCAAAGCTGCAAATGCCGCAAGCGCATGCGGAACCGACAGCCGGCGGCCGCGCGGCTCCGGACCGATATGGCCGACCACGGCCAAAGGAATTTTTTTCATAAGTCTGAACCCCGATTTCCGAACCCGAACGAGAGTCGCGGCAGGCCGCGGCAAACGACCAGAGTGCACTGCTATTTATATCGAGAATTCTCGAAATATTGTATTATCGTCGCATAACGGGATGATAATTCAGTGACGACTGTTTTTAACCCGGTGGGCCGGCATGGTCCGCTATTCGGATACAGGGCGCGGCCCGAGTGCTTCAAAATGATTTAAATTACAATGGCTTGCATTGTCATCTAACTGTCATACCAGGCTCATAGAAGCTTGACGTGCCCCACGTAAGCATTCCGCAGCTGTGGTCTTGCTCCGGTCGAGCAATGCAAACCGCAGCGCGTTGCATAAAAGACGTCAGACAGAGCGCAAAACGTCCCCCATCGGGACGAAGCCGGCGTGGGTCGGCGACCTGCGTCGCCCGCAATTCCGCACAGGAGAAAACCCGTGAAACACCTCAGAACAATGGCCGTCGTCGGCGTCCTGGCTGCGACGGTCCTTCCGGCGGCCGCCGTCGAAATCTCCGGCGCCGGCGCGACGTTCCCCTATCCGATCTACGCCAAGTGGGCGGACGCCTATAAGAAGGAAACCGGCAACGGACTCAACTATCAGTCGATCGGTTCGGGCGGCGGCATCAAGCAGATCGAAGCGCGGACCGTCACTTTCGGCGCGACCGATGCGCCGCTCAAAGGCCCGGACCTCGACAAAAACGGCCTCGTGCAGTTTCCCATGGTGATGGGCGGGATCGTTCCGGTGTTGAACGTCGAAGGCGTGAAGGCGGGCGAGCTTGTGCTGGACGGCCCCACGCTTGCCGGAATTTTCCTTGGCACCGTGAAGAACTGGGATGATCCGGCGATCAAGAAGCTTAACCCCGGCGCCAAGCTTCCTGCGCAGGCGATCGCCGTCGTCCACCGGTCGGACGGTTCCGGCACCACCTTCAATTTCACCTACTATCTGGCGCAGGTCAGTCCCGATTGGAAATCGCAGGTCGGCTCAAACACATCGGTCGAATGGCCGGTCGGCATCGGCGCCAAGGGCAATGAAGGCGTTTCCAACAATGTGGCCCAGACCAAAGGCTCGATCGGCTACGTCGAGTACGCCTACGCCCTCCAGAACAAGCAGGTGTTCACCAAGATGGTGAACAAGGATGGGAAAACCGTCGCGCCGACCAGCGAGGCGTTCCAAGCAGCCGCCGCCAATGCCGACTGGAATTCGGTGCCGGGCTATGGGGTGATCCTCGCCAACCAGCCGGGCGCGGCATCATGGCCGATGACGGCGGCGACATTTATCCTCATCCCCAAGCAACCGCCAGATCCAGTTGCCACCGCCGAGGCGCTGAAGTTCTTTGCCTGGGCCTATGCCAATGGCGACAAGATGGCGGAGGAGCTCGACTATGTGCCGATGCCCACGAAGGTCGTCGCCGAAATCGAGAAAATGTGGGCCAGCGAAATCAAGGATTCCACCGGCAAGCCGCTGCACACCAGCGCGGTGATGCATTAGGTGGGATGAAAAACTGGCAAGGCGCCGTCGACATTCGAGGCGCCTTGCCGCCTTGTCCACCGGTCCATGGCACGGTCACATTTGTGCGGCGGCCGGTAAATCGTCTTGAGTGGGCGCTCCGATTTCCTTGAAGGAGCGCTGCGATGGACCCGGCCCGGAGGCGATCCGTGGTTGACGTAGTGCTGCAGGAGGGGGTGACGGTGTCGGTCGAGGGGGCGGTGGCGCGCGCCAAAGTGCTCGATCGCTTGCGCCTCGGGGACGCCGCGTTCCGCCAAGTGACGCGTGCCGCAGCCTTTGGCGTGCTGTTGCTGTTGAGCGGCGTCATGATTTCGCTGGTCGCCGGCTCGCTGCCGGCGCTGCGGACTTTCGGCTTTGGCTTCCTGGTGAGCGAGCGGTGGAATCCGGTCACCGAGAATTTCGGGGCGCTCGCGCCGATCTACGGCACGCTCGTCACGTCGTTCATTGCCATGCTGATAGCGGTCCCCCTAGGCCTGATGATCGCCTTCTTTCTCACCGAGCTGTGCCCGCCATGGCTGCGGCGGCCGATCGGCATCGCCATCGAACTTTTGGCCGGCGTGCCGAGCATCATTTACGGGATTTGGGGGCTTTTCGTCTTCGCCCCGTTCCTGCAGCAGACGCTGCAGCCCTTTTTGATCAACACGCTCGGCAACGTGCCCGGGATCGGCAAGTTGTTCGCCGGTCCGCCCTATGGCATCGGCATTCTGACCGCGGGATTGATCCTTGCCATCATGGTGCTGCCGTTCGTGACGGCGATCTCGCGCGATGTGTTCGAAGCCGTGCCCGGCGTGCTCAAGGAGGCAGCCTACGGCATCGGCTGCACGACCTGGGAAGTGGTGCGCTACGTGGTGCTGCCCTATGCCAGGGTGGGCGTGATCGGCGGCGTGATGCTGGGCCTCGGCCGCGCGCTGGGCGAGACCATGGCCGTGACCTTCGTGATCGGCAACGCGCACCGGATCTCCGCCTCGGTGCTCGCCCCCGGCACCACCATCTCCGCCACCATCGCCAACGAATTCACCGAAGCGGTGGGCGATCTCTACACCTCCTCGTTGATCGCGCTCGGGCTGATCCTGTTCGTCATCACCTTCATCGTGCTTGCCGCGGCGCGCTACCTGCTGATGCGGATCGAGCGCCGGATCGGGTGACACCATGTCGGCCATGCCCTGGGGACCACGCTACGCAGCCCGCCGCCGCCGCAACGCCATGGCAATGGCGCTGTCGGTTGGCGCCACGATCGTCGGGCTAGGTTGGCTGGTGTTGATTCTGGGTGCGCTGCTCTGGAATGGCTTCAGCGGCTTGTCGCCGGCGGTGTTCACGCAGATGACCCCGCCGCCCGGATCGAGCGGCGGGCTGCTCAACCCGATTGTCGGAAGCCTCATTCTGACGGCGCTTGCGGTCGCGCTCGGTACCCCCATCGGCATCCTCGCCGGCACCTATATGGCCGAGTACGGCCGGTACGACCGCCTGACCAGCGTGGTGCGCTTCATCAACGACATTCTCTTGAGCGCGCCGTCCATCGTGGTCGGGCTGTTCATCTACGAAGTCATGGTTGCGCCGATGGGGCATTTCTCCGGCTGGGCCGGCGGCGTGGCGCTGGCCATGCTGGTCATCCCGGTGGTCGTGCGCACCACCGAGGATATGTTGACGCTGGTGCCGAACGCGCTGCGCGAGGCGGCAACCTCGATCGGCCTGCCGCGCTCGTTGACGATTATGCGCATCTGCTACCGCGCGGCGCGCGCCGGTATGGTGACCGGCGTGCTGCTGGCGGTTGCCCGTATCAGCGGCGAGACCGCGCCGCTGCTCTTCACCTCGCTCAACAACCAGTTTTGGAGCCCCAATCTCAACGCGCCGATGGCGAGCCTGCCGGTGGTTATCTTCCAGTTCGCGCTCAGTCCCTACAAGGACTGGCAGTCGCTGGCCTGGACCGGCGCCCTCATCATCACGCTCGCGGTGCTGGCCTTGAGCATCACCGCGCGCGCCATTGTCCCCTCGGGAAAGCAGTCATGAGCGTCACATCCGTTGCCGTTCCGGCCGTCGCCAATGCCGCCACCGATCGCGCGGGCCTTGCCGAGAAACTTACGATCCGCGATCTCGATTTCTATTACGGCGATAGCCGGGCGCTGAAATCGATCAGCCTGCCGCTCTATCAGAACAAGGTGACCGCCTTCATCGGTCCGTCCGGCTGCGGTAAATCGACGTTATTGCGCGTGCTCAACCGCATGTACGACCTCTACCCGAACCAGCGCGCCACCGGTGAAGTCCTCTTCGACGGCGAGGATCTGTTGTCGCCGAAACAGGACCTCAACCTGCTGCGTGCGCGCATCGGCATGGTGTTTCAGAAGCCGACGCCGTTTCCGATGTCGATCTATGAGAATGTCGCCTTCGGCATCAGGTTGTACGAGCGGTTGGCCAAATCCGAGCTCGACCGGCGGGTAGAGACGTCGCTGCGGCGGGCGGCGCTGTGGGACGAAGTCAAGGATAAACTCGCGGCCAACGGACAAAGTCTCTCCGGCGGCCAACAGCAGCGATTGTGCATCGCGCGCACGGTTGCGGTGCAGCCCGAGGTCATCCTGTTCGATGAGCCTTGCTCGGCGCTCGATCCGATCTCGACCGCCAAGATCGAGGAGCTGATGGACGAATTGACCGACGACTATACGATCGTGATCGTCACCCACAACATGCAGCAGGCCGCACGCGTGTCCGACTTCACCGCCTTCATGTATCTTGGCGAGCTGATCGAATTCGATTCGACGAGTAAAATGTTCACGGCGCCACAGGATCAGCGGACGCAGGACTACATCACCGGCCGCTTCGGATAACCGCCATGACCGAATACAGCACCAGAATCGACCACACCGCCAAGGCATTCGACACCGATCTGCAGGAGATCATGCGCAAGGTCGCCGAAATGGGCGGACTTGCGGAGCGGCAGATCGGAGATGCCACCCGTGCCTTGGTCGAGCGCGATACCGAGCTTGCCGAGCGCGTGATCGCCACCGATCCGACCATCGACGCCATGCAACACGAGATCGAGGAAAAAGCGATTTTGACGATCGCGCGCCGACAGCCGATGGCTGTCGATCTGCGCGAGATCGTCGGCGCCATGCGGGTTTGCAACGACCTCGAGCGGATCGGCGACCACGCCAAGCACGTGGGCAAGCGGGTGGTCGCGCTCGACGGCGACTTCAACCCGCAAAAGCTCATTCACGGCGTGGAACACATGGCCGCGCTGGTAGCCGGCCAGCTCAAACAGGTGCTCGATGCCTATGCCAGCCGCGATCTCGCCGCAGCGCTCGCCGTGTGGAACGGCGATGAGGAAGTCGACAACCTCTGTACGTCGCTGTTCCGCGAGCTGCTGACCTACATGATGGAGGATCCGCGCAACATCACGTTCTGCATGCATCTGATGTTCTGCGCCAAGGACCTCGAGCGCATCGGCGATCACGCGACGAATATCGCGGAAACCGTCTATTACATGATTGAAGGCCGCCCGATCGCCGATCAGCGGCCGAAGGGCGATTTCACGAGTTTTGGGGCAATGCCGCCACAGAAAGGTTAGGAGGGCCGGGATGGGAGCCAACATCCTGATCGTCGAAGACGAGGAACCGCTGACCACGTTGTTGCGCTACAATCTCGAAGCCGAAGGTTACGCGGTCGACGCCGTCGCTCGCGGCGACGAGGCCGACACGCGATTGCGGGAGACTGCGCCCGATCTCGTCGTGCTCGACTGGATGCTGCCCGGCCTGTCCGGCATCGAATTGTGCCGCCGGCTGCGGGCGCGGCCGCAAACCCAGTCGCTGCCGATCATCATGCTGACGGCGCGCGGCGAGGAAAGCGAACGCGTGCGCGGGCTGGCGACCGGCGCCGACGATTACATCGTCAAGCCGTTCTCGGTACCGGAGCTGTTGGCGCGGATTCGGGCGCTGCTGCGCCGGGCCAGTCCGGAACGCGTCGCCACGGTGCTCAGCATCGGCGATCTCGAGCTCGATCGCGAGAAAAAGCGCGTCTCGCGCTCGAGCCGTGCGGTCGATCTCGGGCCGACGGAATTCCGCCTGCTCGAATTCCTGATGGAACGCCCAGGACGCGTGTTTTCCCGCGAGCAATTGCTGGACGGCGTCTGGGGCAGCGACGTGTACATCGACGAGCGCACAGTCGACGTTCATGTCGGCCGCCTGCGCAAGGCGCTCAACCGCGGCCATGGCACCGATCCGATCCGCACCGTGCGCGGCGCCGGCTATTCGCTCGACGATCGCTTCGGCAAGGCGAGCTGACCGCTCAGCACTGGCGCGGGCGACGGTTTTGGCGGCCTCAGCGCTGTGAGCGGCGGTCGCGGCGGCGGTCGCTGGCCGGCTGATAGGCGACGCGGGAGTGATAAGCGCAATACGGCAGCCCGCTGATCGTATTGCCGCCGCAGAAGAAGAAATCGCTGCTGCCGGGATCGCCGATGGGCCAGTGGCAGGTCTGCTCGGTCAACTCCAGAATGGTGCGGCGCTGGCCTATCGGGATGATGTTCTCGATCAGCTCCGGCGCGCCTTCGGCTTCGAGCTCATAGGCATGCGCCAGCGCGGTATTGCCGCGGATCGACGGCCGGCTCATGCGCAGCAGATGCGTGGAGGAACGCGCCTTGCGCGGGCGCGGCGAGCCGCTCGACGCGCTCTTGGCGCGCCCGGACAGGCCGAGCCGATGCACCTTGCCGATCACTGCGTTGCGGGTAATGCCGCCGAGTTCGGCCGCGATCTGGCTGGCCGAAAGACCGTCGGACCACAGCTTCTTCAACAGCTCAACCCGCTCGTCAGTCCACGACATGCTCAATCCTCCTGAAAAAGGTGCGGTCATGGCCTTTTTTGAATCAACCTCCGGGCCGGGCAGCTATTGCTGCCCAACACGCACATCACCAACGCTGGAGAAGACTGTCCGCCGCACGAGATGTCGTACTTGACGATCAAAAGGCTACAATATGGCGGGAGTCGGGCGCAAGAGTCGTGCGACATACGTCCACATGTTCCTGCTCCCATGTGGATGAATGCGGGATAAGCCGGGCGGCAGCGCTCCGGCTTTACCGGTGTTGACAGACCGGCAAGCCGAAATAAGATACTCAATGGTGCCGCCCGGAGAGGCGGCACATTTCATTTTTGCCGCGCAGACAATGCTGCGCCGCGCGCGCGGGCTCAACCGTGACATCGCATTTGTTGCCGACCTATGCACGCATCAACCTCGCTTTCGAGCGGGGCGAAGGCGCATGGCTGATCGCGACCAACGGCGACCGCTATCTCGATTTTGCCTCCGGCGTTGCCGTCAACGCGCTGGGACACGCCCATCCGCGGCTGGTCGCCGCGCTCGCCGAGCAGGCGCAGAAGGTGTGGCACGTCTCCAATCTGTATCAAATTCCCGAGGCCGAGCGGGTCGCGCAGCGGCTGTGCGACGCGAGCTTTGCCGACGTCGTTTTTTTCTGCAATTCCGGCGCCGAGGCGATGGAATGCGCCATCAAGATGGTGCGCAAATACCAGTCCGCGAACGGGGCGCCTGAACGCTACCGCGTCATCACCTTCGAGGGCGCTTTCCACGGCCGCACGCTGGCGACGCTCGCCGCCGGCGGCCAGAAGAAATATCTCGACGGTTTTGGTCCCGTCGTCGAAGGCTTCGACCAGGTCCCGTTTAGCGATCTCGAGGCGACCAAGCGCGCGGTGACCGCCGAGACCGCGGCGATCCTGATCGAGCCGATCATGGGCGAGGGCGGCGTGCGCGTCGTCGCGCCGGCGTTCCTGCGGGCTTTGCGCGAACTGTGCGACCAGAACGGGCTGCTCTTGGTCTTCGACGAGGTGCAGACCGGCATGGGACGCACCGGCGAGCTGTTCGCTTACCAGCGCGCCGGCGTCGCGCCCGACATCATGGCGCTCGCCAAGGCGCTGGGCGGCGGCTTCCCGGTCGGCGCCTGCCTGGCGACGCGCGAAGCGGCGAAGGGCATGACCACCGGCACCCACGGTTCCACCTTCGGCGGCAATCCGCTGGCGATGAGCGTCGCCAACGCGGTGCTCGACGTGATGCTGGAACCGGGCTTTCTTGACCGGGTGCGGCAGACCGGGCTGTTGTTCAAGCAGCGGCTGGCGCAAATCAAGGACAGCTACCCCTCGCTGATCGCCGAGGTGCGCGGCGAAGGGCTGCTGGTGGGCTTGCGGGCCACGGTGCCCGTCGCGGGGCTTGTCACCGCGCTGCGCGACGAAAAGATGATCACCGTGCCGTCCGGCGACAACGTGGTGCGATTGCTGCCGCCGCTGATCGTCAGCGAACAGGAAATCGGCGAAGCGATCGCGCGGCTTGACCGCGCCTGCACCCGGCTCAATCGTGCCGCCCCCTCCGTTGCCTCACCCGCCAGCGGTGGTGGGCGGAGCGGGGCCACGCCGGAGGCGCCCCGATGAGCGCCGTCCGCCACTTCCTCGACCTCATCGACGTTCCGGCCGCGGATCTGCGCTGGATGATCGACGTCGCGCGCGCGATGAAGGAAAAAGGCGCCCGGGCCGATCAGCCGCTCGCCGGCAAGACACTGGCGATGATCTTCGAGCGGCCTTCCACCCGCACCCGCGTCTCCTTCGAGGTCGCCATGCGCCAGCTCGGCGGCTACGCCCTCATGCTGACGGCGGAGGAAATGCAGCTCGGCCGCGGCGAGACGCTCGCCGATACCGCCCGCGTCCTATCCCGCTACGTGGACGCCATCATGATCCGCACGCTCGACCCGAAGGACGTGGCCGAGCTTGCCCGCTACGCCACGATCCCGGTGATCAACGGCCTGACGCGACGCTCGCATCCCTGCCAGGTGCTAGCCGACGTGATGACGTTCGAGGAGCATCGCGGTCCAATTCGCGGCCGTACCGTGGCCTGGACCGGCGATGCCAACAACGTGCTGACCTCATGGATGCAGGCCGCCGAACGGTTCGCGTTCCGCCTGCACGTTGCCACCCCGCCGGAGCTGGCGCCGAAGAAGCCGCTCACCGATTGGATCAAATCCTCGGGCGCCGCCATCCACATCGGCACCGACCCGGAAGAGGCGGTGAAGGGTGCCGACTGCGTCGTCACCGACACCTGGGTGTCCATGGGCGACCGCAACGGCGCCCGCCGCCACAACCTGCTCAAGCGCTATCAGGTCAATAGCCGGCTTATGGCGCGCGCCAAGCCGGACGCCATCTTCATGCATTGCCTGCCGGCGCATCGCGGCGAAGAGGTGACCGACGAGGTCATGGACGGCCCGCATTCCGTCGTGTTCGACGAGGCCGAGAATCGGCTGCATGCGCAGAAGGGCATCCTGACCTGGTGCCTGGGGGCCGGCGCCTGATCCGGCAACCGCGCGCCCCTAGTCTGGCGGTTCAGAAGTCCGCATCATTTTTGCCGCGAACTCGTCATGCCGACTTCTGAACCAAAGCCACACTAGATCAATACGTTGCTAGTGTCCTCCGATTCCGAAGTTCGCAAACGAGGGTGCCGCATAATGATGCGGCGCAAACGCCACAAGCGGCTCCGAGGGCTCACAATGGGGCCCTCGTCGCCTATATTGCCTGGCGATGAATAATCCTCATGCGGACATCCCGGTTCGGGAGCCGGCGCCAGCCAGCCTCGACGACACCATCCTGCCGTTCGAAGTCAACGCGCTCGACCTGCGCGGCCGCATCGTGCGGCTCGGGCCGGCGGTCGATGCCATCCTGACCAGCCACGATTACCCGCTGCCGGTGGCCAAGCTCCTCGGCGAGGCGATCGTGCTCACGGTCATGCTCGGCTCGGCGCTGAAATTCGACGGCCGTTTCATCCTGCAGACCCAGAGCGACGGTCCGGTCCGCATGCTGGTGGTC
Source organism: Xanthobacteraceae bacterium (assembly GCA_049284935.1). GTDB lineage: Bacteria > Pseudomonadota > Alphaproteobacteria > Rhizobiales > Xanthobacteraceae > BOG-931. The sequence goes on from JBAPYW010000092.1 coordinate 30,506, forward strand.
GACTTCACGTCGCCCGACAAGGTGCGGGCCTGCGCGCGCTTTGACGCGGAACGCATCGCCGCCGCCATCGCCGCCGGCGCCGCCGCGCCGGGTCGGCTCCTTGGCCACGGCCATCTCGCCATGACCATCGACCAGGGCCCGGACATGAGCCGGTATCAGGGCCTGGTGCCGCTCGAAGGTAACGACCTGGAACACGCCGCGCACGAGTACTTTTCCCGTTCGGAGCAGATTCCGACCCGCGTCCGGCTTGCCGTCGCCGAGGAGTTTCGCGGCGGCGAAAGCGGCGCGCGCCGGCGCTGGCGCGCTGGCGGCATTTTGCTGCAGTTCCTGCCCAAGGCCGGCGAACGCGCCCGCCAAGCCGACCTGCATCCCGGCGACGCCCCGCCGGGCAGCGAACCCCATACGCTGCCCGAGGACGACGCCTGGGTCGAAGGCCGCTCGCTGGTCGCCACCGTCGATGACGTCGAACTGATCGATCCGGCGCTGTCGAGCGAACGCTTGGCCTACAGCCTGTTCCACGAGCACGGCGTGCGCGTGTTTCGCCCCGCGCCGGTCAGTGCGCAGTGTTCCTGTTCGCGCCACAGCGTCGAGGCCATGTTGAAAAGCTTTTCCCAGGACGAGCGCGACGACATGGTCGAGAACGGCAAGATCACCGTGACTTGCGAGTTCTGCAGCTCGACCTACGTGTTCGAGCCGGATGAATTTAGCGGCGGGAATCCGGCGCTAAATTCTTAAAGCCAGGTCGCTTCGCCGGCCGTTCGAATGGGGATTTTAATGATGAATAATTTAAATGCAAACCAGACGATGGAAAACCCCGGAGTGAAGATTCCGCCGCCGATTATCTACTTTGCTTTCTTTTTTGCAGGAATCATCCTCGGTTGGATTTTCCCCCTTCCGTTCTTTCTATCCTTCCTAGGGCGGGTCATCATCGGTTGGCCGATTGCGCTCGCGTCATTAGCGGTGGTACTGCTGGCCATGAAAGAGTTTCGCACTGCACATACTACAATCCGACCAGACCGATCCGTTTCCTCGCTCATCACGACAGGCATATTCACGCGGACCCGCAATCCTCTCTACCTCTCATTGCTTCTTCTCTACTGCGGTGTGAGTATATTCCTCGGCGTGTGGTGGGCAATCATATTAGTGCCATTGCTTGTCGCCACCATGAACAGCTATGTCATCGGCAGAGAGGAACGATACCTCGCGGAACGATTCGGGTTATCCTATCGCAATTACCGTGCGCGAGTGCGTCGCTGGATATGAATTGCATGCGCAAACTGTCCCAACAATGACCATTTTTCGGGACAGTTGAGGTGTACCACGCCCCGACCCACGGTGTGGCGTAAGCTAGCTCAAAGCTGTACGAGGCCGGAGCAAAGAGCGTGTCGGGGCTTTTTTGCGTGAAGACGTATTAAAACGATCCGATCTTGCTGTTTCAAGATTCGCGCCGCAGCGAGCGCGTTGGCTTGCGGCGCTTCAGACACGTGACGAAATCCATTGGATAACTTCGCAGCGCGTCAGATTTGAATTCTTATAATTCAAATCTGACGACGAAAAATATTCACTCGTGTTGAGTGTTTGTGATTGTTAGTTCGTCACGCCCAACATATACGGAATTCAGCAGAGCAATGAAAAAAGCTATTACTTCAACATAGTTCTAAAGTACTTGGTGGACGATGTTGCGGCGACCAGTATCAGGATTTACACGCTGCTTCGTCGATCGCGTCCGGCTGCCGAGCGGCATCGCGCTTTGCATTCTAGCAGCGGTACTCGGCGCCAACGCGCAGCAGCCGGCGCCAGCGCAGCAACAACAGGCGCCGGCTGAGCAACAGCAAGCTCCTGGCCAAGCTCCAGCCGTGGAGCCGGCCGGCGGACCGCAGCTGCCGCAAATCGTCGTCAATGCGCCGAAGCCAAAAACCAAACCCAAGCCGAAGCCGGGTGCCGGAGCGCCGCAGCGCGTCGCCCAGCAGACCGACGCGCCGACCGCCGCGCAGGCGGCTTTGGATGCCAAGATGAGTGCGTTGGATGACGCGCGTAATAATTTGTTGCCGAAGATCGGCGCCTCGACCTACACCATCACGCGCCAGGCGATCGTCGACATGCCGCAGGGCGACAACACGCCGATCGACAAAGTCATTCTGCAAATGCCGGGCGTGTCCTACGATTCGGCGGTTTCCAATCCCGACTTCCACGTCAGAAACGAGTACGCCAACGTCCAATACCGGATCAATGGCGTCGTGATTCCCGAGGGCGTTTCGGCGCTCGGCCCGGTCATCGACACCAATTTCGTCGCCCGCTTGTCGCTGCTCACCGGCACGCTGCCGGCGCAATACGGCCTGCGCACCGCCGGCGTTCTCGATATCACCAGCCGAGCCTTTGCCGCGCCGAGCGGCGACATCAGTCTCTATGGCGGCAGCCACCAGACGTTCACGCCAAGCTTCGACTACGGCGGCAGCGTCGGCAATACCGAATATTTCGTCACCGCGCGCGGCAATTGGAACGCGCTTGGGCTTGAGAATCCGACCTCGAGCCCCGACGCCTTCCACGACCACACCCAGCAGGGCAAGTTCTTCGGCTATGTCTCGACGCTGCTCGACGAATCAACGCGGTTGAGCGTGATCTCGGCGGCGTCCTACAGCGCCTACCAGATACCGAACAATCCCAATCAGATGCCGCTCGGCGATTTCGGTCCGGCAAATTACAGCTCGTTGTCGCTCAATGAGAACGAGTATGACACCTACGTCGTCAATATCGCGGCGCTGCAGAAGAAAGGCACCGACGGCGACGCGCAGTGGGCGGTGTTTTCGCGCTATGCCAAGGTCAACTTCGTTCCCGACATCTTCGGCGATTTGGTATTCAACGACGTGGCGTCGAACGTGACCCGCGAAAGCCTGCTCAACGGCACCCAGTTCGACACGTCCTATATCGTGAACGACCGGCACACGTTGCGGGCGGGTTTTGCCGTGAGCGAGGAGCACACCAACGTCAGCAACGTTTCGACGGTGCTGCCGGTCGATCCTGTCACCGGCGCCATTTCGCCGACGCCGTTCACCGTCACCGACGACAATTCGCTGACCGGGTGGAACATCGGAGGCTACGTCCAGGACGAATGGAAACTAACCAATCAGCTCACCCTGAACAGCGGCCTGCGTTTCGACCAGTTGTATCAGTACGTCGACGCCAACCAGCTCAGTCCGCGTGCCGCGCTGATCTATAAGCCGTTTACCGGCACCACCGTCCACGCCGGCTATGCCCGCTATTTCACGCCGCCCTACCAGGCGCAGGCCTATACTGCGAATATCGCCTTGTTCACCAACACGACCAATCAGCCGGATGTCCCTTTGGCTGATCCGGTGAAACCCGAGCGCTCGAACTATTACGACGTCGGCGTCGACCAGACCGTGCTGCCGGGCCTCGATGTCGGAATCGACGGCTATTACAAGGACGCGCGTGACCTGCTCGACGACGGCCAGTTCGGCCAGGCCGTCGTGTTGACGCAGTTCAATTGGGCGCGCGGCTACAGCGAAGGCGGCGAATTCAAGCTCAAATATAAGAACGGCAACTTCACCGCCTATGGCAATTTCGCCTACAATATCACCAGAGCCATCGGCCCGGAGTCGAATCAGTATGTTCTCGATACCGCGACCTACAATTATCTCCTCACCAATTGGCATTATACCGACGACATGCAGCTCATGACCGGCTCTGCCGGGGTATCGTATCGCTGGCATGATACCCTGTTCAGCACAAACCTGATCGCCGGCAGCGGCCTGCGCGCCGGCGATTTATCTGATGGCGTCGCGCCTAATTCCCTGCACACCACGCCCTACGCCGTGATCAATGTCGGCGTGGCGCACGACTTCAAATGGTCGACGGACGCCAAGCCGCTCACGGTGCGGTTCGACATCGTCAATCTGTTCGACCAGGTTTATGAGCTTCGCAACGGCACTGGCATCGGCGTCTTTGCGCCGCAATACGGTGCACGGCGCGGCTTCTTCGCGGGCATTTCGCAAAAGCTGTGACGATGGACCGCCGGTTTAATTGATCGTCCGCTTGCTATTGCCTGAGTCGAGCGAGAAGGCCGGAATCTCAATTTCGAAATGCTCGCCGCTCGCGCTAACCATGCCGTAGCTGCCGACCATGAAGCCGGACGGCGTCTGTAGCGGCACGCCGCTGGTATATTCGAACGACTCGCCGGCCTTGAGAACCGGCTCCTCGCCGACGACGCCGGCGCCGCGTACCTCCTGGCAGCGGCCGCTGGCGTCGGTGATGCGCCAGTGGCGGGTCTTCAGCTGCACCGTGTCGGTGCCGTTGTTGGTGATGGCGATGGTATAGGCCCAGAAGAAATAATTGTTTTCCGGCGACGAGCGGTCGGCGACGTAGCGCGGAGTCGCCTGGACCTCGATGTTGCGGGTGACGGCACGATACATGAGACGAATCCTGGCACGAATCCTGGCGTAATGCCGGCACGATCCTGACGGCGGTTCCGTCGAAACGGTATGCGGAAGCCGGCGCTGCCGCAACGCCGTGCAGTCTGCGGCCGAGGAATAGCGCCTACGGCGGCGGATTTGAAGTTCCTGTCGCCCGGGCGCAAAGGCGACGAGCTCCAAATCCAAAACCGCACTGGAATCATAAATTTGCCGACGTTTGCCCGTTGAGTCTGGACGCTATCCCGGTTGCAATAAGCGTGTGGACGCGCTTTCTCAAGCATGCGCCGGCGGATTAGATTGTCTGGCGGCCGCCGGCGTCGGGCCCAACCGGCCGCGGCGGCCGGCAATGGTGTGCATATTTCCATGGCAATGGCATCTGCGCCGCAGGCGCCCACGAGCGAACGCGATCTACGGCTCGACCTGTTCCGCGGCGTGGCCTTGTGGCTGATCTTCCTCGACCATATTCCCGAAAACATCGTCAACTGGTTCACCATCCGCAATTATGGATTCAGCGACGCCACCGAGATCTTCATCTTCATTTCCGGCTATACCGCTGCCTTCGTCTACGGCCGCACCATGCGCGAGCGCGGCTTTCTGCTCTCGAGTGCCCGCATCCTGCGGCGCGCCTGGCAGATCTATGTCGCGCATATTTTTCTGTTCACCATCTTCATGGCGGAGATCGCCTACGTCGCAGCGACCTTCGACAATCCGCTATACGCCGAGGAAATGAGAATCCTCGATTTTCTCAAGCAGCCGGACATCACCATCTTTCAAGCGCTGTTGCTGAAGTTCAAGCCCGTCAACATGGACGTGCTGCCGCTCTACATCGTGCTGCTGCTCATGTTTCCGCCGATGCTGTTTCTGCTGTTGCGGGCACCGAACGTGGCGCTGGCCGGATCGGCCGTGGTCTACGCGTTGACGTGGAAACTGGATTGGAACCTGCCGGCCTATCCGAACGGCGTCTGGTTTTTCAATCCGTTCGCCTGGCAATTGCTGTTCGTGTTCGGTGCCTGGTGCGCGCTCGGCGGCTCCCACCGGCTCGCCGGCTTTTTGCGCTCGCGCATCGTGCTGGTCGTCGCCATCGCCTACCTGGTCTTCGCCTTTGCCATAACATTGACGTGGCACTTCGAGGCGCTGGACCGTTTCGTGCCGACTTGGCTGGCGGAGTGGATGTATCCCATCGACAAGACCAATCTCGACGTGCTGCGCTTCGCGCATTTTCTGGCGCTGGCGGTGGTGACGATCCGCTTCATCCCGCGGCATTGGTCCGGCCTGAAATCGGCGATCCTGCAACCCGCCATCCGCTGCGGTCAGCACTCGCTGGAGATTTTCTGCCTCGGCGTGTTTCTGGCCTTTGCCGGGCAATTCATTATCGCCGAATCCTCCGGGGGCCCGCTGCTGCAGACGGCCGTCAGCGCGTTAGGCATTATCATTATGATCGCTACCGCCAACCTCATATCGTGGTACAAGGCCATAGAAGGGCGAAGTCCCCAATCGCGCGTCAAATCACCCGACGCAGACCTCGCGGGAGGCGAGGCATGACGTTCGTCATTGCCGTTCTGACCACGATTGCGCTGTTGAACGGCGCCGCGATGGCGGCGCCGGATGTAGCTGCGGCGCCGGCGGCGGAATGCGACGTGCCGGAATGGCTGCTGCCGGCCGACGCCGATCTCACGCGTGTCAGCGGCGAAATCAAGGATCGCCACCGCTTGGATATCAGCGTCGTCGGCTCGGGCTCCTCGGTGCTGTCCGGTCCCGACGGTGCGCGCTTCGCTTATCCGGCGCAACTAGAGCAGTCGCTCAGGGAGCGGCTGCCGGGCATTGAGATCAAGGTGACCGCGCATGTCGAGTCGCGGCAGACCACCGCGGACATGGCATCCGGGTTGCAAAAAATCCTGACCGCCGACCAGCCGGCCTTGGTGATCTGGCAGGCCGGCACGGTCGACGCGCTGCGCGGCGTCGAACCGGAGGATTTCCGCACCAGCCTCGATCAAGGTATCGACGCCATTGCGGCCGCCAATGCCGACGTGATCATGATGAACATGCAGCACAGTCCGCGCACCGAATCCATGCTCGGCGTTTCCGCCTACGCCGACGTCATGCGCTGGCTGGCCGAGCAGCACGGCGTCGTGCTGTTTGATCGGTTGGCGATCATGCGCTACTGGAGCGATGAGGGCGTGTTCGACCTCTATGCGGCGACCAAAGACTATGCTATGGCGCGGCGTGTTCACGAATGCATCGGCCGGGCCCTGGCGTCGCTGATCATCCATGCCGGTCATCTCGATGCCGGGAAAGAACAAACGACGCGTTGATGTCGACGATCAAACAAACTTTCAGCTGGTTCGGCTATGCAGCAGCCGGGGCTATTGTTTTGGCCATGCTCGCTCCGGCGCGGGCTCAGGTGCCTGTCCAACCGGCCACGCCTGTGGCGCCTGCGCAGACCGCGGGATTCGCCTGCAGCGCGCCGGCTGAAGTCACACGTCTCAGCTATCCGCTGCGCCACGCCGCGCGGCGTCTCGCCAGCGGCGAGCCGCTGACCATCGTCGCCATTGGCTCGTCCTCGACGGCCGGCGCCGGCGCCAGCTCTCCCGCGGCGAGCTATCCGAGCCGGCTCGCCGTTGAGCTCAAGCAGCGCTTCCCGACGCATGACATCACCGTGCTCAACCGCGGCGTCAACGGCGAAACGACGGAGCAAATGATGGCGCGGTTCGCGACCGGCGTGATCGCCGCGCATCCCGATCTGGTGCTTTGGCAGGTCGGCACCAATTCCGTGCTGCGCGATCGCCCGCTCAAGTCGCATGCGCTGCTGCTGCACGAAGGCGTCGAGCAACTCAAGGAAGCCGGCGCCGATGTGGTGCTGATCGATATGCAATTTGCGCCGCGGGTACTAGCCAAGTCCGAGACAGAGGGTATGGAAGATCAGATTGCGGTCGCCGCCAAGGACGAGGGCGTCGATCTGTTCCGCCGTTTCGCGGTGATGCGCAACTGGCACGAGGTCCAGCATATCCCGTTCGACACCTTCGTCGCGTCGGACGCGTTGCACATGAACGACTGGGGTTATGGCTGCGTGGCGAAACTGCTCGCCGCCGGGATCGCCGACGCGGCGACCCGTCCGGTCGCGTCCGCGTCGGCCCGCTCGGCCCGCTGAGATTGTGCCGCGCTCGGTGCTGCGCGCCGCCGCGGAATGACGTTCACACCGCTTGCAGGGCCGCGAGCACGTCCTCGACGATGTCGTCGGGATGCTCCAGGCCGACCGAGACCCGCACCATGCCGTCGCTGATACCGAGCTCGGCGCGCTGCGCCGGCGTCAGCCGCTGGTGCGTGGTCGTCGCCGGATGGGTGATGAGACTCTTGGCGTCGCCGAGGTTGTTGCTGATGCGAATGAGCTTGAGCGCGTCCTGAAAGCGGAACGCGGCCTTCTTGCCGCCCTTGATGTCGAAGGCGACGAGCGTCGAGCCGCCGCGCATCTGCTTCTGCGCAATCGCGGCCTGCGGATGGTCGGGCCGGCCGGGATAGATCAGACGGGCGATCTTTTGATGCTCTGCCAGCACCACCGCCAGCGTCGCGGCGCTGTCGGTTTGCCGCCGCACGCGCACCGCCAGCGTCTCCAGCCCCTTGAGCAGCACCCAGGCGTTGAACGGCGACAGCGAGGGTCCGGTCTGCCGCAGCAAGACGTGAACGTGCTTCTGAATGAAGTCCTCCGAGGCCAGGATGATGCCGCCGAGGCAGCGGCCCTGGCCGTCGATGTGCTTGGTCGCTGAGTAGACGACGCAGTCGGCGCCGAGCTTAAGCGGCGACTGGTAGATCGGCGTGGCGAAGACGTTGTCGACGACGAGCGTCGCGCCGGCGGCGTGCGCGATCTGCGCGACCGCTTCGATGTCGATCACTTCCAGCGTCGGGTTGGTCGGCGTCTCCAGGAAAAACGTCCTGGTATTGGGCCGCACCGCGTTGCGCCATTGCTCGAGGTCGGGGCCGTCGACCAGCGTGGAGGCCACGCCGTAGCGCGGCAGGTAATCCTCGACGATGTAGCGGCAGGAGCCGAACAGCGCCTTCGCCGCGACCACGTGGTCGCCGGCCCTGAGCTGGCCGACCAACGCCAGCGTCACCGCGGCCATTCCGGTTGCCGTCGCGCGCGCGGCTTCCGCGCCCTCGAAGGCCGCCATCCGGTCCTCGAACATCGCCACGGTCGGATTGGAGAAGCGCGAATATTGGAATCCCGGCTCTTCGTTCTTGAAGCGGCGTTCGGCCTGGGCGGAATTCTCGTAGACATAGCCCTGGGTCAGGAACAGCGCCTCGGAGGTCTCGCCGAACTGCGAGCGCAACGTGCCGGACTGGACCAGGCGGGTTTCGGGGCGGTAACGGTAGCGATCATGCGCGGACGCGGACATCTGGCCCTCCTCATGGCCAAAAAACAAAACCCGGCCGGGAGGATAATCCTCGGGCCGGGCTCACGCGTCCCCGGCCTTTTAGCAACTTGTTTTACGTGGCTGCAAGCCGGCCGGCTCAAATGACCACGGGATAAAGCGGCTCATACGCCTGGCACGTCTTTCCGTCAAGCCGGGCATCGGGTTAGATCGCGACCGCATCAATTTCCGCCGCCGCTCGACACGGGGAAACGCGTGCCGCTCTCGTTTACGCCTTCGGACAAGGGCATCCTGCCCGACCGCATGATCGCGGCGCTGGCGGAGGCGGGCGGCATTCGCGCGGCTTACCCCTTTGCTCCCGGCCAGATCCAGCCGGCGAGTCTGGATCTGCGCCTCGGCGCCGTCGCCTATCGGGTGCGGGCGAGCTTTTTGCCCGGTCCCGGCACCGCGGTCGCGCGCCGTATCGCCGAACTGAAGTTGCACGAATTCGCGCTCACCGAAGGTGCGGTGTTGGAGACCGGCTGCGTCTATATCGTGCCGCTGCTCGAGAGCCTGGCGCTGCCGACAGACATCGCGGCGGCCACCAATCCGAAAAGCTCCACCGGACGCCTCGACGTGTTCACGCGCGTGATCGCCGACGAAACGCGCGGCTTCGATCGCGTCGCGCCCGGCTATCACGGCCCGCTCTATGCCGAAATCAGCCCAAAAACTTTCCCGGTGCTGGTGCGCGAAGGTTCGCGGCTGTCGCAGATGCGATTGCACCGCGGCGATGCCGTGCTCAACGCCGAGGCGTTGCGCGCGCTGCATGCGCGCGAGCGACTAGTCGACCGTGCCGAGGCAGTGATGGGAGACGGTGTCGCGGTGAGCGTCGACCTTTCCGGCGCCGGCGTCCGCGACGCCGACGGCATCGTCGGCTATCGCGCCAAGCGCCACACCGCGGTCATCGAGGTCGAGCGCCGCGATGCTTACGACATCGCCGACTTCTGGGAGCCGATCGCCGCGCGCGCCGACCAAAGCCTGATCCTCGATCCCGACGAGTTTTACATCCTCGCCTCGACCGAGGCGGTGCAGGTGCCGCCGGATTATGCCGCCGAGATGGTGCCGTTCGATCCGCTGGTCGGCGAATTCCGCGTGCATTATGCCGGCTTCTTCGACCCCGGCTTCGGCTATGCCGGCGCCGGCGGGCTCGGTTCGCGCGCGGTGCTGGAAGTGCGCTCGCGCGAAGTGCCGTTCATCCTCGAACACGGCCAGATCGTCGGCCGTCTGGTTTACGAAAAAATGCTGGCGCGTCCCGACCAGCTTTACGGCAGCGGCATCGGCTCGAATTATCAAGCGCAGGGGCTCAAACTGTCGAAACACTTCCGCGGTTAGAGCATGATCCGGAAGAGTGGAAGCCGGTTTTCCGATAAGATCATGCTCCGCCAAGATATTAGAGCGCCAATCGGTTCAGTCTGAAGCGATTGCGCTGTAGCCGGGCCAGTCGGGCGCACTTGCGATCCGCTAGCGCGTCGGCGTCGCCAAAACCCCAAAATTCTTGTAGCATTTCGCTGCAAAGAACGTTCTTCTGTGCATCGGAGCGACATCGCGAGCCAATCGCGAGAGTGGCGCATGCGAACACTGATCATCGGGTTGGCCGTCCTCGTCTGCGCGGCGATGGGGGCGGACGGCATCGCGCCGGCCTCGGCGCAATCGGGCTACGATCGGCCGGGCGGCGATTACGCGACGAGCCCGGTCACCAACGGCGACCCGGCGGTGTGCGCGATGCGCTGCGAGCACGACAAGAACTGCCGGTCTTGGAGCTTTTCCTATCCGCAGGTCTCCGGCGGGCCGGCCGTGTGCCGGCTCAAGCGCGAAGTCATGCCGCGTGTGAAAGCGAGCTGCTGCGTATCGGGCGTGCACGGCGCCGGGGTCATCGAGCCGCGGCTGGGCGAGCTCGAATATTCGATCGATCGGGTCGGCGGCGATTACCGGTCCTTCGAAACGCCGCCCGACGCCAAGGCCAAGGCTTGCGCCGAAGCGTGTCGGGCCGAACCGCGCTGCCGCGACTGGACCTATCGACGGGCGGGTTACGGCATCGCGGCCGCGCGCTGCTATCTCAAGGATGCGATCAAGCCGCCGCACCACCGGCCCTGCTGCATATCGGGCGTGGTGCGCTAGCGCCATCTGCGTCAGGACGTGCGTCGCGCCAGCGCCAAAGACACGACGACGAAATGATCTTAGCGAGCCTTTGCGAGTCGCGTTCCTTGGCCGAACGATGCCGAGCGGGGTTTGCTCGTTGCAAAAAACTTACCTGGCCAAAGCCTGTCTCAGTGCGTCCATGAATGCTGTCGGCGCGGTGACATTTGGACTGTGGCTGGCGTCGAGATCATAGACGTGCCAGCCGACTTCCCTTTGGGCGCGGTTTGCGAATTGAGCGAAAGGCTTTTGCTCAGCGTAGCGTGTGCAGTGAATGTATGTGCGCGGCAAGGTCAGCTCTGCCTTCAATTGCAGGGGCTGATCGAAACACCTAACCGACTGCGGCATCCGGTACTTGCCGATCCACTCCAAATCTTCTGGTGACGTGTCGGGTGGAGTTGGATTCGGTGTGACCCTCCAGCCGTCGCCTGACTTGACGCTATCCAATAGCCTTTGCCGCTCGCCAGCCGGCACCAAATCGATCAAGGCTTGTCCGTTCGCGGGTACGAACGCATCGAGGTAGATCAACCGCGCAATGCGACCTCGCGCCCGATCGGTGACGCCAGTCGCCACCATGCCGCCGTAGCTGTGACCGATCAGTACGACCTCACGAAGGTCTTCATACGTCAGCACACCGAGTACGTCTTGAATATGAGTTTCGAGGTCATTTGACCGGCTCGCCAGGTGCGCTCGCTCGCCCAGCCCGGTGTAGGTCGGCGTGAAAAACTGATGTCCAGCCGCGGCCATCAGCGGCCGCACTTTCTTCCAGGCCCAAGCCGCCGACCAGGCGCCGTGGGCCAGCACGACAATTGCCAAGGCCGGCCTCCCTCAACTCACCTTCCGGCGAGCGGAAGGTTTTTCACCCGCTTTCGATCGCGCCCTTGCACTCAACGCACAATTCCCAACGATCTTACCAGAAGCGATTTCTCAGGCGAACGTCCGTTGTGGGGGTAAAGTTGACCCAGCGCGGAAGACGTTTATCCGACGCGAACGACCCCAAAGCGGTCATGGAACCGTTTAGCGGCGGAGACGACAATTGCGCGTGTGGACCTCAGCACGGATTCGGGCAGTATCGGTTCCGGTCGATAGAGAAGCAGGGCTCTTTATGACGGAAGAGCGATCAGGCTTGCCGGTTCTTGGCTTCGCGGATCAAAAGTCGTTCGAAAGATGGCTCGCGGCTCAACCAGCTGATGCGGTTGGCGTTTGGATTAAGTTCGCCAAGAAGGCGGCGACAAGAGCAAAACTGACGAAAGCAGAAGCAATTGACGCTGCGCTCTGTCACGGGTGGATCGATGGAAAGCTGGAAAAGTATGACAACCAACACTGGCTTGTTCGCTTCACGCCACGGAAATCGCGCAGCAAGTGGTCGGCGCTGAACCGCAACAGAGCGCTGACGCTCATCAAGGAGGGCCGCATGACACCTGCGGGCTTCGCGCAAATCGAAGCCGCTAAGGCAGATGGTCGGTGGGAGGACGCCTACGCCCCGGCGAGTCGGGCCGAAATACCCATCGACCTCCAGAAGGCCCTGGACAACAACCCGAAGGCGTCCGCATTCTTTGCAACATTGAACAGTCGAAATCGCTACGCAATCCTGTACCGAATCGGCAACGTCAAAAAAGCCGAGACGAGGGCGCGCAAGATTGCGGAATTCGTAGCCATGCTCGAGCGTGGCGAAACAATCCACGGGTAGAAAAGATGCTGATTATCGCGTGCCGATCCCGGGGCGCTAATCCCACATGATGCTTTTGCGGCACCGCACTTGGTCCGGTTGTGGCACCGTTCTGCCATCACCGACATCAATTCGACCGGTATCAGGGGCGAAGCGGACATGAGTCGGGCATGAGCAATCCGACGCTGATGACCCAAACCGGACCTCGACAGGTCGATTTTGCTGTGATGCACTGTGCGTTCCGGTGATGGAACGTTTTGGTCCGCAAGGCAGGGGGGAAAAGATGGGACGTAAGTTCATCGATTGTCGTGAATACCCGAGCGAAATGAATTGTACACTCGCGCTGAGTGCCGATAACGAAGACGAACTCTTGGCGGCGGCGGTGCAACGCGATCACTGTGCATGGGCACGAGGACGCGCCGGATTTACGTACCATGATCCGAACTGCGATGAGGGATGGAACGCCGCCGGTCGAGCCACCGCGGCGGGCGGCCTAGGCGTCGTCAGGCCGGATGCCTGCTGAAATCGTCTGAAAGGCGCTTTCTTCTCGTGCGGTGGCGTCATTTTGGCCGGGATCGGCCTTCCGGGTACACCGAGCTTTCGCGGACGATAGCGGAGCAATCAGCGGGCGTTCGCGCCGCATCAGCGAAAAGGGGCAGATCATGACTGCGTTCAATGCCGTGCGTTTCAAAGTGAAGGCGGGCCGCGAACAGCAATTTCTCGATGCTCACAACGAGGTTGCGTTTGCTTGGCCTGGGCTTAGTCACGTCAATATCATCAAGACTGGCGAGCATACCTTCTGCGTCATCGCCGAATGGACCGACATGGATGCGATTATCAACGCACGCGCCAGCATGATCGCGACGCTGGACTCATTCCGCGACACCCTTGAAGACCTTGGCGGCGGGCTCGGCGTCACCGACCCGGTTTCCGGCCCAGTGGTGAAGACGCTGAAGTAAGGCAGCCGCCAGCAGTGTCATCAAGGCGATCGCAATAGGTCGAGCGCGCCGACGAGGTGGTTGAATAGGTCCGGCTTTTGCTGCGGCGCATATAGTCGAAAAATGGCCCTTAGCTGACATTCAGCGACGGAGGCAGAGAGTCCGCTTGTGGACGCAAAGCGGAAGTCGATCATAGATCTCGATTTATGAGCGCACGTCCAAGCCAACCAAGGCCTGGGCACAAAACAAACGCGACCTTGCTGAGCAAATCCCCAACCTTCACCCCGTGCCGCCGACGGTGATGCCGTCGATGCGCAGCGTCGGCTGGCCGACGCCGACCGGAACGCCCTGGCCGTTCTTGCCGCAGGTGCCGATGCCGTCGTCGAGCGCAAGATCGTTGCCGACCATCGAGATGCGGTTGAGGTCGGTCGGGCCGTTGCCGATGAGCATGGCGCCCTTGATCGGCGCGCCCTTCTTGCCGTTCTCGATGCGGTAAGCCTCGGTGCACTCGAACACGTATTTGCCGTTGGTGATGTCGACCTGGCCGCCGCCGAAATGCACAGCGTAGATGCCGTTCTTCACCGCGGCGATGATTTCGCCGGGGTCGCGGTCGCCGGCGAGCATGTAGGTGTTGGTCATGCGCGGCATCGGCACGTGGGCAAAGCTCTCGCGCCGGCCGTTGCCGGTCGGCTGCATCCCCATCAGCCGCGCGTTCTGGCGATCCTGCATGTAGCCGACGAGAATGCCGTCCTCGATCAGCACCGTGCGGTTGGTCGGGGTGCCTTCATCGTCGATCGAGAGCGAGCCGCGGCGGAGCGCAATGGTGCCGTCGTCGACGACGGTGACTCCTTTCGCCGCGACGCGCTGTCCCATGAGCCCGGCGAAGGCCGAGGTCTTCTTGCGGTTGAAATCGCCTTCGAGCCCGTGGCCGACCGCCTCATGCAGCATGACGCCGGGCCAGCCGGGACCGAGCACGACGTCCATCTCGCCGGCAGGGGCCGGTATTGCTTCGAGATTGATCAGCGCCTGACGCACGGCGTCGTCGACCGCGTGCTGCCACCGGTCGGTGATGATGAAGCGTGGATAGCCCTCGCGGCCGCCGTAGCCGGAGCTGCCGGTTTCCTGCCGGTCGCCGTCGCCGACGACGACGGAGACATTGACGCGCACCAGCGGGCGCACGTCGCGATAGGTTTCGCCGTCGGCGCGGACCACTTCCACGGCTTGCCAGGTGGCGCCGAGGCTGACCGAGACCTGGCGCACGCGCGGATCCTTGGCGCGCGCATAGGCGTCGATGGTTTCGAGGAGCCGTGCTTTGGTTTCAAAGGCGGGGCTGCCGAGCGGGCTCTCCTCGCCGTAGAGCTTGACGTTGCTGCGCGCGGGCGGGCCGGCATAGTGGCCGGAATAGCCCCCCTTGACCGCGCGCACGGCGTCGGCGGCCCGCGCGATCGCCGCTTCGGACACGTCGGAGGCATGCGCATAGCCGACCGCCTCGTCCTTCACGGCGCGCAAACCGAAGCCTTGCGAGGTGTCGTAGGTCGCCTGCTTCAGCCGGCCATTATCGAACACCAGCATCTCGGCCTGGCGATATTCGAGGTAAAGCTCGCCGTCGTCGGCGCCTTCGAGGCCGCGGGAAATGATCTTGGCGAGGCGTGGCCGGTCGAGCCCGGCGCGGTCGACCAGCGATGAAATCGGGTCCATGATGGCTCCTTCGTTGCGGCCTTCCGCAAAGATAAGTGACGACGGCCCGATCCGCGAGCGGGATCGCCTTAAATCATGCTTTTCGCGTCGGCCCGCGCAAGATCACTTCTGGCGCGCGAAACGGCGGAATTTGCGGCGGTTGCGCAGGTCCGACAGGATGACCTGCGCGGCGTTGTGACCCGGCGCCCCGGTGACGCCGCCGCCCGGATGGGCGCCGGCGCCGCAATGATAGAGCCCGGTGATGGGACTGCGGTAGTCGGCGTGTCCGAGCATCGGACGCGCCGAAAACAATTGATCGAGCGTCATCGCGCCGTGGAAAATATCGCCGCCGAGGAGGCCGAACTCGCGTTCGAGATCGAGCGGGCTCAGCACTTGGCGGCCGACGACGCTCGCGGCAAAGCCCGGCGCGTAGCGCTCGATCGTCGCGATCATTAGGTCGGCGACGGCGTCGCGGCGGTCGTCCCACGACTGGCCGTCCGGCAATTGCGGCGCGACGTGCTGGCAGAACAGGCTGGCCACATGCGCGCCCGGTGGCGCCAAGCTGTCGTCGAGCGTGGAGGGGATCAGCATCTCGATGATCGGCTCGCGGCTGACGCCGAAATTGCGGGCGTCGTGATAGGCGCGGTCCATGTAGCCGAGGCTCGGCGCCAGGATGATCCCCGCGGTGAGGTGGTCTCCGGCCTCAGGCAGCGCCGTAAACCGCGGCAAGCGCGACAGCGCGACGTTCATCCGGAACGTGCCCGATCCGCAGCGCCATCGCCCCATGCGTTCACAGAAGGCCGCGGGCAGGGCATCCGCCGGCATCATCCGGGTGTAGAGCAGCTTCGGATTGACGCTCGCCGCGACCACATCGGCGCGCAGTATGCGTCCGTCCTCGAGCGCGACGCCGGCAACGCGGTCGCGCGCGATGACAATTTCGCGCACCGGTGCCGCGGTCTCGATCTCAACGCCATGAGCACGGGCGGCCTTCACCATTGCCGCGCTGATGGCTCCCATGCCCCCAAGCGCGTGGCCCCAGACGCTTTTCTTGCCGTTCACCTCGCCGAAGGCGTGATGCAGCATGACGTAGGCGGTCCCCGGCGTATACGGGCTCGCGTAATTGCCGACCACGGCGTCGAAACCGAACAGCGCTTTCACCAGGTCGCCCTCGAACCAGCCGCCAAGATAGTCGGCCGCCGATTTGATGAGCAGGTCGAGCAATGCGCGCATTTCCTCCATGGAAAGCCAGCGCAGCGCGCCGGCGACGCCGAGCGCGCGGCGCACTTCGCCGAGACCGCGCTTGCCGAACCCTTCGACAAGGTTTGGCGGCGGCTGCAACACCAGGCGGCGCAGCACGTCGGCGATGGCGTCGATCTCGCGGCTGAAGGCAACGTAGCGTTCGGCATCCCTGGCGCTGAATTTGGCGAGTTCGCGCGGCATGCCACCATCGCCGGCGAGCAAATAGCGGCCGTCCGCTGCAGGAAGGAAATTCTGCACGCGGCGCTCCACGATCCGCAGCCCGTGTTGGTGCAGCGCGAGGTCCGCGATGACCTTCGGGTTGAGCAGGCTGACGGCATAGGCGGCGACGGAATTGCGGAAGCCGGGATGGAATTCCTCCGTCACCGTCGTCCCGCCCGGCACCGGCCGGCGCTCGACGACTCGGACCCGCAAGCCGGCGCGGCCGAGATAGCACGCACAGGTGAGGCCGTTATGGCCGGCGCCGATGACGATCGCGTCATGGTTCTGCATCGGTTTGGCGCTCAAACAACTGTGCTCATCGCGCCGGCGTGCAGCCGACGGCGGCGAGGCGTATTGCCCACCGCCAGGCGCTGTGCTCCAATTCGCGGCGCTTTCCCCATACCCGTGGCTCCGGTATCGGCATGAATCTGAACCATTCAGCGCCGCAACGATCCCGAGTCCACGTGCGGCGCTGGACCGCGATCCTCGCCGTGTTCACCGCCGCGGTATTCACCAGCGCGCTGCTGCTGTTCGCTGTGCAGCCGATGTTCACGCGCATGGTGCTGCCGCGGCTCGGCGGCTCTCCGTCGGTCTGGTCCGTGGCCATGGTGTTCTTCCAGACCATGCTGCTCGCCGGCTACGCCTATGCGCATATCCTGATGCGGGCGGCGCGGCCGCCGATTGCGGTCGCCGTCCATATCGGGCTGCTGATCACAGCAGGACTGACACTGCCTTTGTCAATCGCCGGTGGCTGGGGCGATCCGCCGGGCCGCTGGACGGCGCTCTGGCTGATTGGCGTGTTCGCGGCTTCGATCGGGCTGCCGTTCTTCGCGATCGCCGCCAACAATCCGCTGCTGCAGGCCTGGTTCGTGCGCACCGGACACCCCGACGGCAAGGATCCCTACTTTCTCTACGCCGCCTCGAATGTCGGCAGCTTCCTCGCGTTGCTGTCCTATCCTTTCATTCTGGAACCGACGCTGTCGCTGCGCCAGCACATTGTCTTGTGGGGCGCCGGCTATTGGCTGCTGTTGGCGCTGATCGCGGCGTGTGGCTGGCTGCTGCTGCGCTCTCCGGCGCGCGCGGAGATGGCCGCACGTGCCGACGCGCCGGCCGCGCCGCCGCCGACGTGGGCGGTGCTCGGCCGCTGGGCGTTCCTCGCGGCGGTCCCTTCCGGGCTTCTGGTCGCGGTGACCGCCTACATATCGACCGACATCGCGGCCGCGCCGCTGCTTTGGGTCATGCCGCTGTCGCTCTACCTTTTGACCTGGGTGCTGGTGTTCCAATCGCGGCCGCTCTTGCCGCATCGCTGGATGCTGGCGGCGCAGCCCTTCGCTATCGTCGGAATCATCGCGCTGCTGGCAGACAGCGACAGCAGCCTGCTGCTGCTCAACCTCGCCGCGCATCTGCTCGCCTTTTTCGTGATCGCCATGGCCAGCCATGGGGAGTTGGCGCGGCAGCGGCCGGCGGCCGAGCATCTCACCACATTCTACTTGGCGCTGTCGGCAGGCGGTATGGTGGGCGGCCTGTTCGCCGGCCTGATCGCACCCTTTGCGTTCTCGTGGGTCGCTGAGTACCCGATCCTTCTGGTGCTCGCCGCGCTGTGCCGGCCGATCGCGAAGGTCGGCTGGCAGCGGCGCGACCGCCTGTTTTGGGCGGTTGCGGTCGCGCTCGGACTGGCGCTGCTCATGCCGGGCCTCGTCTTCGGCTGGCTGCCACGGGAGGGCACCAGCAATGCGGTGCTCACTGCGATCATCGCGGTGGCGCTCGCGTCCATTGTGCTGATGCGACGCCCGTTCCGCGCCGCGTTTGCCATTGCGATCGCGGTCGCCATGATCCGGCTTTATCCCGCGGACGAGGCGCGAATGCAGACCGTGCGCAGCTTCTTCGGTGTGCATAAGATCTACGACACGCCGGACGGCGTTTATCGCGTGCTGATGAATGGCACCACGGTGCATGGCGCGCAGAAGCTCACCGACGCCGAAGGCAAAGCGCTGCCCGGCCGTCCCCAGCCGCTCACCTATTATCACGCCAAATCGCCGATGGCCGAGATCATCCGCGCGGTCCGCAGCCGCAAGGAAGCGATGCGGGTGGCGGTGATCGGGCTCGGCTCGGGGAGCCTCGCCTGCTATTTCGAGCCCGGCGAAGAATGGCGGTTCTTCGAGATCGACCCGGCTATCGTCGACATTGCCCGCGACCATCCGCGCTTTGGTTTCGTCCGTGCCTGCGCGCCCGACGTGCCGATCGTTCTCGGCGACGCGAGACTGACGCTCGCGCGCGAGCCGGACCACCACTATGACCTCATCATCATCGACGCCTATTCCTCGGACGCCATCCCCATCCATCTCGCCACGCGTGAAGCAATGGCGGTCTACAAGTCGAAGCTTAAGCCGGACGGCATCGTGACCCTGCACATCTCCAACATGTATCTTGCTCTCGATGACGTCGCCGTCGGCATCGCCGGCGCCAACGGCATGAAGACCTGGATCTACGACGACAGCAACGAGGACGACAACGACGACGAATACATTTACTCTTCCGATGTCGCGATCTCGGCAAGCAAGGCCGAGGACCTTGGTGAACTCGCCTTAAACAAGAACTGGAAGCTCGCCGCGCCCGATGCCTCGCAACGGGTGTGGACCGACGATTATTCGAATCTCATCGGCGCCATCGCCAAGAAGTTCGCTTGGCCGAGCTTAAGCCTGTCGGCGCGCTGACGGCGGTCACGGCTCGGAACCCCCGGTGCAGCGTCTGTGGCTCGCTGGCCGTGCCGATTGCTATTTCTACGGACTTCGCCGTTAGCCGGTCGGCAACACTCGGGACCTAATGTGCACGCCGCGAAGGTGAATACACCGACTGCGACGAACGGCCCCGCTCATTGGCACAGTGCTCCGCAGGTCGGCGGGGCCGTTCCATCCAACGCACAGGCGCGACTGATCCCCATGCCGTTCGTTGGCGCAAACTATCCCGCCAGCCGCTCGATCGAGGCGCCGCAGCGCGCCAGCTTGTCCTCCAGCCGCTCAAAGCCGCGGTCGAGGTGATAGACGCGGTTGACGATGGTCTCGCCCTCGGCGGCGAGCGCCGCGATAACCAGTGAAACCGAGGCGCGCAGGTCGGTCGCCATCACCGGCGCCCCCTTCAGCCGCTCGACGCCTTCGATCGTCGCCCGCTCGCCGTCGAGATGAATGCGCGCGCCGAGCCGGGCCAGTTCCTGCACGTGCATGAAGCGGTTCTCGAAAATGGTCTCGACGATGTGCGAAGTGCCGCGCGCCCGCGTCATCAGCGCCATGAGCTGAGCCTGCAGATCGGTCGGGAAAGCGGGAAACGGCGCCGTCGTCACCTCGGTCGGCTTAAGGTCGGCGCCGTTGCGCGCGACGCGGATGCCCTGATTGGTGGACGAAATCGCAACGCCTGATTGCTGCAGCACGTCGAGCGCGGCCTGCAGCAATTCCGGGCGCGCGTTCTGCAGGAAAATATCGCCGCCGGCCATGGCGACCGCCATGGCGTAGGTGCCGGTCTCGATGCGGTCGGGCAGCACGGCGTGGCGCGCGCCAGTGAGCTTGGCGACGCCGTCGATGACGATGCGCTCCGTGCCGGCGCCGGAAATGCGCGCGCCCATCTTGTTGAGGCAGTCGGCGACATCGACAATCTCCGGCTCGCGCGCGGCATTCTCGATCACGGTCGTGCCTTGCGCCAGCGCAGCCGCCATCATCGCGGTGTGGGTGCCGCCGACCGTGACCTTGGGAAAGACGATCTCGGCGCCGCGCAGGCCGTGCGGCGCCTGCGCCACCACGTAGCCGCCGTCGATCTCGATCTTGGCGCCGAGCCGTTCGATGGCCGTGATCAACAGGTCGACCGGCCGCGTGCCGATGGCGCAGCCGCCGGGCATCGACACCCGCGCCTGGCCCATCCGCGCCACCAGCGGCGCGATCACCCAGAAGCTCGCCCGCATCTTCGACACCAGCTCGTAGGGCGCGGTGGTATCGACGATATGCGCGGCGGAAATCTGCAGCGTCTGGCCGTGATCGGCGGTCTCGCCGGGGCGCTTGCCGCTGACCATGACGTCGACGCCGTGATTGCCGAGGATGCGCTGCAACAGCACGACGTCGGCCAGTCTCGGCACGTTGTCGAGAACGAGCGTCTGATCGGTCAAGAGGCTGGCGATCATCAGGGGAAGCGTGGCGTTCTTTGCCCCCGAGATCGGGATCGTGCCGGTGAGCGGCCGGCCGCCGACGATACGAATGCGATCCATGCTGATTCCCGCGCCCGATCCCGTAGTGGTTGCTAATCGCTGCCCCGATTGCGGCGAAAGTCGGGAGCGTTCGGCTCCGGCCGGCTGTTTGCGGCGGGTTTGGCCGCGTCCCCGGACCGGCTCTGGGCGCGGCCGCGGGCTTGCGCCTTGCGGCGCTTCAGGTTTTCCCGCAACGCCGCGGCAAGCCGCGCGCTGCGCGCCGCCTGCTGCTCGGCCTTGCCGCGGGAGACCATCGCCGCTCCTACGGCAGAGGCACGATGTGCGGCGCGAACAGCCCGAGCGCGAGCACTGCAAGTCCGGCGACGCCGAGCAGGCCGCCGAACCAGGCGAGCGCGATCATCTCGGTGATCACCGCCGCCGAGGCGAGCACGATGCCGATCTGAAACGCGGCCGAAGCCAGTTCGTAGTGATGATATTTCGCCATGGCGTGGTCGCGATCCTCCTCCTGGGCCTTGGCGCGCTCCGCGAGTTCTTTGCGGCCATTCCCTGCCTTCGGGTCGGACTCGTAGTGCGCGGCGGCCGCGCGCCAAACCTCGACCTGTTTGTCGATGGCGGCTTTGGCGGCAGGATCGGTCAGGCTTGCTCCGAGTAGCGTCGTCTCCTCGGCGGCCGCGTTGACGACCGTTTTGCGGATATCCTTGGCCTGAAAAAACGCCCACGTGTCGGCTGATTTGACGTTGGCGTCGATAGCTTCGGTTTGCGCGCTCTTGCCCAGCGTCTCCGAGAACGACAGAAACAGCGCGAGCACCGCGATCAACAGTGCGATCTTCCTGTTCGAGTGCGACGCCTCTTCGGCGTGCTCGGCATGTTCCAGCTGTTCGTGTGCTTCCGGCATGGTTCTTCGCCCCCTCTGCTCGTCATTCCCGAATGACGCATAGCATGAAGTTGCATCAAGCGCGCGGGTGGGCGCTGCGGTAGGCCTCGATCAGGCGCTCGGCGTCGACTTCGGTGTAGATCTGCGTCGTCGCCAGCGAGGCGTGGCCGAGCAGCTCCTGGATCGAGCGCAGATCGCCGCCGCGGGCCAAGAGATGCGTGGCGAAAGAATGCCGCAGCGCGTGCGGCGTCGCGGTTTCGGCAAGCCCGAGCGCACCGCGCAGCCGCGCCATCGACAGCTGGACGACGCGGGCGGACAGCGGTCCGCCCTTGGCGCCGACGAACAGCGGGCCGTCCTGCGGCAGATCGTAGGGACAGAGCGCGACGTAATCGGCGATTAGTTTGGCCACCTGCGGCAGCACCGGCACCATGCGCTCCTTGCGGCCCTTGCCGGTCACGGTGACGGTATCGCGGGAGCCGAAATCGGTGCGCTTCAAGCCCAGCGCTTCGGAAATGCGCAAGCCGCCGCCGTAGAGCAAGGCGAGCACGGCGGCATCGCGCGCGGCAAGCCAGGGTTCGCGTTCGTCGCCGGCGGCAAGGTCAGGGTCGGTCACGCTCCTGGCGGCGGCAACGCTCAACGGCCGCGGCAGCGTCTTGCCGATTTTCGGCGCCCGCACCGCGGCGAGCGCGCCGACCTTGCCCTTGCCGTTGCGTTCGAGAAAGCGGGCAAAGCCGCGCACGCCGGCAAGCGTCCGCATCAGCGAGCGGCTGCCGATTCCCTGGGCGCGGCGCGCCGCCAGAAACGCGCGCACGTCGGCCGGCGCCAGCGCCGCCAGCTCCTTGAGCGACGGCGCGCCGCCGAGATGCCCGGCGAGGAAGCCGAGGAATTGCAGAACATCGCGCCGGTAGGCCTCGACCGTCTTCGGCGACATGCGGCGCTCGTCGCCGAGGTGGCGGAGCCAGGCTTCGATCTCGGCCGCGACTTTGGGGGCTACAGAGCTGGGGAGGTCCGAAGTCATTCAGGCCGAATCCTTATAGAGTAGGCATTGTAGGCCATCGCTCCGAGCTTAGCGTCGCGCCCCTTTCCCCTTCCTAAAGCCCGGAGAATCGGCCACCTGAGCATGATCCGGAAAAGTGGACGCCGGTTTTCCGAAAAGATCATGCTCCACTAAGATTTAGCATGGCCAGACGCGTCGTCGATGTCCTCGTCCCCGTCGCGCTCGACCGGGCCTATTCGTACCGGGTGCCCGATGCGCTGGCGCTTGCGCCCGGCGACATCGTCTCGGTGCCGCTCGGCGCCCGCGAGGCGACCGCGGTGGTGTGGGCGGAGAACCCGAAGCCCAATCCGCGGCTCGACAACCGGCTCAAGGACGTCGAGGAGAAGCTCGACGTGCCGCCGCTCAAGCCCGAGTTGCGCAGCTTCGTTGACTGGGTGGCGAACTACACGCTGGCGTCGCGCGGCATGGTTTTGCGCATGTGCCTGCGCATGGGCGAGCACCTCGGCGCCGAGCGCGAGCGCGTCGGCGTGCATCTTGCCGGCGCCGCGCCGCAACGCATGACGGCGGCGCGGCAACGCGTGCTGGCGCTTCTCGCCGACGGCATGGTGCGCGCGAAAGGCGAAGCCGCGCGCGAGGCCGGCGTCTCTGCCGGCGTCATCGACGGCCTGATCGACGAAGGCACGCTGGAGACGGTCGTGCTGCCGCCGGAGCCGGTCGCGGAAAAACCCGATGCCGATTTCGCGCCGCCGGACTTCACCCATGACCAGGCCGCCGCCGCCGCCGAGCTGAAAGCGACCGTCGCCAAAGGCGGCTACGCGGTGACGCTCATCGACGGCGTCACCGGCTCCGGCAAGACCGAGGTCTATTTCGAGGCGGTGGCGGAGATGATCCGCGCGGGTAAGCAGAGCCTGATCCTGATGCCGGAGATTGCGCTCACCGCGCAATTCCTCGACCGCTTCGCCGCGCGCTTCGGCGTGCGCCCGGCGGAATGGCATTCGGAACTGTCGCCGCGCAAACGCGCGCGCACCTGGCGGGCCGTCGCCGGCGGCGACGTCTCGGTCGTGGTCGGCGCGCGCTCGGCCTTGTTCCTGCCCTACGCCGATCTCGGCTTGATCGTCGTCGATGAGGAGCACGACCCGGCCTACAAGCAGGAGGACGGCGTGCGCTACCACGCCCGCGACATGGCGGTGGTGCGCGGCCATATCGCGCAGATCCCGGTGGTGCTGTCCTCGGCGACGCCGTCGCTGGAGACCGAAGTCAACGCCCGGCGCGGCCGCTACCGGCGGCTGACGCTGCCCGAGCGCTTCGGCGGCCAGCGCATGCCGGCGGTCGAGGCGATCGATCTGCGTCACGAGCGCCCGCCGCCCGGGCGCTTCATCGCGCCGTCGCTTGCCGGCGCCGTGAAAACCGCGCTCGAGCGCGGCGAGCAGGCGCTGTTCTTCCTCAACCGCCGCGGCTACGCGCCGCTGACGCTGTGCCGCGCCTGCGGCTTCCGCTTCTCCTGCCCGAACTGCGACGCCTGGCTGGTCGATCACCGCTTCCGCAAGCAATTGGTCTGCCACCATTGCGGCTTCGCCATGCCGCATCCGGCCGAATGCCCGAAATGCCAGGCGGTGAATTCTTTCGTCGCCGTCGGGCCCGGCGTCGAACGGCTGGAAGAGGAAGTGCGCGAACTGTTTCCGCAGGCGCGCGTGCTGGTGCTCTCCTCCGACCTCGTCGCCACCATGGACCGGCTGCGCGCCGAATTGGACGACGTCGCCGCCGGCCGCTTCGACATCGTCATCGGCACGCAACTGGTGGCGAAGGGCCATCACTTCCCGATGCTCAACCTGGTCGGCGTCGTCGACGCCGATCTCGGGCTGAATAACGGCGATCCGCGCGCCGCCGAGCGCACCTTCCAGCTGCTGCATCAGGTGTTCGGCCGCGCCGGCCGCGGCGAAGGCGTCGGCCGCGGGCTATTGCAGACGCACCAGCCCGAGCATCCGGTGATGCGCGCGCTGATCGCGCAGGACCGCGAGGCGTTCTACTCCGCCGAGATCGCCGCGCGCGAAGCCGCGCACTATCCGCCGTTCGGGCGGCTGGCGAGCCTCGTCGTCTCCGGCCCCGACAAGCACGACACGTCGTCGTATGCGCGGGCGCTGGCGCGCGCCGCGCCGCTTGACGAGGAGGTGCGCGTGCTCGGCCCCGCCGAGGCGCCGCTCGCGCTGGTGCGCGGCCGCCATCGCCTGCGCCTGTTGGTCAAATCGCCGCGCGCCTTCGACCTCTCGGCCTATCTCCGCGATTGGCTCGCCGCCGCGCCCAAGGCGAAAGGCTCGATCAAGCTCGACATCGATATCGATCCGCAGAGCTTTTTGTGAGGGGACCACTCTGGCGGAGCAATACATGGGAGAAGTCCAATGGGTTTCGAAGATCTGGTCACGGCGCGAATGCCCCCACCGAACCGCTTGGGAATGGCTGACTGCGAGCATGAGCATCATCTCTACGAAGGTGCAGTGATGGTAGCGTACGCGATGCACCTGCTCCGTACCGAGCCGACCAAGGAAGTTTCCATTCATCCCGACGGCGAACACGGCAAACAATTCGATTTTTCTAGTTGGCTCGGGCGTCGAGGTTTCTCAAGAGTTTCCAGTACCGGGAAAACGAGCTATGGCGGTATCTACGCCGACGGCAATGGCCGGACGGTCATCATCAACCCAAAATCGGGCCTGGGCGATGTTGTTACGACCGCGGGCAACCAAACTGTTTCAGCAGAGTGTAAGGGCGGGATTATAAATACTCGACATCCTGGCCAAGTATCACGGCTCTCCAAAGGTCTGTGCGAGACGGTCGGCCAGTTGATGGCAACGCCGTCGCGGGGTCGGCAGGTGGCCGTAGTCCCGCATACAGAGTCGACCTTACGACTGGCGAAACGACTAGCGCCACGCTGCGCGCTGGTCGGTATCGAACTCGCATTGGTCAAGAGTCGCGGTGAGATCATCGACGTAAGAGCAACGTAAAATGGCACCATACTTTTCTGCAGAGGACCTTGCGAAATTACAACGGGGCCACCAGCAGGTTCATAAGCAATTTGTGGAACTACGGCAGCGTTACATCACACGAAAGTACAAAAGCGACCGCGCCCGTGAGTATGCCACACACGGATTTGGTAGGCGGCTCGGAACACTCGTCCGCGCTATCGATCAGGTGTACGAAATTTTGCCGCCGGAGCGCGAGGACATCCCCGAACGCGACGAGGTAGTAGACGCAACGATTGCCATTCAGTCGTTCGTGCTCAATACGTTTGGGTGTCTCGACAACCTGGCGTGGATTTGGGTGTATGAGAAAGACATCAAGGGAATGGACGGCAATGAGCTCGATCCCAAAAGGGTCGGGCTTGGCAGCAAGGAGGTACGTGTATCATTTACCCGTGAGTTCCGTGCTTATCTCGACAGCCGTCAGAAATGGTTGGAAAATCTCAAGGACTTTCGGGATTCCTTGGCACACAGAATTCCCCTTTACATCCCGCCATACATCGTGACGCCAGCCACCGTGGATGAGTGCAACCGGCTAGAGCGAGCATCAGGCGAGGCATTGCAACGCGCGGACTTTCAGGAATATGACCGTCTCCAATCAGAGCAAAAGAAGCTCGGCCTATTTCGCCCTTGGATGACACACTCGCAGTTTGAAAAGGCTCCCTCGGTAGTCTTTCACTCGCAGCTTGTAGCGGATTACGTTACTATCGACGAGTTCGGTCGAACAATGCTTGAAGAGTTGGATCGCTGAGTTTTGCGAAAGCAGGCGTAGCCCGGATTGAGCGGCAGCGAAATCCGGGATCAGCCGTTGGCTGGGCTTCTAAAGCCCGATAGCTTAACCTTCTGCGATAGCCCCATGCCGCAGGCCGGAGTAATCCGTGGCAGACAAGCGTCACACCTATTCGATTCGTGTCGACTGGACTGGCAATCAGGGCACCGGCACGTCGGCGTACCGCGCCTATTCGCGTGCGCACGAGATCAGCGCGCAGGGCAAAACGGCCATCGCCGGCTCGTCCGACCCGGTGTTCCGCGGCGATGCGGCGCGGTGGAATCCGGCGGAGCTGCTTATCGCCGCGCTTTCCACCTGTCATCAGCTCTGGTACCTGCACCTTTGCGCCGACGCCGGTATCGTGGTCGTAGCATACAGCGACGACGCCTCTGGCGTGGAGATCGAGCAGGCGGACGGCGCTGGGCAATTCGAAAGCGTCACGTTGCGGCCGCACGCCAAGCTCGCGGCCGGCTCTGATGAGAACATCGCGCACCGCCTGCACGATACCGCCGCCGAGAAATGCTTTATCGCGCGCTCGGTGTCGTTCAAGGTAGAGCACAAACCGACCTTCGAGATTGCGTCGGCGTAGGGGAGCCGTTGCAGCTGGGCACGGTGCGTCCCGCGCCTTTGCCGACCCTACGGCGACTGCGCGACCGCAAGATGGCTTGACTGAAACAAACCCCATTGCTCTTTTCGATTTCCGACCCGATGATGGGTTTCGAGGCCGATTGGCAGCAGAAAGTGGGGGAGAAACATGCTGATGAAATCGTCTGTCGTTGCCGCGATACTCTTGTCGCTCACGCTCGGGATGGGAATGGCTTGGGCCGAAGATGCCGCCGCGCCGTCCAAGATGAGCGCTGAGAAGAAAGCCATCTCGAAGTCCTGCTCCGATCATGCCAATGCCAAGGGGCTGCACGGTAAAGAGCGCAAGCATTTCAGGCGCGAGTGCAAGCGCCACGGCGGCAAGGCCGAGTAGTTGGGCTATTTTTTCGACGGCGGCTTTGGCCTTTCCCGTCCGCGCGGCTTAAATTTCTTGCGTTCGGCGGTGGCGAGCGCGCGTCTGGCCCAGACCGCAAGCTCCTCGGGATCGTCGTAAAGCCGCTCCGGCAGCCGCCAATAGGACAGCGAAGCGCGGCCCACGCGACCTTTGCTTTTAGCGCGGGCATAGACGAACGGTTTTGAGCCTTCGCGCTCAAAATCCGGGATGCTGGTCTCGTCGACCTTGAGAAAGATGGCGCCGTCGAAGACGAGGGCGAACATCAGGCCTGCGGACCAGATGCCGGCGCCGCCGAACATCCGCTTCACCGCGACCGGACCGAACGGCGCGAACAGTTCGCGGATGAATTCGGGGTCCAAGGGGCGGCCCTACATGCTCGTCCTCGATGCTTGGACCGATTTACGCAGCAGCGCGTAAAGCGTCCCGCCGGTCGCGGCGCCGAGGATGTAGACAACGACGGCCAAAATCGCGAGCGGCGCCCGGATGCTGAAACCGAGGAAAGCCATGGTGACCACCCCGAGATTCTGTACGACGAAAATCACGATAACAGCTGAGAACACGGCGATGACAGTCAGGTAGAGCCAGCGCATGGCGGCCTCGTCTTTGCTGCGGACTAATGAGTTCGCTTCGCTAACGCTGCGGGGATCGCAGCGGCATGTCGCCGGCTTCCACGATCATCTTGCCGATCGGCCAGAGCGCGAGCGCGGCGAGCTTAAGGTGCGCCCAGGCGAAGGGAATGCCGATGATCGTCACCGCGAGCAGAATGGCGGTGATGAGGTGGCCGAGCGCCAGCCACCAGCCGGCGAGGATGAACCAGATGAGATTGCCGAGAAGGCCCAGCGGGCCGGTGCCGATGTCGTCTGCGCCGAGATAGTCGCGGCGCGAGACCGCCCTGCGGCCGAACGGCAGCAGCGTGTAGGAGGCGATGTTGAACGCCGCCCGCGCCCAAGGCAGGCCGATGATGGTGATCGCCATGATCGCGGCGGCGACCAGCCAGCCGACGGCCATCCAGAGGCCGCCAACGACGATCCAGAGGAGATTAAGGAGCAGAGACAAGGGCGACATCAGCGCGCTCCGTTCGCTTGCCATCCGGTGCCGGCGGCAACGCGTCATGTGAGCTAATCACGCCTGCGGCCGTCCGCCAGCCCGGCCGGCGGCGCCGGGAGCGAGTGCGGTGCCCGCGGGCGGGAGGATACGGCCCGTTCCCGGGCGGCTTGGGCATCATGTCTGCCGGCTATGACCGGCGCGTGAGGTGCTTTCACTGGACTGGGACAGGCCGGCGCGGATAACGCCCGTGGAGCGGCGCGCGGTCTCCGCCCCCCGGTTGGGCGGGCTTTGCGGACCAAACGCTCCGGCCAAGTCGCAGGAAACATGGCCTGACGCTGAGCCTTGGGGACGAGAGTCCCTCTGGCGAGAGCCGCGAGTGGAACGCCGGCAGGCGAGCGCGCCTTGCAAGGCGCGAGCCGCACCG
>JBAPYW010000093.1:0-26062 GCA_049284935.1 Xanthobacteraceae bacterium
GTCGTGATCTTTGCCGGTGCAAGCTCCCTTGTACGCGCTATTATTTGATCTAGGAAGGAAATGCGCGAAAATAGCTCGCCCGGTGCTGCTGGTCGCGGTGCAACCAGCGATCCGGGGCAGGTAACGACGAAACCGCGACTAAGAAAATGCGAAAAACCCTGTCGTGGTTAGCTTTTTTGTAAGGTTAGACGATGCTTTGTTAACATTGCCTTGGACTAGCCGATGGAAACCCATCGCGGTCCGATGGCCCGCCGGAGAAAACGGATGGATAAGGTCGTGAGTTCGAAACGCACGCGGGTAAGCTCGTCCGCGCCGGCGCGGCCGACCCGCGAGGAAGCGGAGAGCGCCGTGCGCACGCTCATCCGTTGGGCCGGCGACGATCCGGACCGCGAAGGGCTCCTGGCCACGCCGGGGCGCGTCGTGCGCGCCTATAAGGAATGGTTCGCCGGCTACAAGGATGAACCGCGCGACTATCTCAAGCGGACCTTCGAGGAGACCGGCGGCTACGACGAAGTCGTGGTGCTGCGCGACATCCGCTTCGAATCGCATTGCGAGCACCACATGGCGCCGGTCATCGGCCGCGTGCATATCGGCTATCTGCCGCGGAACCGCGTGGTCGGGATTTCCAAATTGGCGCGGCTGGTCGACGTCTATGCGCGGCGGCTGCAGATCCAGGAGAAGATGACGGCCGAGATCGCGGCGTGTCTCGATACCGTGCTCAAGCCGCATGGCGTCGCGGTGGTTACCGAGGCGACGCACCAATGCATGACCACCCGCGGCGTGCACAAGACCGGCGTCACCATGGTGACGAGCCGCATGCTCGGCGTGTTTCGCGACCATGCCGAGACCCGGCAGGAATTTTTGGCCGCGATCGGCATGCGCGGCGCGGTCGGCGTCGGCAACGGCGGAGGCTAAGCGTTTATGCCGCGCGCCTGATTTCGTCGGCAAGCGCGCGGTAGGACAACGCTTCGGCGAGGTGCACGCGGCCGACTTTGTCGACGCCGTCGAGATCGGCCAGCGTGCGCGCCACGCGCAGCACGCGATGATAACCGCGCGCCGAAAGCCGCATCGCATCGGCGGCTTCGCGCAACA
The DNA here is from genome assembly GCA_049284935.1 of Xanthobacteraceae bacterium. Classification (GTDB taxonomy): domain Bacteria; phylum Pseudomonadota; class Alphaproteobacteria; order Rhizobiales; family Xanthobacteraceae; genus BOG-931. The sequence continues at coordinate 1,093 of JBAPYW010000093.1, forward strand.
GCATGAGCCCGCTGCCGTCCGGCCGCGCTACGTCCTCGAGCACGGCGCCGGACACCGTGGCGTTGCTGCGGACATGCGGTAGCCCGATGGCGGCATAACGCGCGGCCTGCCGTCCGCGGGCCAGCGCGACACGCTCGGCGACTTCGCGGCTGCCTTCGGTCGGCGGCGGCAGGATCAAGTCGGCGGCGGTCACCGCCGGCACCTCGATGTGCAGGTCGATGCGGTCGAGCAGTGGGCCGGAAATGCGCGCCTGGTAATCCGCGGTGCAGCGCGCATTGAGCCCGCGGCGGCAAGCGTAACCGGGCTCGGCGGCGCGCCCGCAACGGCACGGGTTCATCGCCGCCACCAGCATGAAGCGCGCCGGATAAGTGACGCGATGATTGGCGCGCGCGATCGCCACCTCGCCGGTTTCCAGCGGCTGGCGCAGCGAATCGAGTGCTTGCGGCTGGAATTCCGGAAGTTCGTCGAGGAAGAGAACGCCGTGATGCGCCAGCGAAATCTCGCCCGGCCGCGCGTGCAGGCCGCCGCCGACCAGCGCCGGCATGCTGGCGGAGTGATGCGGCGCCCGGAACGGACGCCGGTTGGTCAGCGCGCCGCCCTCGATCTCGCCGGCGACGGACGCGACCATCGAGACTTCAAGGAGCTCGGCCGGCGCCAGCGGCGGCAGAATCGAGGGCAGCCGCGCCGCGAGCATCGACTTGCCGGCGCCGGGCGGCCCCACCATGAGCAGGTTGTGGCCGCCGGCTGCCGCGACTTCGAGCGCGCGTTTGGCGCTTTCCTGGCCTTTGATGTCGGCGAGATCGAGTTCGGCGCCGTTGACCTCGAGGATCTTCGGCTGCGGTCGCGACAGCACCTGAGTGCCTTTGAAGTGGTTGGCGAGCTGAATGAGCGAGGTCGCCGCGATGATCTCGATCTCCGGGCTGGCCCAGGCCGCTTCCGGCCCGCACGCCGCCGGACAGATCAATCCCTCGTCGCGGGCATTGGCGCCGATGGCGGCCGGCAGCACGCCGGCGACCGGGGCAATCGAGCCGTCGAGGCCGAGCTCGCCCAGAACCGCAAAACCTGTCACCGCGTCATGGGGAATGGCGCCGATCGCCGCCATCAGGCCAAGCGCGATCGGCAAGTCGTAGTGGCTCCCTTCCTTGGGCAAATCGGCGGGAGCGAGGTTGATGGTGATGCGGCGCGCCGGCAAAGCGAGCCCGGACGCGATCATCGCCGAGCGCACGCGCTCGCGGGCTTCGGAGACCGCCTTGTCGGGCAGGCCGACGATGGTGAAGGCCGGCATGCCGGGCGCGACTTGCACCTGGACATCGACGGGTCTGACCTCGATGCCCTCGAACGCCACTGTGGAGACGCGCTGGACCATGTGCCACCCGCCGTGCACCCTACAGTAGCGGAACCAGCAGGATCGTCAAGAACATTTAGGGAACAAAATGCGCCGATCCGCGCGGCTCTGGCCCAACTGAAAGGCGAGGGCCGTCTGGGAGCAAGTCCGCCGCGTTAGCGGCCCCCGCGCTTTCCTTCGATCTTGTCCCAGATCAGCGCCGCGATGTCGGGGCCGCCGAGGCTTTTTATAACGCGAATGCCGGTCGGCGAGGTGACGTTGATCTCGGTGAGAAAGCCGTCGATCACGTCGATGCCGACGAACAAAAGCCCGCGTTCGCGCAGCGCCGGGCCGAGCCGTTCGCAGATGTGGCGCTCGCGTGCGGAAAGCTCGGTCGCCTTGGGCACGCCGCCGCGCACCATGTTGGAACGCAGGTCGTCAGGCGCCGGCACGCGATTGACCGCGCCGGCGTACTCGCCGTCGACCAGGATGATGCGTTTGTCGCCGTCCTTTACCGCCGGCAGGAATTTTTGCACCACCCACGGCTCGCGAAACATGTTGGCGAACAAATCGTAGAGCGAACCGAAATTGAGGTCGTCGCCGGCAAGCCGGAAAACCGCCTGGCCGCCGAGGCCGTAAAGCGGCTTCATGACGATGTCGTCGTGCTCGGCGCGGAACGCCTTGATGGCGTCGAGGTCGCGGGTGATCAGCGTCGGCGGCATCAACTCTGGAAATTCGGTGACGAAAATCTTTTCCGGCGCGTTGCGCACGTGGCTCGGATCGTTGACCACCAGCGTCTTCGGATGGATGCGATCGAGCATGTGGGTGGTGGAGATGTAGGCCAGATCGAACGGCGGATCCTGCCGCAGCAGCACCACGTCGAAGGAGCCAAGGTCGACGGTCTCAGCGTCGCCGAGGGTGAAATGGTCGCCGGCGGCATCGCGCACCTTCACGGGCCGCACCGCGGCGGAGACTTTGCCGTCGCGCAGCACGAGCCGGTCGGGCGTGTAATAGAACAGCGAATGGCCGCGCCGCTGCGCTTCCAAGAGCAGCGCGAACGTCGAATCGCCGCGGATGTTGATCCGCTCGATCGGGTCCATTTGCACGGCGACGTTCAGGCGCATGGTCGCCAACCTCTACGCAATTTTGGCGCCGGCCGCTACGGCTGGGGAATCCTCAGCGGCTCGCATCGAAGGCGTTGGCGATGTGTTGCGGCAGCCTGCCGGGCGCGACCAGCATGACGTCGAAGCGGATGTCGCGCTCAATGTCGTCGGGGTGGTGGGCGAGCCACAGCTTCGCCGCGGCGACGATACGGCGCTTGGTGCGCTCGGTCACCGCTTCCGCAGCCTCATCGGCGCGGTCGCGCGCCTTGACCTCGACAAAGACGAGGGCGCGGCGGCGGCGCGCGACGATGTCGATCTCGCCAAAGGGCGTTTTCCAGCGCCGCGCGACGATACGGTAGCCCTTGGCGATCAGAAACATGGCGGCGCGGCTTTCCGCGGAGAGGCCGAGCCGAAACGCTGCGACGCGCTCGCGCCGCGGCTGCCGCGACGGTTCAAGCGGCTCAGCGCGGCGCGGCATTGTTCGTTTCCCGGTTCTGCTCCTCTACCAGCGCGAGCGCGCGCTGGTAGAGGTCCCGGCGTGGCAGCCCGGTCGCCTGCGCCACTTCGCTCACGGCATCCTTCAGCGACACGCGGGCCAGCGCCCGCCGCAGCAGCGCATCCGCGTCGCCGGCGCTCGGCTGAGCCAGTGCTTGCGGTGGCGCGATGACCAGGACGATTTCGCCGCGAACTTCACTTGCGGCACAGCTTTGCGTCAGCGTCTCAAGGTCGCCGCGGCGGATTTCCTCATGGATCTTGGTTAGCTCGCGGCAGAGCGCCGCCTCGCGGCGGCCTAATCCGGCCGCGAGGTCTGCAAGCGTCGCGCTGATCCGCGGCCCGGTTTCGAACAGCACAAGCGTCGACGGAATACGGGCGAGCTCGGCGATGCGGGTGCGCCGCGCCGCTTGTTTCGCCGGCAGGAAGCCGCCAAAGAAGAACTGGTCGGTCGGCAGGCCGGCGACGGCGAGCGCCGCGAGCAACGCAGACGGACCGGGCAGTGCGGTGACCATGTGGCCGGCTTCCCGGGCGGCGCGCACCAGTTTGAAGCCCGGATCGGACACGAGCGGGGTGCCGGCGTCCGAGACCAGAGCGATGGCGGCGCCTTCGGCAAGCCGGCGCAAGAGCTTGGGGCGCGCTGTCGCCGCATTGTGGTCGTGGTAGGGTGTGAGCGGGGTCGCAATCGCGTAACGGTCCAGCAGCTTGCGGGTCACGCGGGTATCCTCGCAAGCGATCAGGTCGGCGCCGGCTAGCGTCGCCAGCGCCCGCAGCGTGACGTCGCCGAGATTTCCAATCGGGGTGGCTACGATATGCAGTCCAGGCGCAATCTTGCCGACATCGATAGGATGACTGCCAAGGACGTAGCGCCGCTCTGCGCGATCCTCTCGGCCGGCCGGGCTCGCCTGCGCGTTGCTCATCGTTGCTACCCTAGCGTCCGCCGGCCTGGCCGTCATGCCCGGGGCCGGCTCGTTATCCTTTCCGCTTGGTTAACCATTCGCCGCCAGTATGCCAGAATAGCGTTGCCCTATGGCAACGGCGCATAGGCCGCCGTGAGGAGAACCGTGTCCGCGGAATTGCCGTTTCGGGGGTCGGCCATCATGCCGACCCGGCGCCGTTCGCTGGCGGGCCTGATGGCCGCGGCAAGCGCGCTATTGGCAGGCTGTTCGGGGAATTCCAACTTTTTCTCCTCGATGCCGTATTTCTCCTCGACGCCGCAGCCGGGCGGACCGCCGGCGCCGGGAGCAACGCTTGGTGCCGGCCAAGTCAAGGCGGGTCTCATTCTGCCTCTGTCGGCCGGCAGCAATGCCGGCCTTGCCGGCCAGGCGATGCGCAATGCGGCCGAAATGGCGCTCGCGGAATTCAATGCGCCGAATATCCAGCTCTTGGTGAAAGACGACGGCGGCACCGCCGAGGCGGCGCGGCAGGGCGCACAACAGGCGCTCGACGAGGGAGCCGAGATCATCCTCGGGCCGCTGTTCGCGCAGTCCGTCGGCATCGTCGGTCAAGTGGCACGGGCGCGCAACATTCCGGTCATTGCCTTCTCAACCGATACCAATGTGGCGTCCCACGGCGTCTATCTGCTCAGCTTTTTGCCGGAGTCGGACGTGCGGCGCATCGTGCAATATGCCGCGTCGACCGGGAAGCGCTCTTACGCGGCGCTCATTCCCGACAATCCCTATGGCACGGTGGTCGAAGCGGCGTTCAAGCAAGATGTCGCGCGCCACGGCGGCCAGATTGTCGCGCTCGAGCGCTATGCGCACGACAAAGCGGCCATGGCGGGTCCGGTCAAGAACGTCGCTCAGGCGGCGGCTCGCGCCGATGCCATTTTCATCCCGGATGGCGGCGACGCCGTGCCGGACGTGGTCCAGGCGCTGGCCGCGAATGGCGTCAACACCAAGAAGATTCAGCTTCTCGGCACCGGGCTGTGGGACGATCCGCGTATCTCGGCCACGCCGGCTCTCGACGGCGGCTGGTACGCGGCGCCCGATCCGGCGGGCTTCCGCGCCTTCGCGGCACGCTACCGCGCCCGCTACAAGCAGGATCCGGTGCGCACCGCGACGCTGGCCTATGACGCGGTCGCGCTGATTGCCGCGTTGGTGAAGACGCAACCGCCGGCGCAGAAATTCTCTGCGGAAGTTCTCACCAATCCTTCAGGCTTTTCCGGAATCGATGGGCTGTTCCGTTTCCGTACCGACGGCACCAACGAACGCGGGCTCGCGGTGATGCGGGTCACACCGTCGGGAGCGCAAGTCATTTCGCCGGCGCCGAAGAGCTTCGGGGCTTCGGGGTAACGCGTCGCTTCACGCCGCCAGATCGGCCACGACCGCGTCCAGCACGGGAAACCCCGGCATGCTGACGCGAAGCCGCCCGGCAGCGGTCGTCTCGACGAGACCGTGTTCGCGCAGTATCGCGATCCGCGCCGGATCGAGCGTTCGCCCGGCGAGCGCGGTGTAACGCGCCGGATCGATGCCTTCGGCGAGCCGCAGTCCCATGAGCAGGAACTCGTCCGCTATTTCCTCGCGCGTGAGCACGTCGTCGGCGATAACGCCATGGCCGTTCATTTCGACGCGGGCGAGCCACGCTTCCGGACGTTTTTCGGTGGCGACGGCATGGCGGGCGCCGTCGATATCGAGCCGGCCGATGTTCAGCCGACCATGGGCGCCCGGTCCGACGCCGGCATATTCCTGCGCGCGCCAGTAGACGAGATTGTGCCGGCTTTCGCCGCCGGGCCGCGCGTGGTTGGAAATCTCATAGGCCGGCAGCCCGTGCGCCGCGCAAATCTCCTGCGTCGTGTCATAGAGCGCGCGCGCGGTGTCCTCGTCGGGAATTTTGAGCTTGCCCGCCGCATGCAGCGCCGCGAACGGGGTCTCCGCCTCGACGGTGAGCTGATAGAGCGACAGATGCTCGCCGGCCTCGGCGAGCGCCTGCTTAAGCTCGCTCGCCCAGTCTCGCGGCGTCTGCTGCGGCCGCGCATAGATCAGATCGAACGAGTAGCGGTCGAAAACGCTACGCGCGACGGCAACGGCGTCGAGCGCCTCGCGCGCCGAATGCCGGCGCCCGAGCTCGGCGAGCACGCGATCGTCCAGCGCCTGCACGCCGAGCGAGACGCGGTTGACGCCGGCCAAACGGTAGCCGCGAAAGCGCGCGGCTTCGACGCTGGTCGGATTGGCTTCGAGCGTGACTTCAGCGTCGGCGGCGACGCTCCAGTGCCGCGCGATCGCGTCGAGCACGGCCGCGACCGTCGCCGGCTGCATCAGCGAGGGCGTGCCGCCGCCGAAGAAGATCGTGGAAACGGAGCGGCCCGGCACGCGCGCTGCGGTCGCCGCGATCTCGGCGGAGAATGCGCGCACGAAACGCGGCTCGTCGATGCCGGCGTGGCGGACGTGGCTGTTGAAGTCGCAATAGGGGCATTTCGACAAGCAGAACGGCCAGTGCACGTAGACGCCGAAAGCCTGATCTTTATCCGCGGCGAGCGGGGCGGCGTTCTCAACCTTGGTCAAGACACGCCTCCGCCAGCTTGAGGAAGGCGCGCGCGCGGTGGGACAAGCCTTTGCCGCGAGGCGGTAGCCCGTGTTTCTCCTCGCTCGGCATTTCGCCGAAGGTGCGCGTGTGGCCGTCGGGCAGGAACATCGGATCGTAACCAAAACCTTGATCGCCGCGCGGCGGCCAAACCAGCGTGCCGTCGACGCGGCCCTCGAATTCCTCAACGTGACCGTCCGGCCAGGCCACGCACAGCGCGGAGACAAAATGCGCTTGGCGGCGCTCCGGCGCCGTCGCGCCGCGCTCGCGGAGTTTTTCCTCGATCGTCGCCATGGCCCGGGCAAAATCCCGCTCGGGGCCGGCCCAGCGCGCCGAATGGATACCCGGCGCGCCGTCGAGCGCATCGACCACCAAGCCGGAATCATCGGCAAAGGCCGGCAGGCCGGTCGCCTTGGCCGCTGCTTCCGCCTTGATATGTGCGTTTTCGCGAAACGTCATTCCGAGTTCTTCCGGCTCCGTGAGACCAAGTTCACCAGCCGATGTGGCGTCGATGCCGTAGGGTGCAAGGAGGCCGCGCATTTCGGCAAGCTTGCCGCGATTATGCGTTGCGATGACGAGACGGCCGGCGATACCGCGATGATCCATGCTCCTCACATCACCGCCATCTTCTGCAAATCGATGAGCTTGCCCACCCCCTTGCGCGCCAACGCCAACAGCGTGGTGAGCTGCTCCTCCGAGAACGGGATTTTCTCCGCGGTCGCCTGCACCTCGACGATATGGCCCGAGCCGGTGAGGACGAAATTGGCGTCGGTCTCAGCTTGCGAATCTTCGGCATAATCGAGGTCGAGCACCGCCACGCCCCCACATACGCCGCACGAGATCGCCGCGATATGGTCGCGCAAAACCTCCTGCTCGATCATCTGCCGCGTCTTCATCCAGGCGAGACAGTCGTAGAGCGCGATCCAGGCGCCGGTAATCGATGCGGTGCGGGTGCCGCCGTCGGCCTGGATGACGTCGCAATCGATGGTGATCTGCCGTTCGCCGAGCGCCTTGAGATCGACGACCGAGCGCAGGCTGCGCCCGATCAGGCGCTGGATTTCGACGGTGCGGCCGTTCTGCTTACCCGCCGACGCCTCGCGGCGCGTGCGCTCAAGCGTGGCGCGCGGCAGCATGCCGTATTCGGCGGTGATCCAGCCCCGCGCCTGACCCTTGAGCCAGGGCGGCAAGCGGTCCTCCAGCGTCGCCGTGACCAGCACGTGGGTATCGCCGAACCGCACGAAACACGAGCCTTCCGCGAATTTCACCACGCCGCGCTCGAGCGAGACGGGGCGTAATTCGTCGGGCTGTCGGCGGCTCGGCCGCATGCTGATTCCTCCTGGTGCAGCGCGCTCGCTGGTCGGCCCAGTCTTGTAGGGGTGTGAGATGAGACCGACAAGGGCGCCGGCGTTGCGGGCTGGCCGCGAAGATGTCCGATTGCCTCCGGCAGCGTCCTGCCGATACGGTTGCGCTTGAAAGAAGGGGCCCAAGTGGACAAGTCTGCCGCGAGTCATGGGAGTTAACCTTGCCCAGCCCTGACCTGCCGCTTACCGCGACCCAACTGAGCCTGGCGCAGCTCAACGAGCGTTCGCGCGAGATTTTTCGGCAGATTGTCGAAAGCTATCTGGCGACCGGCGAGCCGGTCGGCTCGCGCAACCTCTCCCGCATCCTGCCGATGACCTTATCGCCGGCCTCGGTGCGCAATGTCATGTCGGATCTCGAACAGCTCGGGCTCGTTTACGCGCCGCACACCTCCGCCGGGCGGCTGCCGACCGAAACCGGCTTGCGCTTTTTCGTCGACGCGCTGATGCAGATTGGCGACCTCACCGAACACGACCGCAAGGCGATCGAGGCGCAGGTCGCGGGAGCGGGCCAGGCGAAGTCGCTCGAAGCGGTGCTCACGGAAGCGTCGGGACTGCTCTCGGGCTTAAGCCGCGCCGCCGGCGTAGTCTTGACTGCGAAGTCGAACCAGCGGCTCAAGCACATAGAATTCGTCCGGCTGGAGCCCGAGCGCGCGCTCGTGGTCCTCGTTACCGAGGACGGTCAAGTCGAAAACCGCGTCCTCAATATCCCGGTCGGCCTGCCGACCTCGGCGCTGATCGAGGCCGCCAATTTCCTCAATGCGCGCATCCGCGGCCGCACCCTTGCCGAGGTCAGGGCCGAAATCGAGCAGCGGTTGAAGCAAGGCCAAGCCGAACTCGACCAGCTCACGCAAAAGATCATTGCCGCCGGTCTCGCCAGCTGGTCCGGCGGCGAAAGCGATGAGCGCAAGCTGATCGTGCGCGGCCAAGCGCATCTGCTGGAAGACCTCAAAGCGCTCGCCGATCTCGAGCGCGTGCGCCTCTTGTTCGATGACCTCGAAACCCGGCGCGAAGTCATCGACTTGCTGGGGCGGGCCGAGCAGGCCGAGGGCGTGCGCATCTTCATCGGCTCGGAGAACAAGCTGTTCTCGCTGTCCGGCTCCTCGACCATCGTGGCGCCCTACCACGACGCCTCCGGTCATATTGTCGGCGTTCTGGGCGTCATCGGTCCGACCCGGCTGAATTATGCCCGCATCGTCCCAATGGTGGATTACACGGCCAAGGTGGTGAGCAAGCTGCTGGGGGGCTGAACGGCGCCGACCCCACCTTCGCAACCCCGCCAATCGGCCCCAACTCGGCCCCGGCGGGTTCTACGCGCTTGATTTTTGCCGCCTGAACCCTGATATGCCGGACACTAGATTTGAGCATGATCTTTGCCGAAAACCGGGTCCACCGCCGCATCAAGCAAGTCCGGCGGAGGCTTTTCGGGATCATGCTCTAGATGATGGGCATGGACATGACGGATCAAACCGCTCGTGCTGAGGACGCGGCGGACCCGCCGGAGACTGCTGCCTCGACAAATCAGCCGGCTGCGGCAGAGCCCGATGCGGTGGCGCTGGCTGCCGAGCTGAAGGACAAGCTTTTGCGCACGCTCGCCGAGATGGAAAATCTCCGCAAGCGCACCGCGCGCGAAGCCACCGAGGCCCGCCTCTATGGCGTCACTTCGTTTGCGCGCGACATACTCGCCGTCGCGGACAATATGCGCCGGGCGCTCGATGCGGTTTCGCCGGAGCTACGCGCCAGCGCCGAGCCCGGCGTCAAGGCGCTGATCGACGGCGTCGAACTGACGGAGCGCGAACTCTTGAAGGCGCTGGAAAAGAACGGCGTGCGCCAGTTCACCCCGCGCGGCGAGAAATTCGATCCCAATTTCCATCAGGCCATGTTCGAAGTCCCCAACCCCTCGGTGGCGGCCGGCAGCGTCGTCGAAGTTGTGCAGCCCGGCTACATGATCGGCGAGCGCGTCTTGCGGCCGGCGATGGTCGGGGTGTCGAAGGGCGGGCCGAAGTCTGCGCCGGCCTCGCAGACCGCCAACGACAACGCCGCCACAGCGAAAGAGTCATAGAGCGCAATCGCCACCAATTGAATCGATTGGCGCGCTAATATCTTAGTGGAGCATGATCTTTTCGAAGAACCGGCTTCCACCCTCGGACCAAATCCGAGGGCAGGCTTTCTTTGCGGATCGTGCTCTAAAGCCGCGCTGAAACTCACTTCGGTTCGACGCTGTCGCGGATCGCGCGCAGGCGTGCGAGAACGCCGATCCAATTATCAGCTCGCGCGACGCTGGTCATTTGCAGGAAGCCGCTGCTGCCGAAGCGCAGCCACTGCACCACCATCACGTCGTTGCCGCTGCGCGCATCCTTGGCTTCCGCCATGGTTTGATATCCGGGCTGACCGCCGATGCGCAATGGCTCGGACATCGTGATGTGGACGTTCCTGACGCCGGTGATTTCGTTGAACGACAACCGGGCGAAGTTGGCGCGGTCATCCGGTTCCTTAGGCCCGCCCGGCATGGCGGCGAGCAGCACGCGCGCATTGAGGTCTCGTTCCGATGGCTCCTTGGCAGAATCATTGGGGCCTTCGCCTTGCACGTCACTGAGGACGAGGGCGCGGCCTGGCAGCACGCTGTCGATTCTAAATCCGGCCAGGTCGCCAACGGCGAACGGCAACAGGCTCAGCTCCTCCGCCTGCGGCACGGTGGGGCGTACCGCCAGCGTTGCCAGCGCCGCGCGCACGACACGATCCGAATAAGCGTTCTCGTGCTCCGGGACCTGGACGGTGACCAGCGCGGTGAGGTCGCTCGCCGCCGCCAGCAAGAGCCACTTGCGGTAACGCGCCTTGTCCACAACTTGCCAGCCGGTGAAGAGAAAACCTTTGCCGACGCTGAGCTGCATCGGCTCGCGTTTGTCCAAGGTGATGCCTTGCTTTCGCAAGACCTCGGTGTCCATCGTTTTTTCGATCTGGGAATAGGCTGCGGCCGGCAAGGCGGCGATGAGGATCGCGGCGTCCTTGTCCGGATCCGAGAACCCAAAAAACGCATCGGCCGTCACCATCCCGGCCGGCGGAACCAGGCCGATGCGGGACCCGGGCGGGAAGATCGGATCGGCGGCGCGGACCGGCGCCGCCAGGAGCATCAGCGCGACCGCGGTTGCCAGGCCGGCGGCAGCTTTGCGAATACGCAACTTGCTATCGGTCACCATGCAAAGCCTCTGCTGCGGATCGGGGGCGCGCCGTTTCGCCCGCGCTCCGCGTCACCCGGCGCAAGGTCAGATTGATCCGTCCCCCTTCCGGGAGCAAGCTTGATGTGCCCGGATAAACTCGATCGACGCCATGGAAGGCAAGGCGGGCGTCGCCGCCGAGGACGAGGACGTCGCCCGAGCTGAGGCGGAAGGCGCGGGTGGGCTCGCTGCGTTTCAGTCCGCCGACGCGGAACAGGCAGGAATCGCCCAGCGAAATCGAGACCACCGGCGCAGCGAAATCCTCCTCGTCGCGATCCTGATGCAGACCCATTTTCGCGGTGGGGCCGTAGAAGTTGATCAGACAGGCCTCCGGCGGGTCCGGATAGCGGGCCAACTCGTCCCATAACGCTAGCAGCGTCGCCGGTATCGGCGGCCAGGGGCGTCCGGTCTCGGGATGCGTCGGCTGATAGCGGTAGCCGCTTTGGTCCGATACCCAACCGAGTGGCCCGCAGTTCGACATGCGGACCGTGAACGGCCGTCCCGATTTCAGCATGCGCGGCGTAAACGGCGGCGCCGCGGCGGAGATAGTGCGCACGGCGGCGAGCAAATCCGCCTGTCGGTTGCGATCGAGATGCCCCGGATAGAGGCGCAGCCCCGCCAAGCGCGTCGATGAGTTCATGCGCGGGCCTTCATCCCGGTTATCAGCACGTCCCGGCAAGTGTCGTGTGTTCGCTCCATCATCCTGTCTTGCGGCCCGATCATGCCCTCCTATATGAGCCAAGGGAAATCGCCCGGAAATAGCGCCGGGCGCCGGTGAGAATTGTACGGGGGTTGGACCTGGGGCGCCTTTTTGGGCCCGCCCGGCCTGCCGATAAAGAGAGGATTAAACACCATGGCCAAGGTCATCGGTATCGATCTCGGGACCACGAATTCCTGCGTCGCCGTCATGGAAGGCAAGACGCCCAAGGTCATCGAGAACGCGGAGGGAATGCGCACGACGCCGTCCATCGTCGCTTTTACGGACGAGGGCGAGCGGCTGGTCGGCCAGCCGGCCAAGCGGCAGGCAGTCACCAATCCCGAGCGCACGATTTTTGCGGTCAAGCGCCTGATCGGCCGGCGCTACGACGACCCGATGGTGGAGAAGGATAAGAAGCTCGTTCCCTACAAGATCGTCCGCGCCAGCAACGGCGACGCCTGGGTCGAGATCGAGGGCAAGAGCTATTCGCCTTCGCAGATTTCCGCCTTCATTTTGCAGAAGATGAAAGAGACCGCGGAGGCCTATCTCGGCAGCAAGGTCGAGCAGGCGGTCATCACCGTTCCGGCCTATTTCAACGACGCCCAGCGCCAAGCCACCAAGGACGCCGGAAAGATCGCCGGTCTCGAAGTGTTGCGGATCATCAACGAGCCGACGGCAGCCGCGCTCGCCTACGGGCTCGACAAGACCAAGACCGGCATGATCGCGGTCTACGACCTCGGCGGCGGCACTTTCGATATTTCGATTCTCGAAATCGGCGACGGCGTGTTCGAGGTGAAGTCGACCAACGGCGACACCTTCCTCGGCGGCGAAGATTTCGACATGCGGTTGGTCAACTATCTGGCCGACGAGTTCCAGAAAGAGCAGGGCATCGATCTGCGCCGCGACAAGCTGGCGCTGCAGCGGCTCAAGGAGTCCGCGGAAAAAGCCAAGATCGAGCTGTCGTCGACAACGCAAACCGAGATCAATCTGCCGTTCATCACCGCGGATGCGTCGGGGCCGAAGCATCTGACCATGAAACTCACCCGCGCCAAGTTCGAGGCGCTGGTCGATGATCTGATTCAGAAGACCATCGAGCCGTGCCGGCAGGCGCTCAAGGACGCCGGCCTGTCCGCGGCCGAGATCAACGAGGTGGTCCTGGTCGGCGGCATGACGCGCATGCCGAAGGTGCAGGAGGTCGTCAAGCAGTTGTTCGGCAAGGAGCCGCACAAGGGCGTCAACCCGGACGAGGTGGTGGCGGTCGGCGCCGCGATTCAGGCTGGCGTGCTGCAGGGCGACGTCAAGGACGTGCTGTTGCTCGACGTGACGCCGCTGTCGCTCGGCATCGAGACGCTGGGCGGCGTATTCACCCGGCTGATCGATCGTAACACCACGATCCCGACCAAGAAGAGCCAGGTGTTCTCCACCGCCGAAGACGGCCAGACCGCGGTGACCATCCGCGTGTTCCAGGGCGAGCGTGAAATGGCGGCCGACAACAAGCTGCTCGGCTCGTTCGATCTCATCGGCATTCCGCCGTCGCCGCGTGGCGTGCCGCAGATCGAAGTCACCTTCGACATCGACGCCAACGGCATCGTTAATGTCTCGGCCAAGGACAAGGGCACCGGCAAGGAGCAGCAGATCCGCATCCAGGCGTCGGGCGGCTTGAGCGAGGCCGACATCCAGAAGATGGTCAAGGACGCCGAAGCGCACGCCGAAGAGGACAAGAAGCGCAAGGCGCAGGTCGAGGCGAAGAATCACGCCGAGGCGCTGGTGCATTCGACCGAGAGGATGCTGACCGAGCATGGCGCCAAGGTCGGCGACGCCGACCGGCGCGCGATCGAAAATGCCATCGCCGACCTCAAGGAAGCCTTGAAGGGCGACGATGCGGACGCAATCACGGCGAAGAGCAATGCGCTGGCGCAGGCTTCCATGAAGCTGGGCGAGGCGATGTACAAGCAGTCCGCCGAACAGCCGGCCGGTGCCGACGGCGGTGCCGGAACGGCCGAAGGCAAGAAGGAAGACGTGGTCGACGCCGAGTTCACCGAAGTCGACGACGACAAGAAGAACAAGAAATCGGCTTGATCCGGCGAGGCGCTCGATGCCGCTGCGCGCTGTCAAAATCGCACCCCCGCACGCAAAACGGGGGTGCACGTTTTTGACTTGGCAACTTTCGTCCTGCACTTTGAATGGGGATGATTGGACGTCATCGGGTGGGGAGTGATGGCCAAGCGCTGCTACTACGAAACTCTGTCGGTCGAGCGCACCGCAAGCGACAGCGACATCAAAGCTGCATTTCGCAAACAGGCGATGCAGTGGCACCCGGATCGCAATCCCGGGGATAACGACGCCGAACATCGCTTCAAGGAGATCAACGAGGCCTACGAGATCCTCAAGGACCCCGACAAACGTGCGGCCTATGATCGTTTCGGCCACGCGGCATTCGAGCACGGCGGCATGGGCGCCGCGGCGCACGGCTTCGGATCCGACTTCGCCACGACCTTCTCCGACATATTCGACGATCTGTTCGGCATGGGCGGCCGGCGCGGACGCGGTTCCGGACGCGAGCGCGGCGCCGACTTGCGCTACAATATGGAGATTTCGCTGCAGGAAGCCTACGCGGGCAAGACGGCGCAGATCCGCATCCCGACCTCGGTCACCTGCGAGGCCTGCTCCGGCACCGGCGCCAAGTCCGGCACCAAGCCGAAGGCGTGCCCGATGTGCGGCGGTCAAGGCCGGGTCCGTCAGGCGCAAGGCTTCTTCACGCTGGAGCGCACCTGCCCGAACTGCCAAGGCCGCGGCCAAGTGATCGACAGTCCGTGCGCGTCGTGCGCGGGCTCCGGCCGCGTGACGCGCGAGCGGACTTTGTCGGTGAACATTCCGCCCGGTGTCGAGGACGGCACCCGCATCCGGCTCGCCAGCGAGGGCGAGGCGGGCGTGCGCGGCGGCCCCCCGGGCGATCTCTACATTTTCCTGTCGATCGGCGCGCACCCGTTCTTTCAGCGCGACGGTGCCGATCTGCACTGCCGCGTGCCTGTCTCCCTGGTGACCGCGTCGCTCGGCGGAGAGTTCGAGGTGCCGACGATCGACGGCGGCAAAACGCGGGTGAAAATCCCCGAGGGGACGCAATCCGGCCGACGCTTCCGCCTGCAGAACAAGGGAATGCCGGTGCTGCGCGCGCGGCAGAGCGGCGACATGTATGTCCAGGTCGTGGTCGAGACCCCGCAGAACCTCACCAAGAGGCAGCGCGAGCTATTGGCCGAGTTCGACCGTCTGTCGTCGACGGAAACGCAGCCCGAATCCTCGGGATTCTTTGGCAAGGTCAAGGAGTTCATCGACGGCTTCGGCACCAGCCGGGCCAACTCCGCCTAAAGTCCATCGGCACGCCGGGACCGCGTGCTGGCCTTCGCGCCTCAAATGTTCTAGAAAGGCGATCTTCGTCGCGTGATTGCCATGTCACTTCCCGCCCTGCACAAATTCGAACAGACAGTCGAGCGCCAGCTCCGGCTTCTCGAACTCCGCAAGACCCTTATCGAGCGCAACATCGGCCGCCAACTCCGGCTGTTCGAGCAGAAGAGCGACGGCATCGGCAAGAAGATCGAAGAGCAAATCCGGCAATTCGAGCGCAAGCGCGGTATCCGGCTCGACGACGAGGTGAGTTTCCTGCGCTCTTGGTTCGAACGGCCGCTCTCCACCGGTGCGGTGACGCCCTCCGGCAAGATTCTCGCGCGCACCATGGCGCGCTATGTCGATCCCCATAGCAATGGACCGGTCGTCGAACTGGGACCCGGAACCGGGGCGGTGACGGAAGCGCTGGTCGAGGCCGGCGTCGCGCCGTCGCGCCTGGTGCTGGTCGAATTCAATCCGAAGTTCTGCCGAATCCTGCGCAAACGCTATCCCGAAGCGACTTTGGTGCAGGGCGATGCTTACAGTCTCCGCCGGCTGCTGGAAACGCTGCTGCTGCAGCCCGCCGCCGCGGTCGTTTCCGGTCTGCCGCTGGTGACCAAGCCGATCAAGATGCGGTTGCGGCTCATTCGCGACGCCTTCGACCTCATGCTGCCGGGCGCACCCTTCGTGCAGTTCACCTATTCGGTGGCTTCGCCGTTGCCGCGGCGGCTCGGCGGCTTCTCGGCGGAAGCCTCCGAACGCATTTGGATGAACCTGCCGCCGGCGCGCGTGTGGGTCTATCGGAGGTCGGACGACAGAGGACGGACGACAGACGGCAGATAGGATATGCTGCCGGTCGGTCCTCCGTCCTCCGTCGTCCGACAATGGCTTCTCCGAAAATCCTGGTCATGGCCGGCTCGTTGCGCTCCGGCTCGCACAATGCGCGGCTCGCCGCGCTCGCAGCCAGGGAGTTGGCGTTCGCCGAGGCCGATGTGACCCGCATCTCGCTCGTCGATTATCCGCTGCCGCTGTTCGACGCCGACTTTGCCGTCCGCGGTGTGCCGCACCATGCGCTGCAGCTGCGGCGCATGGTGGAGGCGCATCGGGGCGTTTTCATCGCCAGCCCCGAATACAGCGCCTCGGTCACGCCGCTCTTGAAGAACGCCATCGACTGGATCTCGCGCGTGCGCGATGCCGGCGAGCCGACCTACGCCGCCTTCAAGGGCCGCGTATTCGCCATCGGCGCGGCCTCGCCCGGCGCCGCCGGCGGCCTTCGTTCGCTCATGGCGTTGCGGCAAATTCTCGAACTCGGTTGCGGCGCGCTGGTGATTCCCGAACAAATCACGGTGGCGCATGCGGACCAGGCGTTCGACGAGCGCGACAACCTCAAGGATGAACGTCTCGCGGCGGCGTTGAAGGCGCTCGCCCGCCGCCTGGTCGAGATCGCGGATATGATGCCGCGTCGAACAGCGTGAAGGGGATAGCCATGGTGATCGAGCCGCGCGAGCGCCTGATCGTCGCGCTTGATCTATCCTCGGTCGAGGCGGCGCGGGCCATGGTGGCGCGGCTCGGCGACGCCGTGTCGTTCTACAAGATCGGCTATCAGCTCGCTTTTGCCGGCGGGCTTGAATACGCGCAGACGCTCACCGGCGCCGGCAAGCGGGTCTTTCTCGATCTCAAGCTCCACGACATCGGCAACACCGTGAGGGAGGGCGTCAAAAGCGTGGCCCGGCTCGGCGCCACTTTCCTGACCGTTCATGCCTATCCGCAGACCATGAAAGCCGCCGTCGAAGCGCGTGAGGGGTCGCTGCGCATCCTCGCCGTCACTGTGCTCACCTCCTACGACGATGCCGACCTCGCGGCGGCCGGCTACGACTTCACCGTGCCGGAGCTCGTCGCCGAGCGCGCGGCGCAGGCGCATGATATCGGCGTCGACGGCCTGGTTTGTTCCGCCGAAGAGGCGGCGAATCTGCGTCCGATCGTCGGGCCGAAAATGACGCTGGTGACGCCGGGCATCCGCCCGGCCGGCGCCGCGGCGGGGGACCAGAAACGCATCGCGACGCCGGCTTTGGCCGTTAAAGCGGGCGCCGATTATCTCGTGGTCGGCCGGCCGATCGTCGCCGCGGCCGATCCGCGGGCGGCGGCGCAGGCGATCATTGCGGAAATTGCCGAGGAAGCGGCGAAGGAGGAATGACATGGCCAAGGGTTACTGGATCGGGCGCGTCGACGTGCATAATGACGAAGGCTACAAGCCCTATGCCGCGGCGAATGCCGCCATCTTCCGCAAATACGGCGGCCGCTTCGTCGTGCGCGCGGGCAAGTTCGAATGCGTGGAAGGGGAAAGCCGCTCGCGCAACGTGGTGATCGAGTTTCCCGATTACGCGGCGGCGCTCGCCTGCTATCAGTCGCCCGAATATCAGGCCAACATCAAGGTGCGGAAGCCGCACGCCAGCGTCGATCTCGTCATCGTCGAGGGCTATGACGGCCCGCAGCCGTAAGGTCTGCCGTGTTGCTGCCTTGCCGCCGCCCCGCTATACCCCCGCGGCAAGCGGAGACGAGCGGACGAGCGCAATGACTGCTGCAAATTCCGACATGCGGCTGGTGATCGCCGGCGCTGGCGGGCGCATGGGGCGCACGCTGATCCATGCCATTGCCGCGACCAAGGGCGTGACGCTTGTCGGAGCGGCGGAAGCCGCGGATTCGGCTGTCATCGGCCGCGACGCCGGCGAGCTCGCCGGGCTTGGGCCGAACGGCGTCAAGGTCGTCAGCGATGTCGCGCCGCTGCTCAAGGGCACCGACGGGTTGATCGAATTTACGATTCCGGCGGCGACGCTCCTCTTGGCGGAACTGACCGCCGCGGCCGGCATCGTCCACGTCATCGGCACTACCGGCCATTCGGCCGAGGAGGAGGCGGTGATCGGGAAAGCGGCGAGCCGGGCAACGATCGTCAAATCCGGCAATATGAGCCTCGGGGTCAATCTGCTCGCCGCCTTGGTCAAGCGCGTGGCGCAGACGCTCGATGAGAATTACGACATCGAGATTCTGGAAATGCACCACAACAGGAAAATCGACGCGCCGTCCGGCACCGCGCTCATGTTCGGCCGCGCCGCCGCAGCCGGCCGCGGCCTCAATCTCGCGGCCCATTCGGTGCGCGGACGTGACGGCATGACCGGCCCGCGCCGGGCGGCGGATATCGGTTTTGCATCTTTGCGCGGCGGCACCGTCGTCGGCGACCATACCGTGATCTTCGCCGGCCCGGCCGAGCGCCTGGAGCTCACGCACCGCGCCGAGGACCGCATGATCTTTGCCCGCGGCGCGCTGCATGCGGCGCTGTGGGCGCGCGGCAAGAAGCCCGGGCTTTACTCGATGGCGGACGTGTTGGGCCTCCGAGACATTTGAAATCCCGCACGCGAAAGCAAAAGGACGACGAATGGGTGAGCGCATCCTTGTGTTGGTCCGGCACGGTCAGAGCGAGTGGAATCTGAAAAATCTCTTTACCGGCTGGCGTGACGTCGGCCTTACCGACAACGGTGTCGCGGAAGCGCGCAGCGCCGGGCGCAAGCTCAAGGCGCAGAATATCCGCTTCGATGTCGCCTTCACCTCGGCGCTCGTTCGCGCTCAGCATTCGCTCGACCTCATGCTCGAGGAGATCGGGCAAACGAGCATTCCGGTGTTCAAGGATCAGGCGCTCAACGAGCGCGACTACGGCGACCTCGTCGGCCTTAACAAGGACGATGCGCGCGTGAAGTGGGGGGCCGAGCAGGTACATGCCTGGCGGCGCTCCTACGATGTCGCACCGCCCGGCGGCGAGAGCCTGAAAGACACCGCCGCCCGCGTGCTGCCTTATTACATCCAGGAGATGCTGCCGCGCGCGCTGCGCGGCGACAACGTGCTGGTCTCCGCCCACGGCAATTCGCTGCGCGCGCTGGTGATGGTGCTGGAGCGACTGTCGCCGAAGGAGATCGTCGCGCGCGAGATCGCGACCGGCGTGCCGCTGATCTACCGGCTCAATGCCGATTCGACGGTGGCCGAGAAGAAGGATTTGGCGGCGTAGAGGCTACGCCGCGCCGACCTGCCCTGCTTCCCAGCCGAGCATGGCGCGTTTGCGGGTGATGCCCCAGTGATAGCCGGTCAGTTCGCCGCTCTTGCCGATGACGCGGTGGCACGGCACGACGAAACAAATCGGATTTTTGCCGACCGCGGCGCCGACGGCGCGCGCCGCAGCAGGCGAGCGGACTTTGCCGGCGATCGCCGAATAGGTTGCGACTTTGCCCATCGGGATTTTCAGCAGCGCCTCCCAGACCCGGACCTCCCAGTCGGTGCCGATGAGCACGACGCGCAGCGGTTCGCTCGGCCGCCACTGCGACGGATCGAAAATACGCTTGGCGAACGCCGCCGTGGTGGCGGCGTCTTCGACATAGCGCGCCTTCGGCCAGCGGCTCTTCATGTCGGCGAGCGCACTTTGCTCTTTGCCGCGATCGGCCAGAGCGAGACCGGCAAGACCGCGCTCGGTTGCCATGATCAGCGCCGTGCCGAACGGCGACGGATGCAGGCCGAAGCGGATGGTCAAGCCTTCGCCGCCCGCCTTCCATTCGCCCGGCGACATCGCTTCGTGGGTGACGAACAAATCGTGCAGCCGGCCGGGACCGGAGAGGCCGACCTCATAGGTGGCGTCAAGCACGCTCGCCGAATCGCGCAGCAGGCGCCGCGCGCTGTCGAGCGTCAGCGCCTGCAAAAAGGCTTTCGGGGTAATGCCGGCCCAGCGGCGGAACAGATGATGCAGCTCGGTCGGCGTGACGCCGGCCGCCTCGGCGATGGTCTCGATCTCCGGCTGCTCGCGCCAATAGCTGCGGATGTGGCCGATGGCGCGGCGCACCACCTCGTAATCGCCGGCGGCGGTGGCGAGGGGCGTCAGGTCCGTAACGCGATCGGGCGACAGCATGGGTGCCTCCATATTTCCTCCCATCTAGGGCCTAATCGCCGTTCAACCCACCCGATTTCTGCCTTGCTCCACCCTGCGCGTCGGCCCGCGCTTTGCTTCGCCGAGCGCGTTCGCCAGCGCCAGCGCAAAGCTTGCCTTCTCGTGCGGCCCGAGAAAAGCGGCGATCGGCAGCCGCCGCCCGTGCGAGACCAGAAACAGCCGCTCGATGCCGAATTCCTCGTGCACGATGCGGTCGAGCCGCACCCACAGCGGGTTGAGCGTGCACTCGCGCACGCGGCCGCGCTGGCTGACCTTGCGCACCTTTAGCTCGGAGGCGGTGACCGTCACCACCTCATAAGCCCGCGCGGCGCGAAAGTTGGCCTGGAACGCCCAGTAGATCAGCAGGACGTCGAGTCCGAAGAAGCCGAATACCGGCCAGGCGCCGAGGACCAGGAACAATAGCCCACAAACGAAGCTGACGGCGCCGATGCACAGCATCAGCACGAGAAAACCGGTATTGCCCAGCGAGCGGTGCGGCGTGATCACAGCCGAAAAGATTTCCGGCTCGGCGAAGGCGTCGGGGGCGCTGTTGTCGTCGTGCATGGCGGTGACTATACGGGAAACATGGCGCGAAAGACCACTCGGCAGAACCTTAAAGCCGCCCGCAAGGGCAAGGCGGCGCACGTCAAAGCCCGCAAGGCGCAGGGCAAGGCCGACGCCGCGGCCGCCCATGGCGAGTTGCCGCAATGGACAACGGCCGAAATCGAGGAAGCGTTCCGCCGCTTCGCCGCCGCCAATCCGACCCCGCGCGGCGAACTGCAGCACATCAATCCGTTCACGCTCTTGGTGGCGGTCGTGCTGTCGGCGCAGGCGACCGATGCCGGGGTCAACAAGGCGACGCCGGCTTTGTTCAAGCTCGCCGACACGCCGGAGCAGATGGTCAAGCTCGGCGAAGCGCGCGTGCGCGAGCTGATCAAGACCATCGGGCTTTATCGCACCAAGGCGAGGAACGTGATCGCGCTGTCGCGCCAGCTCGTCGCCGCGCACGGCGGCAAGGTGCCGCAAGACCGCGCCGCGCTTGAAGCACTGCCGGGCGTCGGCAGGAAAACCGCCAACGTCGTTCTCAATATCGCCTTCGGCGAGCCGACCATCGCCGTGGACACCCACATCTTCCGCGTCGGCAACCGCACCGGCCTGGCCGTCGGCAAGACCCCGCTCGACGTGGAAATGAAGCTGATGCAGGTCGTGCCCGAGCGCTATCGCCTGCACGCGCACCACTGGCTCATCCTGCACGGCCGCTACGTCTGCCTCGCCCGCCGGCCGCTGTGCGAAAAATGCCTGATCGCCGATCTCTGCAAATGGCCGGGGAAGACGGTCAACATGCCGTCATCCTGAGGTGCGCGCCGGAAGATCCAGCACAAAGCGCCGCATATGCGATCCCATGTCCAGCTCGCGGAAACCGAGTTCGGCGCACATTTGCAGCATGGTGGTGTTTTCCGCCAACACATCGCCATACACGCGCCGCAGGCCTTTTTCTTTGGCGTAATCGATGATGTGCCGCATCAGCAGCCAGCCGAGCCCGTGACCCTTGAGGCGCGAGCGGACCAGGATGGCGAATTCCGCGGTTATTTCGTCAAGCTCGTCCTTCAAACGCACGAGCCCGAGCATGCGACCGGTGTCTTCATCGAGCGCGACGAAAGCCATGTCGTACCTGTAGTCGAGATGGGCGAGCTTATCGGCCTCCGCGCCGCTGAGCTCGGCGATGCGCGCGAAAAATCGAAGGCGCAAATCCTCGGCGCTGACATCGGCTAAAAAATCCGGGTATAACGCCGTGTCTTCAGGCCGCACCCGGCGGATCAGCACGCGCTCGCCGCTGCGAAGCGTGTCGTGCCATTCGCTTGAGCCAAAATCGCCTTGGTCCGGCATCGCGCGAACGAGTGCCCCTCCCGCCAACTAATTGAGTCCGGTCCAGCCGCTAAGCCCTTGCCGGCCAGTGCCGCTCGCGGAACCAGCGGCGGTAATCCGTCATCTTGGCGCGCTGCGCCGCCGGCGCATGGCGCTTGCAGGTCGAGGCCTCGGCGCTCCCCGCCGGCGCGCCCCAGCGCAGCTCGACGCAGTCGTTCAGATTGTAGCCCATCTCGTATTCGGCGGCGCGGTCGACCACGTCCTTGAGCGAGAGCGTCCAGGCCGAGCCGTCGCTGCGCGTATAGGTGAACTTGCGCGAAGCAAGCTCGGCCGCGAGCACGCTCTGCATTTCGGCCTGCACGGCGGCGGCGCTCTTGCCGAACGGCATGGCGTAGCGTTGCGGCTGCCGCGCCACTTTATCCGGATAGAAGCGCACCACGTCGATGGCGATCAGGAGCCGGAAGTCGCGCGCCGGGGTGGCGAAATCCTCCCAGGCCCCCGTGGTGGCGAAGATCGCGGGGCCGTCCGGCATACCGGCGTCGCCGCCGTGCCCGTTCTGGTACTTGCGGCCATTCTCGACCGACCCCACGCGCGTTTTGACCTGCTCTTCCAGCGAGTCGATCGCCGCCTTCATGGCCCGGAACGGATCGAGCGGCTGCGGCGACATCACGTCGTCCATGCGGTCGTAAAAGTCTTCGACCGAGAGCTGCGACTGTTGCAGTGAAAAGTCGCCGTACTGCGGATCCTTGGCGATTTCGGCATTGGTGAGCCGGCGCAGGCCGCCGCCCGCTTCGCGCACGATCGGCCGGAAGCGCTTGAAGCCGGGGCTGCCGAGCGAGGGCTCGTGGGCAAAGAGGAAATTGCCGCGCCAGAACCGCTTGCGCGCCACGGTGCCGTCGGGCTCGCCGTCGACGGCGAGGAAGACGCCGGCGCCGCCGCCCGCCTGCGGCACCCGCCGCACCAGGACCATCACGTGGCCGTACGGATCGGCGTACACGGTGCCCGGGCGCAGCGTCTGCTGCGACAGCGGCACGGTGTAGAAATCGGTGCGGTCGTCGTTGGCGGCGACGCGCACGGCGCCGGACTGCACGGCGTCGGCGACCACGCGCAGATATTCGGCGAACGAGGCCGCCGGCCGTCCTGGGTCGGGGCTCACGTTGGTGAACCAGCCGTAGCACTTCGGCGGGCTGCCGCCGCCGCCGCGCGAGCACTTCGAATAGCCGAACGGCAGTCCCATCTTGTAGGCGAAATAGGCGCGCAGGAAGTACACCAGGTCGGCGCAGTCGGGGCTGATCACGATCTTCGCCTCGTCTTCGCCGCGGCCCAGATAGTTGAACAGCATATTGCGCGAGCGGTCGTGCAGCACCTCGCGCAGCGTCGGCCACGACGGTTCGGCGTCGAGCGGCGCGTCGAACAGCTTCTCGATCCAGGCGGAATAGAGATTCTCGCTGGCGCGGTTCCAGTTGTTGCGCAGCGGCCAAGTGCCGCCCGCGGCGGGCGCCGGCGAGGGGGCGTCGGCGACGACGATGTCGCGGCTGATCGGGCTGCAGCCGGCCGCTGTGAGCGTCGCGCGCCACGTGCCCGCCGCCGGCGACGGCATCTCGGCGAACCAGAAATAGGGCGGCCCGCCCATCCGGCCGCGCGATTTGGCGGCGACCCGGCCCTCGGGCGTGATCAGCGACAGTTCGCCGTCGAGCGGCTTCTCCGCGGCGACGATGACGCGCAGCGGCGCCCCGGTCCACGGCGCCAAAGGCGCCGAGAGGACCGCGATATCGGCGGCGTCTTCGCAAGAGCCGAACAGGCCCGCGGCGCGCGCATCCGCGGCCGGGAAAAGCAACAATGCGCCTGCGATCGGCAATAACGTCGTGACGGCAGGAACAAACCGGCGTGCTGGAAACAGTGCTGGAAACAAAGGACCCCTCCGCCCGTGACGCAATTTGAATCATAGTACCAAAGCCTTGGCTGAATCATGGCAGGGTCGGGAGGGGGCCGGAGCCGTTGGTGAGTTTGGCCAACACGGCCCGGCCCGATGGTCAGGTTCCATCGCTTCGCGCCGAGTACCTCGGGGTGACGGAAACAGCAGCCCGACCAGGTTTGTACGCTTGACGTAAAACGTCAACACGTTTATCTGGTCCCGTAATAATCCTGAGCTACCGGGACGCGCGTACCCAGGCGATTGCCGACGGGCGTTTCGTTCGCGAATTTCAAGGCTTTGCTCGGCAAGCCTATCGCCGCCTCGAAATTCTCGATGCCGCGACGGCTTTGGATGAACTGCGCGCGTTACGAAGCAATCGTCTCGAAGCCTTGAAGGGGGATCGCGCCGGCCGGTTCAGCATACGGATCAACGCGCAATGGCGAATCTGCTTCGTGTGGCCGCGCGGTGCGCGCGGCCCTTCGAATGTCGAAATCGTCGATTACCACTGAGGAAAACCATGACCAGACCCGCCATTCATCCGGGGGAAGTCCTCGCCGAGGAACTCGCCGAGATCGCGGTCACGCCGAGCGAGCTTGCACGCCAGTTGCGCGTGCCGGCAAACCGCATCACGCAGATATTGCACGGCAAGCGAGCGATCACCGGCGACACGGCGCTGCGGCTCGGTCACTGGTTTGGCACCAGTGCACAGTTCTGGCTCAATCTGCAGAGCGCCTACGACATTCGCGTCGCGGAGAAAACGACGGGTGCGCAGATCAGGCGATTGCCCAAACGGGCCTAGGGCGACGCGGCGTGCTCGCAGCCGCCGAACAGGCCGCGGCCTCACCCGCGCACTTCGCGCGCGACCTCTCCCCACCGGGGAGAGTGTTTTTACAGTCACCGTCGGGGGGACCATCTCTTGACAAGAGTCTCGCAATCGGTTACTTAATAGCGAATCTTGCCCACCTAAGGACGTCGGCCGGGTGACAGCGGCCGATGGGGCAAGAGCGGTTCCCGCGGGCGGGGGCTCGTCACCTCCGCTCCCGGGCGGCTTGGGCATCATTCTGCCGGCACTACGACCGGCGCGTGAGGTGCTTTCACTGGACTGGGACAGGCCGGCGCGGGTAACGCCCGCGGAGC